>NZ_JZDQ02000046.1 GCF_000960475.2 Nocardioides luteus | reverse complement strand
CCCACACCAGCCACAAGAACAGCCCCGCACGGGGTGGTCTCGACAAGCTCGACCACCAGTGCAGCACCGGTCCGCGACACACAGGTCGGTGCAGCACCCGGCGAAGCCCGCGCCCGCAGGGCGTCCTTGACGCCCGACCGACCGAGAAGCCCCTGAAAGACAGGTCGGCAGCCCACACCGACCACGAAGAACGGTTACGCGCAGGGTGGTCTCGACAAGCTCGACCACCGGAGCAGCACCGGTCCGTGACCCACTGCAGCAGCAGCCGGCAAAGCCGGCGGGCCGAAGGCCCGCCCTTGACGCCGGACCAGATCGAGAAGACCCCCGAGAACGGGTCGGCGGCCCACACACCAGCCACGAAGCAGCAGCCCCGCACAAGCGATGGTCTCGACAAGCTCGACCACCGCCCATCCCCAGGCACGAGAACCCCCTCCCAAGAACGAACCGGCACCCCAGACCCACCAGAGAGAAGCCCGAAGCCGAAGGCCAACGTTTCTTTACTAACCTGAAGAAGTGACCCCTCCCGCAGACCGCTCCCCGAAACGCCCACCGGTCTGGATCGCGGTCGCCTCGTTTGTGAGCAGCTTCGACCGGTTCGTGGTGAGCCCGATCCTGGTCCTGGTCGCGGCGACGTTCGAGGTATCGGTGGGGCAGGCGGTGGCGATCGCGAGCGGCTACTACCTGGCGTACGGGCTCTGTCAGCCGTTGTGGGGCGCACTCTCGGACAGGTTCGGCAGGGTCCGCCTGATGCAGGGGGCGCTGGTCGGAGCCGGGATCGCGGGGGTCGCATCGGCCGCGGCACCGAACCTGATCACGCTGATCGTGGTGAGGGTGGTCGCCGGGGCGTTCTTCGGGGCGATCGTGCCGACGTCGCTGACGTACGTCGGGGACACCGTCTCCACGACCCACCGTCAGCGGGCCCTCTCGGACCTGATGGCGGCGATGGCGGTCGGGACCGCGCTGGCCGCGGCCGCGGCGGGGATCACCGGTCAGCTGGCGGGATGGCGGGTCGTGTTCGCCGGGCCGGCGGTGGTCGCACTGGTCAGCGCCTGGGGCCTGAGGAAGCTCGCCGAGCCACCGAGAAGCACCGGCCACGGGGTCGGAGCAGCGTTCCGGGCCGCGCTGAGCAACCGTTGGGTGCTGGTCGTCGGGCTGCTCGTCTTCGTCGAGGGTGGCCTGGTCCTGGGCGTCCTCACCCTCCTCGCCCCCGCCCTGCAGGCCCAGGGCGTCGACGCCGCGCGGGCGGGGCTGGCGGCCGCGGCGTACGGCATCGCGGTCCTGCTCTCCTCGCAGGTCCTCAAGGCGCTCACCCGGCGGCTCCCGCGGTGGGCACTGATGGGGATCGGCGGCAGCGCCCTGACGGCCGGGTACGCCGTCGCGACCATGCGCGTCTCGGTGCCCACGATCATCGGCATCGTGATCATGCTCGGGGTCACCTGGGCCTTCCTGCACACCTCGCTGCAGACGTGGGCCACCTCGATCGTCCCCGAGGCGCGCGGCACGGTCGTCGCCTGCTTCGCCGCCTCGCTCTTCATCGGCAGCTCCGTCGCCGCCGTCGCCGCCGGCCCGGCCGCCGACGACAACCAGTGGCAGGCCCTCTTCACCGTCTGCGCCGCGACCGCCGCCGTCCTCACCGTGGCCTGCGTCATCGCCTATCGCGCCTACGCGGCCAGCGAGGCCACACCCCGGGTCACAGACATCACGACCGACGTCTAGGACAGACCTCAGCGCATGTGGGCGCGGATGAGCGCCTCGTACTGGTCGGTGATCCGGCTCCAGGTGAACTCGGCCGAGTGCCGGGCCCGGGCCGCCGCGGACAGCGACGCCACCAGCTCGGGCTCGGACAGGAGCTGCTCCAGCGCGGTCACGACGCCGGCCTCGTCGGAGAAGTAGAGTGCGGCGCCGTCGGCGACCCAGCGGTTGTAGCGGTTGTCGTGGGCGATCACGGCGTTGCCGCAGCCCAGCGCCTCGACCAGCGACGGGTTGGTGCCGCCGACCTGGTGCCCGTGGACGTACGCCACCGAGTGGAAGCGCAGCGCCGAGACGATGTCGGTGTCGTAGATCGCGCCGAGGAAGACGACCTCGTCGCTCGCCGCCTCGAGGACGGCGCGATGGTAGGTATCCGCCGGATCATAGGAGCCCAGGACGACCAGCTTCCGGCCCCACCGGCGGCTGGAGAAGGCCCGGACGACCTCGAGGATGCTGTTCTCCGGCACCGGCCGGGCGATCAGCGTGAGATAGGAGCCCGGCTCCAGCCCGTGGTCGAGCACCGGCCACTCCGGTGCATCGACAACAGGCGGCGCACCGTAGGCGATCGTGGTGATCTTCTCGGCCGGCACCCGGGTCGCCAGGTGGCGGGCGATCTCGGGATGGTCGGCGATCAGGTGGTCGCCCAGCCAGCACGCGGCCCGCTCCTGGGTCCACAGGAACGCCTTCTCGGGGCCGGACCAGCGGGCCCGCTTCCACTCGATGCCGTCCATGTTGATGATGTTGGGGACCCGGCGGGAGCGGAGCACCGAGTTGAGCGCGCCGGTGTTGTAGCCGAACGTCACGCACACGCTGCCGTCCAGCGCGGCCTCGCGCGCGGCGTGCCGGACCGCGCCGACGTCGAACTCGATCGTCCCGCGCGGGCCGTCGTGTCGGGCCGGCACGTGGACGCGCTCGATGCCCTTCCACGTGTCGATGCGCAGGTCCGCGTGCGGCTCGTCGTCCTGGCAGTAGACGACCACGCGCCAGCCGCGGTCGACCAGGTCGAGTCCGATGTTCTCCACCGCGGTCTCGAAGCCGCCGTGGGCAGCGGGCACACCACGGGTCCCGAGCATGCGTACAGTGGGGGTCACGTGGGGTTGACTCCTAGTTTGCTAGGAGCCGACGGCCCCTATTTTCAGCACAAGGAGCCATCCAAGGGCATCCGCACGGACCGTGGTCCACGATCCGTGGTCATATACCCGAAATGGGTTACGTCGCCAAGGGTCCCCGGGTCAGCACGAACTGGCGCAGCGCGTCCGGATCGTCCAGATCGACGTACTCGAACCCCTCGACCGCCGCCGGCGCCTCCCCGATCGCGCACATCGAGTCGTAGACCTGCACGTACGCCGCCGACTGCGGGCCCCAGTCGAGCACCTTCGCCGCGCGCTCCCGCGCCCGGAGCGCCAGCTCGACCCGCAGCTCCGGGTCGTCGAGCAGGGTCTCGACGGCATCGGTGAACGCCGCCACGTCCCCCGACGGGACGAAGAGCGCGGCGTCCTCGGCGGAGACCCGCGTCTCGACCAGGTCGAAGGAGACCGAGGGCAGGGCGTACGCCATGTACTCCATCGTCTTGTTCATCGTCGAGACGTCGTTGAGCGGCGTCTTCAGGTCGGGGCACAGACCGACCGCCGCGGCGCTGAGGTGCTGGGCGATCTGCGCGGAGCCGGCCCGGCCGGTGAAGGTGACCACGTCGTCGAGGCCGAGCTCGGTGCAGCGGCGCTTGAGGTCCTCGAGGCAGTCTCCGAAGCCCATCAGCACCGCGTCGACGTCGGTGCGGCCGCGGCGGTGGACGAGCTCGTCCATCACCTCCAGGACCGTGTCGACACCGTCCTGCGGCCCCATGATCCCGAGGTACGCCAGGGTGTGGCGGCGTCCCGCGGGAGCGGGGTCGTGGGGCCGGATCGGGCGCATCACCGAGGTGTCGGGTCCGCTGCGGACCACGGTCACCTCCGCGGGGTCCATCCCACCGCGGCTGATCGCGACCTTCCGGTAGGACTCGTTGGTCGAGATGACGCGGTCGGCGGTGGCGTACGTCTGCTTCTCGAGCCAGCGCAGCACGGCCAGCTGGGCGCGGCCCGAGAGCGAGGTCGGGGCGCCGAAGCGGGAGAGGAAGAGCTCGGGGTTGAGATCGTGCTGGTCGAAGACGAACCGGACGCCGCGGCGCTTCCAGATGCGGGCCAGCAGCCAGTAGGTGTCGGGCGGGTTGCAGGCCTGCATGATCGAGAACGGGCGGTCGCGCCAGACCTTGGTGGCCAGCAGCGCGGTGCGGATCCAGCAGTAGACGAACTCGAGCAGATAGCCGAGCACGCCGCGGGCCTGCGGCGCGGCCCGGTACTTGTAGATGCGTACGCCGCCCAGCTGCTGCCGTCCCGGGTCGCCGGGGCCCTTCGGGCAGATCACACTGACCTCGTAGCCGCGCGCGACCAGCGCCTGGCACTCCAGCCAGACCCGTCGGTCCAGCGGCACGGGGAGGTTCTGAACGATGATCAGCACGTGCGTCTCTGCCACGCCATGTCTCTGCTGGGCTGCGTTGACCATATGAGCAGCGTTGAGGAGTGCGGAGACCCGCTCGCCGGGGACACCCGGCATATCCCCGAATCCGGGGATCGTGATCGGTGACCCCGATGCCGAGGCACTCTGCGGCCCCTAGCGTCGCGTGCTGTGAACCCGCTGGCCGAGCGCATCCTCTCCGCGCGCACGCGACCTCGTTCGGAGTCTGTGATCGCCGATCGGCGCACGTCGGTCGGTGCGGACACGCTGGTCGAGACGGCCGAGGGGGTGCGGGACGCGCTCGTCGCGGCCGCTGGTGTGCCGCGGCCGCTGGTCGCCGTGGCGCTGCCGCTGTCGACCGAAGCGGTGGTCGCGCTCGTGGCCGCGATCCTCGGTGACCTCTCG
This sequence comes from Nocardioides luteus, assembly GCF_000960475.2. Taxonomy (GTDB): domain Bacteria; phylum Actinomycetota; class Actinomycetes; order Propionibacteriales; family Nocardioidaceae; genus Nocardioides; species Nocardioides luteus_A. The sequence goes on along the minus strand of NZ_JZDQ02000046.1, from coordinate 42,089 downwards.
GTCTGCTTCGTCGACCCGTCGGCGCCCGAGGAGCACCGCCGGGCCCTCGTCCAGGCGCTGCATCCCGACGTCGTGCTCGACCGCTCGGGCATCCGCACGGTCGCCTCGTCATCGTCTTCGTCGTCGTCATCGTCATCGTCATCGTCATCGTCCGCGGAAGCACGGGAGGCCGGGTACGTCGCGATGTCCTCGGGCTCCACCGGCGGCGGCCCCAAGGGGGTGCTGTCGGCCTGGGCCGGGATCGACGCCTTCGTGCCGCACGGCGCGGCAGCGCTCGACCTCGACCCCTCCTCGGTGTGGGCCGAGGTCTCGCACCTCTCCTACGACCTGGCGATGACCAACCTGCTGGTCGCCCTGGCCGCAGGCGCGTCGCTTCAGGTGTCGTCGTCGCTGGGTGACCGACTCCGGCCGCTCGGCTTCTGCGCGCGCGTCGAGGCGACACACCTGCGGCTGGCTCCCCGGTTCATCGACCTGGCGGCCGCCGAGCGGGTCGACGCCGCTCCGCGGAGCCTGCGGGTGTGGGGCTCCGGCGGCGACCGGCTCTCCGCCGCCGACGCCCGGCGCGTCTTCGACCTCGGCGTCGCGACCGTCGTCAACACGTACGGCACCAGCGAGACGATCGGGTTCGCCAGCGCCGCCCGGTTCGATGCCGGTGACGATCTGCCGGCGGTCCACGGCGCGCTCGGGATCGGGCGCGGCGCGGTCGGGGCGTGGCGTACGTCGTTGTCGGCCGCGGACGAGATGCTCGCCATCGAGTCGCCCCATCTTCCCGGCGGCTACCTCTTCGGCGCCCCGAACGGGGAGTACCCCCGCTGGGACGACCCGGAGCGGGTGCTCACCGGCGACCTCGGCGCCCGCCGCGGCGAGGAGCTCTTCTGCCTCGGCCGCGCGGGGCGCCGGGTCAAGCGCAGCGCGAGCTTCGTCGACCTCGACGTCCTCGACGCCGAGGTGAAGCAGGCCTTCGGCGTGGCCACCTTCACCGCCGCGACGCCCGCGGGCGACCTGGTCAGCCTCGTCGAGGGTCCGGCCACACGGCTCGACGACCTCCGTCGTGGCCTCCCGACCGTCCTCCGGCCCGACTCGGTCCCCGACGTGCTCGTCCCCGTCGCCCAGCTCCCCCGGCTCGGCAACGGCAAGATCGACCAGGCGGCGGCTCAGGCGCTGGCCGAGGGCGGGATGCTCACCGAGTCACCTCGGTGAGCAGTCGCTGCCTTCGCGGAACTCCACGAAGGCAGTGGCGCCCGACCGAGGTAACTCGGTGAGCATCAGCCCAGCTGCCCGCGCACGTACTCGGCCAGCGACCCGACGGACTCGAAGACCTCGGCGTTGATGTCGTCCTCGTCCATCTCGAAGCCGAAGCGGTCCTCGAGGACGGTGATCAGCTCGACCAGGGCGAGCGAGTCGAGCTCGGGCAGCGCGCCGAAGAGCAGCGTGTCCGCGGTCAGCGTGCCGGCGCTGTGATCGGGGCCGATCACGTCGGTGATCGCCTCGCTGACGCCGGTGAGGGTCACGTCGGTGGTGTCGATGGTCATGGGACTCCTTGGGTTTCAGACGAGAACTTCGAGCGGCGCCGGATGGCTCAGGAAGGCGGTGGGGCTGGCGGTGAGGCCGTACGCCCCGGCCTGGTGGACCACGACCAGGTCGCCCACCTCGGCCCGCGGCAGGCTCACCTTGTCGCCGAGCAGGTCGAGGGGCGTGCAGAGGCAGCCGACAACCTGCACGACCTCCTCCCCGCCCTCGTGAGCAGCCACGACCGAGATCGGGTAGTTGCGGCGGATCACCTGGCCGAAGTTGCCGGAGGCGGCGAGCTGGTGGTGCATGCCGCCGTCGACGACCAGGAAGGTCGTGCCGCGGGAGATCTTGCGGTCCACGACCCGGGTCACGTAGACCCCGGCCTCGCCGACCAGATAGCGGCCGAGCTCGATCACGACCTGCGCGGACGGCAGTGCCGGACGTACGCGGGTGGCCAGCAGCTCCTCGAGCCGCGAGCCGACGAGATCGAGGTCGAGAGGGCGGTCCTGGGTGTAGTAGGGGATCCCGAAGCCGCCGCCGATGTTGAGGTAGGTCATCGCCGAAGGAAGGTCGTCGGAGAGCCGCAGGACGAGGTCGACCGTGCGCTCCTGGGCCTCCGCCAGAATCGACGCGTGCAGGTTCTGCGAGCCGGAGAAGACGTGGAAGCCGGCCACCTCGACGTCGCGGTCGTGCAGCGTCTTGAGCAGCAGCGGCACCGTCTCGGCGTCGACCCCGAACTGCTGGGCGCCACCGCCCATCCGCATCCCGGAGCCCTTGACCTCGAAGTCCGGGTTGACCCGCACCGCGACCCGCGGCCGGATACCGAGCCGGTCGGCGGCCTCGACCAGGCGGTCGGCCTCCAGCGGCGACTCGATCTCGACCAGCACCCCGGCCGCCACGGCCTGGGTCAGCTCGGCGACCGACTTCCCCGGCCCCGCGAAGCTCACCGAGCCAGGAGCGATCCCGGTGTCGAGCGCCACCCGCATCTCGGCCCCCGACGCCACGTCGAGCGCATCGAGCCTCCGGGCGAGATGCTGCACCACCGCGGGCATCGGGTTGGCCTTCACCGCGTAGCTCAGGTGCACGTCCCCGGGGAGCGCGGAGCGCAACGAGACGACCCGGGCGTCGATCGCGGCCCGGTCGTAGGCGAAGAACGGCGTGGAGCCGACCCGCTCGGCCAGCAGCCCCACGGCCATGCCCCCGACGGCTATGCCCTCGACGTTCGGCATCTCACCACTCCAGACATGTCAGCTCGCTGTACAGGTAGTCGACCCGGGCCGGGTCGAGGGCGTCGCTGCGCAGCATCTTCGGCCGCGAGCGCGACAGCCGGTAGGACCCGGCCGGCGCACCGCCCGCGACCCGGTGCTCGACCAGCGTCGCCGCGGCGCCGTGCTCCCGCAGCAGGTGCCAGGCCAGCCGCGGCGCGTGCCGCCGGAGCAGCTCCGGGTTGCTCGCGTAGAGGACCGAGGCGAAGGCGCGTACGCCCTTGCGGGTGTCCTTGCGGGCGACCACGTAGCAGTGCTCGGAGCCGGTGCTCAGCACCACGTGGCGGGCCGCCGCCGCGGCACGGTGGTCGGCGTAGAGGTCACGCTCCTCGCCCTGCAGCACCGAGTCCAGTACGTCCGGACGGCTGCTCACCCGCACCCCGCGTCTCGGCACGGCCACGGCCGGGACCAGCGAGGTGGTCGTGTCCAGATCGGTGAACTTGAGCTTCCGGTTGAGCGCGACCACGTTGCCCGAGGGCGAGAAGTCGGTGAACTCGTAGCCGGGCTGCTTCAGCAGCGTGGTCAGCAGCCGCAGCCCCTGGGCACGGTGGCTGTCGAGCACGCACCAGGCGCCCAGGTTGCAGATCTGGAGCGTCTCGGCGCCGACGGTCCGCTCGGAGTAGTAGGCGAGGTAGGCCCCGACGACCCGGTCGCCCTCGGCGAGGAAGAAGCCGTGGTTGGGCTGCGGTACGTCCCACGGCACCCGCAGCGCCTGGGTCCACTCCAGCTCCTGGACCCTCGGGTTCAGCTGCTCGTGCAGGAACGAGGAGACGGCCGGGAGGTCGTCGGCCGTGATCGGAGACATCGCCGCCTTCATGCGCTCGCCACCCATTCGGGACCGCGCGGGGCCTTCATCCGCCGGCGGCTGACCAGGGTGCGTACGGCACGTCGCGAGGTCTGCTTGCCCAGCAGCGCCCGGCTGCACTCGCGGGCCAGCACCATCAGCCAGTACGCGGCGCCCTGGACCCGCCCGCGGCGGGCCGTGAAGAGCCGCACCCGGTTGGCGACCAGGAGCGCCCACAGGCCCGGCGAGGTGGTGGACTCGCCGCCGAGGTGCACGGCGCGGGCCTCGGGCACGAACCGCACCCGGAAGCCACGATCGCCGGCGCGCAGGTGGAACTCGGTCTCCTCGGAGTAGAGGAAGTAGGACTCGTCCCACGGGCCGCACGCCCGCCAGCACGCGGCGCTGATCAGCTGGGTCGAGCCCTCGGCCCAGTCGGTGTCCTGGACCCGTTCGTACTCGGCGGGCGACGCCACGATCTCCCCCGCCCAGCGGACCCGGCCGGCGCGGTTGGCACCCACCACGGCATCGGCGAAGGCCCGCACCAGGCTCGGCGCACCCCGCATCGACTCGATCAGCCGGCCCTCGGCGTCGACCAGCCGGGGCACCGCGACGCCGACGCCCGGCCGACCGCCGGCCGGCAGCGCGAGCTCGCGCGCCAGCGCCACCACGCAGCCGGGCTCGAGACGTACGTCCGGGTTGAGCACCAGCACCGCATCGAGGTCCGGATCCGCGGCAAGAGCGGCCGCCACGCCGGCGTTGATCCCGGCGGCGTAGCCGCCGTTGCGCCCGGTCTCGACGACGGTCGCCTCCGCCGCGAGCCGGCGCGCGGTCGCCACGGTCTCGTCGGCCGAGGCGTTGTCCGCGATCACCAGATGCCATCCGAGACCCGCCAGCCCACCCGGCAGGGAGCCGACGAGATCGGCGAGCAGGTGAGCGCTGTTGTAGGTCACCACCACGACGGCGATGGTGCGGATGGACTGCGGCACGCCACGAGTCTTGACGGCGCAGACCCCCGGCGGAGCCGCCTCCCGACCTCAGATCCCCCGTATGAGGTAGGCCTTCCCACGGCGTGACCGGACACGGCCTCCGGCTCCTTAGCGTGGAGAGCATGCCCGCTCATGTGACCAACATCTGCTTCCACGGCATCGGCGTGCCCGAGCGCGAGCTGGAGCCGGGCGAGGACCGCTACTGGATCAGCCAGGACGCCTACGAGGACATCCTGGACGCCGTCGCCGGCCGGCCTGAGGTGCGGATCAGCTTCGACGACGGCAACCACTCCGACGTCGCGATCGGACTGCCGGGCCTGCTCGCCCGCGGCCTGACCGCGACCTTCTTCGTCCTGGCCGGACGGCTCGGGCTGCCGGGCAGCGTCGACCGCCTCGACATCCGTCTCCTCCGGGTGGCGGGCATGCGGATCGGCACCCACGGCATGGACCACGTCAGCTGGCGCGGCCTCGACGCCGCGGGCGTACGCCGCGAGCTGATCGAGGCCCGCGAGCAGATCACCATGGCGGCCGGTGAGGTGGTGGAGGAGGCGGCGCTCCCGCTCGGCCGCTACGACCGCATCACGCTGCGGCACCTGCGTCGGCTGGGCTACCAGCACGTCTACACCAGCGACCGCGCCCACGCCGTGGCCGGAGCCTGGCTCCAGCCGAGGTTCAGCATCACCGCGGACGACGACGGTGCCGGCGTGAGAAGGCAGATCCTGAACGGGCAGGGCATCGCCAGGCGGGTGGAACGCCAGGCGGCCGGGCTGGTCAAGAGACTGCGCTGACCCGGAGCGAGCACGGAGCGAGCACCGAGCGGGCACGGAGCGAGGCGCGGAGAGAAGTAACCAGTTTGAAGGATGCCCCCGGCCCCGCGGTCGGGGAGGGTCGGCAGAGCAGTGCCGACAAGACAATGGCCATCGAGACGCGAACGGGTGCGAACACATGCCAACCAAGCCAGGCCGGCGCCGGCGGATCGCGGTCCTAGGAGGCCTGGCTCTGCTGCTGGCCGCCACGACCTGGTTCCTGTGGCCCGAACCGGCGCAGGTACGCAACGTCGGCTCCGACTCGCTGCCGACGGTGCCACCACCCGCGAGCGCGACCCCCTCCCCCGCGCCCTCTGCCGACCCGAGCCCGTTGGCCTCCTCGACGCCGACGACCCCGACGCCCACCCCGACGCCCACCCCGGAGGGAACCGAGTCCCCGACGGCCACCGCGCCCCCGGTCAAGGGGTTCCCGACCCGAGAGTCGGCCGGCCTGCCCCGGGGCTGGAAGCCGAAGCGCACCGTGACGGGTGACTTCTGGGTCCAGCACCGCGGTGCGGTCGTGGAGGACCTGCGGATCACCAACGGCGTCATCTACGTCACCGCTCCGGGCGTGACCCTGCGCCGCATCGAGGCGATCGCCTCGGTCGTGGTCAACGACTACAACGACCGGTGCAGCCCCGGCCTGCGCATCGAGGACTCCGACTTCGTCCGGAGCAGCGCCCCCACCACCGAGGAGGCCTGGCCGGCGGTCTCGGCCGGCGGCTACACCGTGCGCAACGTCGTCATCGACGGCGTGCCCGAGGGGCTGCGCGCCTCCAACAAGGAGCGCTGCGGCGGCGTCGGCATCCACGACTCCTTCGTCCGGGTCACCTCGCCCGACGTGTGCAGCGACTGGCACGGTGACGGCCTGCAGGGCTACGGCGGCGGCACGATCAAGGTGCGGCGTACGGTGATGATCCTGGACGTCAAGAACAACTGCCACGGCACCGCGCCGTTCTTCAACCCCGCGGAGCAGGGCAACGACTCGGTCGACATCGACGGCCTGATCGTGGCCGGCGGCGGCTACCCGTTCCGCAACGGCACACCGGGATCGGTGCGCAACCTCTACGTGGTCGACCAGAGCTGGGTCTACAACCCGCTCGACGTGGACTGCTCGCTGGTCACCGAGTGGAGCGCGGCCGTGGTGACCATGGACTCGGCGGGTCAGCCCGTCCCGCTGCGCGACCTACCCTGCGAGTGACCTCCGAGTCCCCGGAAACCGCGATTTATACCGAGTTTTGAGGGTGACTGTTCCGGAAGGGTCAAACGTAAGGTCGATGCCGTTGCCGGTATCCCCCTACGAACAGGTGCATTCATGCCCTCGCACAGCAGGCCCCCGAGCACGCATCGACGACGGATCGACCGCCCCCCCACGGTCGCGACAGGACCACCCGGTGGCGGCGTGCCGCCTTCGCCAGCGTCCTGGTCACCCTCGTCACCGGCGGTGTCCTCTGGACGTTGGGGGCGGCGACCGCTCACCCGAAGACGGTCAGCCTTCTCCCCGACCACGCGGCCCCAGCGGTCCCGGGCCACCGACCACCAGGTCGACGCCATCGTCCATCGCCGCCCAGCGCTCCTCTGACCCTGAGCCCCAACCCTTCGACGAGCGCCGCTCCGAGCGCTCCGGCGAGCACGCCGGCGGCTCCGTCGACCTCCCCGACCTCTCCGGGCTCTCCCAGCTCTCCGACCGGCGCTGCGACGACCTCCGCCGCCTCCTCCGGTGGCTTCCCGACCCGCGCCTCGGCCGGGCTGCCGGACGGCTGGCAGCCGAAACGGTCGGTGACCGGGACGTACACGATCAACACCCCGGGAGCCGTCGTCGAGGACCTGCGGGTCACGAACGGGACGATCAACGTCACCGCCAGGAACGTGACCCTGCGCCGGGTGCAGGCGGTCGGCTCGGTGATCGCCAACTACACCAGCGCCACCTGCGCGACCGGTCTCGTGATCGAGGACTCCGAGATCGTCCGTGGCACGGCCCCGACGACGGACGAGGCCTGGCCGGCGGTCACCTCGGGCGGCTACACGGCCCGCAACGTGCTCATCGACGGGGTCCCGGAGGGCTTCCGGGCCCAGGGCAGGTCGGCCTGCGGTGGCGTCGGGATCTACGACTCCTACGTACGCGTCGTCTCCCCCGACGTCTGCACCGACTGGCACGGTGACGGCATCCAGGGGTACGGCGGTGGTGCGCTCACCGTCCGGAAGACGGTCATCGACTTCGTCGACACCAACAACTGCGGCGGCACCGCCCCGTTCTTCTACCCCGACCAGGACAACACCTCCGTCGACATCGACGGCCTGGTCGTGAGCGGCGGCGGCTACCCCTTCCGGCTCGGCACGCCGGGCACGGTGAGGAACCTGTACGTGGTCGACCGGAGCTGGGTCTTCGGACCGCTCGACGTCCGGTGCAACCTGGTCACCCAGTGGCAGGCCGCGATCGTGACGATGGACTCAGCGGGCCAACCCCGGCCGGTCCGAGATCTTCCCTGCGGGTGAGGGCGCTTCGGGTGAGGGCGCCGCGGGCGGCGGCTTCGCGGTCAGCCGGGTGATCGCGCTGCCCAGCCCGAGGACCAGGAAGATCGTGCCCATCGTCATTGGAAAGGCGAACGCGTCGAAGAAGGCCAGCCCGGCGAAGCCGGCGGCCGCGGCGCCGACGAGCGCGATGACGAGGTCACGGGTCTTCGGGTCCTCGCAGGCCCGGTAGACCCTGGCGAGCTGGACGAACGTCGCGATCACGAACGCCGCGAAGAGGAGCACGCCGACGATCCCGATGCTCACCATCATCTGGAGGTACTGGTTGTCGAAGATGCGGTACTTGGGCAGGAACGTCCCCAGCCCGCGCCCGAAGAACGGGTTGCGGTCCACGAAGAACCAGGCCACCCCGTAGCTGTCGGTGCGCGAGGTGACGCTCGGGTCCTGCTCGGCGCCGACGAACATGCCGGTCACCGAGTTGATGATTCGCGGCGCGACCAGGAAGACCAGCCCCAGACCGCCGACGGCGAGCCCCAGGACCGCCCCGCGCTGCTTCCGCGACCAGCCGATCATGCAGACCCCGACGGCGATGGCCGCGCCGAGGTAGGCCGACCGGCTCGAGGAGGCCGCGATGACCATGCAGATCAGCATGACCGGCGCCCAGCGTACGAGCGGGTTGCGGTTGCGGTGGTGGAAGCCGACGTGGAGCGCGATCGGCAGCAGCATCCCCATCAGGGTGCCGTACTCGATCGGGCTCAGCGCGGTCCCGGCGGGGCGTACGAGGCCGTTGCGCATCGCCAGCTCGACCGTCGTCATCGGGGTCAGGACCGGGACCGAGATCCGGTCGACGAAGACCTGCTTGGCGAAGAACTGGGCCAGCCCGAGGACCGCCAGGAAGCTGCCGCCCACGACCAGCCGCCACACCAGTACATGGACCCGGGCCATGCTCGGGATGGCATCGCCGGCGAGCAGCAGCGTGCCGACCCAGGAGACCATCGCCAGGATCGCGACGTCGGCCGGGCTCACCTCGTCGCGGCTGATCGGGCGCGACATCGCGATGACATAGGTGATCCCGACGCTGAACAGGAACAGTGCCAGGACCAGCCGCATCGGCTGCGGGGGCCGGTCGACCGGCAGCGGCCGGCCGATGCTCAGCAGCACCCAGATCGCGAAGCTGCCCAGCCCCATGAGCATCGAGACCGAGCCGGCGCTGCCCAGCGGGCGGAAGACCAGCCAGGACGGGATCACGAAGACGGCGAACGTGTAGAGGCTCAGCCACGTCACCGCATCGACGCCACGGCGTACGGCCATCGTTCCGGCCTCAGCCGCGGAGGCGCTGGACGACGTGGTCGTTCCGGTCGGCCCAGCCGGCCCGGTCGTCCTCGTCGGGCTCGTCGGGCTCGTCGTCGGCGACGTCCTGGGCGGCCAGCGACGCGGCCCGCTCCTCGCGGGCCAGGCGGCGGCGCAGCACGATCCCGTCGACCGCGTAGACCAGCACCGCGGTCATCGCGAGGCCGAGCACGACGGCCATGATCCGGGCCCGCAGCGGTCCGCTGCCGTCGATGGCCGCCGTCTCGTCCAGCGCGAGCGGCCGGGAGCGGAGCCGGGCATTTCCTCGCGCGTTGACCTCGTCCTGGAGCCTGCCGAGGGTCTCGGGGATGGAGTCGGCGACGAAGTTCAGCGCCTCGATGGCGTTGGCCTCGCTGTCCGCGCTGACGTCGATCGCGATCACCGGGCCGCGTGTCGACTCCTCCATCGAGACCGTGACCGAGGCGCCCGGGGTGACCTCGGCGATCGCCTCCTGGGCCGGCGCGCTGGTGTAGTAGGCGACCACGACCCGGGCCGGCAGGTCGAGCCCGCCGAGACCCAGGAACGGGTTGCCACCGGGGCCGACCGCGTTCTTCGAGGGCAGCATCAGGACCAGGCCACGGGCGGTGTAGGAGGGCGCCACGAACGCCGATGCGCTGTATCCCAGCACGCCGGTGAGCAGGATGCCGATCACCGCGAGATACCACCGCCGCCGGATCGCACCGACGAACTCCGACAAGACCATGGGCCCGAACGTACCCAGCCGGGATCGATCCGGGACGACCTCTCCGAGGCCCTACCCGATTTGGGCGATGACCCCGCTGACCTGCGTGGACTCCGCCTCGGCGGACCTAGCGTTCAGGGCATGGCGCTGTGGGACCTGCTGCGGGCGATGGTCCGACGATGGCCGTTCGTCGTGGTCGGCGCGCTCATCACGCTCGCCGCCGCGAACTACGCCAGCCAGGACCGCAGCATCTACTGGACGCGTACGGATCTGGTCTTCCTGGCGCCGAAGAACGCGCAGTACCCGAACGCGCTGCGGGCCACCTCCGAGGACCTGGTGATCACCGCCGGCGTGGTCGGCAAGCTCGTCGCCGGCACCCGGCAGGTGCCCAAGTTCACGGCCACCGATGCGGGGCTGATCGGCATGGGCGTACGTGACGGGTGGACCGTCCGGCTGCCCGACACCGGCGGCCAGTGGGCGCCCAACTACGTCGACCAGTGGCTGATCATCGAGGTCGTCGGGCCCGATCCGGAGACCGTCCGCAAGCGCAAGGAGCAGCTGGTCGAGAAGATGGCGGCCGCGCTCGACCGGGTGCAGGACGAGTACAAGGTGGCCCGGGCCTTCCGGATGACCACCAAGGAGGCGCCCGGCTCGACCGTCGTCTACCCGGTCGGCGGCAGCTCGCGGCGGGCCTTCGTGGTCTCCGGGCTGCTCGGCGCCGCGGCGATCCTCTACCTGGTCGTACGCATCGACCCGATCCTGCTGCGGCGCCGGCAGCGTCGCGCCGAGACCCTCACGGAGCCCGACGTTGTCTGAGACCCGGCCTGAGACCCGCCCGCACACCGCGCTCGCCTGGAGCATCGCGAACACCGCGGTCACCAAGCTCGGCACGATGATCGTCGGCATCCTCGTCGCGCGTCTGCTCGGCCCGGAGAGCTACGGGACCTACGCCGTCGCCTTCCTCGCCCTGATGGCGGTGCTCAGCTTCAACGAGCTCGGGGTGAGCCTCGCGGTGGTGCGCTGGAAGGACGACCCCCGCGAGATCGCGCCGACGGTGACCACGATCTCGGTCGTCTCGAGCCTGCTCATCGCCGCGGCGATGGTGATCGGGGCGGGGCCGTACGCGCGCGCGATGGGTGAGCCGGACGCGGCGGCGCTGGTGGCTCTCTTCGCCGTGCCGGTGGTCCTCAGCGGGATCAGCGCGACGCCCGCGGCGCTGCTGCAGCGCAACCTGATGCAGGGCAAGCGGATGCTCATCGACCAGCTGGCCACGGTCGTGGCGGTGCCGGTCATGCTCGGGCTGGCGCTGGCCGGCGCGGGTCCGTTCTCGCTGGTCATCGGCCATGTTCTCGGCGTCTCGGTCACCACCGTGATGTTCCTGCGGATGTCGCCGCTGCCGTGGCGGCTGGGGCTCTCCCGCTCGCATGCGGTCGCTCTGCTCCGCTTCGGCACGCCGCTGGCGGTGACCAGCATCCTGGTCTTCGCGGTCGGGTTCGCCGACCAGATCGTCATCGGCAGCACGCTGGGCGCGACCGCTCTCGGCTTCTACGTCGTCGCCTTCAACCTCTCCAGCTGGCCGGTGACGATGCTGTCGAAGCCGTTGCGGCAGGTCACGCCGGTGATCTTCGCGCGGCTGCAGCGTGATCCGGACGGCATGCGGCATGCCTTCTCCCGGCTCTCCGCGCTGGTGCTGACGGTGACGCTCCCCGGCTGCTCGGCGCTGGCCGCGCTGGCGCCGGAGGTGATCCGGCTCGTCTACGGCCACGTCTGGCTGGCCGCTGCGGCACCGCTCCTCTGGCTCGGCGCACTGGCCGTGCTGCGGATCTCCTTCGAGCTCGCCTACGACTTCCTGGTCATCGCCGGCTCGACGCGGAGCCTGATGACGATCCAGATCGTCTGGCTGATCGCCCTGGTGCCGGCGCTGCTGGGCGGGGCGACCTGGGCGGGCGTGGGTGGGGTCGGGCTGGCCGCGTTCGCGGTCGGGCTCGTCGTCATCCTCCCGCTGCACCTCGTCTACCTCGCCCGGGCCGGGGTCGGGCTCGCGGGCCTCGCCGCGGGTGCCGCGCTGCCCGCTCTCGGCGCTGTCGCCGTCTGGGCCGCGGCCGTCGGGCTGCGCGCCGTCCAGCCGTCGGTCTGGGTGACCTGCGTGGTCACCGGGCTCGTGCTCGCCGCCGTGTGGGCGGTGCTCCTGCGGCGCCGGCGCGAGGACGTCAGCTGGTTCCGCTCCGGCGCCGGCTCCCCCACCGAGACCCCCACCGATCCCCGGAGCGAGGACGTGCATGTCTGACCGTCTCGACGACAACCACCACACCCTGGAGGAGATGTACGCCGCCGCCGCAGCCGCCGGGAGACGACGGCCGCAGCGCGCGGCCGCCCTGGCCCAGGCCGCGGCCGAGTTCGCCTGGGGCAACCACACCGGCTGGTTCGCGTACGAACCGCTCGAGGTGCTGCTCTCCGACCTGGGCCGCTCGCTCCCCTCCGTGCCGGCGCCGGCCCGCCCCCGGCGTACGTTGCACGTGGTCACGCAGATGTACCAGAGCGGCGGGCACACCCAGATCATCGCGGGCTGGACCGACCAGCTCGCCGACCACGCCCACGAGATCGTGGCGACCCGGCACATGACGTCCCCGGTGCCGGCCAAGATCGCCTCCCGGCTCGGGGACCGGGTCGGCCTGACGATGCTCGACACCACGCCCGGGTCGCTGATGCACCGTGCCGCCCGGCTGCGCGCGCTCGCCTCGACCGCCGACCTGGTCGTCTCCCACTGCCACCCCTTCGACGTCGTTCCGACCCTCGCCTTCGCCGACCGCCGCGGCCTGCCGCCGGTGGTCTACATCGACAACACCGACCACGTCTTCTGGGTCGGGGTGCGCGCCTACGACCGGGTCGTCCACCTGCGCCGCAGCGGCCAGGACCTCGCCCTGCACCGCCGTGGTCTGCCGATGGAGCGCTCGGTCCTGCGCAACCGGCCGCTGGCCGTCCGGGGCCGGACGAGACGCCGCGAGACGGCGAAGCCGCAGTGGCGCGTACCCGCCTCCGACGTGCTCGTCGTGACCGCCGCCGACTCGAGCAAGTTCCAGGGCGGCGACACCTACTTCGCGGCCGTCGAGGCCGCGGTGGCCGCCGAACCCCGGCTGCAGTGGCGGGTCGCCGGCCCCGACCCGGACTCGGAGCCGTGGGCGGGGCTGGCCCGGCGTACCTCGGGCCGGATCCAGGCCGTCGGCATGCTCCCCGACGTCGCTCCGCTCCACCTCGCCGCCGACGCCTACCTCGACTCGTTCCCGTTCGCCGGGCTCACCTCGCTGCTCGAGTCGGGTGGCCTGGCCAACCCGGTGGTCACCTTCCGCGGCCACCGGCCCGAGTGTGCGGTATGGGGCTCCGACTCCCCCGGCATCGACCACCTGATGCTGCGGCCCAAGACCCCCGACCAGCTGCGCGACACCCTCATCGACCTCGTCCGCCGCCCGCGCGAGCGGGTCACCCGCGGCACCGCGACCGCTCAGGCGATCCTGGAGTGCCACACCGGCCCCGGCTGGGTCGCCGAGGCCGAGTCGCTCTACCGGATGCCTCAGCTCCTCGACGACGACTTCCTCCCGCCCGTCCGCGGCCGCGGCCACCTCGACCTGCTCACCGTCTCCGTCCAGGCGACCAACCCGTTCAGCCGCACCTCCGCCGACATCACCGCCGGCCTCCTCGGCGCGATGCCCCTCACCGACCGGCTCGCGATCTGGCGCCAGACCCGCCGCGGCGGCGCCGGGCGTCTCCGCGATCTCGCTCCCGAGTGGGCCGCCGCGGCGGTTCGGGCGCGGTTGCGACGCCGGGGTGGCGTGATACCCGGTTGACCGGCCTCTACGAATATCTCAGGCCTGCACGCCTCACCCCACGAAGAACGCCCGATTCCGCGGACGACTCCACAACGACGCGAGGACCCCGGCCTCGACGCCGACGAGCAGCCACAGACCGGTGTCGCTGGCCAGTCCGACGACGTACGGCCCCCGGGTGGTGGCGGCGAGGGGGGCGATCTCGTCGGGCCGTAGGCCGGCGACGAGGAGGAGCTGGTCGGGGGCGGCAGCGGCGACGGCGGCGACGACGCCGGGCCAGCGGAGGGTGGCGGCGGAGAAGGGCAGGCCGTTGCGCTCGAGACCGTCGGCCTCGCCGACGGTGCCGTCGCGGGAGGGGTCGACGACGCGGATCGAGGAGCTCCCGGCGAGGCGGGCGACGTCGTCGACGAGCAGCCGGATGTCGGCGAGCACCACCTGCCCACGCGCGGGCCGGGAGACGCGGCGCAGCGAGCGCGTCACCCGGCGGGCGCGGACCGACTCCCCCAGGAACCGACGGGCGCCGCGCGCACGCCGGACCGGCCAGGAGGTGGCGCCGTGCTCGCCGCCGACGATCCCGCAGGTCGTACGCACCGGCACCAGGCCCGCATAGGTCCGCCCGACAGCACGGTGGGCGACGTCCAGGCGGGCGAGGTTGGTGGTCATGCTGTTGTGGGTCAGCGGGATGTCGACGGCGGCGGCCCGGCGGCCGGAGGCGCGCATCCGGAGGCAGTACTCGACGGCGTACGCATGCCAGGCCAGGTCGGGCGACTCCGAGAGCGGCTCGCGCAGCACCTGCGAGCGGGTGACCATGAAGAGCACCTCGTCGAGCGAGTCGACGTCCGTCGGGACCGACGTGGAGCGGCCCAGGGGGACGACCCGGTCGCGCATCGCGCCGATGACCTCGCCGTGGTGGCTGACCCCGACCGCCCCCAGCACCCCGATCGCCGGATCCGCGAGGACGGCGGAGGCGGCGGCCTCCAGCGCGGGCAGCGAGTGCAGGTAGACGTCCTGGTGGACGAAGACGACGACCTCGTTGCGCGCCAGCCGGGCGCCATGGTTGAGAGCCGCGCCGGCACTCGCGAACGCCCCGGAGACGTTGTCGACGGGGATCACCTCGGTCTGCCGCGATGCATCCGTACCGGCCTTGACCGAGGCGGCCAGGCACGACTCCAGCACCGCCGGGTCGTTGTAGACGCAGACGATCGAGACCGGTGTACGCACCTCACCCATGCCTCACCGCCTCCGTGAGCACATCGGCGACGTACTCCTGCTGCTCCGGGCTCAGGTGCGGGAACATCGGCAGCGACAGGATCTCGCCCGCCGCCCGCTCCGCGACCGGGAAGGAGCCGTCGCCCAACCCCAGCGAGGCGTACGCACCAGTCAGATGCACCGGGAACGGATAGTGGATCCCGGCGCCGATCCCGGCGTCCAGGAGCGCTTCCAGGACCCGGTCACGGGATGCGACCCGGACGACGTAGAGATGCCAGACGTCCTGGTTGCCCGGCGCGGACTCGGGCACCCGCACCCCGGCAACGCCGGAGAGGAGAGCGTGGTAGCGGTCGGCGGCCTGCCGGCGCAGCTCGTTCCACTTCTCCAGCCGGGCGAGCTTGGCGGAGAGCACGACGGCCTGGATCGTGTCGAGGCGGGAGTTCATCCCGGCGACCTCGTGGACGTACTTGGTCTCCGAGCCGTGCGCCGAGAGCAGCCGGACGGTCCGGGCGATCTCCGGGTCGGAGGTCGTCACCGCGCCCGCGTCACCGGCCGCGCCGAGGTTCTTGCCGGGGTAGAAGCTGGTCGCCGCGACCGTGGTCAGCGAGCCGCAGGCCCGGCCGTGACGGCGCGCGCCCTGGGCCTGCGCGGCGTCCTCGATCACCGGGATGCCCGCGGCGGACGCGAGCGGCAGCAGCTGCTCCACGAACGCGGCCTGCCCGAACAGGTGCACCGGCGCGATCGCCTGGGTGCGCGGCGTGATCGCCCGCTCGACCGCGGCGGGGTCGATCAGCAGATGCTCGTCGTCGACGTCGACCGGGACCGGCACCGCTCCGATCCGGGTGGCCGCCTCGGCGGTCGCGATGAACGTGTTGGCGGGCACGATCACCTCGCCCCCGGGCCGCACACCCACGGCCCGCATCGCGAGCTCGAGCGCGTCGGTCCCGTTGCCGACACCGACACAGTGAGACGCGCCGACGTAGGCCGCATAGGCGTCCTCGAAGGCGGTCACCTCCGGCCCGCCCACGAAGGCGGTGCGCTCGAAGACGCGGTCCAGCCCGAGGCGTACCTCGTCCTCTATCTCCGACTGCTGCGCCCCGAGGTCGACGAACGGCACCTTCACCAGATCAGCTCCTGACGTGAATTGAGACTGCGTGCGGGCACTCCGGCCCAGGTCTCCCCGGCGGGCAGGTCGCTGAGCAGGACCGCTCCCATGCCGAGGACGGAGTCGGCTCCCACGGTGGTGCGCTGGCGCACCGAGGAGCTCATCCCGAGGTAGGCGGCCTCACCGATCACGACCTCGCCGCCGAGGGTCACCCCGGCGCAGAGGGTGGCGTAGTCGCCGACGATGTCGTCGTGGGTGAGGACGGCGTTGGGCATCACCACGACGTGACGCCCAACGCGTACGCCGGCGGTCAGCACGACCCCGGCGAGCAGCACGGTCCCGGCGCCCAGCTCGCAGCCGGCCGGCACCGACGCGGCCGGATGGACGACGGTCGCGTAGCGCTCCGGGGCGACCCCGTAGCCGCTCAGCCGCTCGGCGAGGCGACGACGTGTCGCGCCCGCTCCGGCACAGAGCACCAGGTCGGCACCGCAGTCGGCGACGACCTCGACCGGACCGATCACCTTGGCCCCGCCGGCACCGTCGACGGAGCCGATCACCTCGCCCCAGCGCTCCCGGTTGTCGTCGACCGCGACGATCTCGTCGTAGCGGAACTCGTTGGCCGCGGCCGCCGCGGCGACCTCTCCCGCCAGCCCGCTCGCGGCGACGAGAACGAGCGCGGTCATCGACGTTCCCCCCGGAGTACGTCGATGACCCGCGCCTGCTCCGAGTCCGACATCTGGTGGAAGAGCGGCAGGATGAGCGTGGAGTCGGTGAGGTGCTCGGTGGCCGGGAGGCTGACCCCCGCGGAGGCGTACGCAGGCTGCCGGTGTGCCGCCATGATCCCGCGCCGGGCGGAGATGCCGGCCTCGGCCAGGGCGGCGAGCAGCCCCTCCCTGTCGACCCCGTAGTCCGCCAGAACCTCGATCCAGAACGACTGGAAGTTGCTGGTCCCCCAGGCCGGGTCCGCGACCGCGCGCAGCCCGTCGATCTCCGCGACGGCCTTCGCGTAGACCGCGGCGAGCTCACGGCGCCGGGCGACGACCTCGGGCAGCCGGGAGAGCTGCACCAGGCCGACGGCGGCCTGCAGGTCGGTCATCCGGAAGTTGAAGCCGACCTCGTCGTAGGACTCCGGCGGCGAGACCAGGCTGGCGTGCCGGTCGGCGGCCGAGACGCTCATCGCGTGCTCACGCAGCGTCCGCGCCCGCGCCGCCCAGTCCTCGCGCGAGGTGGTGAGCATCCCGCCCTCGCCGGTGGTGAGGATCTTGCGGGGGTGGAACGACCAGGCGGCGATCTCGGCGCCGGCGCCGACGGGACGGCCGCGGTAGGTCGACCCGGCACCGCAGGCCGCGTCCTCGATCACCACGATGTCGAGCGGGTCGCAGACCTCCCGGATCGCGTCCAGGTCGACCGGCACCCCGCCCTGGTCGACCACGATCACCGCCGTCGTCCGCGGCGTGAGCGCCTCCCGGACCGTCTCGGCCGTGAGGTTTCCGGTCACCGGCGAGACGTCCGCGAAGACCGGCCGGGCACCGACGTAGACCGCCGCGTTGGCGGTCGCGATGAACGAGAAGGACGGGACGACCACGTCGTCCCCGGGACGTACGCCCGCGACGACCAGCGCGAGATGGAGCGCCGTCGTGCAGCTCGAGGTGGCGACGGCGTGCGCCGCCTGCTGCGAGGCCGCGAAACGGCGCTCGAACTCGGCCACCCGCGGGCCCTGGGCGACCCAGCCGGAGCGGAGCACCTCGGTGACCGCGGCGATCTCCTCCTCGCCCAGCCACGGCTGCATCACGTTGATCCGGCTCATGAGTGACCACCCTGCAGAGCCCGCCCGGCCGCGATCTCGGAGCGCAGCGGCCGCCACCACTCCACCAGCTGCCGCAGCCCCTCCTCGAGCCCGATGGTCGGCGTCCAGCCCAGGTCCTCACGGGCCGCGGAGATCGAGGCGAGCCGGCGGGTGACCCCGTTCACCGCCCGCTCGGGGCCATGCTCGACCTCCAGCGCCGAGGCGCCCATCACCCGCACCAGCGCCTCGGCCAGCTCGAGCAGCGAGGTCTCGGTGCCGGAGGCGATGTTGTAGACGCCCTCGGTCACCTCGGAGGCGGCCGCCAGGATGTTGGCGCGGGCGATGTCGGGGACGCAGACGAAGTCCATCGTCTGGCGGCCGTCGCCGAAGATCAGCGGGGGCTTGCCGTCGGCGATCCGCTCCATCCACCGCACCAGCACCTCGGTGTAGGCGCCGTGCACGTCCATCCGGGGCCCGTAGACGTTGAAGTAGCGCAGCCCGACGTAGTCGAGACCGCGCATCGCCCGGAAGGACCGCACCAGCCCCTCGTTGTAGGACTTCGCGGCCCCGTAGAGGGTGTCGTTGTTGTTGTGGTGGTGTCCCTCGGGCGTCGGGAACTCCTCGGCGAGCCCGAAGACCGAGGCCGAGGACGCGTAGACCAGCTTCGAGACGCCCGCCTCGACCGCCGCCTCGACCACGTTGAAGGTGCCGTCGACCAGCACCTCGTTGGCCAGCCGCGGCTCCTCGGCGCACAGCGTGATCCGGATGGCGGCCTGGTGGAAGACCAGGTCCTTGCCGGCGGTGAGGTCGCCGACCAGGTCACGGTCGCGGATGTCGCCCTCGACCAGCGTGACCCGGCCGGAGGCGAGCGCCTCGTCGAGGTTGGCCTTGCGGCCGCGGATCAGGCTGTCGAGCACGTCGACATGGCCGACGCCCTCGGAGAGGAGCTGGTCCACGATGGTCGAGCCGATCGTGCCCGCACCCCCGGTCACCAGCACATTCGCACCGTTCAACGACGTCATCGGATCAGCTCCAGTGAAGGGGTCTCGGTGGCCACCTCGACGAGGGCGCCACGGGCTCGGAGGCTGGTCTGGGCCGCCTCCAGGACGGAGAGGACACGGAGCCCGGCGGCCCCGTCGGTGACCGGTGCGCGCTCGCCCCGGATCGCGCCGGCGAACTCGCCGACCATCCGGGACAGCGCCTCGTACTCGGGCAGCGCGGGCGCCCAGGTGTCGCCCAGCCGGTAGGAGATCGTCGCAGCGGCGCGGTCGGCGATGTCCACGCTCTGCTGGACGAGGTCGACGCCGCGGTCGAAGACGCTGAGCCGCTGCTGCGGGTTGAGGTCGTCCCAGACCAACGTACGCCGGCTCCCGCCGATCACCATCTGCCTGATCTTGGTGGGGCTGAGCCAGTTGACGTGGACGTGGGCCATCGCCCCGCCCTCGAGCGGCAGGGTCAGGTAGCCGACGCATGCCTTCCCGGCACCCAGCGGGTCGGAGCCCTGCGCGGCGACCCCGGTGGGGCGCAGCCCGCCCGGCAGGACGAAGTCGAGGATGGAGAGGTCGTGCGGAGCCAGATCCCAGAAGACGTCGACGTCGGGCTGCACCAGGCCGAGATTGATCCGCACCGAGTCGACGAACAGGATCTCGCCGAGCGAGCCGTCCTCGACCAGCTCGCGGATCTTCTGCACCACCGGCGTGTAGCAGTAGGTGTGGTCGGCCATCAGGACCAGGCCGTTGGCCCGCGCGGCCTCGACCATGCTCCGTCCCGACTCGACGTCGTCGGCCAGCGGCTTCTCGACGAGCACGTGCTTCCCGGCCCGCAGCGCCCGCTCCACCAGCACCCGGTGCGTACGGGCCGGGGTCGCGATCGCGACCGCGTCCACGTCCTCCCGGGCGAGCACCTCGTCGAGGTCGGTCGTGGCCAGCACCTCGGTGCCGCCGCCGATCACCTCCTGGGCCCGGGCGAGGTCCAGGTCGACCACCGCGACCAGCGCCCAGTCCCGTGCGTTGCGGAAGTTGCGGACCAGGTTGGGCCCCCAGTAACCGGCCCCGACCACTGCCACGCCGAGCGGTTCGCCATCAGTCATGTCGACCATGGAATCGGGTGGGGCGAGGCTCCGAAGAGCCTCGCCCCACCTATCCCCGCAATTAGGGACCGCTTCGCCGGACTACGGTGACGCCGGGCGGAACCGCACGTCCACGAAGTAGTTCGTGGAGTTCCAGGATCGGTTCGGGAGCCCCCCTCCGGTCCCGTATCGATACCGTCCGTTGGCTCCGCCCGGAGCCGTCAGCGGGCCGGCCGTCCAGTTCTGCGTGAGGGCGGCGGGCGTGGAGGAGTAGCGCCCGTTCGGCGCGTAGTAGGACACGATGTAGGTCGATCCCGGTGTGAGCGCGACCGGTGTCGCCAGCGTGGCCTGCTGCCAGCCGGTCGCGGTCTCGTTGGTGAAGGTCACCTGGGCGATCCGGGTGCCGGTCGGGCTCCACAGCGACCCCACGTGGGTGCCGGTGTTGCCGCTGCCCTTGTAGAACCGGATCGCGGTCACCGAGCCGGCCACGGACGTCCGGAAGGCGGTGCCGACCTCGATCGGCATCAGATCGAGCGTCGAGGCGTTCTGTGGCGTGACACCGGTGAACAGCGAGACCTCCGTCGCGGTGGGGGCGACCGTGGTGAACGACCACGTCTGCGTGGGCAGGCTCGCCCCGTCGGTCGAGACCACCCCCGAGACGGTCACCGACACCGTCGCCCCGGACGGCAGCGCCGCCGACGGGGTGAAGCGCAGCGTACGTCCGTCGCTGCTCAGCGTCGCCGAACCCGCCACCGCGGACCCGTTGGCGGTGACCGCCATGCTCCAGCCGCTCGCGATCCCGGTCGAGAACGTGATCGACGGGATGGCCGAGGTCGCCACGTCGATCTGGCCCGCGCTCGGGTTCCGGTCGGTGACCGAGATCGTCGGGGTCGACCGCTCGAACAGGACGTCGGCGAAGTAGTTCGTCGACCCGTACGTGTACTGCGGGAACCCGCCCGCGGCACCATAGAGATAGCGCCCGTTGTCGCCCGCCGGGGCGGTCAGGTCCCCGGAGGAGTAGGCGGTCGAGAAGAAGCCCGACGTGGTCGCGTAGTGCCCCTGCGAAGCCAGGTAGGAGACGATGTACGACACCCCTGCCTGCACCGCGACCGGACTGGACAGCGTGGCCTGCTGCCAGCCGGTGGCGGTCTCGTTGGCGAAGGTCACCTGGGCGAGCCGCTGACCGGCCGTGTTCCACAGCGACCCGACATGGGTGCCCCCGTTGCCGGCTCCCTTGTAGAACCGGATCGCGGTCACCCGCCCGTCGCGGGTGGGACTGAACACCGTCCCGACCTCGACCGGTGAGCTGTCGTCCTGGGCCTCGACCGCCGGCACCACGTCACCGAAGAGCGTCTGCTTGTCCGGTGTCTCCGCCGACCTGGTCCGGAACGTCCAGCTCTGTGTCGGCATGCTGGCCCCCTCGGTCGAGGTGATCCCACTGATCGTGACCGTCACATCCGCGGCCGCGGGCAGCAGGGAGGTCGGGTCGAAGGTCAGCGTCGTCCCGGAGTTGCCGAGCGTCGTCGTGCCCTGGATCGCCTGGCCCCCCGAGGTCGCCGACACCGAGTAGCCGGAGCTGAGCGCGGAGGAGAACGACGCCACCACGTTGGACGCGCGCGGCACCTCGACCGCCCCGGGGACCGGGCTGCGCGAGGTCATCGTCAGCGTCGGTGCACCCTTCTCGAAGACGACGTCGACCATGTAGCTCGAGGGCGAGGTCGCCGCCGGGAACCCGGTGCCATAGGCGTACGCCCCTGCCGTCGAGGTCACCCGCAGCGGCGGCTTCGACAGGTCGGCCGAGGCGAAGGCGTTCGGGGTGGCCGAGTAGTAGCCGTTGGTGCGGTAGGAGGCGATGTAGTCGGTGTTCGCCTGGATCTGCACCGGCTGCGTGAAGGTCAGCGTCTGCCAGCCGCTGGTCGACTCGTCGGCGAACGTGCCCTGCGCGAGCACGGTCCCGTTGGCCGACCACAGGGTGCCGGTGTGCGGGGCGGCGTTGTTGACGCCCTTGTAGAACTTCACCCCGGTGACGGTGCCGGCGACGTCGGCACGGAACCTGACGCCCAGGGTCAGCTGCGCGTTCTCCGGGTCCTGGAGGACCGCCGGTGTGGCGTCCTCGTCATAGAGCGAGCACGGGCAGACTCCTGCCGCGGCCGGCGGCTTGGCCGTACGGAACGACCAGGTCTTGCCGGTCGAGACCGCCGTCCCACCGCTGTCCTCGCCCGAGAGCGTGGCGGTGTAGGTGACGAACCCGGCCAGGTCGGCCGACGGCGTGAACGTCACCGTCCTGGTCGTCGAGTCGTAGGCCGTCGAGCCGGCCACCACGTTGCCGACGGAGTCGGTCAGTCGCAGCCCGACGGTCGAGGCGACCACCGGCTTGGTGAACCTGGCGCTCACGGTCGTGTTGCGCGGCACCGAGGAGGAGCCGGCCAGCGGCCACTGGTTGGTGGCGGTCAGCGGGGAGTTGTCGGTGGTCGTGTACAGCACGTCCACGAAGTAGTTGGGGTTCTGGTAGGAGCTCGCCGGGAACTGTCCCGCTCCCGCATAGACCCCGGCTGGCGCGGCACCGTAGCCGCCCTCGACCTCGAACGGGTACGCCTGGAACCCCTGCGCCGCGAACGCCCACGGCGCCACCGCGTAGTGCCCGGCCGGAGCCGTGTAGGAGACGGTGTACCTCGCCCCCGCGGCGACGGCGACCGGCTGGCTGAACGTCGCCGACTGCCAGCCGCCGCTGGACTCGTTGGTGAAGGTGACCTGGGCCAGCCGCTCGCCGCTGCTGCTCCACAGGGAGCCCACGTGGGTGCCGGTGTTGCCGGCGCCCTTGAAGAAGCGGACGCCCGCGACGTACCCGTCGGCCTGCGGGGTGAAGCGCAGGCCGAGCTCGGCGGCGCCGTTGTCGTCGGCCGAAGGGGTCGCCGGGCTGGTGACGGCGTTCCAGGTCGTCGGCACGTCCCGCTGGCCGAGGATGCTGCACGGGCAGGTGACCGCGAAGCTCCTGGTCACCGAGGCGCCGATGTTGGCACTGTCGTCGACGGCGCGGACCCGCACCGGGGTGCTGCCGACCCCGGGCTGGACGTACGTCACCGACCAGGCGGTCGTCCCGGTGGCGGGATGCCACGAGGTGCCGTCGTCGAGCGAGTACTCCACGCCGGCGACCACGCCGCCACCCGTGTCGACGGCGGTACCGGTGAGCGTCACCTTGGTCCCGTTGGGCTGCGTCGAGCCGGCGGCGGGCGAGGTGATGGCGACCGTCGGTCCGGTCGTGTCGGTCGACTTGGTGGCCGCGGTCAGGCCGGTCATCAGCGTGGTCGGCTGGGCGCCCATGTCGGCCAGGAGGTTCACCTGGGCCTGCTGCATCCGCTTGTCGGCGGTCTCGTCGTGGTAGGGGTTGTCGTGCTCGGAGTCGAGGCCCCAGGTCCACTGGACCGACCCGGCGCCGAAGACCAGCGCTCCGCTGGCCGCCCGGTAGAGCGTGAGCGAGTGGGTCGTGGTGCCGTCACCCGTGATCCGGCCGAAGTCGCGCATGTACTGCCCGGGGATGAACCCGGTCGTCTCCGACATCCGGATCGTCCCGGGTGGCCGGAACCCGTTGTCCTGCTCCTCGTCGGACTCGTAGCCGACGGTGTGCGGCGCCAGTGCGGTCGAGTCCGCGGTCATCGCGGCCAGGCCGGTGTTGCGCCACAGCCGCAGCCCACCTTGCGACTTCTTCACCGTCACCGGCAGGTCGGTCAGGTTGGACATGAAGATGGTGCCGGTCAGCGCGTTCTCCGGCTTGCCACCGCCCTGCGACTTCGGCGCGTAGCGCGGGTCGCGCCAGGTGCCGGTCGACTCCGCGCTGGGGTCGATCTTGGCCTGTGCCCAGGACTCCTTGTAGGTCACCAGGGTCCGGTAGGGCGTGTTGGTGCCGTCCTTCGACGCCTCGTAGCGGGTCCGCCAGTAGACCTCGTTGCCGCTGAGGAACTGCAGGTTCACGCCGGCGTCGCGCGCGGCCTCGACGTTGGCGCGCTGCTGCCCGCTCCAGTACTCGTCGTGACCGACGCTGAGGAACGTCTTGTGGTTGGTGAGCAGCGAGCCGCGGCGGTCGGTGTCGACCCCGGAGATGTAGCTGATGTCGTAGCCGTTGCGCTCCAGGAACCGCACCGCCGGGTACTCGTTGGCGAAGAAGAAGTCGTGGGAGGTGCCACCGGAGCGGGTCGCGAACGGACGGTTGTAGCTCAGCTTGTAGGCCCGTCCGTTGCCGCCGCCGACGTAGAAGCTCGAGCCGCCGTAGGAGTTGTAGGCCTGCCAGGTGGTGTCGGAGGTCTGGAAGACGACGTCGGAGTGGCTGTCGTCGTCGCGGACGATGAAGGTGATGTGGCTCGACTCGTTGGTGTCGGGGCGGTCCAGCTTGGCGATGTAGACGCCCGAGACCGCGGTCGCCGGCACGTTCCAGGAGGCCGAGACCGCCCAGTTCCCGCAGTCGGTGATCTCGGTGGTGGTGTCGCGATAGCAGTTGGGCTGGCTCTGCGGCAGGTTCGCCGACGGGGTCACCGAGGTGATCCGGCGGGCACCGTCACCGCCGTACCAGCCCATCCGGTAGATCGTGATCGCGTACGCCGAGGCGTTGGTGTCGATCTTGAAGTCGATCCGGTTGCCCGCGTTGACGCTGATGTCGGTCGCGAATCCCTGGATCGAGCTGTCGCCGGCGCCGGTGATGCCCCATTCGCTCGATGGATTACCGGGTTTGCTGTTCTCACAGGCGATCGCATTGCCCTCCGGGCCGCACGGGTCGGCGCTGGCGCTGGACGCGGTGACCAGCGAGAGGACAGGGGTGACAAGAACAACTCCGAGCAACGCGGCCAGTCCCGTACGCAGCTTCACAGTCGTGCTCCTTCTCGGATCAGGCTCGCGAGCTCTCGTCGCGCAACCAGGTGGTGTAATCGCCGGTCCGGACAGCTCTGCGGGAGAGCATCCGGGCGACGAGGGTGACTGTCAGGAAGACCGGAACCCGGAGTCCGATCGACGGTTGACGCAGCCCGAGGGCAAGCAGGTCCGAGAGTGAGGTGGATCCGTTCCTCGCGCCGTGGTCATCGGCTTGAGCGTTGCCGGTCGCGACGCGGATCCGGCGTCTGACCAGGTCTTTCACCGTACGCGGCGGCCGCACGACCACGGTCGCGTCGGCGACGACACGGCGCTCGTCGGGCGTGAACAGCTCCGAGGCGACCAGGTCGTCGTTCAGCAGGCCGTTCCCGGCGGCGGCGACCCTCGCCTGACCTTCGGCGGTGAGGCAGAAGGCGCCGCGGCCGAACAGGCCGCTGCGTACGCTCGGGAGGGCCTGCCACACCCGGTAGTAGGCGCGGACCGGCCAGGACGACGACGCCAGCGGCACCCTCCGCTCGGGCGCGACCGCCAGCACACCGTCCTCGTCCAGCGCGTCGATCAGCCGGAGCAGGTCGGTGCCGGTGAGGCGTACGTCGGCATCGAGGTGGAGCCGCGGGAACGTATGGGCGGCGAGGTTGCCCACCTCGACCGCGCGCGCCTTGGAGGCCTCGGCGATCTCCAGGACGCGTACGCCCGGGACGGTCCGCGCCATCGCGGCGGTGTCGTCGGTGCAGCCGTTGCACACGACCACGACGTCGACGGCCCCGTAGGGGATGCCGTCGAGCAGGGCCGTCAGGTTCTCCGACAGCCCGCCGGCCTCGTCGTGCGCCGGCACCACGACGCTCGCGATCACGACGGTCCCACCCCGTTGGGGACCACGAAGTTGATCATGTTGCTGTTGTCGTAGTCCTTGGCGATGACCCGGCCGGGGTTGCCGCCGACGAGGCTGCGGGGCGGGACGTCCTTCGACAGCACCGTCCCGGCGGAGATGGTGCAGCCGTCACCGACCGTGATCGCGCCCGAGATCACCGCGCCGGGGCCGATCCAGACGTCGTCGCCGATCGTGGGCACGCCGAGGTCGCCGTCGGCGATGCGCTGGCCGATCGTCACGTTCTGGTGGAGCACGCAGTTGCTGCCGATCGTGGCCGGGCCGACGATGATGCCCGAGCGGTGCATGAGCAGCAGCCCGGGCCCGATGTCGGCGCGCCGGAAGAGGTCGGCGTGGTGGACGCGGATGGTGCGCCGGTTCCAGAACCAGTAGAGGCCCAGCGCGAGCACGCCGAGGACCCGGTTGCGAGCGCGCAGCCGGGTCGCCCAGCGTCCGAAGCGATAGGCCGCCACGCAGTGCAGCTCGTAGTCGAAGAGCCAGAACCGCAGCCTGGACAGCCACGACGTACGCGGACCGTCCAGGACGATCGCGTACATCTTGGCCAGGTCGACCGCGAAGTCGCCTGTGTTCCGGGCTCCGTCAACTAGCAAGGCTCTGTGCCTCTGACGTCTTCCGGGCGACGTACGCCACCAGGTTGGCGACGCCGTCGAGGTTCTCGGGCACGGTCTCGGCCTCGTCGACGGAGATCTCGAACTCCGCCTCGAGGAACTCGATGAGCTCCAGGATCCCGGTCGAGTCGATCACGCCCGACTCGACCAGCGACTCCGACGGCCCGGGCAGCCGGGTCTCGTCACCCAGCAGCAGGCTGTCCAGGATGAAGCCTTCGATCGTGCGCTGTACGTCCGCCATCACATCTCCCTGCTTGTCAACGGCCTGTGAACGGTTATGAGGAATGCCTCCCGTTCTGTCAGCCGGAGGGGGTCGAGAGCCGAAATCAGGCCCGGAGATGCCGACATTGGGTGATAAACGGGCCGATCCCGGCGCCCTGGTATGCCGGCGCGAGCAAACCTTCGACCACCGTCCGGGATCGATCGAGGAGCGCCATGTGCGGGATCTGTGGGGTGCTGAGCAGCACCGAGACGCCTGAGCCTGCCCTCATCCGGGACATGCTGGCGGCCCTCGCCCACCGTGGCCCCGACGGCAGCGGCTACTACCGCGACGAGCAGGTCGCGCTCGGCCACACCCGGCTGGCGATCGTGGACACGGCCGGCGGCACCCAGCCGATGACCGGCCGCTCCTGCTTTTCGTCGGGAGCAGCTGAGCAGGTCTGGGTCACGTTCAACGGCGAGATCTTCAACCACGTCGAGCTGGCTGCCGAGCTCCGCTCGCGCGGCCACGTCTTCGACACCCGCTCGGACACCGAGGTCATCGTGCACGCCTGGGAGGAGTGGGGGCCGGCCTGCTTCGAGCGGTTCAACGGCCAGTGGGCGCTGGCGGTCTGGGACCGTCGCACGCGCTCGCTGGTCCTCTCCCGCGACCGCTTCGGCGTCCGTCCGCTCTTCTACACCCGCGTCGCCGGACAGCTGCTCTTCGCCTCCGAGGTGAAGGCTCTGTACGCCTCCCCCGACGTCCCGCGCGAGCTGGACCCCGCCGGGCTGGACCAGGTGCTGACGCTGTGGTCGGCGGTCGCGCCGCGCACCGTCTTCCGGGAGATCTCGCAGGTGCCGCCGGGCTCCTACCTCACCTTCCGGGAAGGCCGGGAGGTCGAGCACCGCTACTGGGCGCCGTCGTTCCCACCGGCAGGGGCCGAGGAGCTCACCGACCTGGAGGCGAACACCGAGGCGCTGCGTACGACCCTGATGGCGGCCACCCGGCTGCGGTTCGAGCGCAGCGACGTGCCGGTCGCGGCGTACCTCTCCGGCGGGATCGACTCCGCGGTCACTGCCGGCGCGATCGCCGCCATCCGCAGCAGCTCGACCCCGCTGCACACGTTCTCGCTGCGGTTCGCCGATGCCGAGTTCGACGAGGGCGGCTTCCAGGGCCTGATGGCCGAACGCCTCGGCACCGTCCACCACGACGTCGTGGTCCGTGAGCGGGACATCGCCGACATCTTCCCCGAGGTCGTACGTCACGCCGAGTCGCCGCTGCTGCGGACCGCCCCGGCGCCGATGTTCCTGCTCTCCCGGCTGGTGCGGGAGGCCGGCTTCAAGGTGGTGGTCACCGGCGAGGGCGCCGACGAGGTGCTCGGTGGCTACGACATCTTCCGCGAGGCCAAGATCCGCGACCTGTGGCTGCGCGACCCGGCGGCTGCCGAGGCGGCGGTGGAGCAGCTCTACCCGTGGATGCACCGCTCCCCCAACCAGGCGCCGGCGTTCGCGCGGAGCTTCTTCTCCCGCAACCTCTCGCCCGACGACCTGGCCATGTCGCACCGGCCGCGGTGGGACTCCACCGCCGTCCTCGGGTCGATGCTGCGGCCCGAGATCAGGGAGCTCGGCGGTGGTGCGGCCGACGGGGTCGTCGCCGCGATGCCCGCCTCCGCGACCTCGTGGGACCCGGTCGCGCGGGCGCAGTGGCTGGAGATGACGACCCTGCTGCCCGGCTACATCCTGGCCTCCCAGGGCGACCGGATGCTGATGGGCAACTCGGTCGAGGGCCGCTTCCCGTTCCTCGACCCGCACGTCGCCGAGCTCGCCGGCCGGGTCCCGGCCGGGCACAAGATCCACGGCCTGGACGAGAAGCACCTGCTCAAGCGGGCCTTCGCCGACCTGGTGCCCGAGGAGATCCTGCGCCGGCCCAAGCAGCCCTACCGGGCGCCGGACGCGGCCGCCTTCTTCGCCGGTGGCACCCCGGACTGGGTCGCCGACGTCACCACGGCCTCCGCCCTGGAGGCCGCCGGGGTCTTCCGGCCGGAGCTCGTCCAGCGGCTGCTGGAGAAGGCCCGGCGCACCGGGGGCCGCGGTCTCGGCAACACCGACAACATGCGCCTGGTGGCCGTCCTGTCCACCCAGCTGCTGCACAGCGAGCTGCTCTCCGGCCCGGCTGCCCGGGCGGCCGCGCCGCCGGAACCACTCACCGTCTTCGACACCACTCTCGAGCCCACCGGAAGGACCTCAGCCCAGCCATGAACAACACAGTGACCACCCCAGTAACGAGACCAGCCACGGCGTACGGACTGGATACGCTCCGCTTCGACGAGGAGGCGGAGGCGATCCGGATCGGCGACGCGATCCGCCGCTACCTGGTGGCCAACAAACGCAAGGGCATCGTCGTCGGGGTCTCCGGCGGGATCGACTCGAGCGTGGTCGCCGCGCTGGCGGTCAAGGCGCTCGGCCGGGACCGGGTCTTCGCGCTGCACATGCCCGAGCAGGAGTCGTCCGAGGACACCATCGGGTTCAGCACGAAGCTGACCGACTCCCTGGGCATCGACTCGGTGCTCGAGGACATCTCGCCAGTGCTGGTCGGCCTCGGCGCCTACCAGCGGCGCGACGACGCGATCCGGCGGGTCGTCCCGGCGTACGGCCCGGGGTGGAAGTCGAAGATCGTGCTGCCCAGCGTGGTCGACTCCGACGCGTTCCGGCTCTTCTCGGTCGTCGTCGAGGACCCGCACGGCAACCAGAGCACCCACCGCCTGACGACCGAGGCCTACCTCGAGATCGTCGCGGCGACGAACTTCAAGCAGCGTGCCCGCAAGGCGCTGGAGTACTTCCACGCCGACCGCCTCAACTACGCCGTCGCCGGCACCCCCAACCGGCTCGAGTACGACCAGGGCTTCTTCGTGAAGCTCGGCGACGGCGCCGCCGACGTGAAGCCGATCGCGCACCTCTACAAGTCGCAGGTCTATGCGATGGCCGCCCACCTCGGCGTCCCTGCGGAGATCCAGGCGCGTCCCTCCACCACCGACACCTACTCGCTGGAGCAGTCGCAGGAGGAGTTCTACTTCTCGCTGCCCTACCAGCGCATGGACCTGTGCCTCTACGGCCTCAACAACGGGATCCCGACCGGAGCCGTCGCCGAGGCCACCGGGCTCACCGTCGAGCAGGTCGAGCGCGTCTACCACGACATCGAGCAGAAGCGGCGTACGACCGCCTACCTCCACGCCGCTCCGATGCTCGTCGAGGCGGTCGCCGAGATCGCCAGTCCTGGGTAGATCTCCGTGACCGCTTCTCACCGCGGGGCCGTCGGAACATCCTGAAAGGTGGCATGTCCCCACCAACATCAGGAGGTTCCATGTCCGACACCACACCCGAACCCGGTGAGATCGTAGACCTGTCGCTCGGTCTCTCCGACGCCGAAGCCAAAGCGATGATCGACGCACCCGAGATCGACATCGACGAGGCCGTCACCGATATCAACACCTTCGACGAGGACACCGAGGACGGCGAGGCTGCGGAGACCGCAGGCACCGACGCGATGATCCCTGCCGAGGATCTTCCGGAGGACCTGATCTATGAGTGAGATGCTCACCCTCGACGGCAAGCTGGTCGACTGGAGCAAGCCCCCGAGGCAGACCGACCTGGTGCTGTGGTCACGACTGACCTCGGGCGGCAAGCAGGTCAAGGGGTCGGCTCGGACCATCGCGCACCTGTGCGCGATCGACGCCGCTGCGCAGATGAAGTTCGGGACCAGGATCGTCGTCATCCAGGCCCCGTTCAACACCACCGTGCCTGCCTCCGCGGGCACCCACGACCACGACGCCTGCACCGACCTGCACATCCCGGGTGTGAACTGGAGGACGCAGGAGAAGTGGCTGCGGGCCAACGGGTACGCCTGCTGGTACCGGTTCCCGCCGACGTTCGGCCACCACATCCACGGGTTCACCCTGCCGCCGCAGTCCGGGGTGGTCCGGAGCGACGACTTCCGCGACCTCGGGGTCACCGTGGGCAAGTTCGTCGACGGCGGCTCGACCCTCTTCGGGTCGCTGGTCACCAGCTCGCAGCTGGAGGACTACTACCATCACGCGTTCGGCCTCAAGGGCATGCACGGCGCGAACACCGACGAGGCCTGGCACCCCACCCACATCGAGAAGACGATCTTCGACTATGCGGCGTTCGCCAGGTCGAAGGCCAAGCCCGCCTGGACGCCGAAGGACACCAAGTCGAACCTGGCGATCATCCAGCAGCAGTTCCAGATCGCCGCGGGCCTCCGCAAGGGCAAGCGGATCCGCACCAACGGCGTGGGCTGGATCCAGAAGGCGCTCAACGCCAAGGCCGGCGCGAACCTCGTGGTCAACGGCATCGTGGACAGCGCCACCCTCGCCGCCTGGAAGAAGTTCGAGATCCAGTCCGGTGGAACCGGCGCGAAGACCACGCCGGATCCCAAGGGTCTGAAGAAGCTCCAGATCGCGTTCCGGTTCGTCGGGCCCGAGGCTCACCTGCCCGTCGGTTAGGCGGTTGAATATCAAGAATCGCTGATATAACGTCGGCAGGCATGAGCACACCACCCTTCATCCCTGCCGACCACCTAGGCGCCGTGAACCGCGCGCTCACCACGACGACGCGCGGTGGTGAGGAGCTGCGCATGCTCGTCGTCGAACGCAGCTACGACGCCGACCCGGACGAGGTCTGGGACGCCCTGACCACCAAGGAGCGCATCCCGCGCTGGCTGATGCCGGTCACCGGCGACTTCGAGGTCGGCGGACGCTACCAGCTCGAGGGCAACGCCGGTGGCGAGATCCTCGCCTGCGACCGCCCGAAGCTGCTCTCGATCACCTGGGACTACGGCGACATGAGGTCGTGGGTCGACGCGACCCTGACCGCGGCCGGCGGCCGTACGCTGCTCCGCCTCGAGCACTCCGCCCCCGTCCCGCCGGAGCAGTGGAAGGAGTTCGGCCCCAGCGCCGTCGGCATCGGCTGGGAGCAGATGCTGCTCGGCCTCGCCCTCCATCTCGCCGCCCCCGACGCCGAGAAGATCGACCCGATGTCCCCCGACGTCCTGCCCGCGATGATCGAGCACACCCAGGGCTCCGCCGCCGCCTGGGTCGAGGCCGACATCGCCTTCGGCACCTTCCCCGAGCAGGCCCGCGCCGCCGGCGAGCGCTGCGTCGCCGCCTACACCGCCTTCCCGGAGTAGCCGCTTGCACGCCTTCGACGTCCTCGGCGATCCCGTACGCCGCCGCATCCTCGAGCTCCTCGCCACCGGCGACCTCACCTCCGGCGAGGTCGTCGAGACCATCTCGGCCGAGTTCGGCATCCGCCAGCCCGCAGTCTCCATGCAGCTCAAGGTCCTGCGCGAGCACGGCTTCGCCAACGTACGCCCCGACGGCACCCGCCGCATCTACTCCCTCGACACCGGCCCCATGGCCGAGGTCGACGCCTGGCTCAACCAGTTCCGCCGCTTCTGGACCCAACACCTGGACGCTCTCGACACGGAGATCAGGCGTGGGCGGAGGGAGCGCTCTTCGGAGTGATGTCGCCGGGGACCTGATGTTGGCCGCAGCGGATTCAGTTGGGCGCGGGATTGGGGCTGATCCGAAGAGTTCCCCACGTACAGGGAGGTTCCCCATCCTCCGGAGCGTGGTGAACCTCCACAGGAGTGGGGAAGTGTCCCTGTCAGCGGGGAAACGGCGAGCGTGGAGTCGAGAGAGCTGGCCAGAACGCTCGTGGGGCATCGCGGCGGACGGGTTCAGCGGGATCTGCGACCAGTCGGCGGCGGGATCGTCAGGCCCGACGGGCGGGACCCGTTCAGTCGATCCGACCCCGCCGCCGATCAGTGGTGATCAGCTCGACGTTGATCCCCGCAGCCCGTACGAACGCGATGAGCTCGTCGTCGAACATCTCACCGGGCTGCGGAGGACTGAGCGTACGAGCCCCAGCGACCCGGAGCTCGACCAGAGTGGCCTCGAGATCAGGAGCCATGAAGGCCAGATGGTGGAGACCGTACGCATGCGGCCCCGGAGTCACCGGGGTGATGAGCTTGATGGGCAGTGAGCCGGACTTCTCCAGGAAGATCCCGCGGACCCCGTGGCGGGTGTTGACGACCGGGTCCGTGACGCGGCGGTAGCCGAAGAGCCGTTCGAAGGCCTCGGCGGTGCGGAACAGGTCGCGGACCTGGATGCCGACGTGGTCAAGTCGAAGGTCGGGCATTCTCACCTCGCAGCGGGTCGCCCTCGGCGACCGCGGTGGCGATGGCCATCCGGGGCCCGGGAACGGTGGCGACGCGGACCGAGGTGACACCGGCCAGGGCCGCGAGCTCGGCCGCAGGGCCGTCGAGGCTGACCGCGAGCGACCCGGGAGCATCCTCGAGGACGGTGATCCCGCGCCACGGCAGCGGCCCGGACCATTCGCCGGGACCGAGCGCCTTCCACACGGCCTCCTTGGCGGCGTACCTCATCGCGAAGGCCGTGGCGGGGGTCGTCGCGGCCATGCACTGGGCGATCTCGGCGTCGGTGAACCAGCGCACCGCGAACCCGGAGCCGCGCATCGCCAGGAGCCGCGCGAAGCGCCGGATGTCGGCGACGTCGATCCCGACCCCCTGCAGGCTCATCGCCCACCCATCGCCCTTCGTCCTCAGGCGACCGGACTGTGGGTCGCCACCATCTTGAGCAGCTCGGCGGCGACGGCCTCCGAGCCGGTCTCGTTGAGATGACCGCGGTCGAAGGTCAGGTTCTCGTTGAGCACGTAGTAGGTGCTGCCGTCGTGGCTGCGCTCCCCGGTGCCCTCGGCCTCGACGGCGGCGATGTCGACGAGGCGGCCGGTGGCGCCGTACTTCTCCCGGATCATCGCGTTGTAGCGCTCGCGGGCGATGTTGTCGGCCGGCCCCATCTGGTCGTCACGACCCAGGACCGCCTTCACCTTGGACTTCCAGTTGCGGTCGGCGGTGAGCGGCGCGGTCGTGTAGAGGAAACGTACGTCCGGATGCGCCGCCTCCACCTTCGCCATCATCGACACATAGGCGTCGAAGACCGCCTGGACGTCGGTGGCCGCGGTGATGTCGACGTAGCAGAGCTTCATCAGCGCCACGTCGACGTCCTTGCCGGCCGAGCTGTCCATCACGTCCGCGAACGCGGCGAACTTGCTCATCGGGTCCTCGTTCACCCCGACGTAGGCGTGGCGGAAGGTCGCCTGCTCGGCGTCCGGTGCCAGGGATCCACCCGAGACGTCGGCGATGGCGGGTGCGGACACCGAGGCGTCGGCGTACACCTTCGAGACCCCGTCGAGGATGTTCATCCCCACCGACTGGTGCCCGAAGAGCACCGTGGTCTCTCCCGCGACCCGCAGCTCCGACTCGGACGGCTTCGCGATCGCGACCTGGTCGTTCATCCCTGGACTCCTCAGCAACCATGCTCCGGCCAGCGCGAATGCGACGACCAGCACCCCCGACCACACCCCGGCCAGCAGCTTCACCGACCTGGGGACGTTCCTCACCGACATCCTCACCCCACCTTGACCCCTTCGCAGCCGGCATCGTCGGCATCATCGACGTCGTCGCCCTGACCCGCGCCCGGCTCCTGCGCCAGCCGCAGGCACATCGCTCGTACGTCACGCTTGATGACCTTGCCGTTCGCGTTCATCGGCAGCGCCTCGACGAAGCGGACCACCTCGGGAACCATGTGCTTCGAGAGCCGCTCGCGACAGTGTGCGATGACGTCCGCGCCACGCAGCAGCGACCCGCGCCGCCGCACCACCACCAGCTCGACCCGTTCGCCGGCGGCCTCGTCGGGGACCCCGACCGCGGCGGCGGCGACCACGTCCGGCAGATAGAGCGCCGCGGCCTCGACGTCCTGGCTGGCGATCCGGTGCCCCCACGACTTGATGAAGTCCTCGACCCGGTCGACCACGTAGATGTAGCCGTCCTCGTCGACCTTCGCCAGGTCTCCCGTACGCAGCATCCCGCCGGGCATCTTGCGGGCCGTCGCCTCGGGGTCGTCGAGGTAGCCGGGCGAGATGTTCGCGCCGCTGGCCCAGATCTCGCCGACCTCGCCGGGCTGGACGTGCACCCCGTCGCGGTCGAGCACGCGCAGGTCGACGCCCGGGATGCCCCGGCCGATCGATCCCGGTCGCCGCTCGAGCTCCTCGGGCGGAAGGTAGGAGAGCCGGGCGGTCGCCTCGGTCGCGCCGTACATCACGAAGACCTTCGCCTGTGGCTGTGCGTGCGCCATCTGCTCGACCAGCGCCGGCGCGAGCCGGCCACCGGCCTGCTGGATCGTCCGCAGCGACGGCACCGCCGTGGAGCCGAAGGTGCTGCTGCGCAGCAGCATCCCGAAGGTCGACGGCACCCCGGCGAAGCCGGTGCAGCGCGCGGACACCATCCGATCCACCACCGCCTGCGGGAAGACGAACGTCGGCTGGATGATCATCGCGGCGCCGGCACGCAGATGGGTGTGCAGGAGCGAGAGCCCGAAGACGTAGGTGAACGGCAGCACGACCAGCATCCGGTCCTCCCGCGTGATGTCGAGGTAGCCGAGGATCGAGGTCGTGTTCGCCTGGATGTTGCGGTGGGTGAGCCGCACCGCGCGCGGGTCGCCGGTGGTGCCGGAGGTGAACATGTAGAGCGCGTCCTGGTCCGGGTCGACGTCGACCGTCTCGGGCAGCTCGACCGGCGCCGACCGCGGCTTCGGGACCAGCCGCTCCTTGCGCTCCACGACGACCGGAAGACTCCTGGGCAGGCTCAGCCGCAGCGCCTCGGCCTGGGCGCGTCCGACCAGCAGCGCGTCAGCCCCGACCCATCGCACCCGGGCCACGACCTCCTCGGTCGGCAGCGTGACCGCGAACGGCACCACGACCAGTCCCATCCGGAGCGCGGCGAGATAGGCCGAGACCCAGAACAGCCCGTTGGGCGCCATGATCCCGACCGGCGTGCCCGGCGTCAGACCGAGCGCGGATATCCGCCCGGTGAGCACGGACACGCTGGCTCGCAGCTCCTCGAAGGTGTACTCGCGACCCGCCTCGGCGAGCGCGATCGAATCCTCGGGCGCTAGCTCGAGAAGAAAGTCGGCGGTGTTCAACGTGGCCCGTCCCCCGGGATGCTACGGCCGGGACCGTTCCCGGCAACGGCAACGTCGCACGGCACACCTCGACGGGCCGTGGGGGTCGCGGAAGGCTGCCTGAAATTGAGTACGCGGCCCGGCCATCGCTCGCGACCCGGCTCCGCTGCGCGTCGACTGGTCCCGTGAACCTCAAGCGCCTCGCCCTTCTCGTGCTGCTCGGCGTGCTCGTCGGCGTCACGATCTTCTGGGTGCCCGGACGCTTCGCCGACTCCTCCTCCGGCGCGGACGGCGGGGATCCGGCAGGCGCCTCGTCGTCCCGGTCGGGCTCACCGGGAGCCGACGCGAGCCCGGGATCGGGCGGCGGGTCAGGGTCCGGCAAGAAGTCGGATCCCGAGCCGGCGACCGAGGCGCTGCCGGAGGCGGCCTCGACCCCGACCGAGTCGGGCCTGCCCGGGCTCACCGCGAAGCCGCGTACGAAGCAGGCGGCGCTGATCTCGGAGCCGCTGCCGAAGCAGGCGGTCCGCAAGGGCGCCCTGGTGGCCGGCTACCCGGAGGCCCTGGAGCCGCCGGCCCGGACCAGCGTGGACGTCTCCAGCGTCACGCCCACCAAGGGCGTGCTCCAGGTGGCGCTGACCGCGAGCTGCCGGCGGCCCTGTGACGTACTGCGTCACTTCCGGACCCAGCTCGCCCAGCACGGCTTCGAGGAGGTCACGACCACCTCGGTGGAGAACACCCCGGCGCTGTCGCTGCGCCGCGGCGAGGAGACCGTGAGCGTCACGGTCACCCGCACCGGCCGCCGCAGCGTCGACTTCAGCCTCTACTCCGTCCTCCGCACGAAGACCTGAGCGCCGGTGTACCTCTCTCTCAGCGACCGTCCCGCCACCAGCACCGGCGCCGAGGCGCGGCGATCCGGGGGGCGGGTCTCCCGGACGGTCATCACCCTCGGCATCGTCAGCCTGCTGACCGACATCTCCTCGGAGTCCGTCTCGGCGATCCTGCCGCTCTACCTGACCGCGGTGGTGGGGCTCTCGCCGGTGGCGTACGGGCTCGTCGACGGCCTCTACCAGGGCGTCTCCTCGCTGGTGCGGATCGCGGCCGGGTGGGCCGCCGACCGCACCGACCGGCCGCAGCCGGTGGCCCTGGCGGGCTACGCGATGAGCGCGGTCGCGCGGCTCGGGCTGCTCTTCGCCGGCGGCTTCGGGACGATCTCGGCGGCGATCTCGCTGGACCGGGTCGGCAAGGGCGTACGCACCGCTCCGCGTGACGCGATGATCGCCGCCTCCAGCGACCCGGCGCACCTCGGCCGCAGCTTCGGCGTCCACCGGGCGCTGGACACGATCGGGGCGACGCTCGGGCCGCTGCTCGCGTTCGTGATCCTGTGGCGGATCGCCGACGGCTACGACACCGTCCTGGTCGTCTCGCTCGGCTTCGCGGTGCTCGGGGTGGCCACGATGGCCTGCTTCGTGCCGTTCCGCACCGGGGCCGTCCGCCGGACCGCTCCCCACCGGGAACCGCGCCCCACGTTGCGTTGGCGCACCGCGCTCACCCCCGGCCTCCTCCGCCTGACCGGCGTCTCCGGCGTGCTCGCCCTGCTCACCATCGGCGACGGCTTCGTCTACCTGGCACTGCTCGACACCGGCGGCTTCGCGGCACAGTGGTTCCCGGTCCTCTACGTCGGCACCAATCTCGCCTACCTCACCCTGGCCGTACCGATGGGCCGGCTCGCGGACCGCGCCGGGCGCGCCACGGTGCTCGTCCTCGGCCACCTCCCGCTCGCGGCCGCCTATCTGTGCGCGGCCAGCGGCTCCGGCGCGCTCTGGACGACCTGCGCCGCCGTCCTCCTCCTCGGCGTCTTCTACGCCGCGACCGACGGCACCCTGGCCGCGGTGGCCGGGCAGCTGGTCCCCGAGACCGTACGCGCCAGCGGCATCGCCACCGCCCAGACCGCCGTCGCGGTGGCCCGGCTGGTCGCGGCGACCGGCTTCGGCCTCCTCTGGTACGCCGTCGGCCCCCGGGTCGCGATGCTCGCCGTCTGCGTGGCGCTGCTCGCGGCGATCCCGGCCGGGTTCGCGGTGCTCCGGAGGGCGGCGCGGTGAAGACGGCCTGGGTCAAGCAGCGCACCACCGTCTTCGGCGCGATCGTCGTCCTCGTCACGGCCGGCGTGACGGCGTACGCCCTCTCCGCGATCGCCGAGAACGACCGGCGTACGTCCCGCGCGACCGACGCCACGACCACCTCGCTCACGCAGGTCGAGGAGGGGCCACGGATCCTCTTCCGGCACACCGGACGCGACGCCGACTACGGCCATGTCGGTGCCGTGGCGCTGGCCGACCCCGGCGGCCCCCGGGCGCTCACGGACCTGAGCTGCGACCGGGTCTACGCCCGGGCCGGCTCGGTCTCGTGCCTGACGACCGAGCGGGGTGTGGTGACCCGCTACCGCGCGACCGACCTGGCGACCTCGACCCCGGGCGCGCGCTGGCGCGAGGTCGACGGGGTCGACCTGCCTGGCCTGCCCAGCCGCACCCGGATCTCGCCGGACGGGCGGCTGGTCTCCTCCACCGTGTTCGTCAACGGCGACTCCTACATGGTCAGCGGGTTCTCGACGCGCACCGTCGTCCGCCGGATCGGCGGGGCGAGCTACGGCGACCTGGAGAAGTTCCGGCTGGTCGTCGACGGCCGCCGGGTCGCGCCGGCCGACCGCAACGTCTGGGGCGTCACCTTCGCCGCCGACGACCGCACCTTCTATGCGACCGTGGCCACCGGCGGCCGGACCTATCTGGCCCGCGGGGACCTCGCCGAGCGCTCCCTGACCACGATCGCCGACCACGTCGAGTGCCCCTCGCTCTCCCCCGACGGCACCCGGATCGCGTTCAAGGAGGCCGACAAGGACGGCACCCGGTGGACGCCCGCGGTCCTCGACCTCGCCACCGGGAGACGGACCGTGCTCGCCGGCGAGACCCACAGCATCGACGACCAGATCGAGTGGCTCGACGACGACACCGTCCTCTACGGCCTCGAGCGCGAGGACGAGCCGGTCAGCGACGTCTGGTCCCTCGACACCGAGCCCACCGCGACCCCTCGCGTGCTGGTCCCGGAGGCGGCCTCTCCCGCGGTCCTACGCTGAATCGGGTACGCCGCTCCCGGCCTCCGCCGCGGGTTTCCCGGTCGCGCTTTGCTGAGGACATGACCCTGGAGGAGACCCATGCCGCGCCCCGGATCGAGCCCAGCGCGGACGTCGACGAACGCGCCGTGATCGGCGCCGGGACCCTCGTCTGGCACCTGGCCCAGGTCCGCGAGCACGCCCGCGTCGGCAGCGAGTGCATCATCGGCCGCGGGGCGTACGTCGGTCCCGGGGTCGTCGTCGGAGACCGCTGCAAGATCCAGAACCACGCGCTGGTCTACGAGCCGGCCGTCCTCGAGGACGGTGCCTTCGTCGGGCCGGCGGTGGTCTTCACCAACGACTACCTGCCCCGCGCCGTCAACCCGGACGGCACCCTCAAGGACGGCGACGACTGGGAGGCCGTCGGCGTGACCGTACGCACCGGCGCCAGCATCGGGGCCCGTGCCGTCTGCGTCGCGCCGGTGACGATCGGCGCCTGGGCGATGGTCGCGGCGGGCGCCGTGGTCACCCGGGACGTACCGGACCATGCGCTGGTCGTCGGGGTGCCGGCTCGGCGGGTGGGCTGGGTCGGGCACGCCGGCGCACCGCTGGTCGCCCAGGGGGACGCCTGGCGCTGCCCGCAGACCGGCACGCTCTACGTCCGGCGCAGCAGCAACGAGGACGACGGCCTCGTCGCGTCCTGAGGTCCGCCCGCCGCAGGTTCAGGCGGCCCGCCACTCGGCCTTGTGGGCGATGCTGACCGCCGCGATCTGGGAGGAGACGCCGAGCTTGGCGAGGATCGACTTCACCTGGGTGCGCACGGTCGCCTCCGAGACGACGCG
The DNA here is from genome assembly GCF_000960475.2 of Nocardioides luteus. Lineage (GTDB taxonomy): Bacteria > Actinomycetota > Actinomycetes > Propionibacteriales > Nocardioidaceae > Nocardioides > Nocardioides luteus_A. The sequence continues at coordinate 2,690 of NZ_JZDQ02000046.1, read as the reverse complement.
GAGCTTGGCGATGTCGCCGACGGTGAGGCCGTCCATGAGGTGCTCGAGCACCTGCGACTCCTTCGGTGAGAGCTGGGCGAGCCGGCGCCGGATCTCGATTCTGCCCTGCTCCTGGCCCACCCATGCCCGGATCAGGCGCTCACGGTCGTCGACGTCGAGCACGCTGAGGCCGTAGTTGAGCCTGCGTACGGTGCCCAGGATCTCGCCCAGCGGCACCGTCTTGGAGAGCACCGTCCGGGCCCCCGCGTGCAGGGCGTGGCCCCAGCGGGTCTCGTCGGTGGAGCCCGTCACCACGACCACGTCGGCACCGGCCCTGGCGAGCGGCGCGATGAGACGTACGCCCGAGCCGTGCTGTCCCAGATCGAGGTCGAGCAGCACGATGCGTGGCTGGGAGCGCATGATCAGCGAGGTGAGCTTGGCCTCCGACGGCGGCTCCTCCGGCAGGTCGACACGGTGGGCGTCGTAGCCCTCGAAGGTGAGGGCCAGCTCGAGCGACTCCGCGAAGAGGGTGTGGTCCTCGACGATGACCACCTTCACCCTCTTACGCGGCGACACCACTGCGACCTCCCCGGGTCGAGCTGTCGTGCTCGCCGGCCCCGTCGATGCACCCGAGCATCGGGATGCCGAGGACGAAGGTCGTACGCTCGCCGGTCTCGGCCAGCTCGAGGTAGCCGCCCTGGCGCTCCATCAGGTCGCGCGCGGCGTGGAGACCGATGCCCTGGCCGGTGGACCCCGGCCGGCTCACTCCCCAGGCGAAGATCCGGCGGCGCAACTCCGGCGCGACGCCGGGTCCGTGGTCGGTCACCGCGATCTCGACCGAGGTGGTCGCCGGCCCCGCGGCACGTACGTCGATCCGGACCGGCCCGCTGCCGTGCGCCGCGGCGTTGTCGAGGAGCACGTTGAGGGCCTCGGTCAGCTGATCGGAGTCACCCAGCGCCAGCATCCGGCTCGGGTGCCACGCGACCGTGGTGCCCTTGGCCTCGTGGGCCAGGACCATGGCGGACACGACGGCGTCGAGATCGATCACCTCGGCCCGCTGCTCTCCGGCTCGCGGCTCCGCGATCACCGGCTCAGTGGCCTCCTGCTGCTGCCGGCGGACCATCCGCTCGAGCCGCTCGAGCTCGCTCTGCACCATCGCCGCCATCGAGGCCCGTCGCTCCTCGTCGATCTCGCCCGGCGAGTTGAGCAGCGTGGTCGCCGCTCGGACCCCGGCCAGCACCGAGGCAGCCTCGTGCAGCCGGGCTCTTTCCTCGGGTCCGACTCTTGAGTTCGACACAGTTCTCCCTGGTCATCATCCTGCGAGCTGCGCCCTCCCAAGACACAGCCAGGCGGCTGGAAACACCAGGAGACATCGGCTCCGGCGTGAACAGCGCCGTACAGCAGAGTGACTTTACTCAGCGACACCAGCCGACGTATTGCCTCCCTATTTTTGGTTACCAGCCGTTACCGACTGGTGCCTGAAATTGAGGAATGGCGAGCATCTGGGCCCCTGAATCCGGGCTCGACGGGTCACATACTCGGGTGGCCATCCTCGATCATCCGCCCGTGCCGCCGCAGTCCGAGCCTGCGGGCGAGACCCCCTCGCGCGGATGGCGTCGTGCCCGCAAGCCGCTGATCGGGCTGCTCATCTGCCTGCTGCTGCTCTGCGCGGCCGCGCTGACCGGGATCCTGTGGCTCCAGGCGAAGGTGGAGGGGAACATCCAGCGTCTGCCCGACACCTTCACCGGGCTCACCGATCGGCCCAGCAAGCCCACCTCGGGTCCGGCCGCCGACGCGATGAACATCCTCGTCCTCGGCACCGACGCCCGCTCCGACATCCCCACCACCGGCGCCGAGGCGCCCGGCTGGAAGCCGGGACAGGCCCGGTCGGACACGATGCTGCTCGTCCACCTCGACGGCGACCGCCGCTCCGCCTCGGTGATCTCGATCCCGCGCGACTCCTGGGTCGACATCCCGGGTCATGGCAAGGGCAAGGTCAACTGGGCCTACTCCTTCGGCGGCCCCAGCCTCACCGTCGAGACCGTCGAGAAGATGACCGACGTACGCATCGACCACCTCACCGTCATCGACTGGGACGGTTTCAAGGCCCTCACCGACGCCGTCGGCGGGGTCGACATCGACATCCCGAAGACCGTCTACGACTCCGCCCGCGGGGTCCGCTGGGAAGCCGGCCGCCACCATCTCGACGGCGAGCAGGCGCTCCTCTACGTACGCCAGCGCTACGGCCTCCAGGACGGCGACCTCGACCGCGTCGCCCGTCAGCAGGCCTTCCTCCGCACCCTCCTCAAGCAGACCCTTCACCAGGAGCTGCGCAAGAACCCGGACCAGGTCCTCGACCTGCTCAGCCTCTTCTCGAAGCACGCCTCCGTCGACGACGAGTGGTCGACGACCCAGATGGCCAAGCTCGCCGCCTCGCTCCGCAACCTCCGCACCGACGACATCAGCTACCTCACCGTCCCCACGGACGGCACCGGCATGGTCGGCGACCAGTCGGTCGTACGCCTCGACCCCTCCCGCGACCTCGACCTGTGGCGCGCGGTCCGTGAGGACCGGATGGCCGAGTGGACCGACGACAACCAGGACCTGCTGACCCCCGACGTCGTCCGCTGACCGGGAACCCCGCCGAGTCGGCTCGTTCTGACCACATTCCTCGCCGAGTCGGCTCGTTCTGACGAGCCGACTCGGCGGGG
>NZ_JZDQ02000045.1 GCF_000960475.2 Nocardioides luteus | reverse complement strand
CGTAGGTGACGCCTCGGCAGGGGACGATCAGACCGAGCGGACGGCAACGATGTCGGCGAAGGCCTCGAGGGCCGTGCGGACGGGGCCCTCGGGGAGCGGGGCGAGGGCGGCCTTGGCCTCCTCGGCGCGGGCCTGGACGTAGGCGCGGGCCTCGGCCAGGGCCGGGTGGGCGCGGAGCAGCGCGACACACTCGGCCAGCGCGTCGTCGTCGGTGAGGTCGCTGTCGAGCAGCTCCAGGAGACGGGCATCGCCGGGCTCGTTGGAGCGGCGGACGAGCAGCACCGGGAGCGTCGGGACGCCTTCGCGAAGGTCGGTGCCGGGGGTCTTGCCGGACTCGTCCGAGGCGATGTCGAGGATGTCGTCGGAGAGCTGGAAGGCGACGCCGACGATGTCGCCGTAGGCGACCAGGGCGTCCTGGATCTCCTTGTCGGCGCCGGCGAAGAGCGCGCCGTAGAGTGCCGAGGTCGCGATCAGGACCCCGGTCTTCCCGGCCAGCACCTCGAGGTGGTGGTCGACCGGGTCGACCCCCTCGGCCGGCGCGACGCCCTCGAGGATCTGGCCCTCGACGAGCTTGGCGAAGGTGGCCGCCTGGATGCGTACGGCCTCGGGGCCGAGCTCGGCGGTCAGCGACGAGGAGCGGGCGAAGAGGAAGTCGCCGGTCAGGATGGCGACGTGGTTGTCGAAGCGGGCGTTGGCCGTGTCCTCGCCGCGGCGCAGGAGCGCCTCGTCCATGACGTCGTCGTGGTAGAGCGAGGCCTGGTGGGTGAGCTCGACGACGCAGGCCGCGGTGATGACCTCGTCGGCGAGCGTGTCCGGGCCGCACTCGGCGGCCAGCAGCACCAGCAGCGGCCGGAACCGCTTGCCGCCGGCCTCCAGGAGATGCGAGGCCGCTTCCGTGACGAACGGAGAGCTGCTGCGGGCATAGCCCGCCAGCTTCTCCTCCACGATCGCCAACCGAGCGCGCAACCGCTGCTCGAGCTCGGGATCGGTGATCGGGAGGGCGAGTTCAGGGGCTCGGTCGGTGGGTGCGCTGGTGCTCACCCGATGAATCCTCCCGCATCCACCAACAGGCTGAGCACAGGGCCCGGAATTACACCCAACAAGACGGTGGCGAGAGCGCTCAGCGAGATCACCACGGTGGTGGCGTACGACGGCGTGGAGACCGTCGCCGCGTCGTCGCGTGGGTCGGTGAAGAACATCAGCATGATGACGCGTACGTAGAAGAAGATCGCGATGATGCTCGACCCGATCGCGACCACGACCACCGGCCACTGACCGGCGCCCAGCGCGGCGGCGAAGACGCCCCACTTGCCGATGAACCCGGCGGTCAGCGGCAGTCCGGCCATCGAGAGCAGGAAGACCGCGAAGGTCGCCGCCACCCACGGGTTGGTACGTCCCAGGCCGGCCCAGCGGTCGAGCGAGCCGACCTCGCCGTTGGGCCCCCGGACCAGGGAGACGATCGCGAAGGCGCCGAGCGTGGCGAAGCCGTAGGCGGTCAGGTAGAAGAGCACCGCCTGGGTCGAGCCGAAGGCGTCGGTCTGCACCCCGAGGAGGCCGGTCAGCAGGAAGCCGGTGTGGGCGACGGCGGAGTAGCCGAGCATCCGCTTCACGTCGGTCTGGACGATCGCGAAGGAGGCACCCAGGAGCATCGTCAGCACCGCGACGACGCCGATGGCCGGGCGCCAGATGTCGCCCTCGGCACCGAAGGCGACGTAGAAGAGCCGGAGCATCGCGGCGAACGCGGCGATCTTGGTGGCCGCGCTCATCCACGCGGTCACCGGCGTCGGCGCGCCCTGGTAGACGTCGGGGGTCCAGGAGTGGAACGGCACCGCGCCGGTCTTGAAGAGCAGTCCGACGGCCATCAGGCCGATGCCGAGCAGCAGCAGCGGCCCGGAGCCCTCCTCGGCCGCCACCTCACCGATGTCGGCCAGGGACATCGACCCGGCGAAGCCGTAGACCAGTGCCAGACCGTAGAGGAAGATCCCGGAGGAGAACGCGCCGAGCAGGAAGTACTTCAGCGCGGCTTCCTGGGAGAGGAGCCGCCGGCGCCGGGCGAGCCCAGTCAGCAGGTAGAGCGGCAGCGAGAGCACCTCGAGGGCGACGAAGAGCATCAGCAGGTCGCCGGAGATGCAGAAGAGCATCATCCCGCCGACCGCGAACATCATCAGCGGGTAGACCTCGGTGTGCTCCAGACCACGCTGGGAGGCGGTGCGCTCGGCCGAGGTGCCGGGCAGGGCCGCGGCCTGGCCGGCGAAGGCGCTGACACCGTTGTCGAGGCGGCGCTCGGCGAAGAGCGCGACGCCGCCGAGCGAGACCAGCAGCACCAGCCCCTGGGAGAAGACCCCGGGGCCGTCGATGACCAGGGCGCCTTCACCCGTCGAGGCGCCCAGCGCCGATCCGGCGCCGACGGCGACCGTACCGGCGAGCGCGGCGACCAGTCCCGCCAACGCCAGCGACACCTGGGTGTTGAACCGCGCGGCGCGGGGCGCGAAGGCCTCCACGACGACACCGGCGCAGGCCACGGCCAGCACCAGCAGGACGGGCCAGAGGGTGGCGTACGAAATTCCGGGAGACTCGAACATCGCCTCACTCACCTGCCTGGATGACGTCAACAAGAGGAGCCACGACCGGTTGGGCCGCCGAGATCAGCGGGCCCGGGACGAAGCCGAAGAAGAGGAGGGCGACCAGCAGCGGCACGAGTACGCCGACCTCCCGCCGGTCGAGGTCGTGGACCGGTCGCCGGGAGAGCTGAGCGGGTCCGGTGAAGATCCGCTGGTAGGCCCACAGCACGTAGATCGCGGCCAGCACGATCGCGGTCACCGCGACCACACCGACCAGCCAGTGGTAGTCGAAGGCGCTGATCAGGACCATGATCTCGGAGACGAACTGGGACAGCCCCGGCAGACCCGCGGTGGCCAGACCGGCGACGAGGAAGGTGCCGGCGAGCACCGGGGTCGCCTTCTCCAACCCGCGCATCGAGGAGATCGAGGCGGTGCCCTTGCGGGTGATCAGGAACCCGGCGATGAGGAACATCGCCGCGGTCGCGACCCCGTGGTTGACCATGTAGAGGATCGCGCCGACCAAGCCCTCGCGGGTCGCCGCGAAGATCCCGAGGGTGATCAGCCCGAAGTGCGAGAGCGAGGTCAGACCGATCAGGCGGAGCAGGTCGTCCTGCCCGATCGCGAGCACCGCGCCGTAGACGATCGAGATCAGCGCCAGCACCACCACCACGGGCGTCGCCCAGGCGGAGGCCTCCGGCACCAGCCCCAGGCAGAGGCGGATCATCCCGAAGGTGCCGATCTTGTCGAGGACGCACACCAGCAGCACCGAGGTCGGCGTCGTCGCCTGCTCGGTCGTGTCCGCCAACCAGGTGTGCACCGGGAACAGCGGCGCCTTGACCGCGAACGCGATGAACATCGCCACGAAGATCCAGCGCTGGGCGGTGGTGCCGATGTCGAGCTGGGCGAGGTCGCTGATCAGGTAGGACGGCGAGCCGGCGTCCGAGGAGACCACGAAGAAGCCGATCAGCGCACCGAGCAGCACCAGACCGCCGCCGAGCTGGAACATCAGGAACTTGAGCGCGGCCTTGGCCCGGTGGGGGCCACCGTGCTGACCGATCATGAAGTACGCCGGGATCAGCGTCGCCTCGAAGGCGATGTAGAAGACGAACAGGTCCGCGGCCAGGAAGGTGAGCAGCGCGAAGGCCTCCAGGGCCAGCGCCCAGGCGTACCACCGCTTGTCGTGGTCCTTGACCGCCGCCACCATCGTGATCGGCACCAGGGCCACGGTCAGCAGCACCATCAGCTTGCCGAAGCCGTCCATCTCGAGCGCCCAGTGGACGCCGAGCGGCTCCATCCAGACGAGGTCGGTGTCGGGTGCCGTGAACATCGTCACGAGACCGACGACCAGGGTCGCGATCGCGAACCCGAAGGCCCACAGCTTCGGCCGGGCCGGCATCACCGCGGTGATCAGCGCGCCCGCGAACGGGACGAGGACGAGGAGTGTCAACAAGTCAGCTCACCACGATCAGGGCCAGGGCGACGAGGACCGTGCCACCGAGGACGGAGAGGGCATAGGAACGTACGTAGCCGGTCTGCGCCTTGCGGAGCTCGCCGGCGATCGCCGCCAGGGCGATCGGGCCACCGCTCATCACACCGTCGACGGCGTACTTGTCGGTCGCGAGGGCGCCGCGGGTGAGCGCCATCCCGGGCGGCACCACGACGTCCTCGATGTGCGGGACGTGCAGGTAGGGAGTCGGCTCGGTCGTTGCCGAGCGGCGCCCGAAGACGAACCCGGCCGCCGCGACCCCGATCGCGACCACGAGCACCGCGAGGACGGAGGTCGCCCACACCGGGAGCGGACCGTGGTGCTCGGCGTGGCCGATCGCGGTCACCGGCTCGAGCCAGTGCTCGAGCCAGCCGCCCAGCGTGAAGACGCCGCCGAGCACCGACAGCGCGGCGAGGACGACGAGCGGGCCGGTCATGATCCGCGGCGACTCGTGCGGATGTACGCCCTCGGGCCAGCGCTTGCGGCCGAAGAAGGCGAGCATCATCAGGCGGGTCATGTAGAACGCGGTCACGCCGGCGGCCAGCAGGGCGATGATGCCGACCAGCCAGCTCTCGGCGAACGCGACCTCGAGGATCTTGTCCTTGGACCAGAAGCCGGCGAAGCCGGGGAACCCGATGATCGCCAGGTAGCCCATCGCGAAGGTCAGGAACGTGACCGGCATCGCGCGGCTCAGGGCGCCGTAGTGCTTGAGGTTCACGTCGTCGTTCATGCCGTGCATGAGCGACCCCGCGCCGAGGAACATGTTGGCCTTGAAGAAGCCGTGGGTGAGCAGGTGGAAGATCGCGAACGCATAGCCCGGCCCGCCCAGCCCGGCGGCGAGCATCATGTAGCCGATCTGGCTCATCGTCGAACCGGCCAGGACCTTCTTGATGTCGTCCTTGACGCAGCTCAGCGCGGCACCCCAGATGATGGTGACCAGGGCGACGACCACGACGGCGGTCGAGGCGGCCTCGGCGGCGTCGAAGATCGCGCTGCTGCGCACGATGAGGTAGACGCCCGCGGTCACCATCGTGGCCGCGTGGATCAGCGCCGAGACCGGGGTCGGGCCCTCCATGGCGTCCAGCAGCCAGCCCTGCAGCGGCACCTGGGCGGACTTTCCGCAGGCGCCGACGAGCAGCAGGATGCCGAGCCAGTTGAGGGTGGTCGTGGTGGTGTCGCTGATGTCGATCGCGGAGAACGACGTCGACCCGAAGGTGACGAAGGACAGCGCGATCGCCAGCGAGAGTCCCATGTCGCCGACCCGGTTCATCACGAACGCCTTCTTGGCGGCCGCGGCGGCCGACGGCTTGTGCTGCCAGAAGCCGATCAGCAGGTAGGACGCCAGACCGACGCCCTCCCAGCCGAGGAAGAGACCGACGTAGTTCTCCGCCAGCACCAGCATCAGCATCGCGGCGAGGAACAGGTTGAGGTAGCCGAAGAACCGGGTGCGCCGCTCGTCGTGGGCCATGTAGCCGACCGAATAGACGTGGATCAGCGTGCCGACCCCGGTGATGAGGAGCAGGAACAGGCCGGAGAGCTGGTCGTAGAGCAGGTCGAACCCGACGCTCAGGTCGCCGGTGTCGAACCAGGTGTAGAGGTGCTGGACGACCTGCCTGCTCTCCTCGTCACGACCGAGGGCGGCGATGAAGAGGGCGAGCGAGAGCACGAAGGACCCGCCGGCGAGCACGACCGCGAGCCAGTGCCCGACCCGGTCGAAGAGTGCCGGCGCCAGCGGCCGCCCGATCAGGATCAGAGCAGCGCCGGCCAGGGGTAGCGCGATGACCAGCCAGATCAGCGAGAAGACGCCTCCGGCCTCGACAGGATTCACCACTTGAGCATCCTTGGCTCGTCGACCGAAGCCGTGTTTCTGGTGCGGAAGATGGTCATGATGATCGCCAGCCCGACGACCACCTCAGCGGCCGCGACGACCATCACGAAGAACGCCGTCACCTGCCCGTCGAGGTTGCCGTGCATCCGGCTGAACGCCACCAGGGCCAGGTTGGCCGCGTTGAGCATCAGCTCGACGCACATGAAGACGACGATGGCGTTCCGCCTGGTCAGCACCCCGATCGTGCCGATCGTGAAGAGGATGGCGGACAGGATCACGTACGCCGTGGTGTTGTCTGTCATGCATCCTCCCCTTCGTCCGTGCGACCGCCGGCGAGGATCGCCGGGACCGACCTCGTGCTCTGCGACCCGTCCGGCAGCAGGGCCGGGGTGTCGTTGCTGTTGTGCCGCGCGAAGGTGCCCGGTGGGGGCAGCGGGCCGAGGTGCTTGCCGCTCTTCGCGTAGTCGGCGACCCGCTTCTGGGCGAGGTCGGTCTGGCTCTGCTTCGGGTCGATCCGCTCCCGGTGGGCCAGCACCATCGCGCCGATCGCGGCGGTGATCAGCAGCGCGCTGGTCGCCTCGAAGGCGATCACGTAGCGGGAGAAGAGAAGGTCGGCAAGGCGTTGTACGTTGCCGCCCTCGTTGGCGCTGGACAGCCCGCGCATGGTGGCGATGCTCGCCTGGCCGACACCCGCGATGAGCGTCGCGCCGAGCCCGACGCCGAGCAGCGTGGCCAGCACCTTCTGCCCCGCGATCGTCTCCTTGAGGGTGTCGGAGGTGTCGACGCCGACCAGCATGATCACGAACAGGAACAGCATCAGGATCGCGCCGGTGTAGACCACGATCTGCACCGCGAACAGGAACGGCGCCTCGAGCGTCGCGTAGATCATCGCGAGGCCGATCATGACCACCGCCAGCGACAGCGCGGCATGCACGGGCTTGCGCGCGAACAGCAGGCCCAGCGCCGCGATCACCGTCACCGCGGCCAGGATCACGAAGCTCATCGGGCCGACTCCTTCGGCTCCGGTGCGTAGTAGGAGGTGTCGTCGTTGCCGAGGAACATCGGGTGGGGAGGCGCCTCCATCCCGTCCTCGAGCGGCGCGAGCAGGTCCTGCTTCTCGTAGATCAGGCTCTCGCGCGTGGTGTCGGCGAGCTCGTACTCGTTCGTCATCGTCAGCGCCCGTGTCGGGCAGGCCTCGATGCACAGCCCGCACAGGATGCAGCGCAGGTAGTTGATCTGGTAGACGCGGCCGTAGCGCTCCCCGGGCGAGTAGCGCTCCTCCTCGGTGTTCTCCGCGCCCTCGACGTAGATCGCGTCCGCCGGGCAGGCCCATGCGCACAGCTCGCAGCCGACGCACTTCTCCAGGCCGTCGGGGTGACGGTTGAGCTGGTGGCGGCCGTGGAACCGCTCCTCGGTCGGCTCCTTCTGCTGCGGGTACTGCTCGGTGACCGGCTTCTTGAACTGGGTCCCGAACGTCACCGCGAACCCGCTGACCGGGTCCCAGAAACGCTCCTTGAACGAGCGGTCGTCGTTGCTCACTTTGCCTCCTCAGGAGAGGGAAGAATGCGTACGCCGTTGGCGGTCGGCGGCGGGCCGAAGACCAGCGGCTGGGCGGCGCCTCGCACCGCGCCGCCCTGGGGCAGCGCCGGCGTCGGGAAGCCGCCGGTCGGGGTGCTGACCTGGGCCTCCTTCTCCGGCAGCCGGTTGAGGAAGCCGAGCACGACGACCGCCGTGACGGCCAGGCCGAAGCCGAAGAGGACCCAGTTGGGACTGAAGCCGCCCTCGATCGCGGCCATCTTGATCACCGCGACGACGACGATCCAGGCCAGGCTCGCCGGCAGCAGGATCTTCCAGCCGAGGCTCATGAACTGGTCGTAGCGCAGTCGCGGCAGCGTGCCGCGCAGCCAGATGAAGATCCAGATGAAGAAGAACATCTTCAGGAAGAACCACAGCACCGGCCAGTAGCCCTCGTTGGCTCCGGCCCAGAGGGTGCCGAGGCCGAGCGGGGCGCGCCAGCCGCCGAGGAACAGCGTCGTGGCGAGCGCGCTGACGGTGGCCATGTTGATGTATTCGGCCAGGAAGAAGAGCGCAAACTTAAGGCTGGAGTATTCGGTGTGGAAACCACCGACCAGCTCGCCCTCCGCCTCGGGGAGGTCGAACGGCGCGCGATTGGTCTCGCCGACCATCGAGATGCAGTAGATCAGGAAGGAGGGCAGCAGCAGGGCACCGAACCACCAGTCCTCCTGCGCCGCGACGATCTGGCTGGTGGACAGGCTGCCGGCCATCAGGAAGACGGTGACGAGCGCCAGGCCCATGCTCACTTCATACGAGATCATCTGGGCGCTGGAACGGAGTCCGCCGAGGAGGGAGTAGGTCGATCCCGAGGCCCAGCCGCCGAGCACGATCCCGTAGATGCCGATGCTGGCGATCGCCATCACGAACAGCACCGCGACCGGCATGTCGGTCAGCTGCAGCGGCGTCCTTACGCCGAAGAGGTTGACCTCCGGACCGAACGGGATCACCGAGAACGTCACGAACGCGGGCACACAGGCCAGGATCGGCGCGGTGACGAAGACGATCTTGTCGGCCTTCTCCGGGGTCAGGTCCTCCTTGAGCGCCAGCTTCACGCCGTCGGCCAGGGACTGGAGCAGACCGAACGGCCCGTGCCGGTTGGGCCCGATGCGGTGCTGCATCCGGGCCACGACCTTGCGCTCCCACCAGATGTTGAACAGCGTCAGCACGACGCAGACGACGAAGACCAGCAGGACCTTGATCGCGATGATCCACCAGGGGTCCTGGCCGAACTGTTCCAGCCCGTTCACTGCGCACCCTCCACCGTCACCGTCGAGCCCGGCGAGGCCAGGTCAGCCCATACGCCGCGCCCGAAGCTGTTCGTCGGCACCCACACGGTGCTGTCGGCCATCTCGGCCGGCAACGCCGGGAGCGTCCAGCTCCCCCGGTCACCGGTGATCGTCACGACGTCACCGAGCTCCGCGTGGAGCGCTGCCGGGATGCGTACGAACGCCGGCCGTGCGGTCGCGGCCAGTGCCTTGTCGCCGCTCTGAAGCGTCCCGTTGTCGAGCATGAGACGCCAGGTGGCCAGCCGGAAGCCAGCCGAATCGGTCGTTGTGGCGGCCGAATCGGTCGTTGTGGGCGACGAGACGACAGTTTCGTCCGCCACTCCTGCGGACTCGGGGCCCACAAGTGAGAGCTCGGCGGTGATGTGTCCGAGGACCTCGGCGTCGGAGTAGGCCGCGGGCTTGTCGAAGACCTTCTCGAACGGACGGCGGCGGCCCTCCCAGGTGACGAAGGTGCCGGCCTTCTCGGAAGCGGTCGCGACCGGGAGTACGACGTCGGCGCGCTCGGTCACAGCGGTGACCCGCTGCTCGAGGCTGACCACGAAACCGGCCTGGTCGAGAGCGGCCAGGAAGGCGGCCGGGTCAGCGGTGTCGTCGGGATCGACGCCGGCGATCACCAGGGCGTCGAGGCCGGCTCGGACCATCGCCTCGGCGTCGAGCCCGTTCTCACCCGGGAGCAGGTCGGCCTCGACCGCTCCCCGGTCGCCGGCGCGACGCGGCACCCAGGCGAGCCTGGCGCCGGTGCGGTCGGCGAGCTCGGCCGCGGCGGAGTAGGCGCCGGGGCTGGTCGCCAGCCGCTCGCCGACCAGGATCACCGATGCTTCAGTGACCCCGCTGACCTGGGACAACGCGTCCTTCTCGGCACCGGGAGCGGTCAGGACGACCTGGGCGCCGAGCTTGCGGGAGCCCTCCGAGGCGTACGGACTGAGGGTGGTGATCCGCAGTCCGGCCCGGTTGGCCTTGCGCAGCCGCAGGAAGAGGGTGCCAGCCTCGTCCTCGGGCTCGAGACCGACCAGGACGACATGGTCGGCGGCGTCCAGATCGGCGTAGGTGACGGTCGTGCCGGCCACCCTCGATCGCAGGAAGCCGGTCTCCTCCTCCGACAGCGGGCGCGAGCGGAAGTCGAGGTGGGGCGTGCGAAGGGTGTCGCGGGCGAACGCGGCGTACGCCTTCGCATCCTCCAGCGTCAGCCGGCCACCGGGCAGCACACCCACCGAGCCGGCACCGGCCAGGCCCTGGGCGGCGACGGCGACGGCCTCGAGCCACGAGGCCGGCCGGAGCTCGCCGTTCTCACGGATCATCGGCGAGGTGAGCCGGTCGCGGACGGCGTAACGGAAGCCGAAGCGGTCCTTGTCGGAGATCCACTCCTCGTTGACCTCCGGGTCGTTGCCGGCGAGGCGGCGCATGACCTTGCCGCGACGGTGGTCGATCCGGATGGCGGCGCCGCAGGCGTCGTGCTCGGCGACGCCCGGGGTCGAGACCAGGTCGAACGGGCGGGCCCGGAAGCGGTAGTCGTCGCTGGTCAGGGCGCCGACCGGACAGATCTGGATGACGTTGCCGGAGAAGTAGGACGAGAACGGCTTGTCCTCGGCGATGCCGATCTGCTGCTGCGCGCCACGCTGGATCAGCGCGATGCCCGGGTCGCCCGGGATCTCGGCGGCGAAGCGGGTGCAGCGCTGGCAGACGATGCACCGCTCCCGGTCGAGCAGCACGTTGGGCGAGAGGTTGATCGGCTTGGGGAACGTACGCTTCGTCCCCTCGAACCGGGTCTCGCCCTGCCCGTGGGACATGGCCTGGTTCTGCAGCGGGCACTCGCCGCCCTTGTCGCAGACCGGGCAGTCCAACGGGTGGTTGACCAGCAGGAACTCCATGATCCCCTGCTGTGCCTTCACGGCCGTGGTGTTCTGCGTCTCCACCACCATGCCCTCGGCGACCGGGATGGTGCAGGAGGCCTGCGGCTTCGGGAAGCCGCGGCCGTTGCCGGCGTCGGGGATGTCGACCAGGCACTGGCGGCAGGCGCCGACCGGGGCGAGCAGCGGGTGGTCGCAGAACCGCGGGATCTCGATCCCGGCCTCCTCGGCCGCCCGGATGACCAGGGTGCCCTCGGGCACCGTCACGTCCTGGCCGTCGATCTTGACGGTCACATCGGTCACTGAACTGCCTCCGCCCATGCGGTCGACTTCTTGGCGTCGAAGGGACAGCCACCCTGCTCCAGGTGGGCCAGGTATTCGTCCCGGAAGTACTGGATCGAGCTCGTGATCGGGCTCGTCGCGCCATCGCCCAGCGCGCAGAACGAGCGGCCGAGGATGTTGTCGCACTGGTCGAGCAGCAGGTCGAGGTCCTCGGGCGAACCCTGGCCCTTCTCCAGCCGCTCCAGCACCTGCACCAGCCACCAGGTGCCCTCACGGCACGGGGTGCACTTGCCACAGGACTCGTGCTTGTAGAACTCCGTCCACCGCAGCACCGCCCGGACCACGCACACCGAGTCGTCGAAGATCTGCAGCGCGCGGGTGCCGAGCATCGAGCCGGCCGCCGCCACCCCTTCGAAGTCGAGCGTCACGTCCAGGTGCTCCTGGGTGAACAGCGGCGTCGAGGAGCCGCCAGGGGTCCAGAACTTGAGCTCGTGACCCTCGCGGATCCCGCCGGCCAGGTCGATCAGCGTACGCAGCGTGATGCCGAGGGGCGCCTCGTACTGCCCCGGCCTCTTGACGTGTCCGGAGAGCGAGAAGATGCCGACGCCGGCCGACTTCTCGGTGCCCATGCCGGCGAACCAGTCGGCGCCGTTCTTCACGATCGCCGGCACCGAGGCGATCGACTCGGCGTTGTTGATCACGGTCGGGCTGGCGTAGAGACCGGCGACGGCCGGGAACGGCGGACGCAGGCGGGGCTGTCCGCGGCGTCCCTCGAGCGAGTCGAGCAGCGCGGTCTCCTCACCGCAGATGTAGGCCCCGGCGCCCGCGTGCACGACCAGCTCGAGGTCGTAGCCGGAGCCGTGGATGTTCGTGCCGAGGTGGCCGGCCTCGTAGGCCTCACGCACGGCGGCCCGCAGCCGGCGGACCACGTGCAGCACCTCGCCGCGTACGTAGATGAAGGCCCGCTCCGCGCGGATGGCGTAGGACGAGATGATCACGCCCTCGACCAGGGTGTGGGGCGAGGCCATCATGAGCGGGATGTCCTTGCAGGTGCCCGGCTCGGACTCGTCCGCGTTGACCACGAGGTAGCGCGGCTTGGGGTTCTCGGGGTCGGGCGGCGGCAGGAAGCCCCACTTCACCCCGGTCGGGAAGCCTGCCCCTCCGCGGCCGCGGAGCCCGGAGTCCTTGACCATCGTCTGTACGTCCTCGGGTGCCATCCCGAGAGCGACGTCGAGCGCGTCGTAGCCGCCGGTGGCGGCATAGGCGGGCAGCGTCCAGGCCCGCTCGTCGCCCCAGTTGGCGGTGAGCACCGGGGTCAGGGTGTCAGTCATCGGACGCCTCCTCGGCGATCGTCTCCGACTCGGCGCGACGGGTGTCGGCCACCTCGACGGCCTCGGGCAGCTCCTCCGGGAGGTCGGACGAGCCGTGCGCGTCACCCGGCGCGGCCCAGCCGCGCTCGCGGGCGAGCTCGAGCCCGACGCGCGAGGCCGACCCGGCGGCGGGCCCCTCGTCGACGAGCCCGTCCTCGAAGCCGGCGAGAACCCGCTCGGCCTCGCGCCAGCTCGTGATCCGGGCCCCGCGTGAGGCCACGACCTCACGGCCTTCGCGCAGGTCATCGACCAGCTGCGAGGCCGACTCGGGGGTCTGGTTGTCGAAGAACTCCCAGTTGACCATCACCACCGGCGCGTAGTCGCAGGCCGCGTTGCACTCGATGTGCTCGAGCGTGATCGAGCCGTCGGCGGTGGTCTCGTCGTTGCCCACCTCGAGCTTCTCGCGCAGGCAGGCGAAGATCTCGTCGCCGCCCATGACCGCGCACAGCGTGTTGGTGCAGACGCCGACGTGGTGGGTGCCGACCGGGTGGCGCTTGTACATCGTGTAGAACGTCGCGACCCCGCTCACCTCGGCGGGGGTCAGTCCCAGGACGTCGGCGCAGGCCTGGATGCCTTCGGGCGTGACCCGGCCCTCCACCGACTGCACCAGATGGAGCATCGGCAGCAGCCCCGAGCGGGCCTGGGGGTAGCGAGCCGCGATCTCGCGCAGCTCGTCGAATGTCTCCGGAGCCAAGCTCATCGGTCGACGCCTCCCATCACCGGGTCGATGGACGCGATCGCCACGATCACGTCGGCCACCATGCCGCCCTCAGACATCACGCTGGTGGCCTGCAGGTTGGTGAACGACGGGTCCCGGAAGTGGACCCGGTAGGGCTTGGTGCCGCCGTCGCTGACCACGTGGGCGCCGAGCTCTCCGCGCGGCGACTCGATCGCGGCGTACGCCTGGCCGGCCGGGACCCGGAAGCCCTCGGTGACCAGCTTGAAGTGGTGGATCAGCGCCTCCATCGACTCACCCATGATGTGGCGGATGTGGTCGAGGGAGTTGCCCTGGCCGTCGGGGCCGACGGAGAGCTGGGAGGGCCAGGCGATCTTCTTGTCGGCCACCATCACGGGGGCACCGTCGAGGTCCTTCAACCTCTTGAGCGCCTGCTCCATGATCCGCAGCGACTCCCACATCTCGGCCAGCCGCACCCGGAACCGCCCGTAGGAGTCGCAGGTGTCCCAGGTGATGACCTCGAAGTCGTAGTCCTGGTAGCCGCAGTAGGGCTGGGTCTTGCGCAGGTCCCACGGGTAGCCGGTCGAGCGCAGGATCGGGCCGGTCAGCCCGAGCGCGAGGCAGCCCTCCAGGTCGAGGTAGCCGACCTGCTCCAGGCGGCCCTTGAAGATCGGGTTGGCGTTGCAGAGTGCGGCGTACTCGTGCAGCCGGGTCTTCATCAGCTCGATGAACTCGGTGACTCGCGCGACGGTCCCTTCCGGCACGTCCTGGGCGACGCCGCCGGGGCGGATGTAGGCGTGGTTCATCCGCAGGCCGGTGATGAACTCGAACAGGTCCAGGCACAGCTCGCGCTCACGGAACCCGATCGTCATCACGGTCAGGGCGCCGAGCTCCATGCCACCGGTCGCGATCGCCACCAGGTGGGAGGAGATCCGGTTGAGCTCCATCAGCATGACCCGGATGACGTCGGCCTTCTCCGGCACCTCGTCACCGATGCCGAGCAGCTTCTCCACCCCGAGGACGTACGCCGTCTCGTTGAAGATCGGCGAGAGGTAGTCCATCCGGGTGACGAAGGTCGTGCCCTGCGTCCAGGAGCGGAACTCCATGTTCTTCTCGATGCCCGTGTGGAGGTAGCCGATCCCGGCTCGCGCCTCGGTGACGGTCTCGCCCTCGAGCTCGAGGATCAGCCGGAGCACTCCGTGGGTCGAGGGATGCTGCGGACCCATGTTGACGACGATCCGCTCGTCCTTGACGTCCTTGAGGGCGTCGGTCAGCTCGTCCCAGTCCTGGCCCGTGACGGTGAACGTACGTCCCTCGTCTGCCTCGGTCGTCGTCATGAGTAGCTCCTCCGCGTGTCCGGCGGCGGGATCGTCGCGCCGTGGTATTCCACCGGGATCCCGCCGAGCGGGTAGTCCTTGCGTTGCGGGTGTCCGGGCCAGTCGTCGGGCATCAGGATCCTGGTCAGGCCCGGGTGGCCGTCGAAGACGATCCCGAACATGTCGTAGGTCTCGCGCTCGTGCCAGTCGAGCGTCGGGTAGATGGCCACCCCGCTCGGCACGTGCGGGTCCTCGTCGGGCGCAGAGGTCTCGATCCGCACCCGGCGGTTGTAGGTCATCGAGAGCAGGTGGTAGACCGCGTGGAGCTCTTTGCCCTGGTCAGCCGGGTAGTGCACCCCGGACACCCCCGAGCACAGCTCGAAGCGCAGCTCGTCGCGGAGCACCCGCAGGGCCTCCAGCAGCCGCTCGCGGCGTACGTGGAAGGTCAGCTCTCCACGGTGGATGACCGCCTCCGCCTCGGTGAAGGCGAGCGCGTCGGCGATCTCCTTGAACCAGCCACCGTAGGGCTGCACCCCGACGTCGCTGGTGCGGCTCGGCATCGAGTGGCGGCGGGTGAGACCGCCGTAGCCGCTCGTGTCGCCGGTGTCGCTCACGCCGAACATGCCGCTGTTCTGGCCGATGTTCTCGCTCACCGCAGGAGTCCCGTCTGGTCGATCAGCGGCAGCTGGCGCAGGGCCGCGGTCTCGTTGGCGACCTCCTCGCGCTCGGCGTTGACGCCCAGCGAGCCGTGCTGGATCTTGTCGTGGAGCTTGAGGATCGCGTCGATCAGCATCTCCGGCCGCGGCGGGCAGCCGGGGAGATACATGTCGACGGGCACGATGTGGTCGACGCCCTGGACGATCGCGTAGTTGTTGAACATGCCGCCGCTGCTGGCGCAGACGCCCATCGCGAGCACCCACTTCGGCTCGGGCATCTGGTCGTAGATCTGGCGCAGCACCGGCGCCATCTTCTGGCTCACCCGGCCGGCCACGATCATCAGGTCGGCCTGCCTCGGGGAGGCCCGGAAGACCTCCATGCCGTAGCGGGCCAGGTCGTACTTCGGGCCACCGCTCGTCATCATCTCGATGGCGCAGCAGGCCAGCCCGAACGTCGCCGGCCACAGGCTCGCCTTGCGGAAATAGCCCGCCAGGCCCTCGACGGTCGTGAGCAGAACCCCGCTCGGAAGCTTCTCTTCGAGACCCATGTCAGTCCCAGTCCAATCCACCGCGGCGCCACACATAGGCGTACGCGACAAAGACGGTCAGCAGGAACAGGCCCATCTCGGCGAGACCGAACCATCCCATCGAGTCGAACCTGACGGCCCACGGGTAGAGGAAGATGATCTCGATGTCGAAGATGATGAAGAGCATCGCGGTGATGTAGTACTTCACCGGGAAGCGACCGCCCAGCGCCTGTGGCGTGGCCTCGATCCCGCACTCGTAGGGATCCGCCTTGGCCTGGTTGGCCCGACGCGGTCCCACGACCGAGCTCATCACCACCGAACCGACCGCGAAGAGCGTCGCCAGTCCCGCCAACGCGAGCACCGGCACGTAGAGCTCCATCTCGCCTCCTACCCTGAGCCGGCCCACCCCTGTTTGAGACTTTGTGAATAGAATCACAATGTGGGCCAACTCACATCCTGCCACTCCTGCGGCGGATTGCAAGTGGGTTGCTGAAATGGCGCGCGGGCACTTTCCCGCCATGGTGGGAATGTGCCCGCGCATACGGCGGCAAACGCCTGCAGAACCACGCCATGGCGGGGTTGTGGCGGGTCAGGCTTCGGCGCTCGCGGCCGGCGTCGGAGCGTCGAGGAACGCTCGGGGGATCACGACGATCCGCTTGTCGGCATTGGTCAGGACGGACGGCATTCCGCCGGGACCGACCTGCACCATCTCGTACGTCACGGTGTGCTTGGTCCACCGGCGCAGCTTCAGCCAGGTGTGGTGCCAGGCGACGCTTCCCCAGGGCCCCTGGATCTCGAGCCACTCACCCACCGAACCGCCAACCGTGGCGCCGACGGGATACATCCCCGACATCCGGCCCTCGCCGGCGAGCAGCCAGATGATGGGGCTGAGCGCCGCCATCACCGTCATTGCGATCGCCAACCTGTAAGAGCCGATGGCGACCTGGATCGGGAGGTTGAGGCCGACGGCGGCTGGGTACAGCCACAACGAGATGCCGAACTGCGCCCGAAGCCACGCCCGGACGAGCCGCCACCTCAGGGGCCGATCGACGACGACCTGCTCTTCTGCCATCGGGGCCTGCGCAGACCCCTTGCTCACCCTCATGGCCAGCTCTCGTCTGATCTCCGGCCCGATGAGCTGAACCGGGAAGTCGACCGACCGCGCCACCTCATCCGGACCGCTCGGAAGATAGGCCGGCACGGCCAGCGTCTTCTGGCCTTCCTGCCGGCACCGCACGAACACCGGCCCCACGTCGACATCGGTCAGTCGCGACCAGGGGTAGAGCGTCAATCGCCTGAGCGTACGCACACCCAGGCCGGCCTCCGATGCCCATGCCGTCAACGTCGCTCCGACGGGGTATTCGCGCTCCACACGGCCCGGCAACGTGGCCAGAGGCACCGACATCGCCAACGCCATGAAGACGGCGCCGATCGAGACCGTGATCCCGAGCTCGAGAGCCTGGGGGATGGATCCCACGGCGGGATCATGCAGGGCGAACCAGAAGAGGCCGGCGATCAGCACAGGCAGAACCAACCCCGAGACCCAGTAGGCCCAGCTCCGCAGCCGCAACCTCACCATGGCCCACTTGAGCCGACGCTGATCCTCGAGAGTGACGGTCCAGTCCGTCACCGAGCCCGGCACCACATCCGCATCCACGAGCGGCCTCCTCAGCGTCCCCACAGAAGTCGCCGCAGCGTACTGGATACCCCGGCGGGAATTCGGGCAAACCGGGATCAGGTCATCCTCAGTCGGGATCGGGACGGATCCAGCCCTTCGCAAGCCCCGCACGGACGATGGCGTCGGTGGCTTCGCCGAGGGTCGTCGAGGCGGCGACGACGCCGGCCTCACGCGCCCGCACGCGGGACTCCGTGGCACCTGGCATGCTCCAGGTGCCACCGCGGTTGAGCCAGTTCAGGAGCATCGGCTCGAGGCGGTCCATCGCCTTGCAAAAGCGCGCCTCGGGGGTTTGAGCGGCCTCGAACTCGTCCCACAGCGCCCGGATCTCGCCTGCCTGATCCGGCGGCAGCATGGTGAAGAGCTTGTCGGCGGCGGCGAGCTCGCGCTCGACCTGGTCGACGACCGCGGCGGGGTCGAAGACCGGGCTGTCGCCGGCGTAGATCTCGACCATGTCGTGGATGATCACGAGCTTGATCGCGTGCCCGACGTCGATCGGCTCGTCGGCGTACTCGGCCAGCAGCAGCACCATCAGCGCCAGGTGCCAGGAGTGCTCGGCGTCGTTCTCTCGGCGGTCTGCCGCGGCCAGCGGCGAGGCGCGCAGGATCGTCTTGAGCCTGTCGGCCTCGGCGATGAACTCCAGCTGGGCTCGCAGCCTCCCGCCGATCTCGTCCGGGAGCGGGTTCAGGTCGATGATCAGGTCGGCAGGCGAGTCATCCATGCGTCGACCTTCGCACGGCGCGTACGTCTGGAGAAACCGACTCCTCGTCGAGGATCGCCCGCGGCACGATCACCCGCGCTGCGCCCGACCTGAAGACAATCGCATACCTCGTCCTGGCGACCGGCGCGAGCTTGGACCGGTGGATCGACGTACGTCCCCACGGGCCACGGACCACCAGATACTCACCGAAGGAACCGCTGATCGTCGACCCGATCGGGTAGGTGCCGATCGTCGGAACGACGGTAACGGCGATGATGACGCCCAGGGCGAGCATCAACCCTCCTGCCGTCCGCAGAGCCGGCCAAAGGTCGCCGCCAGCTACCCCGAGAAGCACCACCAGCACGGCTGCGGCGACCACGATCCAGCCCGCCACGCGGAAGCGGCGCACTGCCGCCGCACACAGGGCGATCTGCAGCTTTCGGTCGACGACCACGGAGCGCTCGCCGGGCGCATCCTCGCGAGCAACCGGTTCGACGACACGTCCATCGACACCGCGGTCCAGGCGCGCCCTCGCCTGCTCACCCAGCACCTGCCGAGCCACCAGGAGATTCTGCTTCGGACTCAGTGTCCGCAGGTGCACGGCGATCGGCCCGACGTTCGCAGCAGCGATGCGATCCCAGTTGATCTCCATACCGCCACCGCGGCCGTCGAGCCGGTATGCCGTCGCGCCCGCCCAGGAACGGAAGGTCTCTCCGACGGGGTAGACCTGTCGGACCCGCCGCACCGAGATCCCGATGATCAGCGCCACAGAGGCAAGCAGGGCGGCGATCGCCACGACCGGGTGCCAGTCGAGCACCATCGCAGCGCCGGCGATGATCCCCACGGCTACGCACAAACCCAACCAGGTCGAAGGCTGCCGCACCCACCACCGCCGATACGCGCGCATGAACTCGCGCCGTTCCTCGGCGGTCACCGTCCAAGTGGCGTCCGGCGCGTCGATCGAGTCAGTCACGACGCCGCATCATGCCGTAGCGGCAGAAGCCAACAGGCCTCGGGTCAGCGAGTGGGCAGGGGAAGCGCGCGCTTGGAGCGCGACACGTACGCCGAGCCCTCCGGCCCCACGACGGCGTAGGAGTCGCCCAGGCGGGAGTTGTACTCCAGGTGGGCGCGGCCCCAGAACATGCCGATGCGGATGCCGCCGTACATCCCCGGGGCGGTGAACCAGGCCTCGTCGGGGCCGCCCTCCTCGGAGATGAGCCGGACGTCGAAGGTGCGCAGCTGGTAGTCGCCACGGAACTCGGCGGTCAGCTCGGCGAGGGTCGCGTTCACGTGGTGGTTGACGCCCTCGAGGTTGTCACCGAGCGGGGTGCCGGGGCGGTAGTAGGGGTCGAGCATGTCGACCAGGTGCTCGTGACCGCGACGCTTGGCGAGCTGATAGGGCGTCTCACCGTGAGCCGTCGGCAGCGAACGAACGCCGCCCAGCGAGAGCAGCTCCTGCACGGTCTCCCGCGGCGCACCGAGGTAGGCGGCGTGGTGGAGCGGCGTGAACATCGACTCGCCACCGATCTTCCAGGTGTTGACGCCGACCGTGTAGTCGTTGCGCACCTGCGAGAGCGCGCGGCGCCAGTCGCCCTGTGCAGCCGCGTCGGTGAGCGAGTCCCTGGCCTTGACCGCTGCGGGGCCGTAGGCCTCGCGGGGCATCAAGATTCCGTCCCAAGGCAACGTGGAGGTCATGGTTGAACTTTCGCAGAGATCAAGCCGTCGCGTGGTGGAGAGCGACGATTCCGCCGGACAGATTCGTCCAGGTCGGCGACTGCCAACCGGACGCGGAGAGCAGGTCTGCGAGACCTGCCTGGTCGGGCCAGGCCCGGATGGACTCGGCCAGGTAGACGTAGGCATCGGGCGATGAGGAGACCGCGCGGGCCACCGGCGGCAGGGCCCTCATCAGGTATTCCACGTAGACCGTCCGGAACGGCTTCCAGGTCGGGTGCGAGAACTCGCAGACCACGATCCGGCCGCCGGGGCGGGTGACCCGGCGCAGCTCGCGCAGGCCGGCCGCCGGGTCGACGATGTTGCGCAGACCGAACGAGATCGTGACCGCGTCGAAGGTGCCGTCGCGGTAGGGCAGCCGGGTGCCGTCGCCGGCCGTGAACGGCAGGTGCGGCTTGGCCTGCTTGCCGACCTGGAGCATGCCGATCGAGAAGTCCGTCGGGACCACCGTGGCGCCCGCGTCCAGGAACGGCTGGGACGAAGTGCCGGTGCCGGCGGCGAGGTCGAGCACGAGTTCGCCCGGCTTCGGGTCGACGGCCTTGATGACCTCACGCCGCCAGCGCCGGTCCTGGCCGAGCGAGAGCACGTCGTTGGTGAGGTCGTAGCGCTTGGCCACGGCGTCGAACATCCGACGTACCTCGCCGGGCTGCTTGTCCAGATCTGCTCGGGTCACAGGAGGATTCTGTCTCGGGTCGCTGTCCGGACCGAACTCAGGCGAGCTTGTCGAAGATCTCGTCGGCGTACTTCGCCGCGTCCTTCTTCGAGGCCGCGGTCGCCTGGACGGTCAGGTCGTCGGACGCGTGCGAGCAGGTCGCCTGGGTCTGACCGGTCGACTGGTCGGCGCTGGAGTAGCAGACGTTGTCGCCCACCTTGGAGACCTCGCCACCGCCGTAGTAGGCGCTGCCGTCGCCGGCGAAGGCACGGATCATCACGGACTTCTTCATGTCCTTGGTGATGTAGGTGCGCGTGGCCATCGAGAACCCGAGAGCGTCGGACACGTTGCGGTCCTCGGTCTTCGAACTGGTCGCGTTCTGCTTGATGTACATGTCCAGCTGGTCCTCGGACGCGCCCTGCTTCTTGATGACGTCGAGGTCGTAGGAGGACTTCTTGTCCGCCGGCTTGTAGCCGCCGGACAGCGTCTCCGGGAGGGTGATCTTCACCCCCGAGTGGGAGTCGGAGTCGCCAACCCACCGCGGCAGGCCCACGCCCAGCACGACGAAGAGGGCCAAGGCGATGATGCCGAGGGTGATGCCGTTCTCTGCGACGAACGACTGCTCTTTGTTGGTACTCACGCCAGGGCACGCTACAACCCATGTGGTCAGGTATGGCAACTGGGGCGTACGCCACATACATCACTTCGACTCGTCCCGGCCGACACCACGCCGATACTCTGGTGTGGTGAGTGAGTCTGAGCAGCGGTCCCTGGTGGCCACCACCGTGGCCCTCGACGCCGGGTCGGAGACGCTCGAGGACCTGCTCGCGCTGCTGCCCGCCCGGCGCCGCGTCCTGTCCTGGGTGCGCCACGGCGAGGGCCTGGTCGGCTGGGGCACCGCCGCCGAGATCCGTACGTCCGGCCCGGAGCGGTTCGCGCACGCGGCCAAGTGGTTCGAGGAGCTGGCGGCCGTCTCGACGGTCTCCGACCCCGTGGGCGAGCCCGGCACCGGCCTGGTCGGCTTCGGCTCCTTCTCCTTCGCCGACCTGCCGGGATTCTCCGTCCTCAAGGTGCCCGCGGTCGTCGTCGGCAAGCGAGGTGACGTCGCCTGGGTGACCACCGTCGGCCCGGCCGCCACCCCGCCTCCTCCCCTGGCTCCGACGCCGCAGCCCGAGGCACCGCGCGATGTCGTCTTCGCCGATGCGTACGTCGACGGCGAGCACTGGATGCGGATCGTCGCCGACGCCGTCGCCCGGCTCCAGCACGGCGACCTCGACAAGGTCGTCCTGGCCCGCGACCTGCTCGCCGCGGCCAGCGCCCCGATCGACATCCGGGCCGTGCTGCGGCGGTTGGCCGCTGCGTACCCGACGTGCTGGACCTTCCACGTCGACGACCTCTTCGGCGCCACCCCGGAGCTGCTCGTACGCCGCGAGCGCGGCCTGGTCACGTCCCGCGTGCTCGCCGGGACGATCTGGCCGACCGGCGAGGAGGACCTCGACCACGCCCTGGCCGCGTCGCTGGCGGAGTCGTCGAAGAACCTCGAGGAGCACGAGTACGCCGCCAGGTCGGTCGCCGACGCCCTGGAGCCGCACTGCTCCTCGATGAACGTGCCCGAGGCGCCCTTCGTGCTCAAGCTGCCCAACGTGATGCACCTGGCCACCGACATCACCGGCGTGGCCAGCGACGGGGTGAGCTCGCTCGATCTGGCCGCCGCGCTGCACCCCTCGGCCGCGGTCGGCGGCACCCCGCGCGAGGACGCCGTCGCCCTCATCGCCGAGATCGAGTCGATGGAACGTGCCCGCTACGCCGGGCCGGTCGGCTGGATGGACGCCACCGGCGACGGCGAGTGGGGCATCGCGCTGCGCTCGGCCGAGATGATCGACGACCGCACCGCCCGCCTCTTCGCCGGCTGCGGCATCGTGGCGAGCTCCGACCCGGAGACCGAGCTGGCCGAGACCCAGGCCAAGTTCGTCCCGATCCGCGACGCCCTGTCCTGAACGCCCCTCGGCGGGCTGGAACCCGCGCGATAGATTCGGCGGCATGAGGATCACGAAGTTCGGCCATGCCTGTGTCCGGATCGAGCACGACGGGGCGGTGGTGGTCGTCGACCCGGGCGTGTTCACCCAGCCCGAGGCGCTCGACGGCGCGACGGCGGTGCTGATCACCCACGAGCACCCCGACCACTACAACCCGGCCCTCCTGGAGGGCAACGACGCGCCGGTCTACACCATCGGCGCGGTCGCGGCGCAGATCCAGAAGGGCGCTCCCGCGGTCCACGAGCGGACCACGGTGGTGAAGCCGGGTGAGTCGTTCGACGCCGGGCTGCCGGTCACCGCGGTCAATGACAAGCACGCGGTCATCCACCCCGACCTGCCCCACTTCGACAACTCGGGCTACCTGATCACCGCCGGCGACCAGGCGCTCTTCCACCCGGGCGACGCGCTCGACGGCCCCGGCCAGGCCGTGGACGTACTCTTTCTGCCCGTCTCCGCGCCGTGGGCGCGCTCGGGCGAGCTGATCGACTTCGCCCGCTCCGTCGGTGCCTCGCGGACCGTCGCGATCCACGACCGGGTCTACTCCGAGGCCGGCTCCGGCATCTTCGACACCCAGGCGGCCGCCCTGATCCCCGCAGAGCGCGGCTACGTACGCCTCGCGGACGGGGCCGACCTCTGATGGCACTCGTCGCAGTCGTCTACGCCTACAACGACCTTCCCGACGTACGCGCCGAGCATCTCGACGCCCATCGCGGGTTCCTCGGGAGCCAGGACACCCTGGTCCTCTCCGGCCCCACCTCCGACGGCTCCGCCCTGCTCGTCTTCGAGGGCGAGATCGCCACGGTCGAGGCCATTCTGGACGACGACCCGTTCCTCGCGGCCGGGCTCATCAAGGAGCGCCGGATCTTCGAGTGGACCCCGGTCCTCGGCTCCTGGAAGTCCCAGCTGGGCCTGTGAGGACCGGGGGCCGCCCGAACCCCGGGATCACCCCCGCGCGAGCGCCTGCAGGCGGTCGTACGCACCGTTGAACGTGTCCTGGTCCAACGGCGAGGAGGTGTACTGCCAGAAGGTGTAGTAGCCCCAGCCGGCCGGCAGCGTGCCGGGCGAGCTGGCATAGCGCGCGATCCACAGCGGGTGCGCGCTGGCGAACTGCGAGGTGTTGCCGGTGCAGGTCGTCCACCAGTCGGTGGTCGTGTAGATGACCGCGTCGCGGCCGGTGCGGTAGCGGTAGCGGCTCAGGAAGGCCGAGATCCACGAGCGCATCGACGACTGCGACAGGCCGTAGCAGGTGCCGCCGGAGTAGGGGTTGTACTCGATGTCGAGCACGCCCGGCAGAGTCTTCCCGTCGGCCGACCAGCCGCCGCCGTTGTTGACGAAGTAGTCGGCCTGCGCCGCACCGCCGGAGTCGGACGGGTTGGCGAAGTGGTAGGCGCCGCGGATGAAGCCCTGGTTGTAGGAGCCGTTGTACTGCTGCGGGAAGTAGGTGCTGTTCTTGTAGTAGCTGCCCTCGGTCGCCTTGATGTAGGCGAAGCGCTTCCCCTGACCCCACCAGTAGGCCCAGTCGACGTTGCCCTGGTGGCCGGAGACGTCGATGCCGCTCACCGTCGCCTGCGCGGTGATCGGGGTCTCGTTGCGGGATCCGCCCTTGGCGTTCGAGCCGGGCGTCGACCATCCGACGTACGCCCCGTGCTCAAGGGTGACGCCGTGGGACTTCGCGTTCTGGGTGAGGTGGCGGTCGTCCTTCTCGGCGGCGCCGGCGGACTGGGTCGGGGAGAGGGAGGTGGCGAGGAGGAGACCGGCGACGATCGCGGTCACTCTCATGGATCTGCGGCGCGAAGGACTCATGGGGCTGCCTTTCCCGAGGAGGAGACGTGCACTGAGAAGCATCGTGGCTGGGAAACATGGTGCCGCAACCGATGTCCCCCGGGGAATGTTTTCCAGTAAGCAAGTTACTCAACCAAATGGTTGACAATGCCGTACGCCTCGACCTAGCCTCGTTATCAACCAAATGGTTGAGGAGTAGCGGATGAGCGAGGACAGACTCTCCCGAGTCTTTGCGGCACTGGCGGACCCGACCCGGCGCGACCTGGTCGCCCGGCTCGCGTCGGCCGACGCGACCGTCGGCGAGCTGGCAGCGCCGTACGACGTCAGTCTCCAGGCGGTCTCCAAGCACCTCAAGGTGCTCGAGGACGCCGGTCTGGTGAGCCGGGAGTCGCGCCGCGCACCCGTACGCCTCGAAGCGGAGGTGTTCGACCTCATGACCAAGTGGATCGAGAGATACCAACAGCAGGCCGAGAAGCGCTACCAGCGCCTGGACGCGCTGCTCGCCGAGATGCAGGAAAGCACGTCACCACGAGAATCATCCCGAGAAGAGGACGCATCATGACCACCACGAAGCACGAGACCACGATCGAGGCCTCCAAGGAGACCCCGACGATCACCATCGTCCGCGAGTTCGACGCTCCCTGCGAGCTCGTCTTCCGCGCCCACGCCGACAAGGAGCTGTACGCCAAGTGGCTCGGCCCCCGCGACGTCGGGATGCACATCACCGAGTGGGACTTCCGCACCGGCGGCTCGTGGGCCTACTCGGCCGAGCGCGACGGGGACGAGTTCACCCAGTTCTTCGGCAGCTTCCACGAGGTGCGTGAGAACGAGCGCATCGTGCAGACCTTCACCTGGCGCGGCGCGCCCGACGGTGCCTCGCTGGAGTTCCTCACCTTCGAGCCACTGCCCGGCGGCCGTACCCGACTGACCGGCCTCAGCGTCGTCGAGTCCTTCGAGACCCAGGCCGCGATCATGGCCAGCGGCATGGACAAGGGCGTCATCCAGGGCTACGAGCAGCTCGACGAGCTCCTCGAGGAGCTCTCGTGAGTCCTTCCGAGCAGCACGCGTACGACGCGGCCCGGTTCGCCGAGCTCGTCGGCTCCGCCGCCCCCGAGGACTGGGCCCGCCCCAGCCCGGTGGCGGCGTGGACCGCACTGGACGTCGTCACGCACCTGGTCGAGTGGCCGCGCGACTTCCTGCGCTCCTCGGCCGGCGTGGACCTGGTCGCGCTCGACGTCGCCGCGGACCCGGTTGCGGCCTGGAAGACCCACACCGCCGACATCCAGGCCCTCTTCGACGACCCCGCCGGCCGGATGGTCTCCAACCCCCATACGGGCGACAACCCGGTCGACGTCGTGCTCTCCCAGATCTACACGCCCGACATCTGGATGCACTCCTGGGACCTGGCCCGCGCCCTCGGGCGCGACTTCGACCTCGGCGACGAGCGTGCGTCGGCGATGCTGGCCGGTGCTTCTGCGATGGAGGATGCCATGCGTGCCTCCGGCCAGTTCGGGCCTCGCGTCGAGGTTGCCGCCGATGCCTCCCCTCAGGAGCAGCTCCTCGGCTTCATCGGCCGGGATCCGTACTGGAATTCCTGACATCCAGCCGCGGCATGCCTTATCGTTTCTCGATAACATCGAGAAACGATAAGGAGTCGTCATGGCGCGACCGTCACATGACGAGAGGCCGACATCTGAGCGCGATGCGCTCACACCGTTGAGCACTCTGGTCGACGTCATCTTCATGTTCCTCGTCGTGTCGGTCCTCTTCCTCGCCACGCTGGTGACACTGAACCTGTTCGGCATCGGTGACGGCGCGAGCTTCTTCGAGTTCTCCGAGGACGTATGCGTCGAGTCCGACTCCTTCATGGTGGGCGACGACGAGCCCCCGGCCGGAACGTACACAAAGCCGGGTTCGAGGATCATGACGTCCGGCTCGACGTTCTGCACGCATCGCCCGAGCTGGGCGACGCAGCTGGCCGCCTCGGCCGGCGGGATCCTTGGCGCAACGCTACTGTTCGGGGCTTGCCTCCTCGCGCGACGGATCATCAAGGTCGCTCGGCGCGACGGGATCTTCGCAAGGAAACCGGCCGCGTCGATGCGTACGTTGGGGTGGTTCCTGCTCGCAATGTCGATCATCGTTCCCGTGGGGAACGACATCGGTAGCAGCATCTTCATCGCCTCGGCCGCAGCGCCCGAGCTGGACCTGACGTGGTCGACAGGAGTGGGCATCGAACCGGACTGGTCCCCGTTGATCCTGGGGATCTGTGCCCTCACCTTCAGTCGCGTGATGCGCCGCGGAGCGTCGCTGCAGGAGGAAGTGGCGCTGACAATATGACCGATGGCGACCACCGCGTGACCGTGCACCTCGACGCCCTCCTCGAGGAACGCGGCATGACGCTCACCGAGCTCGCAGACCGGATCGGGATTACCGTCGCCAACGCGTCGATCCTCAAGAACGGCCGCGCCCGCGCGATCAGGTTCTCGACGCTCACCGCGATCTGCGACGTACTCGAGTGCCAGCCCGGCGACATCCTGCGGGTGAGCTGACCTCAGGACAGCGTCAGGGAGCCGACGCCTGAGGTGTAGTGGGTCGCGTACGTCAGCTGCACCTGCTCCGCGCCGGGCGCGAGCAGGATGGTGGCAGCCTGCTGGATGTAGTTGCCCTCGACGTGGACGCTGACGTGACAGGCCCGCTCGGCGGGGATCTCGAAGGAGACGGTGCCCCAGTAGACGACGTACTGCCGGCCGTCGATGCTCGCGATCGGCGGCAGCTTGCCGGGGTTGTTGGCCAGCATCTTGTTTCCGCTGGTCAGATGGAGCACGAGGATGCGCTTCGCGCCGGTGTAGTAGTCGACGTAGGGCACCACACCCGGCCACTGTGGCTGTTCGGTCACGGGGTCACTGTTCCATGTCAGGCGCGGGCGAGCGCGCGGATGGCCAGGTCGAGCTGCCGGCGGCCGGCGCGGGAGACCACGGCCTCGATGACCTCGATGCCGCCGTTCGGGGAGGCGAGGGCGGCCTCGAGCTCGGGCACCGAGGTGACCGCGAGGTGCGGGATGCGGTGGGCGGCGCAGAGTGCTTCGAGCGAGGTGCCGTGCGGGGTGCCGAAGAGCCGCTCGAACCTGTCGGCGTAGTCGTCGGCGCCCTGCTCGAGCGAGGCGAAGATCGACCCGCCGTCGTCGTTGGCGACGACGATGGTGAGGTCAGGGCGGATCTCCTCGGGGCCGAGCAGGAGGCCACCGGCGTCGTGCAGGAAGGTCACGTCGCCCATCAGCGCGAGCGCGCGGGTCGACCACGGACGGCCGACGGCGGCACCGATCGCCGTGGAGACGATGCCGTCGATGCCGGCCAGGCCACGGTTGGCGATCACCTTCCGTCGCCCGCCGACGTTGTTGGGCCGCATCATCAGGTCCAGGTCGCGTACGGGATTCGAAGGGCCCAGCATCAGCAGCCCGCGGTCGGGCAGGGCGCGGGCGACACAGGCGGAGACGTCGTACGCCGTCATCTCCTGCTGCTCGTGGAGCAGCCGGTCCACCTGGCGGCTGACCTCGCGATCGGCCGAGCGCCACTCCTCCAGCCACCCGGTGTCCGGGGTGCCGTCGACGTGGAGCCGGGTGTGGATCGTCCGGTCGACCCGGAACGGGCGCGCCGGCCAGACGCCGTCGACCGCGGCCGCGATGACCTCGACGTCGGCGCGGGCGAGCAGGTTGGTGACCGGGCGGGAGAGGGTGGGGTGGCCGTAGACGACGACCCGCTCGATCCGTTCGGCGAGCGGTGACTCCAGCAGCAGGCGGTAGGAGCGCAGGGCGTTGTCGCCGGTGCGGGCGCCGGAGGAGGGCTCGGCGAGGAGCGGCCAGCCGGCGTCCTGGGCGAGGATGCGGGAGGGCGGGCCGGCATCGTCACCCGCGACGACGACCGTGAGCGGTGTCCCCGGGCCGGTCTGGATCGACTCGTGGATCATCAGCTCCGGCCGTACCGGCTCCGGGCGGACCGCGATCTCCCCCGGCTCCCACCTGTCAGGCGGGGTCAGTGGCTCGTCGAGCTGGAGGTTCCAGTGGACAGGCCCGCGCGCGGCGTCGAGGGCGTCGATCTGGTTCGCGTCGGGGGCCTCGGCCAGGTCGACGGTCTCCACCAGCCGGCCGAAGATGCCGACCTGGTCGGTCACCTGGTTGGCGCCGGTCTCGCGCAGCCGGGCCGGCCGGTCGGCGGTGACCACGGCCAGCGGCACGCCGCCGTGGGCGGCCTCGAGCACCGAGGGGTGCAGGTTGGCGACCGCGGTGCCGGAGGTGCACATCACCGCCGCGCGCGAGCCGACCTTGGTCAGGCCGAGCGCGAAGAAGCCGGCGGAGCGCTCGTCGATCCTGGTGTGCAGTCGCACCAGCCCCGCGCGCGCGGCATCGAAGGCCGCGAACGACAGCGGGGCGTTGCGCGATCCCGGCGCGATGACCACGTCGGTGACCCGCGCCTCGAGGAGCGCGGTGACGACCGCACGGGCGAGCTCGGTAGCGGTGGCCATACGTTCTTCCTTCATCGAAGCGTCTCCCGGTAGGCGAGGACATCAGCCAGACGCCGGCGCCAGAACTCCGTACGCTCCGGCGCGGCCGCCAGCGCCGGCTCGGCGAGCAGCCGCACGGGGGCCGGCGAGGCCGAGAGCACCGGCAGGACGCCGCCGGACGGAAGGAGCGGCACACCGGCGATGTCCTCGGTGAACATCGAGACCGTGCCGAGTCCGCAGGCGTAGGGCAGCTCCGGCAGCGCCGCCGCGAGCGCGATCCCGGCGGCCATCCCGACCGAGGTCTCCAGCGCCGAGGAGACCACGCACGGCAGCCCGATGTCCTCGGCGATCCGCAGGCAGGCGCGTACGCCGCCCAGCGGCTGCACCTTCAGCACCGCCACGTCCGCAGCCTCGAGGTCGCGTACGCGATAGGGGTCCGCGGCCCGCCGGATCGACTCGTCCGCGGCGATCGGCACGTCTACCGCGCGGCGTACCTCGGCGAGCTCCTCGACCGTGGGGCAGGGCTGCTCGACGTACTCGAGCCCGCCGGCGGCCCGGTCCAGCACCTTGATCGAGGCCAGCGCCTCCTCGACCGTCCAGAGGCCGTTGACATCGATCCGGACGTTGCCCGCAGGACCGAGGGCGTCGCGGACCGCCTCGACGCGGGCGATGTCGTCGGCCAGGCTCTGGCCCGGATCGGCGACCTTGACCTTCGCGGTCGCGCACCCGGAGCGGGTCACGATCTCGTGGGCACGCTCCGGCCCGACGGCCGGCACCGTGGCGTTGACGGGAACGGTCTCGCGAAGCGGCGTCGGCCAGTCCCCCGCCGCCGCCTCCTCGGCGCAGCGCAGCCACGGCTCGATCTCAGGGATGTCGTAGTCGAGGAACGGCGACCACTCGCCCCATCCACCGGAGCCCTCGAAGCGATGTATCGAGCCTGTCGAGATGACGACGCCCTCACGCTCGGTGATCCCGCGGAAGCGGGTCGTCATCGGCAGCGAGAAGACCTGCAGGTTCATCGCGACTCCACCTCGTCGCTCGTCGCCAGGCGCAGCAGGGCCTGCCGGTCGGGCTTGCCGTTGCCGAGCAGCGGGATCGCGTCGAGCGCGACGACCTGGCGGGGCGCCCAGGACCGGGGGTGCTCCGCGGCGACCCACTCCCGGGCCGCGGCGGCGTCGATGTCGCCGACGACGAAGGCGACCAGGCGCTGGCCCCACTCCTCGTCGGGCGTGCCGAGGGCCTCGGCGGCGGTGACGGCCGGGTGCTCGCGTAGCCGCCTGGCGACGATCGCGGCCGGCACCTTCACACCGCCGGTGATCACCATGTCGTCGATCCGGCCGAGGATCCTGAGCCGGCCGTCGTCGTCCAGGGTGCCGGCATCGGAGGTCAGGAACCAGCCGTCGACCAGGGCGCTCGCGGTCTGGTCGGGATCGTCCTGGTAGCCGTCGAAGAGCATCGGGCCACTGATCCGGACCCGGCCGTCGGCGCCGATCGCGATCCCGACACCGTCCAGCGGCATCGCGTCGTAGACGCACCCGCCGCAGGTCTCGGCCGACCCGTAGGTGGCGACGACGTTGATGCCTTCCTCATGAGCCCGGTCGCGCAGCGACGGGTCGATCGGGCCACCCCCGAGCAGCAGTGTGTGGAACCCGGCCAGCGCGGCGAGATCGTCACCACCGGACTCGATGATCCGGTGCAGCTGGGTCGGCACCATCGAGACGAACCGCGGCCCGTCGTTCATCGCCGCGGCGGCCTCGGCGAAGGACGCGTGGGCGGCAGCGATCACGGGCTCGAACCCCGCGAGCAGCGAGCGGGCGATCACGTTGGCCCCGGCGACGTACGAATCAGGGAGCGTCAGCAGCCACTGCCCGCTCGCCCCGACGCGTCGCGCCGACGCCGCTGCCGACGCCTTCATCGCCTCGCGTGACAGCATCACCCGCTTGGGCGTACCCGTCGACCCCGAGGTCTCCACGACCCAGTGCTCCGGCCCGCCTCCGGCGAGCCACTCGGCCATCGCGGCGACGGTCTTCTCAGCCCGTACCACCGCGTCGTCCACACCCCAACGCTATCTCCTGCGGTGCGGGGGCCTGCGGAGGGCTGGTGGGTCCGCGGGCTGTAACACGCTGTCCGTAGGTCTATCCGGTCGTTCCGATAGGGCGAGTAGTCCTACGAACGACGTGTTACACGTGCCGCGAGCGCCGCTACTGGCCGCGGATGTCGAAGTCGGCCACCAGCCCGTGGTGGTCGGACTCGAGCTTGAACGTGGCCTGCCGGGCGGCGGTGACGGTCGCGTTCGAACCGAAGAGCCAGTCGATGGTGCCGCCACCGTCGTGGGTGGCCCAGCCCTGCGGGGGCGCACCGAGGGCCTCGAAGGTGGAGGTCATCCCCGCCTTGGTCATCAAAGGCTTCGGCCCCCACGGATCGCCGTCGCCGCCGTTGCGCGGGTAGGGCGAGTTGAGGTCGCCGGCGACGAGGACGGGGCCGTACTTCTGCAGTCCCTGCGCCAGCCCGGCGAGCTTCGCGAAGCCGCGCTGCGCCTCGTCCTTACGCGCCTGGGGGCTGTTGGCGGGCGAGGTCATCGTGTGGGTCGAGATCACCGAGATGCGGCCGGAGCCGTCGCTGCTCGCGAGGACCACCCAGGTGGCGTACCTGTTGTCGTTCTTGACCCCCGTGACCGGCTTGGTGAGCTGGACGGTGCCCTTGTCGACCGCCACCCAGCGGTCGGTGCGCCACATGACGACGGGGCTGAGCGCCTGGCTGCGGGTGCCGTACTCGTCCGCCGAGGCGCGGTAGGTGCCGTAGCCACGCACCGAGATGTCGGAGACCGTACGCGACTGGGCCTCGTTCAGGGAGACGAAGTCGGGCCCGTGCTCCATGACCTCGGCCAGGTCGGAGCGGTATCTCGAGCGGGACAGGGTGACCTTGATGTTGGCCTGCGCCAGGCGCACCTGCGGGCCGGAGACCGCTGCCGGCGAGGCTCCGACCTGGCCCGCGCCGGGCAGCCCGGCGGCCTGCTTCGTGGCCTCGAGGGTCTTGCCGATGTTCTTGGTCAGCCAGGCGGCCGGATCGACCTGGTCCTGCAGGTAGCCGCCGCCATGCGGGTGCACCTCGAAGTGGAGGTGGCAGCCGGTCGAGTTGCCCTCGCTGCCGACCTGCCCGATGACCTGGCCGGCCTTCACCATCTGGCCCTCGCGGACCGAGAGCGACTGCATGTGGGCGTACCACGTGGTCAGGTTGCCGGGCGCCGTCTGCACCTTCACCAGCCAGCGACCCGCCCAGCCCCAGCCGCCGCCGGACTCGATCACGATCGTGCCGCCGTGGGCGGCCTGCACCGGG
The DNA here is from genome assembly GCF_000960475.2 of Nocardioides luteus. GTDB lineage: Bacteria > Actinomycetota > Actinomycetes > Propionibacteriales > Nocardioidaceae > Nocardioides > Nocardioides luteus_A. Next base: position 15,103 of record NZ_JZDQ02000045.1, on the reverse strand, counting down.
GTGCCGCACGGCGCGGAGTAGTCGTTGCCGGTGTGCATGTTGGCCCAGTTGGAGCCGGAGTTGCCGTAGTTGCCCTGATCGACCGCGAGGCCGGCCTGGATCGGGCGGATGACGGTGGTGCTGATCCCGGCCAGGCCGATCGTGCACGAGACGTCGGTCGCGGTGGCCTTCAGGTCGGCGGCCGAGACTCCGTCGGCGAGCGCGGCGACGAGCGCCCGCGCCTCGTTCTCGTGCTGGGCGTACGCCAGCGGGAATGCCGATCGCTGCACCGCCTGCGCGGCCGCGGTGACCTGCATCTTGCGCCATCCCGGGATGTCCAGGAGACCGGTGTTGCCGGTATGGGCGGCCACGCCGTAGAACGCCTGGGCGGACTTGACCGGGTTCATGATGTCGGCGACGGTGCCCCACCCGGAGACCGGGCGCTGCTGGAAGAGACCGACCGAGTCGCGGTCACCGTAGTCGAGGTTGCGCAGGGCGCTCTCCTGCATCGCGGTCGCGAGCGCGATCACCCACCCGTAGGCGGGCACGCCGGACTGCTTGCCGACCGCCACGATCGTCCGGGCGTTCTGGATCTGCTCGGTGTCGAACCCGGCGATGCTGCCCTCGGGGACCTCACCGTCGGGGCCCAGGTTGCCGGCCGGGACCGCGTTGACCCCGCCGACACAGCCCGACTGGGCCTGGTCCTGGTTGCTCTGCTCGGTGCTCGCCAGACCGCCGACCAGGATCACCAAGGCACCGGTGACCACAAGGACGAGCGTGGCCGCACCGGCCACGATCCCCCAGATCAGACGTGCCTTGAAGATCCACATCGCCCTAACCCCCCGGAAGGATGTTGGCGACGTACCAGACGTTGTCGACCAGCGTCAGGTAGACGATGACCTTGGGGCCGTCGGTGGTGACCTCGACCCGTGCCTCCCCGTCGTTCTGCTCGAGCACCTTCGCGGCGCCGACCACCTTGGTCGCCGGTACGGTCGCCGGGTCGGTGGTGCCCAGTGCCTGGGCCAGCGACTCGTCCGGGCGGGCGGCGTTGATCCCGGCCCACCACTCGTCGGTGGTCAGGTCGGGACGGGCCCAGGCGGTGACGAACTTGGTCGCCAGGGGCACCGGGTCGGGCACGGGTGCCGGCGATCCGGTGGCTTCGGGGCTCTGCTCCGCCGACACCGAGCCCCGCTCGGGCTGCGAGGCCGGCTCGGCGTCGGGCGCGTCGCTCCACTGGGCGATGAGCCAGATCACGAAGACGATCCCGACGACCACCGAGAAGAACCGGAACGGCGACCTCATGGGCCACCTCAGCACCGGCGCGATGACCTCCCACAGCACACCACGCGTCGTTGTCGACCGCACTACCGGGCTCCTCCTTCAGCTGACCCCCAGCTGGAACCGTTGTCGACAGGAACCGAGCGGTTCCCGTTCGGTGAGTAGATGACGAAGACCGGGTTGCCGTCCGCGTCGTAGTCCACGTTGGCCTCCGCCACCGGCGAGTGCCGCGGCGGCTCCGGCTCGCGGTCGGCGTAGGCGGTGTGGTCGACAGGGCTCGGCGCGTCGGGGCGGTCGTTGGCATAGACCTGCGCGGCGGCGGGTCCAGGAGTCGGCTCGTCGCGCTCGGCGGAGCGCGAGTCGAACCACTGTCCGGCCACGCGCTCGCCGTCGTTGCCGCTCATCGAGGAGCCCAGGGCGTACGTCGGTGTGCTGCTCGCCCCCGCTCCGGCACCCAGCGCTCCGGCGGCCGTCACCGGCGCCGGGTTGGGCACCTGCTCGGCGAACATCGCCGGCCGGCTGCCGGTCAGCTCGTGGCCGGGCATGTAGACCCCACCGGGGCTCGAGACCGCTCCGGTGCCGGCCGGGACACCACCGGTGGCCGGCGGCCGGTCGGCGGTCGCGTCTCGGACCCCGGCCTCGGTGCCCGTCCGGGCACCGACGTACGAGGAGAGCATCGAGGTGAGCCGCCCCATGCCCGGCAACGGGATCCCGTACGCCGCGGGGCGGGTGAGTCGCCAGGCCAGCACGGTCAGCACCGCGATCAGCCCCAGCTTGAGCACGAACCACATCGTCGAGGTCAGGATCGCCGAGTCCAACCGCAGCAGCAGCAATGCGACCAGGAAGTAGATCGGGCCCATCACCAGCGGCCCCACGACCCGCTTCAGCATCGCGACCGCCGCGTCCCGGGTGTGGTCCAGCATGAACAGCACCCCCGCGGCCGGCGCGAACGGCACGATCAGCCGGATCAACGCGAACGACAGCAGGATCGCCAGGCCCGCGACCAGCAGGAACCCGCACACCACGACGACCACCACGAGGTTCACCAGCGCCGTGGTCGCCCGCTGGGACCAGTGCTCGCCCTTGAAGTACTCGTAGGCCACCGGGTCGGACTTCTTCACCGCCTCGGCATGCTTCTTGAACGCGTCCTGCTTGGCCTCCAGGACCTTCTTGCCCTCGCCGTTGGGGTCCTTGCGGTAGGCGTCGTACTCCTGCCAGGAGAAGTGTGTCGCCCGGAACACCCGCGGCCCGTAGGTCTTCGCGGTGGCCGAGTCGGGATCACCGAACGCACCGGCCAGCCAGGTCCGGTACTGCGTCGAGCGCACCACCTCGTCCATCTGGCCGTCCACGGCCTTGACCGCATCGGTCTCGCCGAACTTGTCGTCACCGACGCCGGGGACGGTTCGGCCGTCGTTGAACCCGGCCGCGATCAGACCCGTCGCCGACCGCACCCCGTCGTCGACCAGCTTGGTCGACTCGACCGGATACTGGATCAGCCACGACGTCACCACCAGCACGCCCAGGGCCCAGCCCGCCGCCGTGACCGCCCGCGCGAACCGGCCGTCCCGTGCCCGGATCATCACCGTCGCCGCGACCAGCAGCAGCACCACGCTCACCCAGGGCGCCCAGACCCCGTCCGTGACCGCCTTGGACGCCGCCACGATCGGGTCGTCCAGCGCCTTCAGGAAGGAGTTCTCCCCGATCACCGCGTTCAGCAGCGCGTGCGACCAGTTCGGCAGGATCCCCGAGATCTCCAGCATGATGTTGCCGATCGAGGTCCCCGCCCCCGCGATGAACTGCCCCGTGCACCCGTTGTCATAGGTCCACCACTGCGGAGAGGTGCCGTAGGCCGACTCCAGGGAGACCTCGTCCTTGTTGCGGAACGGGTCCAGCTCGTCGTTGATCTTCTCCGGATCGTTCAGCTCGGTCCCGGCCTTCGACGCCGCCCCCAACGCCGTCATCCGCACGATGAACGAGCCGTCCCCGTAGGGAGAGGCCGGCATCGGCGCGTCCAGGTTGTTGCACGCATCGCTCACACCCGAGAGCCCACCCGTCGGATCGAACGGGATCGGGATGTCGATCCCCCGCGTCCCCGCGGCCGCCGGCCCGGCGACCGACAGCAGAGCGACGACGAGTACGACGAGGGCGGCAGCCCTACGGCGCAGGGCTGTCCTCCGAGGAGCGGGGCGCGACGACATCAGCCGATCCCGTCCCCGGAACGATCTGTCTCGGAGGGGTCGGCCGGCTGTCCGCCGATGGCCCGGCTGACCCGGCGGGTCGGGTCGGCGGTGGTGTTGAGCGCCTCCTGCAGACCCGGGTGGTGGTTGAGGGTGACCTTGATGATCTCCATGCCGCCGTGGCCGGTGTCGCCACCGAGGCCGTCGCGGTAGATGAACTCGCGGTAGCCCAGCTGCTCGTCGCCGCGGCGGGTGCGCGGCGAGAGCCGCGCCAGGATCGACTCGTAACCCAGGCCCTCCGGCTTGCCGAGCAGCTTGAGCGCGTCGCGCTGGGCGGTCTCGTCCTGCGTACGTCCCACGAAGGCCGCCCCGACGAAGTTGTTGATGTCGGAGCCCAGGATCGCGGAGGCGTTCTGGGTGGAGACCAGCGCGGCACAGTTGTTCTTGCGGGAGTCGCTGGAGAGCTTGTGGACCAGGGCTCGCCCGGTGCCGCCGCTCGCCTGGGTGACCTCGTGGGCCTCGTCGAGCGCGAACAGCTTCCGCTCGTTGGGGTCGCTGCGGTAGATCAGGTGGAGCGCGGACCAGGCCGCGAGGGTCATGATCGGGCGCGCCATCTGCTCCTCGGCGCTCCACTCCTCCCGCGGCACGTGCTCGGGCGGGGTGTTGAGTCCCTTGAGGTTGTAGAAGGTGAACGGCGTGCCCTTCAGCTCCGCGTCGGACTGCAGGAAGTCGTTGCCGAAGAAGAGGCGGCCCAGCTCGCGCTCGCGGGCGGCGGCGAGCTCGCGGGCGATCTCCTGGTCGCCGCCGTCGCCCTCGAAGAGCATCTTCACGATCGTCGAGGTGTCGGCGCCGCGGTCGGCCTGCGCCTCCATGACACGGGCGCGGATGCGCTTGAGCACCTCCTCGTTGTTGGCCAGTCCGACCGGGAGGCAGGAGCGGAGCACGGAGACGGTCAGGTCGCGGCGCTGCTGCACGGCGGCCGACCGCTCCCGGTGGAGCCGCTCGGCGAACTCGTGGTCCGACATCGCCTCGGCCCGGATCAGCTCCGGGTTGGGGTCGGGCACGACCGCGTAGGGCGACAGCGACCCCGGGCGACCGCCGAGGACGTCGACGCTGCGGGCGCGGGCCGGCACCTGCTGGCCGTTGAAGAGACCGCCACCGATCTCGGGCAGCGCCATCAGCCGCTGCAGCCGGCCCGCCGGGTCCATGGCGACGCCGTGGATGCCGGACAGGATCGACATGTAGATGACGACGCCCATCAGCGTCGACTTTCCGGAACCGGGGGTGCCGACCAGCGGGATCAGACCGGCCTGCTCCATGACCTCGGTGAGGTACCACGGGTCCATCAGAACGGCCCGCGAGGCCATCGCCGAGGTCTCGCCGAGGTAGAAGCCGCGCTTGTCGCCGACCTCCGCGGTGACGGCCGGGAGTCCGGCGGCGACCTTGAGGACCGGGAACTTGCGGGCGTGCGCCGTCGACGCGAGCGGCTCGCCCGGGACGAACTCGCGCGCCAGGTGGTACTGCCCCAGCTGACGGGTGATCTTGATCTGCGGCCGGTAGAGGTCGACGACCTTCTGCGCCTTGTCGAGCGCCTCCGCCTCGGTGCGGCCGGTCACGGCGATGCGGTACCAGCCCCTGGTGCGGGTGGACAGGCCGGTGAACTCCGAGCGCATCTCGTCCTCGACGTCGGCGGCCCGGCCGGCCTGACGCGAGAGCTGCTTGGGAGGCCGCTTGCCGTGGTCCTCGGACCAGTGGCTGACCTGGCCGTCGATGCGGCGGGTCAGCGACGCCATCTCGCGGGAGACGTCCTCGGGCGAGCGCGGCTCGACCCTGAAGGACCACTCCACCGGGAAGCCGAGCGCGTCGGTCTTCGCCATCCACGGCGCATGGGTCTCCGGGACCTCGATGTCGCCGATGCGCGAGACGGTCAGTACGCAGACGTGGCTGGTCTCCTGGCGGCCACCGATGCTGCTGGTGACCTGCACGGTCGGCGCCAGCGGCTCGGCCGACCACGCCACCGACTCGAACCACTCGGCCATGTCGTCGGTGTCGAGGAAGTTCTGCTGGGCCTCGCCCGGCTCCGGCACGGGGATCTTCGCGCCCAGCGAGAGCGAACGCGCGATCATCCACTCCATGTCGTGGCCGACCGCGGGCCGTGCGGAGAAGCCGGGTCGCGACATCACCCGGTTGACCGTGTCGAGCCGCTCGCTGATCGCGGCCATCTCCCGCTCGGCGGCGCTGGCGGAGAACTTCGCCAGGGTCCGCACCGTCGCGTCGCGACGGCCGAGGTCGACGCCGTAGTAGACGAGCTTGTCGGCCTGGCTGTGGGCGGCCATGTGGGCCTGGTTGCGCGCCATCATCTCCTCGAACCCGGGCTGCGGGTCGGGGGCGTTGGCGAACGCGGCATGCGCCCAGTGACGTACGGGGTAGGGGCGGGTGGTGACCCGGCCGTGGATCGTGTTGCCGACCAGGTCGGCCAGCTGGCTCGCCTGGTCGGTGATCAGGGCCTCGAGGTCGGAGTGGGCACGGAACGACCAGGTCTGCGGCTCGGCGAGGTACCAGGCGATGATGCGGTCGCCGGTGAAGGTCAGGTGACCGCGCACCTCCTCCAGCGCCCACTTGTCACCTCTGGGCTCATGGACGCCCTTCGAGTCGTCGCCGCCCCGGCCGAAGACGCTCTTGCGTCCCGGCTTGGGCTTCTCGAAGCCAGGCCCGTAGGCCCGCTCCGTTCGCGGCCGCCTCATGCGGTTCCTCCGTCGTTGGGTGCGTCGTCGCCGTTGAGGCGCTTGCGGTAGTCGTCCACGCTCTGCGGGCGCTCGTCGGTCGCCGCCCACTCGTCCTGATTGTCCCTGGGACGCGTACGTCCCGAGGGCGCATCGTCGAAGTCGTCGAAGTCGTCGGCGTCGTCGAAGTCATCGAACCCCGGCTCCGGCGCGATCACCACGGCCGGCCTGACCGCGTGCGAGAGCGGCTGCCTCGCCGGCTTCGGTGCGGGCTCAGGTGCGGGCTCAGGGGCGCGTTTCGGCGCCGCAGGGGCCGATGAAGAAGGTGGCGGCGGAGGCGGAGGGGGTGGCGCCGTGGGCGGAGCAGGCGTCGACGTCGGAGCAGGCGGGGCAGGCGGGGCAGGCGGGGCCGGCGGGGCGGGCGGAGGCGGAGGGGCTGCAGAGGCAGCTGACCCGGGGGCCGGCGCGGGCTGGTCCTGCTGCGCGCTGCGCGCGCTCGCTCCCTCGCTCGGCCTCGCTCCGGTCGTCTCCTGCCGGGCCTGCCACGGCGCGCCACCCTTCCACGGGACGTCTCGGGGCTCACGCGGCGAGGAGGACGGCCGGCTCGACCAGCCCCCCTTCGCCGGACGTACGCCGCCGACCTGCTGCTGCCTGGCAGGCCGGGCCTCGGGCTGGACCCTGAGATCGGCCGGGAGCGGCTCCTCGACGACCTTGGCCTCGATCACGCGCCGCACGGGCGCGGCCTTGCCGCGCACCGGCTGGGCCGAAGCGAAGCCCGAAGCGACGTGTCCCGTCGCGCTCGGGGTCGTGGCGACGACCGTCGCCGGCAGCATCCGCGGCGACGGCGTGGCACCCGGCTGCTGGGCGAACCGCCGGCCGGGCCGGCGCATGGCCTTCGCCCACCCTCCTCGCGGGGTCGTCGCATGCCGGAACGCGGCGGCTGCGCCGCATGCGTACTGTGCGCCCGTCTCCACGCGCGGCGTGGTCAGCTCGTGCCAGAAGGTCATCAGCCAGGCGCCGGCCGAGCTCTCCGAGCTGATGTAGTCGGAGGCCTTCATCGAGAGGTAGGAGGCGCCGATCAGCCACAGCCCCATGCTGAGCAGCGTCACCGGCATGCCCAGCTTGCGCAGCAGCACAAGGGTCACCGGCGCGATCACCAAGAAGAGGAAGATGGTGCGATAACGCATCTCCCCGATGTAGCGACGAGGGGGACCGAGATAGGTCTGGTCGACCTCGTACAGCTCGTCGTCGTCAGGCAGCCTCATCCCCGAGATCCCTCCCTGGGTTAGCTAACGGGACCGAGTTCACCCCTTGAAGAGACCAGCCATCCATTGACCGAGGTCCGTGGCGTTGTTGCCCACGGCCAGGCCGAGGACGCCGAGACCGATGATCAGGCCACCGACGATCGTGACGGCCTTGGAGATGTTGCCGCTGCGGGCAGCCCACAGGACCGTGACGCCGAGGATCAGGACGACAAGCGTGATGATGTTGTCGGTGATCCACTCGGCCAGGCCGCCGGTGCCATACTCGGCGGCTTGCGTCGTATTTTGAATCAGTTGGTGCGGTGCCATTGTTCTGCTCCCTTTCCCGAGGTGAGGTGTGGTTGCCGGACGCGTCCGGAAGTTATTCGGTTGTCCCGCCCGGCGCAGCCCCATGCGGCACCAGTGGGTGGAGGCGCCCGCCCCTCCCGCGCGCTGACGCAAACTCCCGGGCATCGGCATTCTGGACAAACGCCACCGCCATGTGAGACGAGGGTAGTCCTCAGACCGCCTCGGCGCACCTCGTTCCACCTGACGACACGTGTCTCAGCGCGCGCGTGCACGCCAACGAGCGACACCCCGCTACACGGTTGTCGTGCCACACACCGGACCGCTGCGCGCGACACCGTCCCGCTCAGTGGTCTCCTTCGGCGAATTCTTGCGAGGGGAGGCTAACTTCGGGGAATCTATATCCCGGCGCATCCTCGCGAATTTCGCGCGCTTGCGTCTGGATTCGCGAATTTACATTCCATTCAATCGGATTTCTCGGGAGGACGAGCTCACATGGACAAGAAGAAGATCTTCATCGTCATCGGCGCCCTGTTCGTCGGGTTCTGGCTGTTCACCGATCCGCAAGGACTGACCAGCACGGTCTCGGCCATCGCCGGCGGCATCTGGGGCGTCACCACCGACGTCTTCGGCGGCGTGATCGGCACGATCGAGGGCTCCACCCGCTGACCCAGGCAACGACCAACGCCGACGCACGGGCGTCGGCGCGATGGGCTCCTTTTTTCTCGCTGCCCGGTGTGGGGACCGCGCAGCACGGATAACTGTTTGACGCCGGACTTCGCGAGGACAAGACTTCGCTTGTCTCGATGTCAAGATAGTTTGGAGTCGACGTGTCCCCTCACTTCATCCGGTTGAGGGACAAGGTCCTCTCAGACGACCCGCTCATCCGGGCGATGTCGTACCAGTCGGTGCTGTCGGCCTTCGCCGAAGGCACCTTTCTCACCGGTTCGGCGGTCTTCTTCACCCAGATCGTCGGCCTCTCCGCCGCACAGGTCGGCCTCGGTCTCACGATCGCGGGCGTCGCAACCTTCTTGTTCGCCGTCCCCCTGGGCCGACTCGCGGATCGTCTCGGCACCCGGTTCAGCTGGATCGCCGGTGCCGTCCTCCAGGCGCTGCTGTTCGGTGCCTGGGTCCTGGTCGGCAACTTCGCGGCGTACGTCGCCGTCGAGGTGCTCCTCGCGCTCGCCTCCTCCTGGCAGCGGTCGGGTCGCGACGCCTATCGGATCTCGGTCTTCCCCGCGGCGACCCGGGTGCGTTCGTTCGCCTACATGCGAGCCGCCCGCAACGTCGGCTACACGCTCGGCGCCCTGGCCAGCGGCCTCGCCCTGGCGGCCGACTCCAACACCCTGATCAAGGCCGCCCCGCTGATGACCGCCGTGGTGCTGCTGTTCAACGCCTACTGGATCTCGCGCCTCCCCCGCCTCGCCGACGCTGCCTCGCCCGGCGACCTGAAGAAGGACGTACGCGACCGCCTCGGCGCCCTGCGCAACCGCGCGTTCCTGGCGACCACGTTCTTCGACGGCGTGCTCGGCACCCACCAGGTCCTCCTCAACGTCGTCATCCCGCTGTGGCTGGTCCAGGAGACCGACGCGCCACGGGTGCTGCTGGCGTGGCTGTTCGGGACCAACACCGTCATGGCCGTCGGGCTACAGGTCATCGCCGCCCGCGGCGTGACGGACGTGACGACGTCGCTTCGGGCTCAGCGGCGCGGAGCGCTCTGCTTCCTCGCCTCCTGCGCCATCATCGCGGTCACCCACGACACCGTCGGCCTGATCACGATCGCCCTCGTCTGGCTCGGCCACGTGACCGTCACCGGCGCGGAGCTCTTCCAGTCCGCCGGCGAGTGGGGCCTGGTCGCCGACCTCTCCGACCCGGAGCACCGCGGCGACTACCAGGGCGCCGCCCAGGTCGGCTACACCCTCGGCACGGTGTGGGCCCCCGCGGCGTACACGTTCCTGGCCATGGAGCTCGGCCACCTCGGCTGGGCCCTCATCGCGGGCATCATCATCGTCGCCGCCATCGCCGTCCACCCCTCCGCCCGCGCCGCCGAGCGCTACCTCGCCCAGCGGGCCCGGCCCGTCCCCGAGCCGGCGTAGCCGCCAGGGGGAATTGAGTCCCCCGGGCCCGGCGGGATGTAACACGTCGTTCGTAGGACTACTCGCCCTATCAGAACGACCGGATAGTCCTACGAACAGCGTGTTACACCCCGCCCCGAGCTCGGCTATGGGCCACCATCCATCCACAGCCCAACGTCGAGCCGGGGTTATCCACAGCGCACTCATCAGCGCCGAGAAGTGTCGACGCAGGGCCACAGGCTGGAACCATGAACCCACACCTCCAGGCGATCATGGCGGCCAACCACGGCCTCATCACCCGCAGTCAGGCGCTCGCGGCCGGGCTCGATCTCGACACGCTCTATCGGTACGTCAAGAGCGGCTCGTGGACCGTCGTCCGCCGCGGGGTCTACGCCGAACGCACCTACGTCGAGAGCATCACGCTGCCCACTGACAGGCGCCGCCTTCGCGACCGGGCCGCCTGCGCAGCCATCACGGTCCCGTTCGTACGAAGTCATGAGACGGCTGCCCTCGAGCTCGAGATGGGCATCCTCCTACCCCCGATGCCCCAGACCCATGTGACGCGCCATCCAGTGGTCGGCACCCACAACAAATGGGGCGTGAAACATCACCTTGCGCCCTACTCCGACGATCAAGTGGTTCAGGCGAACGGTTTCGATGTGCTCGGTCTTGCCCGGACCGCGGTCGACATCGCGCGTGAGCACGGCCGCCCGTACGGTGTCGTCGCCGTCGATTCCGCGCGTCGGATGGGAGTGTCCCTCGACGAGCTCTGGGCGGTTCTCGACCACATGGAGCACTGGCCCAACCGCCGTCTGGTGCGGGAGGCCATCGAACTCTCGTACGCAGGTGCCGAGTCGGTTGGCGAGTCACTCACCCGAGACGTACTCGAAGAGCTGGGAATGACCGGAATCGAGACCCAGTTCGAGATCACGGACGGCGTACGCACCGCTCGATTCGATCTCCGGGTGGGCCGCCACGTCTTCGAGTTCGACGGCCGGAGCAAGTACGTCCCTGTCGCCGACGGAGGGCTGGCGCTCCGCTCAGTCGATGACATCCTCGCCGAGGAGAAGACCCGCCAGGACTGGGCCCACGGCTTCCATCTCGGCATGTCGCGGATCGAATGGGCCGACCTCTTCGGCCGCAACCGCAACTACCTCAAAGACCGCCTCGCCCGGGAGTACCTCGCCACCTGCCGAGCCTTCGGCACCGACATCTCAGACCTGGAACGATTCCGCGTACGTCGCCCGAAGGCGGCCTGAGGCTGCCTCGCCGCTGCTGTAACACGTCGTTCGTAGGACTACTCGCCCTATCAGAACGACCGGATAGTCCTACGAACGACGTGTTACACCCCGCGCGGCGAGGCCTCAGACGAACAGCAGAGGTACGCCGACGAGCAGCCCCCACACCAGCGTGGCCAGCCCGGTCTGCTGAAGGACCGGGATCAGCCGCGGGCCCAGGTTGGCGCGGTCGAGAATCGTGCGTACGCCCTGAGCGGCGACCGCGACGAACCCGAGGCCGAGCAGCGCCCACCAGGACGTCGTCAGGGCCACGAGCACGACCGAGACGGCGGCGACGGCCACGAGGGCGACGTAGAGCCAGCGGGTGCGGGCGTCGCCGAGGCGTACCGCGAGGGTGATCTTGCCCGACTCGGTGTCGCCGGGGATGTCGCGCAGGTTGTTGGCGACGAGGAGCGCGGAGGTGATGGCGCCGATGCCGACGCCCGCCCACAGCGCGCCCCACTCCCAGCTCCGGGTCTGGACGTACGTGGTGCCGATGACCGCGACGAGCCCGAAGAAGACGAAGACCATGACCTCACCGAGGCCGGCGTAGCCGTAGGGGTGCGAGCCGCCGGTGTAGTACCAGGCGGCGATCATGCAGACCAGGCCCACGACGACCAGCCACCACGCGGAGGTCACCGCCAGCACCAGCCCTGCCACCGCGGCGACCCCGAAGGCGATGAACGCGGCGCGCTTGACCGAGGACGGTGCCGCGAGCCCGGAGCCGGTCAGGCGCAGCGGCCCCACCCGCTCGTCGTCGGTCCCCCGGATCCCGTCGGAGTAGTCGTTGGCGTAGTTGACCGCGACCTGCAGCGCCAGCGCCACGACGAGCGCGAGCAGCGCCTTCCACCAGACCAACCCACCGGCGTACGCAGCCACCCCTGTCCCGGCGATGACCGGCGCGAGCGCCGCGGGGAGTGTGCGAGGACGGGCTCCCTGGAGCCACTGAGCGGAATTTGCCACGCCGCTATTCAACACCGGTGGCTCGAGGCGGGTGCGGCTGGGCTGTAACACGTCGTTCGTAGGTCTATCCGGTCGTTCCGATAGGGCGAGTAGTCCTACGAACAGCGTGTTACACGGGCCGCCGACCCCGAAAACCCGACGACCCCCGCCTGGGGGGAGGGCGGGGGTCGCGGGGTGGGGGTGCGGGAGATGGATCAGGTCTTCGAAGGGTCGCCGGAGGAGTCGACGCTCAGCTCGGCCTCCATGGCCTCGATCTCCTCGGCCAGCTTGTCGGGCGGCGGAGCGCTGGGCTCGGCGGACTCGGCGCCAGCACCACCGGAGCCGGCGGTGCGGCGCTTGTTCCACACGTCGAAGGCGACGGCGAGCAGGAGCACGAGGCCCTTGATCGCCTGCTGCCAGTCGATGGAGACACCGAGCAGCGACATGCCGTTGTTGAGGACACCCATGACGAGACCACCGATGATCGCGCCGACGACCGTGCCGACACCGCCGGTGACGGCTGCGCCACCGATGAAGGCTGCGGCGATCGCGTCGAGCTCGAAGTTCACACCGGCCTTGGGGTTGGCCGCCGTCAGACGGGCGGTGGTGACCAGACCCGCGAGACCCGAGAGCAGACCCATGTTCATCATGACCATGAAGTCGACGCGCTTGGTGTTGACGCCGGACATCGTGGCCGCGTCGACGTTGCCGCCGATGGCGTAGACGTGCCGGCCGAACACGGTCCGGTTCATGATGAACGTGTAGACCACGATCAGGCCGCCCAGGATCAGGCCGACGATCGGCAGACCGCGCGCGTCGGCGAGCAGGTAGGCGAAGTACATGATCACGATCGTCAGCAGCGCCAGCTTCACCACGAAGAGCGGGAAGGGCAGGACGTCGAAGTTGTACGCCGCCTGAGCGTTCCGGCGCCGCACCTCGAGCACGATGAGCACCGCGACGGCGGCGACGGCGATGAGAAGCGTCAGGTTGTGGAACCCGGTGTCCGGCCCGATCTCGGGCAGGAAGCCGTTGCCGATGGCCTTGAACGGCTCGGGCAGACCACCGACGGTCGCGCCCTTGAGCACGACCAGGGTCAGGCCGCGGAAGAGCAGCATCGAGGCCAGCGTGACGATGAACGCCGGGATCCCGACGTACGCCACCCAGAAGCCGTGCCAGGCGCCGATCGCGGTGCCGATCAGCAGGCCGAGGAAGACGGCCAGCCACCACGGGAAGTCGTACTGGGTCATCATGATCGCCGAGGCGGCGCCCACGAAGGCGGCGACCGAACCGACCGAGAGGTCGATGTGGCGCGCCACGATCACGATCACCATGCCGATGGCCAGGATCAGGATCTGGGCGTTCTGGACGACCAGGTTGGAGACGTTGAGCGGCTTGAGCAGCACGCCCTCGGTCGAGATCTGGAAGAGGATGACGATCGCCGCCAGAGCGATGATCATCCCGTACTGGCGGACGTTCCCGCGCAGCGTGTTGAGCAGGGCATTCATCGGGTCTTACTTCCTCGCGTCCGCGGTCATGTAGCGCATCAGGGACTCCTGGGTGGCCTCTGAGCGGTCGAACTCATGGGTGATCACGCCCTCGGCGAGCGTGTAGATGCGATCACACAGACCGAGCAGCTCGGGCAGCTCGGAGGAGATCACCAGTACGCCGCGACCGCTGCGGGCGAGCTCCTGGATGATCCCGTAGATCTCGTACTTGGCACCGACGTCGATGCCCCGGGTCGGCTCGTCGAGGATCAGCAGCTTCGGGTCGGTGTACATCCACTTGGACAGCACCACCTTCTGCTGGTTGCCGCCGGAGAGCTTGCCGACGCCGGAGGTGATCGAGGGCGCCTTGATGTTGAGGTTCTTGCGGTAGCCCTCGGCGACCACGACCTCCTTGCGCTCGTCGACGACCAGCCCGGTGCGCAGCTTCTTCAGCGCCGCCGCGGTGACCGAGGTCTTGATGTCGTCGATGAGGTTGAGCCCGAGGCCCTTGCGGTCCTCCGAGACGTACGCGATGCCCGCATCGATCGCCTGGGTGACCGTGTTGAGGTGCAGCTCCTGGCCCTCCAGCACCAGCGAGCCGGAGGTCCGGGAGCCGTAGGAGCGGCCGAAGATCGACCGCGCCAGCTCCGTACGTCCCGCACCCATCATCCCGGCGATGCCGACGATCTCGCCGGCCCGCACCGACAGGTTGGCCTGCCGGATGACCTCGCGGTGGCTGTCCTGCGGGTGCATGACGGTCCAGTCACGCACCTCGAAGAGGACGTCCCCGATGGACGGGGTGTGGTCGGGGAAGCGGTTCTCGAGGTCGCGACCGACCATCCCGCGGATGATCCGGTCCTCGTCGACGCCACCGGCGGCGACGGACAGGGTCTCGATGCTCTTGCCGTCGCGGATGATCGTGATCTCGTCGGCGATCTGCTCGATCTCGTTCAGCTTGTGGCTGATCATGATCGAGGTGATCCCCTTCTCCTTCAGCCCCTTCAGCAGGGCGAGCAGGTGCTGGGAGTCGTCGTCGTTGAGAGCGGCGGTCGGCTCGTCGAGGATGAGCAGCTTGACCTCCTTCGAGAGCGCCTTGGCGATCTCGACGAGCTGCTGCTTGCCGATCCCGAGGTTCTTCACCGGGGTCAGCGGGTTCTCCCGCAGACCGACCCGCGCGAGCAGGTCGATCGCCTCGCGGTTGGCGCGGCCCCAGTCGATGATGCCGCGCTTGGCGGTCTCGTTGCCGAGGAAGATGTTCTCCGCGATCGAGAGCTCGGGGATGAGGGCGAGCTCCTGGTGGATGATCACGATGCCGGCGGCTTCGCTCTGCCGGATGTTGGCGAACGTGGCGGTCTCGCCCTCGAAGACGATGTCGCCGGTGTAGGTGCCATGGGGGTAGACCCCGCTGAGCACCTTCATCAGGGTGCTCTTGCCGGCGCCGTTCTCACCGCAGATCGCGTGGATGTCACCGCGGTTGACGACGAGGTTGACGTCGGACAGCGCCTTGACGCCGGGGAACTCCTTGGTGATGCCGCGCATCTCCAGGATCGGTGAGCTCATGTGGTTCCTGCTATCTGGCCAGATGCCGGCGTGGGCCCGGTCCGGAGGGTCCCGGGCCCAC
>NZ_JZDQ02000044.1 GCF_000960475.2 Nocardioides luteus | reverse complement strand
CCCTGACCACTAAAGGTCGCTCTCGAACTTCTTGGTGTCGACCGTTCGCAGGCGACCGGTGGGCGCTGACCAAGCGCAGATACGGTGGTGTCGGCGGTGAAGAGGCCGGCGTGACGTACGGGCATGTCCGTGAACCCATGCGCGGCTCTCGGCGCGGGGCTTGTTGTGCATGGCGTGATGCTGGGCCGCTGCATGAGTGGCGACCCGGTCACACATCGAAGGCGGCCTCCTTGGCCGTCATGTCGGGTGCCGGGTGGACGGCGAGGTACTCGGTGTATCGAGGAAGTGCGTCGTCCGGATTCCGCCGGAGACGGCGCGTGGGTCGCCCTAGGTTCGAGGCATGGGAACGCATGTCGACATCGATCCGGCCATTCTCTACTTCGGTACGCCGGTGGTGCTGCTCTCGACGCTCAATGAGGACGGCAGCACGAATCTGATGCCGATGTGATGTCCTGAGCCTGTCGAAGGGGTCGTCGGTGTTCTGGCTGGGGCGTACGGCGGTGCTCGGGATGGGGGCTTCGTCGCAGACGGCGCGCAATGTGCGGGAGCGGCCCGAGATCGTCCTCAATCTTCCCGGCGTCGACATGGTCGACCAGGTCGACCGGTTGGCGCTGACCACGGGGAACGCGGCGATGTCGGCGGCGAAGGTCGAGCGGGGGTATGTCCACGTGGGCCGACAAGCATGCGCATGCCGGGCTGACCGCGTACGGATCGGACACGGTGCTGCCGACGTCGGTGGCCGAGTGTCCGGTGCACATCGAGGGGACCGTTTCGGCGATCCATGAGCTCGAGGAGCCGAAGCTGCTTGCGGTGGAGGTCGCGGTGACCGCGGTGCGGGTCATGCCAGACGTACGGCTCGAAGGTCATCCGAACCGGATCGACCCGGATCGGTGGAGGCCGCTGGTGATGAGCTTTCTGCAGTTCTACGGGCTGGGGGAGCGGGTGCATCCGTCGCGGCTGGCGAGCATCGACGAAGAGCTGTACCGCTGATCGGCGGCGGATCGATACATCCGGGCGGCGGATTGTGGTCCGGGTCGACATAGACCTGTGGTGACCGTCACATCTACCGTCGATCTGCCCGCCGGGAGGCGGTGGGCGGGTCTCGCTCAGGAGGAATGGTCATGCGTCTCGGGTCACCGATCTCACCCAGGTTGCGGCGACGACGGATCGGGGCGGCGCTCGCGGGCCTCGGCCTGGTGCTGGCTGGTGGTACGGCGATCGCGGTCGCGCCCTCCGCCGATCCTGCGGCGGCCGCCGGTACGTGGACGACCCGGACGGCGGGCGGGATGACGACCCAGCTGTACGTCCCCGGCACCGCGCCGACGCTCGGCACCGCGCGTGCGCTCATGGTCAATCTGCACGGCTGCGTCCAGACCTCGGCCAACCTGCGTGACGGCGGCAACTGGACCGCGACCGCGGAGGCGCGGGGCATGGTCGTGGCGATCCCCGCGGCACCGAACGGCGGCGTACTCCTCGGTTGCTGGGACTACTACGACAGCAACCACTCCCGGACCTCGCCGAGCCGGCACGACGACAACCTCCTCCAGCTGGTCAGCGATCTGCTCGCCGATCCGGCGCTCGACATCGACCCCGACCAGGTCTACCTCTCCGGACTGTCCTCGGGCGGCGGCGAGACGATGGTGATGGGCTGCCTCGCGCCCGACGTCTTCGCCGGGATCGGGATCAACGCCGGGCCGTCGGTCGGTACGACGTCGGGCCAAATCGGGTCCGTGGCGGTGACGCATTCACAGGTCACCACCACCTGTCGGAGCTTCGCCGGATCCGCCTCGTCAGGTTTCGGCAGCCAGGTCACCTCGGTGACCTACGGTTCCAACGACACCACCGTCGCGCCCGGCTACAACACCCTGAACGCGCAGGTCATGGCCGGGATCTACGGTGCCACGTCGCAGTCGTCGTTCTCGCTGTCGGGGCTGGCCGGCAACAACACCGCCGGCTCCGGGACGCTGTGGTCGGACGGCAGCGGTCCGCGGGTCTCGCTCATCCAGAACACCGGGATGGGCCACAACTGGCCGGCCGGTGGCGGCCCCGGCGGTTCCTACATCACGACGAACTCGATCGACTACCCGGCGTACGTCACCGACTTCTTCTTCGACAACAACCGCCGCGTCGATCGGAGCACCGAGCCGACCGACCCGCCCACCGAGGACCCCACCGACCCGCCGACCGATCCGCCGACCGAGCCCGGCCTCTGCTGCGGCTCGGCGACCAACGCCCAGCACCAAGCCGCCGGGCGAGCGCACTCCTACGGGACCAACCCCTACAACCCGTACTACGCCGATGTCTCCGAGGACTACATGGGCCAGGGCGACGCCACCGTGACGACCCTCCAGGAGTCGGCGGGCGGCCGCTTCGACGTGGTCACGACGTGCTGACGTAGGCTTCGTCTCCCGACGAGAACGAGGTGTACCGATGACAGCGAGCAAGTCGGCTCGTGAGCGGAAGGCAGCCTCGCAGGCCGGGCCTCTGGCCACGGTGAGGATCGACCTCGACGCGGAGCAGCAGTTCGTCTACAAGGTCACGTGCACGGAGTGCGTCGTCCGGGACAGGATCAAGTGGGCGACCTACCGGTCCGGTGAGGACAACGGCTTCATGGCGGCCATGGACCGATGGATCTTCCACCTCACCGAGAAGCACCCCGACGCCGACGCGCCGTGCCTGAAGTTCCTGCCCGAGGCTCAGCAGCGCTTGCAGGAACGGCGCGAACGACGATCGGCCGACTGACGGCTCAGCCGTTCGACGCTGCTGCCTTGATCTCCTCGAACTGCGCGCCCATCCGGGCGGCGAGGGCCTCGGCGGCACGCAGCGGGCGCACCATCACCTTGAAGTCGACGATCTTCCCCTCCTCGTCGTAGGTGAGGAAGTCGCAGCCGTTGAGGTCGAGGCCGTCGACCTTGGCGGTGAACTCGTAGGCGTGGTGGGCGCCGTCGTGGATCTCGCGTACGTAGGTGAAGTCCTCGAACACCTTCACCACCGCGCGCAGGATCGCGGCGGTGATCGCCCGGCCGGAGTAGGGCTTGAACGCGACCGGGCTGGTGAACACGACGTCGTCGGCCAGCATCGACTCGACGGCGTCCATGTCCTTGGCCTCGATCGCCTCACGGAAGGTGGTCATCTGGGGCTCCTCCTGGGTCGGTGGTGGAAGAGAGCCTAGAGGGAGGGGTGTGGCGGCGCGCTGTTCCCGACCGTCCCGCCGCCGTTGCCGAGGGCGTAGCCGATGCCGATGCCCACCGCGGCGGGGACGAGGACGAGCCCAGCGAGGAACGGGGTCAGGTTCCACAGGTCGCTCCAGAGCACGCCGAGGTCGCGACCCTCCTCGAACCAGATCCGGAACGGACCGCTGAGACCGACCGCGCCGGCGACCAGCGCCCAGCGTACGAAGACGGGCGCGAGACGCTTCGCGTGGTAGCCGTCCCACAGGCCCCAGAGCCCGGAGACGGTGAGTAGCAGCGCGAAGTAGAGCAGTCCGACGCCGATGGTGGCGTCCTCGGTGCGGAAGAGGATGTCTGTCGCGACCGAGAACAGGATGCTGCCGCCGACCATCACGGCCAGCCGTACGAATAGCTTCATGTCTTCAGGGTCCTGGATCGAAGGCGCGAGGCGCATGAGCGCGGATACTCAGATCCGCGGGAAACGGGTCGCTTGACACCGGGCGGCCATGCCCCGATCGTGTGCGACAACGATTTCGAAAGGACTGCCATGGGGAGCACCACGGTGCCGGGAGGCGCGGTCCGTCCGACGTCGACGCCGCTCGCCGCCGCCCGGGGTACGGGCAAGGTGGCCGCCCTGACCTTCGACGACGGCCCGAACCCCGGCGAGACGGATCGCCTGCTGGACATCCTGGCGGCGCACCAGGTCACCGCGGTGTTCTGTGTGATCGGCCAGAACATCACCGCTCCCGGCGGCGCCACGATCCTGAGGCGCATCGTCGCCGAGGGCCACACCCTGTGCAACCACTCGACCTCCTACGCCGACATGGGCAGCTGGTCTCCTGTTCAGGTGGAGCGTGACCTCGCGGCCAACCTGGCCACGATCCGGGAGGCGCTGGGTGACCCGGCCCAGAAGGTGCCCTACTTCCGGGCTCCCAACGGCAGCTGGGGCACCACCGGAGAGGTCGCCGCAGCCCTCGGCATGCAGCCGCTCGGGCTGGGCAACGTCATCTTCGACTGGGACGGCAACGACCTCTCCGAGGAGACCCTGACGAACAACCTCCGGGCGGCGATCCAGCCCGGCGCGGTGGTCCTGGCCCACGACGGTGGCGGCAACCGCGAGAACACCGTCCGCGCGGTCGAGACGGTGCTCCCGGAGAAGCTTGCCGAGGGATACGGCTTCACCCTGCCGCAAGGCGGTGTCACGGCGTAACGGTCACCCCGGTTCGCGAGGTGTCGGGCCCCAGCTCGAACGCCGCGGTCGAGTCCTCGATGTCGACCCGGTAGTCGCCCGCCCATCCGCGCACCTTCATCCGCCCCTCGGCGTCGGTGCGCAGGCGCGTCGGTCCCAGCCACCACTCGTCCTTGACCAGGCGGTGGAGCGCGTCGTACGCCGGTTTCGGTGTGCCGTCGGCGCGCACCAGACCCGCGGGCGCTCCGAGCCAGGACCCGAGGTCGGTGAGGCCCCAGTAGGTGATCGCCTCGACCGACGGGTGCGAGAGCAGGGTGCGGTAGTGACGTACGAGCTCGTCGGCTTGACGCGCCTCGCCCTCGGGGGTCGAGGGCCAGCTGGGCACCTGGTGGTCGTTGAGGTCCTCGATCTCGGCCGGCATGAGGTCGCCGGAGAGGAGCGTCGTCTCGCTGAGGTGGAGCGGGAGGCCGAAGCGGGCGAACCGGTCGAGGATCTCCAGGGTCCGCTCCTCACCCCAATAGCCCTGGTGCATGTGGCTCTGCAGGCCGATCGCGTCCACCCGGATCCCCGCCTCGAGCACGCCCTCGATGAGGCACTCGTAGGCCGTGGACATGTTGAAGTCGTTGAGGACGAGACGTACGCCGGGGCCGGCCGCCCGCGCCTCCTCGAAGGCCAGGCGTGCCATCGGGATGCGGCCGAGCCGCCGGCACAGCCGGGTGATGGCGTTCTGGCGGTCCTCGTTGTCGAAGACCGGCATGATCACCAGCTCGTTGATCGCGTCCCAGGTGTCGACCAGCCCGTCGAACGCGGTCACCTCGCGCCGGATCCGGGCGCGGAGGACCTGCTCGACCTCCTCTGCCGGCGCGTCGAGGAGCCAGGCGGGGGAGAGGGTGTGCCAGGCCAGCGGATGTCCCTTGAGGGACACTCCGCGGTCGCGGAACCAGCGCGCCGCGGTGAGCAGGCGCTCGGTCTCGGGCTCGCCGCGCACGGGCTCGAAACCGGACCAGTAGAACGGGAGCGTCGCCGTGTTGAACACCGCCAGCCACAGGTCCACGAGCCGCTCGGCGGTCTCGGCGTCGGCGCCGCCGAAGACCGCGCCGGGGGACTCCGCCGTGTCGCCGTTCGCCAGACCGATGAAGTCGAAGCCGACGTTGCCGAAGGCGAAGGCGTGGCGGGTCTGCTCGACGACCACGTCGGTGTCGGCGTACGCAGTGCCGTCGGGTCGGAGCAGCCTCAGCGTCACCTCGTGGGAGCGGTGGCGAAGGGTCGGGTCGGGGGAGAGCGGCTGGTTCACGGGAGACCTTCGGGGGTAAGGGTTACGCGGATGTAAATCGTTGTCGACAACGATTGCTGTGCGCAAGGGTCTGCTCGGACGGAGTTCGGCTCGGTCGGCTAGATTGCGCGTCGTGAGTGGAACGACGAGCAGTCGGAGCGCCGTGGTGGTCGGTGCGGGGATCGGCGGGCTCACCGCGGCGCTCGCGCTGTCGCGGACCGGGTGGCAGGTCACCGTGCTGGAGCGGGCGCCGGAGCTCGGCGAGGTCGGTGCCGGCCTCTCGATCTGGCCGCGGGCGTGGCGGATCCTCACCGACCTCGGGGTCGCGGATCGACTCGTGGACGGGACCCGGCCGGCGATCCAGGCGGGGCTGCGTCGGCCCGACGGACGCTGGCTGGCGAAGGTGCGCGCCGACGCCGCTGCCCACACACCGGTGATGGTGCACCGGGCTCGGCTGCACGAGGCCCTGGTGGGTGCGCTGGCGGCGCGCGACGGGGTCGAGGTACGCACCGGCGTGACCGTCTCGGGCCTCGCCGATCTCGACGGCATCGACCCCGGCGGTCCGGCCGATCTCGTGGTCGCCGCCGACGGGATCCGCAGCAGGATCAGGAACGAGCTGCACCAGCGCGAGGACGTACGTCATGCCGGCTACACCGCCTACCGCGGCGTCACCGCGCAGCCGGTGCCGGGCGAGGCGTCGAGCACGGGCGGGGAGACCTGGGGGACCGGGGTGCGGTTCGGTTACGTCCCGCTGGTGGACGGCCGGACCTACTGGTTCGCGACCGCCAACCGGCCCGCCGGGGAGACCGGCGGGGACCACCATGCCGACGTCACCGCGCTGGTCGGCCACTGGCACGAGCCGATCCCGCAACTGCTCGCGGCCACGCCGCCGAGCGCCGTCATCCGCGGAGACATCTGCGACCTGCGGCTGCCGCTGAAGCGGTTCGACCACGGGCGGGTCGTGCTGCTGGGGGATGCCGCGCACGCCACGACGCCCAACCTCGGCCAGGGCGCCTGTGCCGCGATCGAGGACGCCGCCGTGCTGGCTGCGCAGCTCGCGGGCCACGCCCGGATCGAGAGCGCGCTGGTGGCGTACGACCGCATCCGGCGTCCCGCGACCCAACGGCTGGTGCGGGCCTCCAGGCTCGTGGGCGTGCTCGGTCAGCTCCAGAACGGTGCCGCCGTCACCGCCCGCGACGCCGCGCTGGCGTGCGTCGGCGCGGTGGCCGGGCTGCTGGCCAGGTAGGCCGTCCGGTCACGACGTGGCCTCGCCGGAAGTCAGGATCGGAGCCGGTCGCTGACCAGGTCGAACGCTCGGCGGACCGCGTCGCGGGACTGGTCGGTGTGGTCGAGGCAGTCGAAGCTGTGATGGCCGTCGGGGACGTCGATGACGGTCAGCCCCGTGGGTGCGGTGGCGACGAAAGCCTCCACGGTGGCGGCGACCTCGGGCGCCTCGAGGCCGACCCGGGTGAGAACGATGGGGAGGTCGCCGGCCGTCTTCACCGCCACGGCGGGGCGGAAGCGGGGATCTTCCGGCCAGCCCGGGAGGAAGCCCAGCAGCGGGTAGGTCGCCGCCAGGCAGCGCAGCCACGGGGGAGGCGTACGGAGCCAGGCGCTGGTCAGCAGGCCGCCACCGGAGAAGAACCACAGCGCGACGCGGTCGGCGTCGACGCGCGGATCTGCGCGGACCTCCTCGATCGCCTCGGCGATGACCCGTTCCGCGGTGCCGAACGGGTCCGGCGTCAGGTGCGGGCCGTGCTCGACCGTGACGCCGACGAGACCGCGTTCGGCGGCGGTCGATGCGTACCCCTGGAAGATCGGCCAGTCCCGTGGCAGCGGCTTCATCTCCTCCGGGATCGGGCCGCCGTGGATGAACACGATCGCCGGCTGTGGCGCCTCGCCGTCGGGCGCATACAGGTCGAAGGTGTCGTGGCGCTCGTGCGGGCGCTTCCGGGTCGGCAGGACGAAGGGTTGGAGATAGTCAGGCTCGGTCACGAAGATCCGTTCGACGGTGTGCTCGGGTCGTCGGCAACGTACGGGGCCTGTGCGGGCGGTTCAACCGATATTCGGCGGCCGGTCGGTCACAGCGACCGCTGCTGCGGTGTCTGGATGACCATGACGGCTACCTATCTGACCGTGACCCTCATCGCCTCGATCGCCGCTCTCGGCGGGGCGGTGCTCAACCTGACCGGACACCGGATACCCGTGACGGAGGCTCGACGGCTCTCGGTGCCGGTGGAATGGTTGAGGTTCCCGATCGGGGTGTCCTACGGGCTCGGCTTCCTCGGTCTGCTGGTCGGGGTGGCGGTGCCGGCGGTCGGGATCGTCGCTGCGACGGGGTTCGTGGTCTTCTTCGTGCTGGCGATCGGGGCGCACCTGCGGGTGGGGGACCGGAGCCTGGGCCGTGCAGCCGTCGGTCTCGCGGTGGCGTCGGCCACGCTGGTGATCACGGGGATGTACGCGGCGGGGCAGGACGACCTCGGCGGGGTCGTGGCGGCGTACGTCCGTGAGGTTCCGGAGCCGTGGTGGCCGGTCGTGCTGCTCGCGGTGATCCAGCTCGGCGACGCGGCGATGTGCTTCCAGCCGGTCGGCTTCATCGCCCGGTGCTTCACCGACGTCGGGCTGCCACGGGCGCTGTGGCCGGTGATGCCGTGGGTCAAGGTCGCCGCCACCGTCGGCCTGGTCGCCGGGCTGTGGGTGCCGTACGTCGGCGCGCTGACCGGTGCGGCCCTGGTCGCCTACTTCGTGTGCGCCGTCGCGGCGCACGTCCGGGCCCACGACTTCGGCCGCAACCTCGCCCTCAACGCCTCGTTGTCGCTGGTCCTGTGCGTGGCCGTGTTCGTGGCCTGCTTCCTGCGCTGAGCCTCGTCTAGGAGGCGCCGAACAGGAGCAGGCACGGCTCCACGCCGCTGACCTCGATGCCGCTGCGGTCGTTGAGCTCCCACCGTTCCCGGCAGAGCCGGAGCCGGTGGGAGACCAGCACCTCGCCGTCACGTACGTCGCGGGAGATGCCGTCCGGCTCGTAGCCGAGCTTGGTCGACACCCCGACGGAGGCGGCGTTGTCGGGGAAGGCCTCGGAGGTGGCGTAGGCGGCGCCGAGGTGGTCGAAGGCCAGGGCGAGGGCGCCCAGGCGCGCCTCGGTGCCGAAGCCGCGGCGGTGGTGGGGAAGGCCCAGCCAGGAGGCGGTGCTCACCTCGCGTCGCTCGGCGAACTCGGTCGCCGAGAGCCACACGACGCCGATCGGGTCGGTGTCGAGGAAGACGGTCAGGTTCAGGCTCCAGTCACCCGGCCGCCACTCGCCCCGGCCCGCCCAGGCGCCCTGGACCACGTGGCGCGCCCGTTCCAGCGGTGAGCGCTCGGCCCACGGGGTCAGGAACGGCCGGTCGCCGGGCTCGTGCACGCCCTCGGCCGCGACCTGGGCCAGGCGCGCGAGCTCGACATCGGTCGGCAGGCGCAGCTCCAGACGTGGGGTCCGGATCCTCAGGCCGAACAGCGGCCACACCTCGGTCGGGGTCATCGGGCCATCATCGAGAGGGGTCTGCTGGGCGGGCAACCGCTTATCAGCGCTCGGTGCGGCTCGGGTCCCTCACGTAGTCGAGCAGGTCGGCGTCCGTCGAGGTGTAGCGGTCGACCTCCTCGCCGCTGTCACAGGTGCACAGCACGATCGTGACCTCGTCGGCGCGCGGCCAGATCGCCTCCCAGGTCGCGCCGGCCTGCTCCCAGCGGAGCAGTCGGTCGAGGTCGTACGTCATCGGTCGGCCAGGACCGCGTCGACGGACTCGGCCCACAGGCCGGCGGCCTCGTCGATCGCGGCGGAGTCGACCACGAGGGCGGGGATGAAGCGTACGACCTGGCCCCAGGCGCCACAGGTGAGCAGCAGCAGGCCCCGCTGGGCGGCCTCCTGCTGGGCCGCGGCGGCGGTGGCCCCGTCGGGCTCGCCGTCGGGGGTGCGGAACTCGTTACCGAGCATGAGTCCGAGGCCGCGTACGTCGGTGATCGCCTCGTGCTTGCTCGCGACCTGCTCCAGGGCGGAGCGGAGCTCGGCGCCGCGCTCGGCAGCGTTCTTCACCAGGCCCTCCTCCTCGATGACGTCGAGGGTCGCCAGGGCCGCCGCACAGGCGACGGCGTTGGCGCCGTAGGTGCCGCCCTGCGAGCCGGGCCAGGCCTTCGACATCAGCGCCTCGCTCGCCGCGATCGCGGACAGCGGGAACCCGGAGGCGAGACCCTTGGCGGTCATGATGATGTCGGGACGCCCACCGAAGTGGTCGTGTCCCCAGAACTCGCCGGTGCGGCCGAAGCCGGTCTGCACCTCGTCGATGATGAGCAGGATGCCGTGCCTGTCGGCGCGCTCGCGCAGGCCCTCGAGGAAGGCGGCGTCGGCGGGGACGTAGCCGCCCTCGCCGAGGACCGGCTCGACGAGGAACGCGGCCGTGTCCGCCGGAGCGCTCTGGGTCTGCAGCGTGTAGTCGAGCTGGCGCAGCGCGAACTCGGTCGCCTGCTCCTGGGGCCAGCCGAAGTGGGGTGCGTCGGGGAAGGGAGAGACCACGACACCGGCCATCAGCGGACTGAAGCCGGCCCGGAACTTGGTGCCCGAGGTGGTCATCGAGGCGGCCGCGACGGTGCGGCCGTGGAAGCCGCCGTGAAAGACGACGATGTTGGGCCGGCCGGTCGCCTGGCGGGCCAGGCGGATCGCCGCCTCGGCGGCCTCCGAGCCGGAGTTGGCGAAGAAGAGACTGTCGAGGCCTTCGGGGAGGACGGAGCCGAGCTGGTCGACGAGGTCGAGGAGCGGGCGGTGCCTCACCGTCGTGTACTGCCCGTGGATCAGGTTCGCGATCTGGCGCTGGGCAGCCTCGACGACCTTCGGATGACTGTGGCCGGTGCTGGTCACGCCGATGCCGGCGGTGAAGTCGAGATAGCGACGGCCCTCCTCGTCGAAGAGGTGGACGCCTTCGCCACGAGCCGCCACGACCGGGGTTGCCTGCTTGAGGATGGGGGAGAGCTTGGCCACCGTGGCCTCCTGTCGATTGTTGACAATCTGACCCGCTACTACACTAGGCCAGCGTTGGCCGGCTGTCAGCCGGACGGCCGGATGCTGACCTGGGAGGCTGATGCGGCATGGGTGGAGAACCGAACGAGGCACGGGTGGTGGCAGAGGTGCCCAAGGGGCTCCTTGTCGCAGGTCAGTGGGTGGATGCGAGCGGAGGCGAGACCTTCGACGTGCTCGACCCGTCGACCGGGGAGGTGCTCTGCGCGGTCGCCGACGCGACGCCCGAGGACGGCCGGCGTGCGCTCGATGCCGCGGCCGGCGCTCAGAAGGAGTTCGCTGCGACCGCGCCGCGCGCCCGGGCCGACATGCTGATGGCCGCCTTCGACCTCCTCCACGAGCGGATCGACGACCTCGCGCTGCTGATGACCCTCGAGATGGGCAAGCCGCTGGCCGAGGCGAAGGGCGAGATCGCGTACGCGGCGGAGTTCTTCCGCCACTTCGCCGAGGAGGCCGTGCGGATCGAGGGCGGCTACCAGACGGCACCCGCCGGCGGCTCGCGGTTCCTGATCACGAAGCAGCCGGTCGGTCCGGCGCTGCTGATCACGCCGTGGAACTTCCCGATGGCGATGGGCACCCGCAAGATCGGCCCGGCGATCGCGGCCGGTTGCACGAGCATCATCAAGCCCGCCGAGCTGACGCCGCTCTCGATGCTGGCGCTGGGCGAGATCCTGCGCGAGGCCGGCGTCCCCGACGGGGTCGTCAACATGCTGCCGACCTCACGCCCCGGCGAGCTGACCGAGCCGCTGCTGCGTTCCGGCGTGATCCGCAAGCTCTCCTTCACCGGCTCCACGGCGGTCGGCCGTGTGCTGCTGGCGCAGAGCGCGGAGAAGGTGCTGCGTACGTCCATGGAGCTCGGCGGCAACGCCGGCTTCGTCGTCTTCGAGGACGCCGACATCGACGAGGCGGTCGCCGGCGCGATGGCCGCGAAGATGCGCAACACGGGGGAGGCGTGCACCGCCGCCAACCGGATCTTCGTGCAGCGCTCGGTCATCGACGAGTTCGGCGACCGGCTCGCGAAGGCGATGTCCGAGCTGCCGGTCGGTCGCGGGGTCGAGGAGGGCGTACGGGTCGGGCCGCTCATCGACGAGACCGCTCGGGAGAAGGTGCAGAGCCTGGTGGACGACGCGGTCGCTGGTGGCGCACGCGTGCTGACCGGCGGCACGGCCCCCGACGGCCCGGGCTACTTCTACCCGCCGACCGTGCTCACCGACGTACCGGTCTCGGCCCGGATGGGCAGCGAGGAGATCTTCGGCCCGGTCGCGCCGCTGACCCCGTTCGACACCGAGGACGAGGTGGTCGCGGCGGTCAACGACACCGAGTACGGCCTGGTGAACTACGTCTTCACCAACGACCTGCGCCGCGGGCTGCGGGTCGCCGAGGCGCTCGAGTCCGGGATGGTCGGGCTCAACCAGGGCGTCGTCTCCAACCCCGCCGCGCCCTTCGGCGGCGTCAAGGCGTCGGGACTGGGGCGGGAGGGTGGGCGTACGGGGATCGAGGAGTTCCTCGAGACCAAGTACGTCGGGATCGCGATGTGATCGTGGCGTCGGCCGGGGTCTAGATGTAGCCCGGGTCGTCGTCCTCCGCGTGGATGAGGCGCCGCAGCGCCTCGTCCATGTGCTGCTCGACGCGCTTGAGGGTCAGCTTCACGTCGCCGGCCTCGATGGCGTCGACGATCTGGTTGTGCTCCTCGACCAGCTCGAGCGGCTGCTGGTAGGTGCCCTCCAGCGCGGTCAGGCACATCCTGGTCTCGACGATCAGGGTCTGGTGCATCCGGGCCAGCCGCCGGCTGCCGGAGCACTGCACCAGCACGTCGTGGAAGTGGAAGTCGGCATCGCTCAGCGCCGCCGGGTCGCCCAGCTCGAGGGACTTGGTCATCGCGTCGCAAGCGGCGCGGAGCTCGCGCAGCGCGGCAGGGACCCGGGCGCGGGCGATCATCGCGGCAGCGGCGCCCTCGACGGCTCCCCGGGCGACGTAGATGTCTCGGATGTCGGCCTCGTCGAGCTCGATCACGAAGAGCCCGCGGTTGGGCTCGCTGCGCAGCAGGCCCTCCTGGACCAGGCGCTGCATCGCCTCGCGCAACGGGCCACGGCTGACGCCGAACTGGGTCGAGAGCGCGGTCTCGCTCAGTTGTGCACCCGGCTGCAGTGTGCGCTCCATGATCGCCGTACGCAGCTGGCGAGCGATGACCGAGGCCGTCGACTCTCTGTGCACGGGTTCGAAGCTCGATGTCGCTGTCAACGTGGTCTCCGATGGGCTGCCGAGAAGAAGAGTTTGATTGTTGACAATCATTGCATGTGGGCGTGTCGACGGAGAGAACCGACGGCGAGCGGGCCGGGCACGTGTGACGTACCCGGCCCGCTCGTTCACGATGTCCGCTCAGACGACCTTGTCGAGCTCGGCGAGCTCCGCCTCGGACTCCGGCGTACCCGGGATCTCGGTGCCCCGGATCGACTTGCCCGCCGTCTCGACGACGAAGAACAGCGCGATCAGACCGACCACCGAGCCGGCGATCATGTAGTAGGCCGGCATCAGCACGTCGCCGGTCGCGCCGATGAGCGCGTTGTTGACGTACAGGGCCGTACCACCGAACGCCGCGGTGGAGATGTTGTAGCCGATCGCCATGCCGCCGTAGCGCACCTGCGAGGGGAACATCGCCGGGAAGGTCGCCGAGATGGTCGCCAGCTGGGCGACGTAGACGACGCCCAGCACGGTGAACCCGAGGACCGCCGGCCAGAAGCCCTGACCGATCAGCAGGAACATCGGGACCGACAGCACGATCAGCCCGATGAACGAGCCTCCCCACATCGGCTTGCGGCCGATCTTGTCGGAGAGGGCTCCCGCCATCGGCAGGAAGATCAGCATCGCGACCTGACCGAAGATCACCAGCAGGTCGGCGTCGGAGCTGTTGAAGCCGGCTTCCTCCTGCAGGTAGGTCGCCATGTAGGCCAGCAGGGTGTAGTTGGCGATGTTGAGCGCGGCGACCAGGCCGATCAGCGTGAGGATCGGCTTCCAGAACAGCGAGAACAGATCCTTGAGCGCGGCGCCGGCGCCGCCCTCGACGGCGTCCTCCGCCTCGAGCTCCTGGAAGACCGGGGTCTCCTCGAGCCTGGTCCGGATGTAGAGGCCGATCAGGCCGATCGGGCCACCGATCAGGAACGGGATCCGCCAGCCCCACTCGGTCATCGCCGCGTCACCGATGATCGACTCGGTGGTGAAGACGACGGCGATGGCGGCGGTGAAGCCGACGATGGTGCCGAACTCCAGGAAGCTGCCGTAGAAGCCGCGCTTCTTGTCGGGCGCGCACTCGGCCATGTAGGTCGCGGCGCCGCCGTACTCGCCGCCGGTCGAGAATCCCTGGATCACGCGGAGCAGCACGAGCAGGACGACGGCCCAGACGCCGACCGAGTCGTACGTCGGCAGGCAGCCGACCAGGAAGGTGGCGCCCGCCATCAGGATGATCGTCATCGCGAGGACGCGCTGGCGCCCGATGCGGTCGCCGAGCGGACCCCAGAAGATGCCGCCGAGTGGTCGCAGGATGAACGAGATCGCGAAGGTCAGAGCCGTGCCGGCGAAGCCGTACTCCGGGAAGAAGTTCGCGGTGATCTCGGTGGCGACATAGGCGAAGGCGCCGTAGTCGAACCATTCGGTCGCATTGCCGACCGCTGAGCCGGTGATGGCTCTTCGGAGCATCGGTTTGTCGGGTTGTGCCTCGTGGGAGGGGATGGTGGGGGTTCCGGACATTTCTTCTCACCTATTCGGTGTGATTGATGGCTGGGGACCGCTTTTGACCCGCAGTGTCGACAGTAGGTTTGTCAACAATTCTTTCCACGTTAGCGCCGTCTGTGCGCCCTGGCTAGGGCGCGCCGACCGTGGCGCAGGGTGTCGCGAAAGGTTTATGTAAAGCCGCGACGCTACCTGAAGAGGGCTCCGAGCCCGGGCAGGGGGTGGGACGCCCGGGCGAGTCGCAGGCCCTCCCACACGGTCACCTGATTGGCTGTCAGGACGGGCTTCCCGAGGGCTTTCTCCAGTGCATCGATGCAGGTCAGCGTGTGCATCGCGGTGTCAGGGACGAGGACGGCCTCGGCTCCGGGAACGTCGACGGCCACGGCCATCTCGACGACCGCCTCCGGGCCGAGTCGGCCGACGTCGGCGGCGGTGAAGATCCCGCTGGCGCCGAAGGCGATCACCTCGATCCCGTCCGCGGCCAGGAACGAGCGGAAGTGCTCGGCGAGCTCTGCGGGGTAGGAGGCGGCGACGGCCACCTTGCTGATCCCGAGAGCCCTGGCCGCCTCGACGAACCCGATCGAGGTGGACGACGCGGGCACGCCGACGCGTGCGCTGATCGCGGCCGCCTGGGCCGCGGCGCCGTCGCGGCCGTAGACGAAGCTGCCCGAGGTGCAGGCCCACATCACCGCATCGGGGGAGTGGGCGGCGATCGCGTCGGCGCCCTCGGCGAGCCTGGCCGCGGAGCCGGTGTCGAGGAGGGCCTCGACGGTGTGCTCGTCGCGACCGATCGAGGTGTGGACCACGGGCAGCCGGATCGCCCCGTCGAGGGCGCTCTCGAGCGCCGGGAAGTCGTCCTCGGCCGCATGTCCGGGATAGAGCAGCCCGACGACCGGCGGCCGGGTCATGAGGCGTGCCCCCACAGGTGCTCGGCGGTCGGCGGAGTACGTCCGACCATCCGGAGCACGGTCTCCATCGTCGCCCGGTTGGCCGAGACCACCGGCTTGCCGAGCTCTGCCTCGAGCCGGCCGATGACGTCGTACGTCGCCAGGTTCGTGCACGAGACGACGACCGCCTCGGCGGCGTCGGTGTCGGCGGCCCGCACCAGCTCGAGCGTCGTCTCGTAGGGGACCTCCCAGATGTGGTGGCTCAGGCCGAGGTCGCCGGTGCTCACCACGCTGATCCCGGCCTCGGCGAGGAAGCCGGCGAACCGGCCGGCGAGCGCCGCATCGTAGGGAGTGGCGACCGCGACCCGGGTGACGCCGAGGGCGGCGAGCGACTCGAGCACGGCGCCGGAGGTGGTGATCGCCGGAGCGCCGCCCGCCCGGCGCATCGCCGCGGTGAGCCGGCGTTCGCCATGGCGCCCGTGGACGAAGCTGCCGGAGGTGCAGGCGTAGACGTAGGCGTGCGGTTCGGCGGCCGAGAGGTCGCGAACGGCCTGCTCGAGGACCGCGGTCTCGCTGATCTCTTCGGCCATCTCGACGGTGACCACGCGGTCGGTGTAGGGCGTCCGGGTGAAGAGCAGGCTGGTGTCGGCCGGGGTCCACCGCCAGAGCTCGTGGTCGAGCACCATGTCGTGGGGAACGACCACGGCGATGCGTACTGATGGGGACATCGCACCTCGCTAGGATTGTTGACAATCTGCAATCTGCTTTCCTAGCGTAGTCTCGGATTGTTGCCGAGGTGTGTCGAGTGCGACGGAGGATTTTCTTGGAGACGTCGCGGCGCCCCACGATCACGATCCTGTGCCCGTCCGACGGCGGCAGACCCGTCGGCATGGAGCTCCTCGAGGCGGATGCCGAGCTCGTCTACACCGATGCCGCAGGTCTGCCCGACGCGCTCCGCGGCGCCGAGGCACTGTTGCTGTGGGACTACTTCTCCGAAGCCGTGCGCGACGCCTGGCCCAGCGCCGGCTCGCTGCGCTGGATCCATGTCGCCGCCGCCGGCGTCGACAAGCTCCTGTTCCCGGAGCTGGTCGGCTCCGACGTGGTCGTCACCAACGCCCGCGGGATCTTCGACCGGGCGATGGCGGAGTTCGTGCTCGGCTCGATCCTGGCGGTGGCCAAGGACATCCACGTCAGTCATGACCTGCAGACGGCCCGGAAATGGCACCGCCGCGAGACCCGGCTGATCAGCGCGGAGACCGCGCTCGTGGTCGGCACCGGCGCGATCGGCCGCGAGACGGCCCGGCTGCTGCGTGCTGCCGGGATGCAGGTACGCGGCGCCGGCCGCACCGCCCGCAGCGGTGATCCCGACTTCGGTGAGATCGTCGCGAGCGCCGACCTGGTCGCGCACGTGGGCTGGGCCGACCACGTCGTGGTCGCGGCCCCGCTGACCGAGCAGACCCGCGGCCTGATCAGCAAGGACGTGCTCGCGGCGATGAAGCCGGGCAGCCACCTGGTCAACGTCGGACGCGGCCCGATCGTCGACGAGAGCGCGCTCGTCTCCGCGCTCCGGGACGGTCCGGTCGAGGCGGCATCCCTCGACGTCTTCGAGGTGGAGCCGCTGCCGGCCGAGAGCCCGTTGTGGACGATGCCGGGAGTGGCGGTCTCGGCACACATGTCCGGTGACTACGAGGGCTGGCGGGAGGCGCTGGCACGCCAGTTCATCGACAACGCCCGGCGCTGGCTGAACGGTGAGCCACCGCTGAACATCGTCGACAAGCGACACGGCTTCGTCGTCGCGGAGGAGGGGACGCGGCCATGACCGACCTCAGTGCCATGACCGCGGCCGAGCTCGTCGCCGGCTACCGCACCGGAGCCTTCACGCCGCTCGACGCCACCCGCGCCGTGCTCGACACGATCGAGGAGCGCGACCCCGCGGTGAACGCGTTCGTCCGGGTCGACCCCGACGGTGCGCTGGAGCAGGCGACCGCGTCCACCGAGCGGTGGCGGGCCGGGCGGCCGCTCGGCAGCGCTGACGGTGTACCGACCTCGGTCAAGGACATCCTGTGGACAGCAGGATTGCCGACAATCCGCGGAACCTGGCTCATCGACGAGGCCGGACCGTGGCCGGAGGACGCGCCCGCGGTCGCGCGGCTGCGCGAGGCCGGGGCCGTGATCACCGGCAAGACCACGACACCGGAGTTCGCCTGGAAGGGCGTCACCGACTCGCTCCGCCACGGCTCCACCGGCAACCCGTGGGACCCGGCCCTGACCTCGGGCGGCTCCAGCGGCGGCGCGGCCGCCGCGGTCGGCCTCGGCATGGGCCCGTGGGCGCTCGGCACCGACGGCGGCGGGTCGGTGCGGATCCCGGCATCCTTCACCGGCACCGTGACGATCAAGCCGACCTACGGCCTCGTGCCGCTCTATCCCGCCAGCCCGTTCGGCACCCTCTCCCATGCCGGACCGATGACCCGGACGGTCACCGACGCCGCCGCCCTGCTCGACGTGATCGCCGGCTTCGACTCCCGTGACTGGTCGGCCCTGCCGACCCCGAGGACCTCCTTCCTGACCGGCCTCGACGACGGCGTCGAAGGGCTGCGGATCGGGTTCTCGCCCACGCTCGGGTACGTGAAGAACGACCCGGAGGTCGAACGACTGGTCCGCGCGGCGGTCGTCGTGCTCGAGGCCGAGGGCGCCCAGGTCGACGAGGTCGACCCCGGCTTCACCGACCCGGTCGAGGCGTTCGACGTGCTGTGGTTCTGCGGTGCCGCGAAGGTGCTCGACGCCTACCCGGCCGGCGCGATCGACCGGATCGACCCCCTGCTGCGCGAAGGCATCGAGACCAAGGGCCGCGGCTCCGCCGCCGACTACCTGGACGCCACCGCGGTCCGGATGGACCTGGGCCGGCTGATGGGGCGGTTCCACGAGACGTACGACCTGCTGATCACCCCGACCATGCCGATCACCGCCTTCGAGCGCGGGCGGCAGACACCGGAGGGGTGGCCCTCGCCGTGGTGGCCGAGCTGGACGCCCTACACCTACCCGTTCAACATGACCCAGCAGCCGGCGGCGAGCGTGCCGTGCGGCACCACCGACGCCGGCCTGCCCGTCGGCCTCCAGATCGTCGGGGCGCGCCACGACGACGCCCGCGTGCTGCGTGCGGCGCGGGCCTACGAGCGGGCCAGCGGCGAGCCGTTCGTCCGACCTGTCGACAATCCTCGAGGAGCCAGATGAGCCGCTACATCACCGTCACCCTGGAACGCCGCGGCGTCTCCTGCCTCGCCCGGCTGCTCGACGAGGAGGCGCCACGCACCGCCGGCGCCGTCTGGGACGCGCTGCCGCTCAGCGGCCAGGTCTTCCACGGCAAGTACGCCCGCAACGAGATCTACCACCTGGTGCCCGCCTTCGCCGCGAAGGAGCCCGGCAAGGAGAACACCACGGTCACCCCGATCCCGGGCGACCTGTGCTACTTCGCCTTCTCCTCCGACGATCTCGGCAACCCGTCCTACGGCTACCCGGAGGACCGCGGCCCGGGGGAGCTGACCGAGATCGTCGACCTCGCCCTCTTCTACGGCCGCAACAACCTCCTCATCAACGGCGACCAGGGCTGGGTGCCGGGCAACGTCTTCGGCACGATCGTCGACGGCCTCGAGGAGATGGCGCAGGCCTGCCAGGACGTCTGGATGAACGGCGCCACCGACGAGGTCCTCACCTTCGCGCGCTCTCACGAGGACACGCCGTAGCCCTGGCCGAGAGTGGCTGGGAGCCGGACGGATCGGGTATCGATCGGGTGTCTGGGTTTCCGTCGATAGGGTTTGAGCATGTCGTGGTCGGAGAGCAACACCCATCACTGGGACGACTGGTCGCTGGCCGAGCTCGTCGAGGCGAAGCAGGGGCAGCGGGTCAGCCTCGTCGTCCCGGCGCGCAACGAGGCCGCGACCGTCGGCGACCTGGTCAGCACGCTGCGCAGCAGCCTGATGGAGACCTCCGACCTGGTCGACGAACTCGTCGTGATCGACTCCGACTCCTCCGACGACACCGCGCGGATCGCCTCCGACGCCGGCGCCGACGTCTACGCCTCGGCGGCGATCCGTCCCGATCTCGGGTCCTATCCCGGCAAGGGCGAGGCGATGTGGAAGTCGCAGTTCGTGACCACCGGCGAGCTCATCGTCTTCATGGACGCCGACCTGACCGAGTGGGACACCCATTTCGTACGCGGCCTGGTCGGCCCCCTTGTCAACAATCCGACGATCGAGCTGGTCAAGGGCTTCTACCGGCGCCCCGGTGAGCACGGTCTCGACGGCGGCCGGGTCACCGAGCTCGTCGCCCGCCCGCTGCTCGCGCTCCACCGCAGGCCGCTGCGCGACCTGATCCAGCCGCTGGCGGGGGAGTGGTCGATCCGGCGCTCGCTCTTCGAGCGGCTGCGGGTCCCGACCGGCTACGGCGTGGAGCTCGCCGCCCTCGTCGACACGCTCGACACCCGCGGGATGGACGCGATCGCCCAGGTAGACCTCGGTCAGCGCGACCACAGCCACCAGGATCTCTTCGACCTCGGCCTGATGGCGACGCAGATCGTGGGCATGATGTCGCGCCGCCTCGGCACCGGTCCGGCGGGCGACGATGTGGAGATGCGGCAGTACATCCCGATCGACGGCTCGACCAAGGTCGTCGACCGGAGCGTGAGCCTCCTGGAGCGGCCGCCGCTGCGCGACGGCTCGGGCGGTATGGTCGCCTGATGCTGCGCCTCGGACGACACGACTTCGGTGATGACGACGCGCTGATGATGGCGATCGTCAACCGCACCCCGGACTCGTTCTTCGACAAGGGAGCGACCTGGGCCGAGGACGCGGCCTTCGAGCGCGTACGCCTGGTGGCCTCCCAGGGGGCGGAGATCGTCGACATCGGCGGGATCAAGGCGGCACCGGGCGCGGAGATCGACGCGGCGGAGGAGAAGGCCCGGGTGGTCGACTTCGTCGCCCGGGTGCGGGAGGAGTTCCCGGCCCTGGTGATCTCGGTCGACACCTGGCGCGCCGAGGTGGGCGACGCGGTGTGCGCCGCTGGGGCCGACCTCATCAACGACGCCTGGGGCGGAGCAGACCCGGAACTCGTCGACGTCGCTGCTGCCCATGGCGCTGCGATCGTGTGCACCCACACCGGCGGCGTGACGCCGCGGACGCGGCCCTACCGGATCGAGTACGACGACGTGGTGCGAGCAGCGATCGACGACACCCTGGGCTACGCCCAGCGTGCCCTGGACGCAGGCGTCGCCAAGGACTCGATCGTGATCGACCCGGCCCACGACTTCGGGAAGAACACCTTCCACTCCCTCGAGATCACCCGTCGGCTGGGGGAGATGGTCGCCACCGGCTGGCCCGTGCTCGTCTCCCTCTCCAACAAGGACTTCGTGGGGGAGACCCTCGACCTGCCGGTCGGTGAGCGCCTGCTCGGCACGCTGGCCGCGACGACCGTCTGCGCGATGGCCGGCGCCCGCATCTACCGGGTCCACCAGGTCCCGGAGACCCGCCAGACCGTCGACATGGCCCGGACGATCGCCGGGAGACGGCTTCCGGCGCGAGCGATCAGGGGGCTGCAGTGACGCGAGTGGCGCTGGTTCCGGGATGTCTGGCCCTGCTGCCGGAGTACGCCTCGCTCGAGGACCCTGTCCACGACCTCCGCGCTGCCTGCCTGGCCGCGGTGGCCTGGCTGGGGGAGGACGTACGCGTCGTCGCCGGTGCGCAGGGCGCCCGGGTGGCCACCGCGCTGCTGGCCGAGGTCGGCACGGCTCCGGTGGACAGCGGGGAGGCGGCGTACCTCATCGTCGGCAACGGCTCGGCCCGCCGCAGCGAGAAGGCGCCGGGACACCTCGACCCGCGGGCTGCGGGGTTCGACGACGTGCTCGGGAAGGCCCTGGCGACGCCCGATCCCGAGGCGCTCGGTGCGCTCGATCTCCAGCTGGCCGATGAGCTCTGGGCCGACGTCGGCCCGATCGTGGAGGCCGCCGAGCTGCTGCGTGGCGTCACGACCGTGGCGGTCGACTATGAGGACGACCCCTACGGGGTGCGCTACTGGGTCGCCCGCTGGGCCGACCGGTAGCGCACCCCGCGCAGCGGTCCTCAGCGCAGCTTCTCGAAGAAGTCCCGGACGTCGCCGACGAGCAGGTCGGGGGCTTCGAGGGCGGCGAAGTGGCCGCCGCGGTCGAACTCGGACCAGTGCACGAGGGTGTGCTCGCGCTCGATGGTGCTCCGGATCGACACATCCATGGGGAACACGGCCACCCCGGTCGGCACGGTGGAACGTGCGCTCGCGCTCCAGGCGCCGGCATGCGCGGTCTCGTAGTAGCTGTTGGCCGAGGAACCGGCCGTGCCGGTCAGCCAGTAGAGCATGACGTTGGTGAGCAGCAGATCACGATCCACCGCATCCTCGGGGAGGTCGGCCGCGGGATCGGTCCACTCCTTGAACTTCTCCACGATCCAGGCCAGCTGCCCCACCGGCGAGTCGTGGAGCCCGTGCGCCAGGGTCTGGGGGCGCGTGGTCTGCATCATCATGTAGCCGGCACCCTCGAACTTCCAGTAACCCTGGACCTTCAGGCGCTCCTGCTCGGCCTCGGTCAGCCCGACCTGATCCTCCGGGGCGACCTCCGCGAAGGCGTAGAGCCCGTTCGCGTGCACGCCGACGACCTTGTCGGGATCGAGCCGGCCGAGCCCCGGGGCGATGACCGCGCCGGTGTCGCCGCCCTGCGCGCCGTAGCGGTCGTAGCCGAGCCGGTCCATCAGGACGGCGAGCGCCCGCGTCACCCGGTTGATGTCCCAGCCGGCCTCGGTGGTCGGTCCGGAGAACCCGTTGCCCGGGAGTGACGGGATCACCAGATGGAACGCGTTCGCCGGGTCACCGCCGTGGGCCCTGGGGTCGGTGAGGGGACCGATGACGTTCAGGAACTCCACGATCGATCCGGGCCAGCCGTGGATCAGGATCAGCGGCAGCGCGTCGGGCTCGGGGGAGCGTACGTGCAGGAAGTGGATGTTCTGCCCGTCGATCTCGGTCGTGAACTGCGGGTAGGAGTTCAGCTGCCGCTCGTAGGTGCGCCAGTCGTAGCCGTCACGCCAGTAGTCGGCCAGCCCCTTGAGGTAGCCGGCCGGAACCCCGCGGCTCCACCCGACGTCGGGAAGGTCGGTGGTCCAGCGTGTCCTGGTGAGCCGCTCGGCGAGGTCGTCGAGGTCGGCCTGGGGAACGTCGATGGTGAAGGGGTGGATCTCGCTGTTGGTGTCCATATCGGCAACGCTACGGACCAGTTAGGCCAGCTTCTGTCCTAGGACGATGGCAGACTTCACGACATGTGGGAGACATCGGCACGGCTGCTGCGGCTGCTCTCGTTGCTGCAGGCGCGGCGCGACTGGTCCGGCGCCGAGCTGGCCGAGCGGCTGGAGGTGACCACCCGTACGGTTCGCCGCGACATCGACCGGCTGCGCGCCCTCGGCTACCCGGTGCACGCCACCGCCGGCACCGCCGGCTACCGGCTGGGGCCGGGCGCTGACCTGCCGCCGCTGCTGCTCGACGACGACGAGGCCGTCGCGGTGGCGATGGGTCTGCGTACGGCGGCCGGCGGTTCGATCACCGGCATCGAGGAGACATCGGTGCGGGCGCTGGCGAAGCTCGAGCAGGTGCTGCCGTCCCGGCTCCGCCACCGGATCAACGCACTCCAGTCGATGACCGTTCCCCTGACCAACATCGGACCCACCGCCGATCCGGACACGCTCACGGCCATCGCCGCGGCCTGTCGAGACTCCCTGCGCCTACGTTTCGACTACCGCACCCACGACGGCACCTCGAGCGTACGCACCGCGGAGCCGCACCGGTTGGTGCACACCGGCCGGCGCTGGTACCTCGTCGGCTGGGACGTCGATCGTCAGGACTGGCGCACCTATCGTGTCGATCGACTCGAACCGCGTACGCCCACCGGTCCCCGGTTCACCCCACGCACCCCGCCGGATCCCGAGCTCGGCGGCTACACCTCGCGGGCCGTCTCGACCGCTGCGTACCGTTATCAGGGTCGGTTCACGCTGCATGTCAGTGCCGAGACGGCCGCGGAGCGCATCGCTCCCACCACCGCGGCCCTGGAGCCGATCGACGAGCATCGCTGCACCCTGCGTGCCGGGTCCAACTCCTTGGACGAGCTGGCCGTCTACGTCGCCGGCAAGGGCTTCGATTTCGAGGTGCACGAACCGCCGGAGCTGGTTGCGCACATCAAGGCTCTCGCTGCCCGGTTCGCCGCGGCGACGCCGTAGTCGCCGTCGTAGGTCCTCAGTCGAGCAGGTCGGCGAGCCCTGCGGCGTAGATCTTCGGGGTGACGTCACCCAGCATGATCCGCTGCAGGATAAAGCCCGGCAGCAGGCCGGTGAGGACCATCGCGATGCGTTCGGGGTCGGCACCTCGGCGGAACTGGCCCGCGTCGATGGCCTTCTCGGCGTAGTTGCGCCAGGCGTCGCGGATCCGTCGGGCCTCGGGCACCATGATCGCGTGGATCTCCGGGTCGCGCGCGGCCTCCGCCCAGGTCTGCAGGGCGATCCGCGGGAGGTCCACCCCGAGCTCGGTGCCGAGATCGAGAAGGTGCTGGGTGGCGGCCTCGATCGCCCACTCCGGCGGGGGAGCGTCCATGTCCGATCCCTCTTCGGGGATGAGCCGGTTGATCGCGGCGGTGACACCGGTCAGGCCGGACTGGGCGATCGCGTGGATGATGTCGTTCTTGCTGCGGAAGTAGGTGTAGACCGACCCTGCCGAGAGGCCGGACTCCTTGACGACCGCGGCCATCGTCGTCTTGTGGAAGCCGTCGCGCTCCACGCAGCGCAGCGTCGCCGCGATGATCTGCTGGCGTTTCTCGGCACGGTGCTCCTCGCTGACCTTGGGCATGGGCTGAGGATACCTCAAAAGAAAACGAACATTCATTCTTGATAAATCCGCCGAGGAGGAGGAGAGTTCTCTCAAAGAGAATGAACATTCGTTTTTTTTAAGAAGGAATCGCCATGCCCACGTCCGTGAAAGCCGTGATCGGGGTCAGCCTCGGTCTGGTCACCCTGCTCACCCTGCTCATCACCGCCTTCACCTGGCCCTCCAGCGAGATGGAGCCACGGGCGCTGCCGTTGGCCGTCGCCGGTCCGCCGCAGGCGGTCACCCAGATCGAGACGCAGCTCGCCGCCACCGCGGGCGAGGACGCCTTCGACGTCATCGCGGTCGCCGACCGGGATGCGGCGGTCGAGGCGATCGAGGACCGCGAGGCCTACGGCGCGATCGTCGTCGCCCCGGAGGGCCAGGAGGTGCTGACGGCCACCGCCGCCAGCGCCAACGTCGCCCAGCAGCTGACCGCGATGGCGACGGCGATGGGCGCCGAGACCGGCACCGCCCCGAAGGTGACCGACGTCGTCGCCGCTCCGCAGGACGACCCGCGCGGGCTCGTCTTCGGCACCGCGGCGCTGCCCCTCGCGCTCGGCGGCATCATGGCCGGCGCGATCACCTCGCTGGCGCTCAAGCGCACCCGCGACCGCGTCGCCGCCGCGTTCCTGATCGCGATCGGAGGCGGCCTGGCGATGACCGGGATCATCCAGGGCTGGCTGGGCGCCCTCGAGGGCACCTATCTGGTCAACGCCGGTGTCGTCTCCCTCGGCATCCTCGCGGTCGCGCTGCCGATCGTCGGCCTGCGCCACTTCATCGGCATGGCCGGTGTCGGCATCATGGCGCTCCTGGTCATGTTGGTCGGCAACCCCCTCTCCGGCATCACCTCGGCCCCGGAGATGCTCCCGTTCGGCTGGCTCGGCCAGCTCCTGCCTCCGGGTGCGACCGGATCGGCTCTTCGCGGCCTCTCCTTCTTCGACGGCGCAGGCTCCACGACCCCGCTGATCGTGCTCGCCTGCTGGGCCGGCGCGGGCCTGCTCCTCACCCTCCTCCCGCATCGTGAGAAGGGCAGCTCGGAGGTCGACGAGAAGGTGGGTGACCTGGAGTCCGTGGCAGGGTAGAACTGTAGGGATGACTCATCCACACGAGCCGGCCGGCGAGTGGTGGCGCGACCAGGTGGCCGCGCTCCACCGCTGGGGCCGGCTCGTGCTGCGTGACGAGGACGACTCGGTCCACCAGATGCGCGTGACGGTTCGCAGGATGCGGAGCGTCCTGGCGACGTACCGCCGATTTCTCGACCCGGAGCAGACCGAGCCGCTCCGCGAGGAGCTGAAGTGGCTCGCCGACCTCCTCGGAGAGGTACGCGACGCCGAGGTGCTCCGCAAGCGGCTGCGCCAGTGGGCGGCCGAGCACGGTCCGGGTCCCACGGGTGTCGACGCGCTCCGGATCGCGCTGGCCGAGCGCCAGGCCCAAGGCCGTGCCCTGCTGCTCCCGGAGCTGGAGGGGGAGCGTTACCGCTCGCTGATCGCGGCCCTCGCCGCCCCGGGCGGGTTCCCGTGGTCGGACGGCACGCCCGGCAAGAAGGCTCTGCGCAAGCGAGTCCGGCGGAGCTGGCGACGCCTGGCGGCAGCGGTCGATGCCGCCGAGGTCGCCGATGGCCCCGGCGAGCGGCGCCGGCGGCTCCACGAGGCACGCAAGAAGGCCAAGCGCACCCGCTACGCGGCCGAGTCGCTGCGGGAGCTCTTCGGTGAGGATGCCGAGCGCCTCGCCGAGGCCGCGAAGTCGATCCAGTCGACCCTCGGTGACCTCAACGACGCTGCCGTCATGATCCGGACGATCGACACCGTCCCTGGGCCCGATGCCGCGCTCAGCGAGCTCAGGGCAGCCGAGGAAGCCGCCGCCGCCGACGCCGAGGAGCGGTTCGCCTCCGTCTGGAAGAAGGCGAACCGCTCGAAGGTCCACGGCTGGCTGGGCTAGCTACTCGATCGGAAAGTCGAAGTACGTGTCGGGATAGGGCTCCTCGATCAGCGAGTAGTGCCACCACTCGCTGTCGTAACGGCTGAACCCGC
Source organism: Nocardioides luteus (assembly GCF_000960475.2). Lineage (GTDB taxonomy): Bacteria > Actinomycetota > Actinomycetes > Propionibacteriales > Nocardioidaceae > Nocardioides > Nocardioides luteus_A. The sequence continues at coordinate 21,941 of NZ_JZDQ02000044.1, read as the reverse complement.
ACGACTCCATGACCGAGCACAGCTGCGCCCGGTTGCTGGCCGCCTCCGCGGAGACCCCGGCCGCGCCGTGATGGGAGATCTCGTCCATCAGGTCGTGGCCGCCGCCCATGTCCAGCAGCTCGCCCGAAGCCAACGAGAAGAGGGTCAGGTCGACGGTGCTGCCGCGGCTGTGGCCGGACTTCGTGGCGACGTACCCCTTCTCGAACATCTCCGGACGGGTGATCGCGGGGTAGTGGATCTGCTTGCGCGCGTCGTGCCCGGAGGGCTCCTCGGCCCAGCGCAGGAAGGCGTCGACGGCGCGCTGGGGACGGTAGCCATCCCACAGCAGGATCCCGAGGCCGAGGGCCGCGGCCTTGTCGCGGGCCTGGGTGAGGGCGACGCACAGCTCCCGGGTCCCGACGATCCGGTTCACCAGGTAGCCGTCGACCGGCTTGCCGGTGAAGTTGTCCCGGGTGGCGTACTTGCTGTCCCAGCGGATGCCCGGCACCAGCTCGTCGACGAAGGCGAAGCCCTCCCTCATCGGACCGTCTCCTCCAGCGCGAGGGTGACCGCACGGTCGAGGAACTCGGTCATCGAGATCCCGGCGGCCGCCATCATCCGAGGGTAGCGGCTGTAGGAGGTGAGCCCGGGCAGCGTGTTGACCTCGTTGAGCACCACGGTGCCGTCGGCCTTCAGGAACATGTCGACCCGCGCCAGACCCCGGCAGCCCAGCGCGCGGTAGACCCGCTGCGCCTCGGTCTTGACCAGCTCCTGCGCCTCGGCGGGGATGTCGGCGGGCACGATGAAGGTCGCGTTCTCCGAGCCGGTCTCAGGAGCGTCCTCCTGGTGGATCTTGAAGAAGCCGTGCGAGAGCGCGACGTGGTCGACCTCGCCGGTGACGAGCTCGGCGCCGTTGCCGAGGATCGCGCAGCCGATCTCCTCGGCCACGACGCCTTCCTCGATGAGCACCTTCTCGTCGTACTGCCGCGCGGTCGCGATCGCCTCGTCCAGCTCCGCGGCCGAGCTCACCTTGCTGACCCCGAACGACGATCCGGAGCGGGCCGGCTTCACGAAGACCGGATAGGGGAGTACGCCGGGATCGATCTCGTCGCCCGGGTAGAGAGTCCAGAACGTCGGTGTCGGGATCCCGGCCTCGGCGACGATGGTGTAGGCCAGCGACTTGTCCATGCACAGCGCCGAGCTCTGCACGTCGCAGCCGACGTACGGGATCCCGGAGAGCTCGAAGAGGCCCTGGATCGCGCCGTCCTCGCCGAGCTTGCCGTGCAGGACCGGGAGCACGACGTCGAGCCGGATGGTCTCGTAGCTGCCTTCGTCCAGGACGAGCAGCCCGTGGACGCTGCGGTCGGGGGAGAGCACGACCGGGCGGTGGGCGCCGTCCTCCCAGCTCGGGTCGGGGCCGTCGCACAGCCGCCAGTCACCGCTCTTGGTGATGCCGATCCAGTAGGCCTCGTACGCGTCGGTGTCGAGGTTCTTGGCGACCTCCTGCGCCGACTTCACCGAGACGGGGTGCTCCTCGAAGACGCCACCGAAGATGATGCCGACCTTGCGCTTAGACATGCTGCAACCTGCTTTCGAATTCACGACAGTTGACGATGGAGTTCTCGACCGTGTCCCGGAGGGCATGGTCGGTGAAGTAGGCGATGTGGGGGCTGACCAGCACGTTCGGCATCTCCTGAAGCCGCGCCAGCCAGCCGTTCGGGATCTCGCGGCCACGGAGATCGGCGTAGAAGATGCCCTCCTCGCCCTCGATGACATCGAGGGCAGCGCCGCCCAGACGGCCCTCCTCGAGCGCGGTGACGAGCGCCGGGGTCTCGACGAGCGCGCCGCGACCGGTGTTGATGACGTACGCGCCGGGGCGCATCCGGTCGATGCGCCGCCGGTCGAGCAGATGGTGCGACTCGGCGGTGAGCGGCGCGTGGAGCGTGACGACGTCGCTGCACTCGACCAGGTTGTCCAGGTCGACGTGCTCGACGCCCTCGGCCGCCGACCGGGGCTTGATGTCGTAGGCGAGTACGTCGCAGCCGAAGCCCCGCAGCCGGTCGATGACCGCGACGCCGATCCGCCCGGTGCCGACCACGCCGACGGTGAGGTCGCGCAGCTCGCGACCCCGGGTGGCCGCCGGGCGGTAGTCGTGGGCGTCGGTGCGACGGATGGTCGACTTCGCCTGGCGCACCGCCATCAGCATCAGCATCAACGTGTAGTCGGCGACCGAGTCGGGCGAATAGGCGACATTTCCGACCGTTATCCCGATGCTTGCCGCGAAATCGACATCGATGTGGTTGAAACCGACGCATCGCGTCGAGACATACCGGATTCCGACCTTCTCCAGAGCGAGAAGCGTCTCGTTCGATATCGGCGTCTTGTGGCTGACGCTGATGCAACGGCCTCCGTGGGCGAGATCGGCATTCTCCACGGTGACCGGTTCTGCCGTGGTGGTCAGCGTGACCCCGTGAGCGGGTGCCAGGGAGTCGAAAAGGTGCCTCTCATCAGGGGCGCAGCCATAGACCGTGATACCGCTGGTGGGCGGGACCGCGGTGTGCGCCGTCGGCTCGTGGTAGATCATCCCGGCCAGCAAACCGGAGGAGCAGTTGCGGCCCCGTATGGAATTTCCGATATGTCGACGATAAGTTATCGTCCGCATATCGATTAGCGGATACGCGGTGACAACAAGGGAATTCGAACACTGAGGGGATGATTCCCCTCAGCTTGGACGAAATCGCCTCGTTGGTCGGCGGGAAGGTCGTCGGCGACGGCTCGGTGACCGTGACCGCCCCGGCCGTGATCGACGGTCGCCAGGCCGACCCGGGCGGCCTCTTCGTCGCGTTCGCGGGCGAGCACACCGACGGCCACGAGCACGCACCGCAAGCCGCCGCGGCCGGCGCCGTCGCCGTGCTCGGCTCGCGCCCGACGACGCTCCCCACGGTCGTCGTCGACGACGCCCAGGCCGCGCTGCAGCGGCTGGCCGCCCACGTCGTCGCGCTGCTGCGCGACGGGCTGACCGTGGTCGCGGTCACCGGCTCCCAGGGCAAGACCAGCACCAAGGACATGATCGGGGCGGTGCTGTCGAGCGCCGCACCGACCGTCGCGACCTCCGGCTCGTTCAACAACGAGCTCGGCGTACCTCTCACCATGCTGCGCGCCGACGCCACCACGAGGTTCCTGGTGCTCGAGATGGGTGCCCGGCACATCGGTGACATCGCCGAGCTGACCGGCCTGGTCGCGCCCGACATCTCCGTCGTCACCAACGTCGGCCGGGCCCACCTGGGCGAGTTCGGGTCCCGCGAGGCGATCGCCGTGGCCAAGAGCGAGCTGGTGCGGGGCCTGGCGAGTGGCGGCACCGCCGTGCTGCATGCCGACGACCCACGGGTGCTCGCGATGGGCGACCTGACCGACGGTCCGGTGCTGGCCTTCGGTGCCGGCGAGAGGGCCGGTGTGCGTGTCCACGACCTGGCTCTGGACCGGCTCGGCCGTCCATCGTTCCGTCTCCGGCACGGCGAGGAGCAGGCGACCGTCACGCTCCCCTTCGTCGGCGCTCACTGGGCGCTCAACGCCGCGGCCGCCGCAGCCGCGGGCCTGGCCGCCGGCGTACCCCTCGAGCAGGCCGCGACCGCACTGCACACCGCCTCGATCTCGAGGTGGCGGATGGAGCTGCGCGCCCTGGCCAACGGCGCGACCCTCCTCAACGACTCCTACAACGCCAACCCCGAGTCCACCCGCGCCGGCCTCGACGCCCTCGCCTCGATCGAGGCCAGGCGCCGCATCGCCGTGCTCGGCGAGATGCTCGAGCTCGGCGAGACCAGCCGCGACGCGCACCACGAGATCGGGACGTACGCCGCCACGCGGGCCGACCTCGTCCTCACCGTCGGCGAGGCAGCGGCCGTCATCGCCGACGGTGCCGGGGCGAAGGCAGTGGCGCTGCCCGACAACGCCGCCGCGATCGACTGGCTGCGAAGCCACGTCGGCCCCGGCGACGTCGTCCTCGTCAAGGCCTCACGCGGAGCCCGCCTCGACCAGGTCGCTGCGGCCCTCGTATGACATCAAACCGAAGGCGGTACGCCCAATGAGAGACGCCATGTGCCACCAGCGTGGATGGCTGAAGGTTGGCGATCGGGTCAGTTCTGCGGAATCGATGTGAGAAGAGCGTCAGAAGCCATCAGCAAGGATTGATTGACGGAACCACCGGACTTCTTTTCCGTGGTGCACCTGGTCGTCACGTTCACGTAGGCACCATTACCAGCTACGAGCGACTCTACGAAGAGATTCGTGCTGGATCCGGACGATTCCTGCGATGCAAATCGGTCGCCCTGGCTCCACCATCCCTGTATCGCCGACCGCTCCGTCCGTCCGACGAATATTTGATCAGTGGCGCTTGCTGCGGTCAGCCACGTCAGGCGATCCTCGTACTCTTGCTCGATGTCGGCGGCGTCCGAGTCATCGTCGAGGAATCGCATGGTCAGGCGAAAGGATAAAGCTGTGGGGGCCGAGACCCTAGTCGAGCTTGCCGGCCGGATCGCACCGTTGATCGTGCATGAGGCGCCGCCGCTGACGATTGTCTCGCTGAGGACCGACCAAGTGCGATCGCGGAGAACATCTTCTATACCGGACGCTGTCAAAATGTCAGTGCAGTAACCATCACTTGGAGTAGCGACCCTATTTTCGCCTGACGATGTTGGAGAACTGCTCGACGGATGAGTATCCGGATCATTTCCGTTGCTTCCACAGGAAGTCATGAACGCTGTGAGGGCCAGCGAGACGAAGATGGCCCTTGGTGTTCGAGCCACCGTCATGAATTCACCGACTCGTGATGCCAATCGCCAGGGTCGACTCGGCCAACATCCGGAGTTCGAGGAGCCAAACTGGACTCGTTTTCAGTGACAATCTTCACGATACCGGTGAGCCCTCCTTCAAGTTCATCCCACTTTGCACGATTCCAGGTCAGGACATCAGAAACTCTGTTGAAAAGTTCGTCACCGATTTCGACGGCTGTCGCGGCGGACAATGCGACGCGCTCGGACCCCTCCAATGAGGCGGCTGAGGCGGCCATTCCTCCAGCTGCCGCTGCGGCTCCCATGAGTCCCGCCGCGAGCGCCAACGAAGTTCCGCCGGTCGGGATTGCAAGCAATGCTGCAATCACGCCGACGCCAGCAGACCCCAGTCCCACTGTCTCGGCTGTGCTGGGTGGCGGATCCGCCTGCCAGTCCGCTGCGCGAGCATCTAATTGCTGCATGATGGCGTCGTCGATTCCCCTGACGATCTGCATAAGCGCATCCTGCGATATGGATACGATCTGATGCGCTGAAGTGAGTCCACAATTAAGCGCTGCTGCAATGACTGAATGGATCGCACCCGCAGGCTGTATATGTCCATAAGTATAGTTGAAGAAGGCGTCTGCTGCGTCGCCCTCCCAGTCGCTCACGCTATTCGTGAGTTCGAGAAGGTCCTGTGTAGCGACCACTTCGATCGCCGCCTCAGTCTCCGATATCGTGCTGGCTGCGCTTTCAAATGATGGTGCAACGGGTTGAACCAGATACTTCGTGGCGTCACGAACATACCCAACGAGATTAGCCGCGTATTCTTTGCCATTGGTGTTGCATTCCGCAAGCGCCTTCTTGAATTCGCTCTCCCAATGGCCGACTGGTCCTGTTGATGTGGACGCTGGCCAAGAAACAGATGGCTGGGTTGCCGATCCTGGGGTGGGAAACCATCCGAGGTCCATCTCGAATTCGTGGATTCGGCCCACGGTCATGACTACCTTTTCGCCGCCGCCCGCGGTATATAGGTTGTCGATCTCGCCGCCCGGAATTGCCTGTTCACGAGTCGCCTTTACTGTTGCGATGAACGCGTCGATCGCGTGCAGGTCTGCGAGGGTGTGCTCAAAGCGCTCGATGGTGGCATCAAAAACCCCTCGGTTCCAGTCGTTATTCGCCACCACTAATCCACCTTGGCAGTTCCCGTGATACTCATGCCCTCAAACCATTCGGGAGCATCTTTCGGTGACTCCAAGGATGGAGGTTCGTAAACCGATCCGTAAGGTGCGCCCGTGCCAGGTGGCTCTGGCACCTTGGCGGGATGTGCAAAGTCGTCCGCGCCGAGGTTCTGCTCGCGTAGTTCATCGAACTTAGCCTTGGCTTCTTCGTCGGTCTCGACGAAAAGCTCCGCGACCTGAACCAATGTTCGTCCGCTGATGTCGAGAACCTCGGTCGTTCTACGCATGCCGAAATGCAATTCGTTTCGAAGATTCTCCATGACCCTGAATGCAGCCTCGCCGCCTACAGAGTCGCCCAAGAAGGCAATCTGCTGCGTGAAGTCATGGACCGATCCCGTTAGTCCAGAGTACTTGGCCGCTAGATCAGGAAACTTCACTCGACCCGCCCTGAAGAGGGCGAATATGTCCGCCCCGAACTCTTTGCCGTGGCCGAACTTGCCTGCACGCCCCTGCGGACTCGGCGGTAACGCTGATGGATCCAGGCTCATGTGGCCCGGTCGATGTGCATCATCACCCATATGGTCCTCCCCGAGATATCGCCATGTGAGCCTAGCCTTTACTGGACGACTTCACAATCTTCTTCGGGCTGTGCGGTGTGTTGATAAGGACGTTGTCGAGGCAACAGACTTCCTGACCGATGGGCGCGACGCGGATCTTACAGAATGTACGTACGCCGCGGGGAGGCGACCTTCGTTGTTCATGACTGGGCGAGGGGCCGAGCCAGGACAGCGGACGACGATCGGGGGATCGGAGTCATAGTCGGCTCCATGGTCGGCAGTCCACGGGGATCTCGGGTACAGACCTTCTCGCGCAGACTTCGACGACCAGCCAAAGTAGGAGCTTCCACAGCCGCGTGAGGGATGGGTGCTGTGGCGGCCTGGTGTAGTCACATGGTTCGCACGAGATCGTTGTCGAGAACCATGGTCGACGCGCACGACGGGCGGCGACGGCGCCACCACGGCCACGACAGGATCGCGGCGGCGGTGGCGCCGCCGGCGTTGAGGATGACGTCGTCGACGGAAGAGACCCGGTCGAGCATCAGGGCGTATTGCAGCACCTCGATCGAGACCGACACCGCGAGTGCCAGGCCCAGGACCCGCCAGATCGAGCGCAGGCCGCGGAACCGGATCGGTGCGAAGAAGCCGAGGGCGGCGAGCAGGATCAGGTTGCCGACGATGCCGATCCGTCCCATGGTGGGGAGGTCGGTGAACGGCTCGAGGCTGACGGCACCGGGGACGAGGCCTGCCTCGCTGCCCGGCACCATGGTCAGCAGCAGGCCCGGCACGGTGCCGTAGACGATGGCGACCTCCGCCAGCGAGTGGCGCCAAGCCCGTCGCCATGCGACCCCGAAGACCCGGCGCAGCACGGCCAGCAGCGGCACGGCCAGCACGGCCACGGGGAACGCCAGCACCGCCAGCACGACGATGCCGGTCTCCGTCAGTGAGCCCGACTCGTTCACGATCATCATCCGATGCCGCCTTCCCTGATCTTCCTGCTCGACATCTTCGTCATCGACTCCGCCGTCTCATGTAGAGGTCGAACGCCCGGTAGAGGATCGGCCGCAGCGGGAGGTCCCACTCACCGACGTACCGCACCGCCTGCCCGCCGGTGCCGACCTTGAACTGGATGAGCCCGACGTGCGGGTCGTCGGTGGACAGCGTCGGGGTGATGCCGCGCAGGTCGTAGACGTCGCACCCGGCGGCCAGCGAGTCGCGGATCATCGCCCACTGCAGGGCGTTGGAGCCGCGTACATCCCGCTTCTCGGTCGAGGAGGCGCCGTAGACGTACCAGGCGTGCCCGCCGACGCGGACGTAGATCGTCGCGGCCACCAGGTCGCCGTCGTGGCGGGCGAGATAGAGCGTGATCCGCTCGGGGTCCTCGGCGGACAGCGCGGCGAACATCTTCCCGAAGTAGGCCAGCGGGCGCGGGGTGAAGTGGTCGCGCTCGGCGGTGTGGACGTAGAGGTCGTGGAACGCCTTCAGATCCGCGCCGCCGGCGGAGGTGGTGACCTCGACGCCGGCCTTGGCGGCCCGCTTGATGTTGCGCCGCCACAGCTGGTTCATGCCGCGGAGCACGTCCTCCTCGGAGCGCACGGTCCCATCCGGGCGCCGCAGCGGGATCTCGTACGTGAACTGCGGCTGCCCCGCCCCGAACCCGTCCGTGGGGTTCTGCGGGATCCAGCCGGAGTCGCCGAGGTAGCGCGTCACCTCGGCGCCCACGGGATCGGGCCGCCCCGGGAGGTCGGTGAGGCGGGCGACGCCGGGGTCGGCGATGCCGTCCTTGACCTGTGCCGCGTCCCAGGTGTCGGTGGGCACCGGGGGAGCGACCCGGATCGCGAACGCGCCCTGCGACCTCAGATAGGAGACCAGCGGCGGGAACCAGACGGTGAGCCCACCGGCCCAGTCGATGTCGGGGCCCCACGGCAGATAGGCCAGCGTGCGGCCCAGCCGCGGCACCGACCGGTGCAGGACCAGCCCGGTCGCGGCGAGCCGGTCACCGGCGTACCAACCCAGCGACTCGCTGCGCCACTCCGTCTTGACCTCGGCCCACGCGGGCGTCTGCAGGAAGCTGACCGACCGGCGCGACCTGACGTGGTCGAGGTGCTCGGCGGGGCTGATCGGTCGCACGGTGAAGGTCACCGTGCCAGTCAACCCGTGCAGATGTCGCCAGGGCGTATGGCATTTCGGATACGTCGGCGATATGTCGTCCACCTAGGATCAGAGCATGCGGGTGCTGGTGGTCGAGGACGAGCCGTTGATGGCCGGGGCGATCCGGGACGGGCTGCGGCTGGAGGCGATCGCCGCCGACGTCGCCGGTGACGGAGACACGGCTCTGGAGCTGTTGAGCGTCAACGCCTATGACATCGCCGTGCTCGACCGCGACATCCCGGGGCCCTCCGGCGACGAGGTCGCCAAGCGCATCGTCGCCTCGGGCACCGGGATGCCGATCCTCATGCTCACCGCTGCCGACCGCCTCGACGACAAGGCCTCCGGGTTCGAGCTGGGCGCCGACGACTACCTGACCAAGCCGTTCGAGCTGCGCGAGCTGGTGCTGCGGCTGCGGGCCCTCGACCGGCGCCGTGCCCACAGCCGGCCGCCGGTGCGGGAGATCGCCGGCCTGCGGGTCGACCCCTTCCGCCGGGAGGTCTACCGCGACGGCCGCTACGTGGCGCTGACCCGCAAGCAGTTCGCCGTGCTCGAGGTGCTCGCCGCCGCAGAGGGCGGCGTGGTCAGCGCCGAGGAGCTGCTGGAGCGGGCGTGGGACGAGAACGCCGACCCCTTCACCAACGCCGTACGCATCACCGTCTCCGCCCTGCGCAAGCGGCTCGGCGAGCCCGCGATCATCGCGACCGTGCCCGGCGTCGGATACCGCATCGATGTCGATTCCTAGACGCCCGGGGATGAGCGTCCGGCTCAAGCTGACGCTGAGCTACGCCGCGGTCATCGTTGTCACCGGGATCCTGCTCCTCGCGGTCGTGTGGGTCTTCCTGTTGCGCTACGTCCCCGACGGGGTCTGGATGGAATGGCCGCAGCAGCCGGGGAGACCGAGCGCTCCCTTCGTCCCGAACCGCTCCGACCTCGAGCGTGCGTTCATCCCGCGGGCGGCCACGATGATGGGCTTCCTGCTCGTGTTCGGGCTGGTGGGCGGCTGGATCCTGGCCGGCCGGATGCTGGCGCCGCTGCGGAAGATCACCGAGGCCACGCGTACGGCCGCGACCGGCTCGCTCTCCCACCGGATCGAGCTCGACGGCCCCGGCGACGAGCTGCGCGAGCTCGCCGACGGCTTCGACGACATGCTCGAGAAGGTCGAGTCGCAGGTGGCCGAGCAGCAACGGTTCGCGGCCAACGCGTCCCACGAGCTGCGTACCCCGCTCGCGATCACGCAGACGCTCCTCGACGTCGCCGGCAAGGACCCGAACCGCGACGTCGACGAGCTCATCGGCCGGCTGCGCCAGATCAACGCCCGCGCGATCGACCTCACCGAGGCGCTGCTCGTGCTCAGCCGTGCCGACCAGCGCTCGTTCGCCCGCGAGCCGGTCGACCTGTCGCTGGTCGCCGAGGAGGCGGTCGAGACGCTGCTGCCGCTCGCCGAGCAGCGCGGAGTGAGGATCGAGACCTCCGGTGAGCAGGCCTCGGTCAACGGCTCGCCCGCGCTGCTGCTGCAGGTCGCGACCAACCTGATCCACAACGCGATCGTCCACAACCTGCCCGAGGACGGCTCGGTGTCGGTCACCATCGTCGCCACCGAGAAGAGCGTGGTCCTCACCGTCGCGAACACCGGCGAACAGCTCTCCCGCGAGCTCGTCGCCACGCTCACCGAGCCGTTCCAGCGAGGCACCCAGCGCATCCACGTCGACCACGCCGGTGTCGGCCTGGGCCTGGCGATCGTCAAGAGCATCACCCGTGCCCACGACGGCAATCTCGCCGTCCTCGCCCGGCCCGGCGGCGGGTTGCGGGTCTCGGTGGAGCTGCCCCGCATCGCATGATCGTCGGGTTGTGAAGCGGAGAGTGACCTATAGGGCACCCTCGGCTTCACAACCTAGGGGCGTGGCGTGGCGCCGGTGCGCAGCAGGTCGAGGGTGCGCGGCTCGATGAGCGTGGAGAGGGTGACCACGCTGGTCGAGCGGACGACGGCGTGGGACTGGTCGATCCGGACGAGCACCTCCTGGAGCTTCGCGTGAGACCCGGTCGCCACCTTGCAGAAGACGTCGAAGGAGCCGGTGGTGACGTAGGCCTCCAGCACCTCGGGGATCTCGGCGAGGTCGCGGCGCACGTCCTCGAGTGCTCCCTGGGAGATCTCCAACGTCACGAACGCCTGGACGGCGTGGCCGGCGGCGGCCGGGTCGATCGTCGGCGCCCAGTCGCGGATCACGCCGGCCTCGGCCAGCTTGCGCAGCCGGCTCTGCACGGTCGCGCGGGCGACGCCGGCGACCCGGGAGAGCTCGAGGTCGCCGACCCGCGGGTGGGCGTGCAGGGTCTCCAGCAGAGTGACATCGAGGGCATCGAGGTGCATGGGCCGATGGTAGTCAGATTGACTAGCAAAAGACACTGAATGCTGGTCCGATCTGACAGATTGACCAGTGCTGGGTGGTCAACTTGTTTGGTGTGATCCGGCCCACTTGACTTGCCCGCATGACGCTTGCAGACACCCTGACCAACCAAGAGAAGCTCGCCGGACTCGGGCTGGCCGAGCTGGAGCAGCTCGTCGGCCTGGTGGCCTACGACGACACCTCTGACCCGTTCCCGGTCACCGGCTGGGACGCGGTCGTGTGGGCCGTCGGCAACGCCACCCAGACCGCCCACTTCTTCCAGAGCGCCTTCGGCATGGAGCTGGTCGCCTACTCCGGCCCCGAGACCGGCAACCGCGACCACCACTCCTACGTGCTGCGCAGCGGGGGAGTACGGTTCGTGATCAAGGGCGGCGTCGCGCCCGAGAGCGAGATCATCGCCCACCACGCCCGCCACGGTGACGGCGTCATCGACATCGCCCTCGAGGTGCCCGACGTCGACCGCTGCATCGAGCACGCCCGCAAGCAGGGCGCCCGCGTCCTGGAGGAGCCCCACGACGTGAGCGACGAGCACGGCACCGTACGCATCGCTGCGATCGCCACCTACGGCGAGACCCGCCACACCCTGGTCGACCGCAAGGCGTACGACGGCCCCTACCTGCCCGGCTACGTCACCCGCACCTCGACGCTGAAGAAGCCCGAGGGCGCCCCCAAGCGTCTCTTCCAGGCGCTCGACCACGTCGTCGGCAACGTCGAGCTCGGCAAGATGGACGAGTGGGTCGACTTCTACGGCCGCGTCATGGGCTTCACCAACATGGCCGAGTTCATCGGTGACGACATCGCCACCGACTACTCCGCGCTGATGTCGAAGGTCGTCGCGAACGGCAACCACCGGGTGAAGTTCCCGCTCAACGAGCCGGCCATCGCGAAGAAGAAGTCGCAGATCGACGAATACCTGGAGTTCTACCAGGGCCCCGGCGCCCAGCACCTGGCGCTGGCCACCGGCGACATCCTGGCCACCGTCGACGCGCTGCGCGACGCCGGCATCGAGTTCCTCAACACCCCCGACTCCTACTACGAGGACCCCGAGCTGCGCGCCCGGATCGGTGAGGTGCGGGTGCCGATCGAGGAGCTGCAGAAGCGCGGCATCCTGGTCGACCGCGACGAGGACGGCTATTTGCTGCAGATCTTCACCAAGCCGATCGGCGACCGCCCCACGGTCTTCTTCGAGCTGATCGAGCGCCACGGCTCCCTCGGCTTCGGCAAGGGCAACTTCAAGGCCCTCTTCGAGGCCATCGAGCGCGAGCAGGAGCGCCGCGGCAACTTCTGATCGCCGAGTCTGTAGTCGTGGGCGACGAAACTGTGGTTTCGTCGCCCACTTCTACGGTTTCGGCCGGGGGTCAGCCGGCCTGGGTGACCAGGCGGACCGGCGCGTTGCCGGCGCCGTAGCCGTCGTAGCGGTCCCGCCGCTCGACGAGCTCGAAGAAGACCTCGCCGACGGTCTCGGTGTAACAATGCAGATATTCGCCGTCGGGGTCGCGGTCGTAGAGCAGATCGAGGTCGCGCAGGGTGGCGACGAGGCCGTCGCTCAGGCCGAAGCGGGCGACCAGGTCGTCGTAGTAGTTGCCCGGCACCTTCAGCGGCCGCAGCCCACGCTCCCGCGCCGCCGCGACGACGCCGATGATGTCCTGGCAGGCGAGCGCGATGTGCTGGGCCTGACCCTGCTGTCCCGCATCGGGCTGCCCGGTCGGAAGCAGGTTGAGCGGCAGCCGTACGCCGCCGGCCGGCGAGCTCATCACCTGGCTGCGGACGAGGCCGGAGGGGCCGGCGACCTCCTGGGTCGGCTGCGGGGTCAGCGACAGCACGCTGGTGTAGAAGAGCACCGCCTCGTCGAAGCTGTGCCAGGGCTGGACCAGGTTGACGTGGTCGATCCGCGCGTCGTGTCCGTCGGCACCCGAGACCCCGCCGTCGAACTCGCCCATCCAGTCCTCCGCGTGGGAGAGGAAGACCTCGGTGCCGTCGGGGGAGGTGAAGGCGCGCAGCGCCTGCTCCCCGGCGTACGTCCGGCGGTGGACCGGCGGCGCCATCAGCCGGGCGGCCCGCTCGGCGGCCGGGTCCGAGTCGGCGACGTCGAAGCCGACGGCGGCGATCCGCGGCGCGGGGGAGGCGCTGGGCACGTCGTTGCAGACGATCCGGGCCGCGCCCCAGGTCCACAGGCGCACCTGCTTGCTGCGATGGCGGCCGCCGAAGTCGAAGCCGAGCTGCTCGAGCAGCACCTCGACGCCGGAGGTGTCCGGTGCCTTGATCTCGACGAAGTCGAAGGCCTCCGGCGCGGTCATCTCCGGCAGCCGGGGGAGTGATGCGTGCTGGTCGGCCTCCTCGCCGAGCAGGTCGGCGGTGCGGTCGGCGAGCCACCGCAGCGAGCGCTGCGCCTGGCGCGCGGTGCGGACCGGGTCGGTCTGGCGGAAGGTGTCGTTGAAGACCTCCAGCGAGAGCGGGCCGTCGTAGCCGGCGCGCACCACGTGACCCAGAAACGCAGGCAGGTCGAAGCTGCCCTCGCCGGGGAAGAGCCGGTGGTGGCGGCTCCAGGAGAGCACGTCCATGCTGAGCGCGGGGGCGTCGGCGAGCTGCAGGAAGAAGATCTTCTCGGCCGGGATCTCCTCGATCTGCTTGGGGTCGTGACCGCGGGAGAGGATGTGGAAGCTGTCCAGGCAGACGCCGACGTTGGGGTGGTCGGCGAGCTCCACGATGCGCCACGAGCGCCGGTAGTCGTCCACGAACCGTCCCCAGGCCAGCGCCTCGTAGGCCAGCCGGATCCCGTACGTCGCCGCGAGCTCGCCCAGCCGCCGCAGCTGCCCCGCGGAGACCTCGTCGTCGTCGACGGTCGCGGTGGCCACGTTGCTGCACACCAGCATCAGGTCGATCCCGAGCCGCTGCATCAGGCGGAACTTCGCCTCGGCCCGGTGCAGCACGTCGGCGAAGGCCGACTCGTCGACGCCCTCGGCGTCACGGAAGGGTTGGTAGAGGTCGAGGGTCAGGCCCAGCCGGGACGCCAGCGCCCGGATCTCCTCGGGAGACTGGGGTGCGGCGATGAGGTCGGGCTCGAAGATCTCGATCGCGTCGAAGCCGGCCTCGGCCGCGGCGTACATCTTCTGGACCAGGCCGCCGCTGAGACAGACGGTGGCGATCGAGGTGCGCATGGGTCTCCGTTCGTCGCTAATGTACGAAACGGTACATACATTGTTGCGCCTTGGGAAGTGGGGCGTGCTCTAGGCTCGGGGCATGGTTCAGTCGCGCGATGCCGAACGCACCCGGTCCGAGCTGATCGAGGTCGCGACCGAGGTGTTCTCGGAGCAGGGCTATTCGGGTGCTCGGGTCGACGAGATCGCCGAGCGCACCCGCACCACGAAGCGGATGATCTACTACTACTTCGGCGGCAAGGAGGGGCTGTTCCTGGCCGTGCTCGAGGCTGCCTATCGCCGGATCCGCGATCTCGAGCAGAACCTGCACGCCGGTGATCTGGAGCCGGTCGACGCGATCCGTCGTATCGCCGAGCTGACCTTCGACCACCACGTCGACCACCCCGACTTCATCCGCCTGGTCTCCGTCGAGAACATCCACCGGGGCCGGCACATGGAGAAGGTCGAGTCGCTGCGCGAGCTCGGGGCCCCGGCCGCCACCGTCCTCGAGGACGTCCTCGCCCGCGGTCGCGCCTCCGGTGAGCTCCGAGCCGACGTCGACGCCGTCGACGTACACATGATGATCAGCGCCTACTGCGTCTTCCAGGTCGCCAACAGCGCGACGTTCGGGTTCCTCTTCGGCCGCGACATGCTCGCCCCCGACGTGCGCGAGCGCAACCGACGCATCCTCGGCGACATCGTGGTCGGCTGGCTCACCGCTCACTGAGCTGCGGCCCGAAAGAGCCCGTCCCCGCACTGCGGGGACGGGCTCTTTGCCGTGCGGGGGTTGACGAGCGGGGGTGGAATGTGATGCCCTTCACTCTCGTAACGTACTAGTTCGTACATTAAGGATCGCCCAGATGAAGTCTTCGTTTCTTGTCGGCCTGATCGGCGCGGGCGTCGGACCCTCGCTGAGTCCGGCGCTGCACATGCGCGAAGGGTTCGAGCACGGCTTGTCGTACGTCTACAAGACGCTCGACATCACCGCCCTGGGGGTTCCGGCCGAGGGCGTGGGCGACCTGATGAGGGACGCCCGGCGTCTCGGCTTCGACGCGCTCAACATCACCCACCCGTGCAAGGAGCTCGTGATCGAGCACCTCGACCGGCTCGACGAGACCGCGGCTCGGCTCGGTGCGGTCAACACCGTGGTCTTCACCGAGGAGGGTGCGGTCGGCTACAACACCGACACCACCGGGTTCGGCCACGCGCTGCGCACCGGGATGCCGGACGCCCCGCTCGGCACCGTCGTCCAGATCGGCGCGGGAGGGGCGGGCTCGGCCGTCGCCCACGCGCTCGTGGGCCAGGGCGTCGAGCGGCTGATCATCGCCGACATGGACGTCGACCGCGCCCAGGCGCGGGTCGAGGAGATCCGGCGCCACCACCCCGACAGCACCGTCGAGGCCAGCCACGTCGACAAGCTGCCGGCGCTCCTGCCCGAGGCCGACGGACTGGTCAACTGCACCCCGATGGGCATGGCCGACCACCCCGGCACGCCCCTGGACACCAGCCTCCTCCGCCCCGACCTGTGGGTGGCGGACATCGTGTACCGGCCTCTGGACACCGCGCTGCTGCAGGCGGCGCGTGAGGCCGGCTGCCGCACGCTCCACGGAGGCCACATGGCGGTCTACCAGGCCGTCGACGCCTTCCGGCTGATCACCGGCATCGAGCCCGATGCCGAGCGGATGCTCGCCCACCTGCGCGAGCTGGCCGCGGCCGGCTGAATCTCCGAACACTTTCATCCACCCCCCCACAGCCCGCGGTCAGGACCGCGGGACGACCCCGAGGAGGACCCGATGGCGGGACCTGTCACCGAGAACCGAGACGGCAAGACCCCGGTCCGGGCCGCTCTGGCCAGCTTCATGGGCAGCGCGGTCGAGTACTACGACTTCTTCGTCTTCGGCTCTGCCGCGGCGCTGATCTTTCCGCACGTCTTCTTCCCCAGCGCCGGTGACGCCGCGCTGGTGATGTCGTTCGCGACCTTCGCCTTCGCGTACGTCGCCCGCCCCGTCGGCGCGATCTTCGTCGGTCACTTCGGTGACCGGATCGGCCGTCGGAAGGTGCTGCTGTTCACCCTCCTGCTGATGGGTGGCGGCACGTTCCTGATCGGCTGCCTGCCGACGTACGACCAGGCCGGCTGGATCGCGCCCGCACTGCTGATCGTGTGCCGCCTGCTCCAGGGGCTCTCGGCCGCCGGCGAGCAGGCCGGCGCCAGCTCGCTCACCCTCGAGCACGCGCCTGACGACAAGCGCTCCTTCTACACCTCCTGGACGCTGACCGGCACCCAGGGCGGCCAGATCCTGGCCGCGCTCGTCTTCATCCCGGTCGTCGCGATGCCGGACGAGATCAAGTACGGCATCGGCTGGCGGATCCCGTTCTGGCTCTCCGCGGTCGTGGTCGTGGTGGCGTTCTTCATCCGGAGCCGCCTCAACGAGACCCCGGAGTTCGAGGAGGCCAAGGCCAACAACGAGGTCGCCAAGCTGCCCCTCGCGGTGCTGCTGCGTGACCACTGGGTCGACGTGCTGCGGGTCATCTGCTGCGCCTTCATCGCGGCCGTCTCCACGGTCTTCGGCAACCTGGCCATCGCCTACGGCGTCGCGGTCGGCATGGTCGACTCGATCACGCTGTGGCTGGTCGTCGCGGCCAACGTCGTGGCGCTGTTCACCCAGCCGATGTTCGGCCGGCTCGCCGACCGGATCGGGCGCAAGCCGGTGTTCGTCTTCGGCGCCGTCGCCAGCGCGGTCCTGATGCCGTTCTACCTGCTCTCGATGAGCCAGGGCAGCGAGCTGCTCGTCTTCGCACTCGCGATCCTGACCTTCTCGTTCGGCTACGCGGCGGCCAACGCGACCTGGCCCTCCTTCTACGGTGAGATGTTCTCGACCCCGGTGCGCTTCTCCGGCGTCGCGATCGGCACCCAGATCGGCTTCCTGCTGGCCGGGTTCACGCCGTCGATCGTCACCGCTCTGGGTGGCGTTCAGGAGGGTGGCTGGGTCGTCACCGCCGGCTACACCGCCGTCGTCTGCCTCGTCGCCTCGATCTCCGCTCTCACCGCCCGCGAGACCAAGGACGTACGCACCGCCGACCTCGGTCTGCGGACGTCACCGACGCCGCAGGGCGCCGTCGCCTGAGGGTCTCCGCTGGTCGAGCCGCTCGCCGGCTCGACCAGCGGCGTCACTGCCCGCGGCGGTGGCGGTTGCGGCGGCGGACGACGTCCTTCAAGTCGGCGACCGGGCCGAGGTGGCCGAGCTTCTCGGGGTTGGTGACCGAGCGGATCCGCTGGATCTGGCCGTCGAGGATGTCGAGGGTCCAGGTGCCGAGGATGGCGCCGTCGGCGTCGCGCAGGATCGCACCCGGCTCGCCGTTGAGCTCGCGCTGCTCCAGGCGGGCACCGATGGCGAGCAGCGGCGGCACCGCCGCGATCAGGATGCGGGCGGCCTTCTCGGCACCGAACCGGCCACCGACGCCACCGGCCACACCACCGCCGTCGTTGACGGTCTCGACGTCGGCGGCCAGCAGCGCCTGGAGCTGGTCCAGGTCGCCGTCGCGCAGCGCCTCGAAGAACCGGTCGGAGAGCTCGGCCCGCTTGCGCCGGTCGGCCTCGAACCGCGGCTTGCCCTCGTCCATGTGCCGTCGTGCCCGGGAGGCGAGCTGACGGCAGGCGGCCTCGGAACGGTCGACCGCCTTGGCGATGTCGGCGAAGCCGAAGTGGAAGACCTCGCGCAGCACGAAGACCGCGCGCTCCAGCGGGCTGAGCCGCTCCAGGAGCAGCAGCGCGGCCATCGACACCGAGTCGGCCAGCTCGGTCGCCTTCTCCGGGCTCGCGTAGATGTCCACCGGCTCATCGATGTGGGTGTCGGTCGGCAGCGGCTCGGGGAACCACGGCCCGACGTACGTCTCCCGCCGGACCCGCGCGGAGCGCAGCACGTCGAGGGAGATGCGGGTGACCACGGTGGACAGGTAGGCCTTGAGCGACTCGGGCTCGGTCGAGGTCCCCTCGAGCCGGATCCAGGTCTCCTGCACGGCGTCCTCGGCCTCGCTCACGCTGCCGAGGATCCGGTAGGCGATCGAGAACAGCAGCGGTCGCAGCTCCTCGAACTCGATCTCGGTCTCAGGTGTCACGTTCGTCCTCCCTCGGGTCACATCTTCCACCCCTGGGACGAGACGGCGCGCGGGACTGTGACACGCGCCGGAAAGTTTCTACTCGTGGGCGCTCAGGAAGGCGTCCAGATCCTCGAGGTCGTCGGTGTTGATGTGGTCGACCCCGGCCGCGAGGAGCTCGGTCCAGACGGCCTCGCGCGCGGGGCCGTCGGTGTCCGGCGTGGCCCAGAAGCGCACCCGGTATCCCCGGGAGTGGGCCCGGTCGACGATCTCGTGGAGCTTGCGGCGCTCGGTCTCCGGCATCGGGCCGATGCCCTGCCAGAGGAACACCTTGGTCCAGTTGTCGCTGACCAGCGGCATCAGCGAGGACGGCATGCCGGAGTCGAGATCGCTCATCCGGCCGTCGTAGAAGCCGAACCGATCGGTCGCGGCCCGCATCGTCTCCAGCGGGCGGTCGCCGCTGATCACCGCCTCGATCGGCCCGTCCTTGACGGTGCCGTTCTCGTAGCGGGTGAAGAGCTCCTCGTAGTCGCCGAGCTCCTTCTCGACCGCGGCGTACGTCGCCTCGCCGGTGTTCTTGATGTCGATCAGGAGCTGGAAGGTGCCGTCGTATCCCGGGTAGACGTCGCGGCCCCTGCCGCTGACGAGCTCCTTGAGCGGGGCGAGATAGAGGCCCTCCAGCGTCCGCGCCGGGTCGAGATCCACCGCGTCGTGCGCCACCAGGAGCTCGCCGTCGACCAGCCACACGTCGGCCTCGACGCTGGTGAAGCCGTGCTCGAGCGCGTCGAACAGCGGGCGCTCGTGCTCGTAGTCGTTGTGCGCGTGCGCCTGCGGGTGCGGCGTACCGAGCTCGACGGCGGTACGCGTCGAGCCGGTCTCGCTCGCGGTGGCGGCGGCGGGGGCGAGAAAGGCCGTCGCGGCGAGGGCGGCGGCCAGGAAGCGGGCGAGGGTTCGCATCGGGGTCTCCATCGGTGAGGGTGGCCCTCAATCTGGCCGGACCGCGTGATCCGGTGGCGACCGCCGTACGTCCCGCGCCTGAACTCCTTCCGAACCGCCGCCCGGACGCTCAGCGGGACAGGCCGGACTCCTTCAGCGGCGGCGTGACGGCGGCCGCCTGCACCCGTCCGGCACGCGAACGGTCCTTGAAACTGAACGCGGAGCCGGGGCGACGCGCCTCCATCCCCAGCGCCCAGACCGTGCTGCGGCAGACCAGCTCCTTGACCTTCGCCGCGGGCGTGCCACGAAGACGGGCGCCCACGGCCGAGTCGTCGCGGTGCGAGAAGTTCACCAGCCCCAGATCGCGGCCGATGCTGATGCACTGACCCACGAAGCCGATGCTGACCGGCTCCGGTGTCGCGCCGGCGAGCCGGGCCAGCACCGTCTCCCCGGCCAGCGGCCCGAGCTGGTTGGCGGCCTGGCAGCTCATCCGGTACGCCAGCCCCGACGGCGCCGCGGCGTCGCCCGTCGCGACGATCCGGTGGTCGTCGACGCTGGTCAGGGTCTCGTCGGTGATCAGCCGGCCGAGCTCGTCGGTGGTCAGGCCGCTCGCGCGGGCCAGGTCCGGCGCGGCGAACCCGGCGGTCCAGATGGTCACCTCGCTGGTGAGCTCTCGGCCGTTGTCGAGGCGTACCCGGCCGGCCATCACCTCGGCCACCCGGGTGCCCTCGACGATGCCGACGCCGAGCCGTCGCAGGTCGCGCTCGACCACCGCCCGGCCCTTCTCGTGCAGCCACGGACCGAGCCTGTCTCCGCCGATCAGGGTCACGTTCCGGCCCGCCTCGGCGAGCTCGGAGGCGACCTCGATGCCGGTCGGGCCGCCGCCGACTACGATCACGGGGGCGTCGGCCGGAGCCGCGTCCAGCACCGACCGCAGCCGCGTCGCCTCCTCGTAGGTCGTGACCCCGTAGGCGTGCTCCGCCGCCCCCGGGACCTGAGTCGTGCCCGCGCTGCCGACGGCGTAGACCAGATAGTCGTACGTCATCTCCTGCCCGCTCCCGAGCGCGATCGTCCGCGCGCCGGCGTCGATGGAGCCGACGGTGTCGACCACCAGCCGCACCCGCTCGCCGAGCACATCGGCGTAGGCCACCACGGCCTCCGAGGACCCGGCCACCAGCTGGTGCAGCCGGATCCGCTCGACGAAGTGGTCGCGCGGGTTGACCAGGGTGATCGCGACGTCGTCGCGCTTGGTGAGCCGATTGGCGGCCATCACGCCGGCGTACCCGCCACCGATGACCACCACGTGGGGCTTGCTCATGGGTTCCTCCTGCTTGTCGAGGTTCATACCCCTAGGACCCCGGCGGTGCGCTGGTTGTGACAACGCACCAGTCATGGACGAGGAGGTCAGTGCAGCAGGTCGGTGAGATCGATCTTGATCGGGAACGGCACCGGGACGTCGAGCCGGTCGCGGAAGATCCCGATCGCGACGTAGGCGTTGGTCAGGTCGTCACGCTCGTAGACGTGGACCGCGGGTGCGCCGTCCTCGTTCTCGATGCGCCAGTAGTGGGAGATGCCCGCCTCGGCGTACTTCTGCGGTTTGACCGACCGGTCGCGATGCTCCGACTCCGGCGAGACCACCTCGACCACCAGCACCACGGAGTCTGCCTCGTAGTACGAAGCCTGGTCGGAGATCCGAGCCGTGCTCACCAGGACGTCCGGCTCCGGCCGGTTGCGCCGGTCGAGCACGACCGTCAGCTCCCGGTCGACCTCGAACCCGTCGGGCGCCTGCGCTGTCAGCGCGTTGGTCAGGGCGGTGACGAGCCGACTGTGCCAGCGGCGCTGCGGTGACATATTGAAGACCAGGACTCCGTCGATGAGTTCGGTATGACGCGGCGCCTCGACGAGCATGTCGAGGTCTTCGGAGTACCAACCCTCCTCGCGGGGAGGGCGCATCCAGTCGGGCAACGCGGTCATACGTCGAGGATACCGTCTGTCTCGCGCTTCATTTTCGTAAGCGAACCGTTCGTTTCGTCGGATCAGGAGGACACGTGGAACGTGGCGAAGTCTGGTGGGTGGAGTTCGACGAGCGACGGCCGTTCGTGGTGCTGTCGGGAGACGACCCGTCCGCGATCGAGGTGATGCAGGTCGTCGCTCCCGCAGGCGTCGACCTCACCGGTCTGGGCGTCGAGGTGGCGGTGGGCGCCACGGAAGGACTGCCCTTCGAAGGCGTGCTCAGGGTCGCGTACCCGCGCCCGGGCTTCACCCCGTGCACCTGGCTGACCACGCTGTCCCGCGACGACCTGATCGAGCGAGCAGGAACCCTGTCCTCCGCGAAGCTCGGTGAGCTGGACGATGCTCTTCGTCGTGTCGCCGAGGCGGACGAGCCGACCGAGGCCACGACCGCGAAGCTCAGCGAGATGCGGGACAGCCTTCGTCGCGGTGGGCTCGGGCTTCCAGGCTGAGCCGGCGCATGTGTCCCGCCTTGTCCTGCCGCTAGGAGCTCGGGCAGGGACAGTCGGGCCGACTCGAGCGCTTCTCTTGTGGGACATTTGCGCCGACTCGACGGGGATGTGCGGTCTCGCTTTGGGCGGACGGTTCGTACCGGTTCAGGGTCTGCGGGTGAATCGGATGGTGCCGTCGGGTAGTCGTTCGTGGAGGTAGGCCGGGTTGTGGGCCAGCCGGTGGTGATGCAGACACAGCAGCGCGCCGTCTTTCAGGTCGGTCTTGCCTCCGGCCA
>NZ_JZDQ02000043.1 GCF_000960475.2 Nocardioides luteus | reverse complement strand
CGCCCGACGGGAGTGACGCCTCGCCCGACGGGAGTGACGCCTCGCCCGACGGGAGTGACGCCTCGCCCGACGGGAGTGACGCCTCGGCCGACGGGGCCGACGGCTCGGCAGGGCTAGACAGGAGTGGCGGGGCCACCCTCGACAGGAGCGGTGAAGTCGACGGTGCGCTTGGCGTTGGCGAGAGCGGTGACGGTGGCGGTGCCGATGGTGCCCTCACGGTCGAAGACCTCGGCGGTACCGACGGAGATGCCCTCGTGCGCGACGTGGTCGATGGTGGCGAGGCCGACCTCCATCCCGGCCGGGCGGCGGGCGAGGGCGAGCGAGATGTCGGTGTTGATCCACTCGACGCCGTTGCTGCCCCAGTTGGTGACCATCGAGGTGGCGTCGGCGATGGAGGCGACGGTCTGGAACGGGGTCATCGGCTCGCCGGCGACGGTCGGGACCGCGACCTGCCAGGTGATGTGACGCCCAGCGTTCTGGTGCTTGCCGAAGTCGTCGGACCAGGGGTTGTCGGAGACGAAGAAGGGTACGTGCGGCTCGGAGGTCGGGGGCGCCACGGAGACCGGTGGGGGAGTGGCGCGCTCGCTGGCCGACCAGACATCGCCGGCCGGGTTCTCCCCGGCGAGCAGGTAGGTGCAGGTCGCCCGCGCCACGACCTGTTCCGAGCCGTCCCC
Source organism: Nocardioides luteus (assembly GCF_000960475.2). Classification (GTDB taxonomy): domain Bacteria; phylum Actinomycetota; class Actinomycetes; order Propionibacteriales; family Nocardioidaceae; genus Nocardioides; species Nocardioides luteus_A. The sequence continues at coordinate 47,977 of NZ_JZDQ02000043.1, read as the reverse complement.
GGCCGACTGGACCATCTCGGCATCGAGCAGCGCGATGCGTGGGCCGTTGCGTACGACGCTGGTGCGGATCCTCGTCACCACCATCCGCGGTGGCCGGAACAGATCGACGTGATAGCGCGCGGGCACCAGCTCGGCGGCGCGGCCGAGCACCTCGATCTGGTCCTCGAGACCGCGTGCGATCAGGCCGCTGGCGGCCACCCCGTGCATGTGGTCCTCGGCCCACATGCTGCGAGCCATCGGCGTAGGCTCGAAGCCGTCATCGGTGCGCCGGAAGAATGCGAGATCCATGCGCACATTCTAGAACGTGTCCTAACTTCGGATTCAGTTGTCGAAACCGGTAAATAGTGACGTTTCCGTCGTTACAACCGGCCTAAAACCACGTACCATCGCACCCAAAGCAGCCCCGATCGAAGAGGACGACGATGAGCACCACGCCTCCCTACCAGGTGACCGACCCCGCTACCGGCGAGGTGATCGAGACCTTCCCGTTCGCCACCGACGCCGAGGTGGAGGAGGCGCTGGCGCGGTCCCAGAAGGCGTACGAAGCCTGGCGCGCGACCCCGATCGAGGAGCGTTCCGCGATCGTGAAGCGCGCCGCGGACCTCTTCACCGAGCGCGCCGCGGAGCTCGGCCGGATCATCCGCACCGAGATGGGCAAGAAGGCCTCCTCGGGTGCCGGTGAGGCCGAGTTCTCCGGCGAGATCACCGCCTACTACGCCGACCACGGCCCCGAGCTCCTCAAGGAGACCGACCTGCCCGGTCACGAGGGCAAGGCGGTCATCCAGCGCCTGCCGCTCGGCCCGGTGCTCGGCGTGATGCCGTGGAACTACCCCTACTACCAGGTCGCCCGCTTCGCCGCGCCCAACCTGGTCGCGGGCAACACCGTCATCCTCAAGCACGCCGAGAACTGCCCGCGCTCCTCGGCCGCGATCGCGAAGATCTTCGAGGACGCCGGCCTTCCCGAGGGCGTCTACCAGAACCTCTACGCCACCCACGAGCAGATCGCCACGATGATCGCCGACCCGCGGGTCCGCGCGGTCTCCCTGACTGGCTCCGAGCGCGCCGGCACGGCGGTCGCCGAGGCCGCCGGCCGCAACCTGAAGAAGGTCGTCCTCGAGCTCGGTGGTTCCGACCCCTACATCATCCTCGACTCCGACGACATCGACGCGGCCGCCGAGACGGCGTGGGCGACCCGGATGGAGAACGTCGGCCAGGTCTGCAACGGCAACAAGCGGATGATCGTGAACGAGGGTGTCTACGACGACTTCGTCGCGGCCCTCACCAAGCGTGCCGCCGCGATGACGCCACTCGAGGGCGAGGACGGCGACGACACCGTCTACTCCCCGCTGGTGGCCCGCAAGGCGGCCGAGGCGCTGCACGCGCAGATCCAGGATGCGGTCGACAAGGGCGCCACCCTCCACGCCGGCGGCGAGATCTCCGACGGCCCCGACGCCTTCTTCGCGCCCGCCGTCCTCACCGGCGTCACGCCGGAGATGCGCGCCTACACCGAGGAGCTCTTCGGCCCGGTCGCCGTCGTCTACAAGGTGAGCACCGACGAGGAGGCGGTCGAGCTGGCCAACGCGGTCGAGTACGGCCTCGGCGGCGCCGTCTTCTCCACCGACGAGGCCCGCGCGATCGCCGTCGCCCAGCAGCTCGACGTCGGCATGGCCAACGTCAACACCCCGGCCGGCGAGGGCGCCGACGTCCCCTTCGGCGGCACCAAGCGCTCCGGCTTCGGTCGCGAGCTCGGGCCGCTCGGGATCGACGAGTTCCTCAACAAGCGCCTGTTCTACGTCGAGCGCTGACGGTCGTCGGAGCCTGTCGAGACCGGGCGGTCTCGACAGGCTCCGACCCCTCAGGCGACCTTCGCGTCCCAGTCGATCGCGTAGCGCTGCTCCTCCTCGGCGACGCGAGCCACCGCCTGCGCCCGGAAGACGAGCGGCAGCACCAGCGGCATCACCCGCCGGGCGAGCGGGCCGGGTGCCTTCGCGTGGCTGATCTTCGCCCCGCGCGCCGCGATCTTCTCCACCCGCGTACGCCGCAGACCCTCGTACGCCGCGAACGCCGACTCCACCGACGGCAGGTCGCGCAGGCAGCGAGCCAGCTGGATGCCGCTCTCGATCGCGAGCGAGGCGCCCTGGCCGGTGCTGTTCGACGGTGCGTGCACCGCGTCGCCGACCAGCACCATCCGGCCGCGGTGCCAGTGCGGCACCGGCGGCATGATGTGCAGCGCCCCGACCACCTGCAGCGACTCGGGCGACGTCGAGGCGGCCAGCAGTGCACCGGGGTCGTCGTCGGCGTACACCTCGCGCAGCGTGCGCAGCCACTCCTCGGGCGATGTCCGGCGGGCCTCGGTGAGGCTGAGGTAGGGCGAGGGCAGGTTCACGCCCCACGCCACCCGCCCGTCGCCGTGGCGCCAGTAGAGGTAGTAGGCGCGCTTCCCGAACGCGAAGGTCATCGTCGCCGGCTCGACGTCGAGGTCGACGTCGGCGTACCCGCCGAAGCCGAGCAGCCCGGTGTAGCCCGCGCCGGGCGCGCCCGGGTCGATGAGCGTACGCACGGTCGAGCGCACCCCGTCGGCGCCGACGAGCACGTCACCGCGTGCCGAGGACCCGTCGTCGAAGTGCGCCACCACGCCGTCGGCCTCCTCGGAGACCGAGACGAGCCGTCGCCCGTGCTCGAGGCGTACGCCGACCGCGACCGCCTGCTCGCGCAGGACGCGGTGCAGGTCGGCGCGCTCGATCGCCTGCCGCGCCGGCAGTCCGGACGGCGAGGCGACCAGGTCGAACGTACGGCCGCCGATCGCCATCCGGGAGCGGGTGATCGGGGTGCCGGCCTCGAGCACGCCGGCGGCGGCGCCGATGGTCTCGAGGGCGACGACGCCGTTCGGCTCGAGCGCGAGCAGGCCGCCGATGCCCTCGGTGGGCTCGGGGTAGGCCTCGTAGACGGTCGCCTCGATTCCGGCCTTCGCCAGTGCGGCCGCGGTCACGGGACCGGCGACGCCGCCGCCGATCACGAGTGCTGATGAGATGGATGCCACGGTTCTACTCCTTGGGTGAGGACCGCGACGTCGGGCGGATAGTCTGCTCAGTGCCATCCGAGCCGTGTCGCCGTTGCCGCGGTGCCGGTTCTTTTCGGTGGGCCTGGTGGCGGTGTTGCCGCACCGCCGCCAGGTCGTTCTTGGGTTCAGTCCTGCTCGGCGCCCCGCTCCGCGAGATCGACGAGCTCGTCCGGCATCGCGCCGGAGCGGTGCCACTCGCGCCACTCCTCGACGAGCGGGTAGGTGCCAGCGGTGAGCTCGGCCTGCAGCGTGCGGACCCAGGCGGCCTCGGCCTCGCGCATCGCGATCGCGTACTCCGTCTCGACCAGGAAGAGGCGCGGGATCTCCGCCTCCTCGTACGCCGCCCGCAGCTCGCGCACCATCTGCTCCAGCGCGGTCAGCCGGTCGCGCAGCGCGTCGGCGACCTGGTCGGGGGTGAGCGCGGCCATCATCGAGAGCCCGGCGACGAAGCCGGACTGCTCGCTCACCGGGGTGGTGAGCAGCTCGCGGGTCCACTCGACCAGCTCCCTGCGCCCCGCCTCGGTGATGCGGTAGATCGTGCGCTCGGGGCGCGCGCCCTGGCGGTCGGTGCCGGCGACCTCGAGCAGGCCGTGCTTCTCCAGGTTGGCCACGACCGTGTAGAGCGAGCTCCACTTGATGTCGACGTCGTCGCCCTTGCCGCGGGCGCGCATGAGCGAGGCGATCTCGTAGCGGTGCATCGGACGTTGCACCACCGTGCCGAGCACCGCGAGCCCGGTCAGGTTGCTCACCTTGCGTCGTGCCATCACTCACCTCCGTATATTCGTAGACGAATATACGGCCGCGACCTACTGGCGTCCAGTGAAATTCAGCACGGGTACTCGCACGTAGCGCTCCGGCACGGGACGATGTGGCACGTGGCAACAGAAAAGGTGTGGTTCAAGAGCACGTCCGGGCCGAAGCTGGCCGGTCTGATCGACCTCCCGGAGGGAGACGTACGCGGCTGGGGAGTCTTCAGCCACGGCTTCACCCTCGGCAAGGAGTCGCCGGCGGCTGCGCGGATCTGCAAGCAGCTCGCCGCCGAGGGCATCGGGATGCTGCGCTTCGACAACCTCGGTCTCGGCGACTCCGAGGGCGACTGGGGCAACGGCTCGTTCACCCACAAGGTCGCCGACACCGTCGAGGCCACCCGCTTCATGGCCGAGCGCGGCACCCAGGCCGAGCTGCTCGTCGGGCACTCCTTCGGTGGCGCGGCGGTCCTGGCCGCGGCCCGCGATGCGGTCGGGGTCGACGCCGTGGCGACCGTCGGCGCACCGTTCCAGCCGGCCCACGTGGAGCACAACTACGACGCCGTGCTCTCCCGGGTGCTGGAGGACGGCGAGGCCCCGTGGATGGCGGGCGGCAAGTCGCTGACCCTGCGCAAGGCCTTCGTCGACGACGTACGCCGCGCTGACCTGCGCCAGAAGATCATGCAGCTCAAGAAGCCGCTCCTGGTCATGCACAGCCCCACCGACACCACGGTCGGCATCGAGAACGCCTCCGACATCTTCAACACCGCCCGTCACCCGCGCTCCTTCGTCGCGCTGGAGGGCTCCGACCACCTCCTCACCAAGAAGGGCCAGGCCCAGCGTGCCGCCCGGATCATCTCGGCCTGGGCGGACCAGTACCTGAACGACTGATGTCGTTGCGCCGGACCGGCTCCGGCCTCCGATAGGTTCGGGCCATGGTCAAGAAGCCGAAGTTCCCGATCAAGGAGCTGATCAAGGCCGGTCCGGCAGCGCCGCAGGTGCTGGTGGGCCACCTGGTCGCGACCCAGGGCCCGGAGATCGCCGAGAAGGTGGCCGCGGACCGCGCCGAGCCCGGCTTCGACCCCGAGGCGTACGTCGACGAGCTGATCCGCCGGCACCGCTGGTTCGCCCGCGCGCAGGGGGCCGGCGGTGGCGCGATGATCGCGGTCGCCGAGGTGCCGGCCGTCATCGGCGGGCCGGCCGCGGTCGTGGCGGCCGCCGGCACGGCGATCCTGGGGGACCTGGTCGCGCTGGCGTGGATCGAGCAGCGCCTGGTGATGCACATCGCCGCGGCGTACGGGCATGATCTGGAGGATCCGGCCCGGATCGACGAGTTCCTCAGGCTGGCCGGCGTGGAGCTGCTCTTCGGCGGTGGCGGGGGTGCCGCGGGAGCTGCCGGCAGCCGGTTCGGCGTCCGTGCCGCCTCCCGCTGGGCGGCGAGCAAGACGGTCGAGGCGACCAAGGGGATGGCGCAGCTCGTCGGTGCCCGGGTGGCCCGGCGTGTCGTCCTGCGCGGCATCCCGGTGCTCAACATCCCGCTCGGTGTGGTGCTCTCCGACGTCGCCACCAAGCGTCTCGGAAGGCGCGCACGCGAGTTCTACCGGACTCGTCCGAGGTCCTCCTGACACCCACGTTTGATCAATTGACAGAAAACACCGAACGAGACTTCCACTAACAGGTGTGGGTGGGGTTACACTCGCTGCAAGCGCCCGGCTCGTGGACGTTCGTCGTGGGGACCGAATGAGTCACTGGCCCGGTCGATGAGGCGCCGATCGCGCGTATCCGCTGTTTGGCACGCGGTCGTCAGTCGTCTGCCATCGATCTGCGTGAGCCCTGGGAGGGCGACCGGCCGATGAGGGTCGGCATTTGGACATGCCACTCACCCGTGCGTGGCCCCAAGGAGGATTCAGTTGGCTCAGGGAGCCGCTACCCGGCGCAACAACCGGTCCGGCCGTTCGCGAAGCAACGGCAGCGCCGGCAGGTCCGGGCAGAACGGTCGCCGCAAGGGCGTCCACAAGGACAACGAGGGCATCATCCCGGTGCTCGCCCAGGTCGTCCGTGAGGTGGAGTCGGCGGTGCAGCGCCGTTCGGCCATGCCCGACGTGCGCACCAAGTTCCAGGTCGTCGCGCTCCTCGCCCGAGACGAGCGCCACCGTGTGCTCGAGGACGAGACCCTCAACGAGGGACGACGCGCCGAGCAGCTCAAGCGTCTCGACGGGATCGCCACGATCCTCGCCAAGACCGCGACCATGGACTCGCGCCTGTTCGAGCTCCTCGCCGAGGACGCCGAGATCTCCGAGGCCGCCGTCGACCTCAAGCACGAGCTGATGGCCCGTGGTGGCGTCGACGTCCCCGAGGACGAGGAGGAGGACGAGGACGAGACGCCCGCCGTCGTGGTCCCCGACAAGCGCGTGGTCCCGACGAGCGTCATCCAGCGCCAGCTCTCCAACCCGTTCCTGGTCCCCGACTTCACCAACGCCCGGCCGCCGGTGCACGCCCGCCGCCTCTCCGGCTGGGAGCTCCTCGGGCCGCTGTTCCGCAGCTTCGAGTACGCCGACTCCGGGCCGTCCTGCATGCCGCTGCCCGACCCGCCCGCCTACGGGCCCGGTCACGTCGACGCGCCCGGCACCCGCGAGCTCATGCACCACCAGGCCCAGCTGGTCGCATCGGCGGCCGCCGGCCACCGCTCCTACCTCCTGGCCGACGAGCCCGGCCTCGGCAAGACCGCGCAGGCCCTGCTCGCCGCCGAGGCGGCCAACGCCTACCCGCTCCTCGTGGTCGTGCCCAACGTGGTCAAGGCCAACTGGGCGCGCGAGGTCAGCCTCTGGACGCCGTCCAAGAAGGCGACCGTCGTGCACGGCAACGGTGAGGACATCGACGGCTTCGCCGACATCATCGTGGTCAACTACGAGATCCTCGACCGCCACGTCGGCTGGCTCGGCGACTTCGGCTTCAAGGGCATGGTCGTCGACGAGGCCCACTTCATCAAGAACAAGTCCTCCCAGCGCTCCCAGCACGTGCTGGCCCTCTCGGAGAAGATCCGGCAGCGTACGGCCAACCCGTTGCTGATGGCGCTGACCGGCACCCCGCTGATCAACGACATCGAGGACTTCCGGGCGATCTGGCAGTTCCTCGGCTGGATCGACGACGTCAAGCCGCTGGGCGGTCTGCTCGAGGGGCTCGAGGAGACCGGGCTGACCCCGCAGGACAACAGCTTCTACGGCGCCGCCCGCCGCGTCGTGGTCAACCAGGGCATCGTCCGCCGCCGCAAGATCGATGTCGCCAGCGACATCCCGGCCCGGCGCGTGGCCGACCTCCCGGTCGAGCTCGACGACGCCGAGGGCCGCTCGATCCGGGCCGCCGAGGCCGAGCTGGCCAAGCGGATGATGCAGCGTTACGACACCGCGATCGAGACCCGGGTGACCGGCGCCAAGCCGGCGCCGGGCGAGCTCGACCTCGAGCTGATCCGCCGCGTGGCCACCTGGGAGCGCGAGGACCAGGACGCCTCCACCGGCGAGAACGTCTTCGGCATGATGCGCCGCATCGGCAAGGCGAAGGCCACGCTGGCCGCCGACTACGCCGCCCAGCTGGCGCGCAACGTCGGGAAGGTCGTCTTCTTCGCCAAGCACATCGAGGTCATGGACACCGCCCAGAAGCTCTTCGAGGAGCGCGGCATCCGCTACTCCACGATCCGTGGCGACCAGACCTCGAAGGCACGCGAGAAGGCCATCGACGAGTTCATGAACGACCCCGAGGTCGAGATCATCGTCTGCTCGCTGACCGCAGCGGGCGTCGGCGTCAACCTCCAGGCCGCCTCCAACCTGGTCCTGGCCGAGCTCTCCTGGACCGACGCCGAGCAGACCCAGGCGATCGACCGGGTCCACCGCATCGGCCAGACCGAGCCCGTCACGGCCTGGCGCATCATCGCCAGCCAGACCATCGACACCCGGATCGCCGAGCTGATCGACTCCAAGGCCGGCCTCGCGGCTCGTGCCCTGGACGGCTCCGACGAGGAGGTCACCGACTCCGCCGACGTGCAGCTCGAGGCCCTGGTCTCGCTGCTCACCGACGCGCTCCGCAAGCGCGAGTCGGGTCGCCGGGGTCGCCGCGCCGCCTGACCCGGTCTCCGGGACCCGATCCGGGCCCCATCTCAGGGAGAATCCTGAGGTGGGGCCTGGGTGCTGCGGCGTACGCTTGCTCACATGTTCTGGATCATCCTCCTCCTCGTCGCAGCGGCTGTCGGTGGCTACGTCTACCGGGTGCCGATCGTCGCCAAGCTGACCGGGCAGCCACGCAGCCGGATCGAGCGGCACATCGGGCCGAAGGCCAAGCGTCTTCCCTGATCCCGGCAGACATCCGCTGCGGGAATCGTCGGTGACACGCGTGCGTTGAGACGTACGTGCCCGCCGATCCGGCGCGCACACGACTCCAGACCGGAAGTGAGAGCCCCATGCCCACCGTCGAGCTCGGCGCAGAGAACTTCGAGAGCACCGTCACCGACAACGAGATCGTCCTCGTCGACTTCTGGGCGTCCTGGTGCGGCCCGTGCCGCCAGTTCAGCCCCATCTACGACGCCGCCTCCGAGGAGCACCCCGAGATCGTCTTCGGCAAGGTCAACACCGAGGCCGAGCAGGCGCTCGCCGGCGCCGCCAACATCACCTCGATCCCGACGCTGATGGCCTTCAAGAAGGGCAACCTCGTCTTCTCCCAGCCCGGTGCGCTCCCGGCGCCCGCGCTCAAGCAGGTCATCGACGCCGTCGTCGACCTCGACATCGACAAGGCGCTGGCCGAGCAGGCCTCGAAGGAGTCCGGCGAGTAAGACTCGTCGTGGCTCCGGGGCCCGCATCAGGTTTGATAGCGCTGTGACCGAACCCGATAGCGCCGCCCACGAAGAGCTCCTCCGTCTGCGCGGCAGCATCGACAATCTCGACGCCGCCCTCGTCCACCTCCTCGCCGAGCGCTTCAAGTGCACCGAGCAGGTGGGGCGGCTGAAGGCGCGCGCGGGCTTCCCGCCGGCCGACCCCAACCGTGAGGCGGTCCAGATCGAGCGGCTCCGCCGGCTCTCCGACGACGCCGGCCTGGACCCCGAGTTCGCGGAGAAGATCCTCAACGTGATCATCGCCGAGGTCATCCGCAACCACCGCCAGTTCGTCGAGGACTGAGGACGTCTGTCGGGTAGTCCGGTAGCGAGCTGCCCATATACCCGCCGGTAATAGGCAGTTCGCTACCGGACTACCCCGGCCAGGTCAGCCGAGCACCCGGGCCAGCCACGCGTTCCAGAACCTGCGGTCGGGGTCGAAGCGGCGTACGAGGTCCTTGAAGTCGTCCCAGCGCGGGAAGGTGGCACCCGGATCGGGGGCGGCGAAGAGCTTGCCCCAGTGCGGTCGGGTGCCCTCCGGGAGCCGCTGCTCGAGGTCGGGCAGGAGCGCTCCCACACCGACCGGGTCGGCGTTCCAGGTGAAGTGCAGCGCCAGCGTGTCGGTGCCGTAGGCGGGGGAGAGCCACAGCTCGTCGGCGGCGACGGCGCGGATCTCGCCGACCTGCAGCAGCGGCTGGACCCGGTCGGCGAGCGACCGGACGGCGTCGACCGCTTCCTGGGCACGCTCGAGCGGCACCAGGTACTCGCTCTGCAACTCCGCGCCGACGCTCGGCTGGAACTCGAGCCGGAAGTGGGGCAGCCGCTCGTGCCACGGGCCGGGCACGCCGAGCTGTTCGGTGCACGGGGCCGGGTCGAGGCCCGGGACGACGTGGCGCGGCTCGGTCGCGAGCACCGTGCCCGGGATCTTTGGCGTCGTCGAGCGCGACTTCACCCAGACCCGGCCGACGGACCCGTCGGGCTCGTCGCCCCAACGCGTGAAGATCGACACCGAGTAGGCCGCGGCGAGGATCTCGGTGAGGTGTTCGCGCAGGTCAACGTAGGTGAGCCCCTCGTGGACCGTCTGCGCGATCTGATAGGTCGGCGACGTCAGCAGCTCGAGATGGGTCACGATCCCCAGGGCGCCGATGCCGACCACGGCTCCGGCGAAGTCCGGTGACCCGGTTTCCACACGCACCAGATCACCGCGGCCGTCCACGATCTCCAGCGCTGTCACCGAGGTGGCCAGAGAGCCGTTGCCGACCCCCGAGCCGTGGGTGCCGGTCGCGACCGCGCCGGCGACCGAGATGTGGGGGAGCGAGGCGAGGTTGGGGAGCGCGCGTCCGCGCTGCTGCAGCCAGGCGGCGAGCTCCCCGTAGCGCATCCCGCCGGGCACCCGGACCACGTCGCCGTCGAGCGTCGGCGGCCCCGACAGCCCCTCGAGCGACACCAGCACGCCGGAGGTGTCCGCGAGGTCGGTGAAGGAGTGTCGGGACCCCAGCGCGCGCAGCCGTGGCTCGCGCAGCACGAGGTCGCGTACGTCCTCCACGGAGCGCGGCCGCACGAGCTCGCGCGCGGTGTAGTCGTAGCTGCGTGCCCAGGTCGAGCCGGGGGCTTCGCGGAGAGAGGTCTCGGTGCGCATGGACCGGATCGTAGCCGGGAACGGGGCCTGGTGCGCGTCTTCGGAAAACGTTATCGACAACGATTGACAACCGGGACACCTACCAGCCAATCTGTGATGCCGATCACATTCATCGCTTGGAGGTACCGTGAGAATTCGTCAACTGGCCGCCGTCGTCGCCGCGGCCGCGACCGTCGCTGTCACCGCATCATCCGCGGCCCAGGCTGAGCCGCGGGGCTTCCAGCCCCCGTCCGACTCGCTGCGCTCCTACGCCTCCCCGATCGGTCTGCGCGTCGGTGTCGCGGTCAACCCCGAGGTCCTGGCCGACGAGGAGCTCGCCGGCATCGCCGCCGACGAGTTCTCCAGCCTCACCCCCGAGAACGAGATGAAGTGGGAGAGCGTCGAGCCGACGCGGGGCACCTACGACTGGTCCGGTGCCGACGAGGTCGTCGACTTCGCCCGCGCCCACGGCCAGAAGGTGCGCGGCCACACCCTGCTCTGGCACAACCAGAACCCCGCCTGGCTGACCGAGGGCGTCGAGAACGGCACGATCAGCGACGACGAGCTCCGCGCGATCCTCGAGAAGCACATCACCGACGAGGTGTCCCACTTCCGCGGCAAGATCTACCAGTGGGACGTCGCCAACGAGTTCTTCGCCGACTCCTGGAGCCCGAACCCGCTCCCCAACGGCATGAACGGCGACAGCTTCTGGATCAAGCACCTCGGCACCGGCATCGTCGCCGACGCCTTCCGCTGGGCGCATGCCGCCGACCCCAAGGCCAAGCTGTTCTACAACGACTACAACGTCGCCGGTGAGGACGGGAACAGCGCCAAGTCGACCGCGGTCCACGCCTGGGCCAAGGAGCTCCTCGCCCAGGGCGTCCCGATCCACGGGATCGGCAACCAGGGTCACCTCGACACCCAGTACGGCTTCTCCGGCGAGCGCTTCCGTGCCGACCTGCAGCGCTATGCCGACCTCGGTCTCGAGGTCGCGGTGACCGAGGCCGACGTACGCACCTTCGTCGACTCCGCCGAGACCCAGGTCCCCACGGACGACCTGGCCCTCTTCGCCCACCCCTACGAGTTCTCCCAGATGCTCCAGGCCTGCCTCGCCGTACGCGCCTGCACCTCGTTCACGGTCTGGGGCATCGACGACGCCCACTCCTGGGTACCGGGCTGGTTCGACGGGGAGGGCTACGCGCTGCTCTGGGACGTGAACCGCCGGCCGAAGGAGGCCTACACGACGTTGAAGCAGGACCTCCGCCTGGCCCTGGGGGCTCCGCGCCGGCGTTGAGCCGCGGCGGATCCGTGGCGGCACCCGGGCGGCGGTGGTCTACTGGGACCGAGCACATCGATCGATCTGAGCGAGGGCAGATGAGCGAGCACGCAGCAGAGGCAGACCTCGAGGAGCAGGCGACCGGAGTCGTCGAGGAGACCGTCGACGACGAGGCGCCGCTGGACGCCACGGAGACGGTGACCTCGACGCCGGACGACGTCGACGAGGCCGACTACACCGAGCAGAAGCTCGACGCAGGCGGCCCCGACGACGACTACGACTACTAGGAGTTCTGCGGGAACCCGAGGTTGATCCCGCCGTGCGAGGGGTCGAGCCACCGGGTGGTGACGGCCTTCTCGCGGGTGAAGAAGTCCAGCCCTGCGGGGCCGTACGCCTTCGCGTCCCCGAACAGGGAGGCCTTCCAGCCGCCGAAGGAGTGATAGGCGACAGGCACCGGGATCGGCACGTTCACGCCGACCATCCCGACCTGCACCTCGCGCTGGAACCGGCGGGCGGCACCGCCGTCGTTGGTGAAGATGGCGGTGCCGTTGCCGAACTGGCCGGAGTTGATCAGCTCCAGGCCCTCCTCGTAGCCGGAGACGCGGACGACCGAGAGCACCGGGCCGAAGATCTCCTCGGTGTAGACGGTCGAGGTGGTCGGCACGCGGTCGACGAGCGTCGGCCCGACCCAGAACCCGTTCGGGTCGCCGTCCACCTCGATCCCTCGTCCGTCGACGACGACCTCGGCGCCGTCGGCCGCAGCCACGTCGACGTAGCTGGCCACCTTGTCGCGGTGGGCGCCGGTGATCAGCGGCCCCATGTCGGTGCCGCGGGTGCCGTCGCCCGTCTTGAGCGTGGCCATCCGGGAGGTGATCTTCGAGATCAGGGTGTCGGCCACCGAGTCGACCGCGAGCACCACCGAGATCGCCATGCAGCGTTCCCCGGCCGACCCGAAGCCCGCGTTGACCGCCGAGTCGGCGACCAGGTCGAGGTCGGCGTCGGGCAGCACGAGCATGTGGTTCTTGGCGCCACCGAGCGCTTGGACGCGCTTGCCCGCGGCGGTGCCGCGCTCGTAGACGTAGCGGGCGATCGGGGTGGAGCCGACGAAGGAGATCGAGGCGACGTCGGGGTTGTCGAGGAGCGCGTCGACGGCCTCCTTGTCGCCGTGGACGACGTTGTAGACACCGTCGGGGAGCCCCGCCTCGGCCCACAGCTCCGCGATCCAGTTCGACGCGGTCGGGTCCTTCTCCGAGGGCTTGATGATGACCGTGTTGCCGGCCGCGATCGCGATCGGGAAGAACCACATCGGCACCATCGCCGGGAAGTTGAACGGGCTGATGATGCCGACCACGCCCAGCGGCTGCTTGAGGGTGGTCACGTCCACACCGTTCGAGACCTGCTCCGAGACGGTGCCCTTGAGCAGGTGGGAGAGCCCGCAGGCGAACTCGACGACCTCGAGCCCGCGGGCGATCTCGCCGGCGGCGTCGGAGAGGACCTTGCCGTGCTCGGCGGTCAGGATCTCGGCGAGCTCGCCCTTGCGGGCGTTGAGCAGCTCGCGGAACGCGAAGAGCACGGCCGTACGCCGCGTGAGCGAGGTCTCGCTCCACTCTTCGTAGGCCTTCTTGGCCGCGGAGACCGCGGTGTCGACGTCGGCGGCCGAGGCGAAGCGTACGTGCTTCTGGACGGTGCCCAACGCGGGGTTGTAGACGTCGCCGAGACGGGTGCCGGTGCCGGGGTTGGCGGCGCCGCCGATCCAGTGGTCGAGGATGGGGAGATCGGTCATGTCATGGGTCCTTACAGAGCTGTTCAGAGCGAGCCGAGCACGTCGTCGTAGATCGAGATCGCCTCGGCGACCTCGTCGGGGGTGACGACGCACGGGGGCACCACGTGGATGCGGTTTTCCATGGTGAACGGGATCAGCCTGCGGGCGATCAGCTCGGACTTGATCCGGCCCATCGTCGCGGCCGGCAGCGGCTCCCGGGTCCCACGGTCGGCGACCAGCTCGAGGGCCCAGAAGACGCCGGTGCCGCGCACCTCGCCGATCACGTCGTGCTTCTCGGCCAGCGATGCGAGGCCCGGGGCGATGTGGTCGGTGCCGATGGTCGCGGCGTTGTCGACGATGCCCTCCTCGTTCATCGCCTCGATGGTCGCCACGATCGACGCCATCGCGAGCGGGTGGCCGGAGTAGGTGAGGCCGCCGGGGAAGACCCGGTCGTCGAAGGTCGCCGCGACCGGGTCGGAGATGATCACGCCGCCGGCGGGTACGTAGCCGGAGTTGACCCCCTTGGCGAAGGTGATCAGGTCGGGGACGACGTCGTAGGCGTCCAGGGCCAGCCACTCGCCGGTGCGGCCGAAGCCGGCCATCACCTCGTCGAGGATGAGCATGATCCCGAACTCGTCGGCCAGGGCCCGGACCCCGGGGAGGTAGCCCGGCGGCGGCATCATGATCCCGGCGGTGCCGGGGATGGTCTCGAGGAGGATCGCCGCGATCGAGGCGGGTCCCTCGGACTCGATGACCCGGCGCAGGTGGTGCAGCGCGCGCTCCGCCTCCTGCTCCGGCGTGGTCGACCAGAACTCCGAGCGGTAGAGGTAGGGGCCGAAGAAGTGGACGTGGCCCCGGGCGTACTCGTTCGGGATCCGGCGCCAGTCGCCCGTAGCGACGATCGCCGCGCCGGTGTTGCCGTGGTAGGAGCGGTAGGTCGAGAGCACCTTGTCGCGGCCGGTGTGGATGCGGGCCATCCGGATCGCGTTCTCGACCGCGTCGGCGCCGGCATTGGTGAAGAAGACCTTGTTGAAGCCGACCGGCGCGATGTCGGTGATCCGCTCGGCGGCCTCGCCGCGAGCCAGGTTGGCCGTCGTCGGCGCGATCGTGGTCAGGGTCTCGGCCTGCTTCTTGATCGCCTCCACCACCCGCGGGTGCTGGTGGCCGATGTTGGTGTTGACCAGCTGGGAGGAGAAGTCCAGGTAGGTGTGCCCCGAGTCGTCCCACACCCGAGAGCCCTGCCCGCCGGCGATGACGAGCGGGTTCAGCGACGCCTGGGCGGACCAGGAGTGGAAGACATGGGATCGGTCGAGGTCGTAGGCGCGGGTGTCGCTGGCGCTGGTCAAGGCTGTCCCCTGGGGTGCGTGGATGGACATGGATCTGATTTCACTCTACGCCGGGAGCGGCGTTGACGCCGCTGATCCGGGATACTGATTACGACGGTATATCAGGCGAATGGCCACGTTTTCGTTACATTCTCATGCCGCAGGCAACGAAATCACGCGCTCATGTCTTCGCGGTCCCCGGCCGGTTCACCCGGGGGATCACCAGGTCTCCGTACGCCGCCAGTGTCTGGTCCATCGCGTCGTGCTGCAGATAGACGGCGAACTGGTCGACGCCGAGGCTCCTGAGCCGTTCGAGCTTGGCGACCTGCTCCTCGACCGAGCCGAGGAGGCAGAACCGGTCGACGATCTCGTCGGGCACGAAGCGGGTATGGGTGTTCTCGGCCCGGCCGTGCTCGTTGTAGTCGTAGCCCTCGCGGTCCTTGATGTAGTCGGTGAGCGCCTGCGGGACCGCGCCGCTGCCGTACTTGGCGACGATGTCGGCGACGTGGTTGCCGACCATCCCGCCGAACCACCGGCACTGCTCCCGCGCGTGTGCGAGCGTCTCGGGCGAGCCGTCGGTGACGTACGCCGGTGCGGCCACGCAGAACGTCAGCGACTCCGGGTCGCGGCCGGCGTCGGTGGCCGCCTTCTTGACCGCGCCGATCATCCACTCGGTGATGTCGGGGTCGGCGAGCTGCAGGATGAACCCGTCGCCGACCTCGCCGGCCGCCTTCAGCGCGAGCGGGCCGTAGGCCGCGATCCACACCTCCAGCTCGGAGCGCTTGGCCCAGGGGAACTGCAGCGTGGTGCCGTTGATCTCGACCGGACGCCGGCTGGCGAGCTCGCGGATCACCCGGGTCGCCTCGCGCATCTCCCGGATCGTCGAGGGCTTCCCGTTGAGCACCCGCACCGCGGAGTCGCCGCGCCCCATCCCGCACACGGTGCGGTTGCCGTACATCTCGTTGAGCGTCGCGAAGACCGATGCGGTCACCGTCCAGTCGCGGGTCGCCGGGTTGGTGACGAACGGACCGACCTTGATCGTGCGGGTCTCGGCGAGGATCTGGCTGTAGATGACGTACGGCTCCATCCACAGCAGGTGGCTGTCGAAGGTCCACACGTAGTCGAAGCCGTACGCCTCGGCCTGCTTCGCCAGCGACACGACCCGCCAGGCGGGCGGGTTGGTCTGGAGGACGACACCGAAGTCCATGACGTCAGACCAGGTACTGGGAGAGGTCGCGCTTGAGGTAGCTGCCGTGGCCCTTGGTGCCCTGGAACTCGCCGTCGGCGACGACGACGGACCCACGGGACAGGACTACGTCGACGTGCCCGTCGATCTCGTAGCCCTCCCAGGCGGAGTGGTCCATGTTCATGTGATGGGTCCTGCCCTCCCCGACGCCGATGGAGGTGTGGCCGGCCGGGTCGTAGACGACGATGTCGGCGTCGGCCCCCGGCGCGATGACGCCCTTGCGGCCGTAGAGCCCGAACATCCGCGCCGGTGTGGTCGCGATCAGCTCGACCCACCGCTCCAGGGTGATCTGCCCGGTCACCACGCCCTGGTAGAGCAGGTCGACGCGGTGCTCGATCGACCCGATGCCGTTGGGGATGGCCCGGAAGTCGTCCTTGCCGAGCTCCTTCTGCTCCTTCATGCAGAAGGGGCAGTGGTCGGTGGAGACCATCTGCAGGTCGTTGGTGCGCAGCGCCTGCCACATCGCGTCCTGGTGGCCCTCCGCGCGCGAGCGCAGCGGTGTGGAGCAGACCCACTTGGCGCCCTCGAAGTCGCCCCACTCCTCGGAAGAGGCGCCGAGCTGCTCCTCGAGGGAGAGGTAGAGATACTGCGGGCAGGTCTCGCCGAACACGTTCTTGCCGCGGTCCCGGGCACCGGCGAGCTGCTCGACGGCCTGCTTGGCGCTGACGTGCACCACGTAGAGCGGTGCCCCGGTCACGTCGGCGAGCATGATCGCCCGGTGGGTGGCCTCCTCCTCCATCTGCCAGGCACGCGCGATGCCGTGGTAGTAGGGGCTCGTCTTCCCGGACTCCGCGAGCTGCGCGGCGAGCACGTCGATCGCCGGCCCGTTCTCGGCGTGCATCATGGTCAGCAGCCCGTGGTCGGTCGCCTTCTGCATCGCGCGTAGCACCTGGGCGTCGTCGGAGTAGAAGACGCCCGGGTAGGCCATGAACAGCTTGTAGGAGGTGATCCCCTCGTCGACGAGGGTGTCCATCGCCTTGAGCGCGTCGTCGTCGACCCCGCCGATGATCTGGTGGAACCCGTAGTCGATCGCGCAGTTGCCGGCGGCCAGCTCGTGCCAGTGCGCCAGCCCGTCCTGTACGCGTTCGCCGTAGCGCTGCACCGCGAAGTCGATGATCGTCGTGGTGCCGCCCCAGGCCGCGGCTCGGGTGCCGGTCTCGAAGGTGTCGGAGGCGTTGGTGCCACCGAACGGCAGCTGCATGTGGGTGTGGGCGTCGACGCCACCGGGGATGACGTACTTCCCGGTCGCGTCGATCGTGACGTCGGCGTCGATGGTGCCGATCCCGGCGTACGTCTTCTCGCGGGTGTCAGCGCCGGAGGCGCTGGGTGAGCACAGCGCGACGATCCTTTCGCCGTCGACGAGCACGTCGGCCTCGGTGCGCCCGGTCGCGGAGACGACCGTGCCGCCCGTGATGAGCGTGGTGGTCATGCGGGCCTCCTCAGGGCCGGGGGATGGCGGTGTACGAATCGGGCCGCCGGTCGCGGTAGAACTGCCAGTCGTCGCGCATCTCCTGGACCATGTTCATGTCCAGGTCGCGTACGAGCAGCTCCTCCTTCTCGCCCGAGCCGAGCTCGCCGACGTAGTTGCCGCGGGGGTCGACGATCTGCGACATCCCGTAGAAGTTGACCGCCTCGGCGCCGTACTCGTTGTCCTCGAGGCCGACCCGGTTGGGGGCCAGCACGAAGTAGCCGTTGGCGACCGCGGCGGCGGGCTGCTCGATCTCCCAGAGCCGGTTGGAGAGCCCGGGCTTGGTGGCGTTGGGGTTGAAGACCATGTGGGCCCCGTTGAGGCCGAGCTCGCGCCAGCCCTCGGGGAAATGGCGGTCGTAGCAGATGTACATCCCGACCTTCCCGACCGCGGACTCGAAGACCGGGTAGCCGAGGTTGCCGGGGCGGAAGTAGAACTTCTCCCAGAACTTCTCCACGTGGGGCAGATGGTTCTTGCGGTACTTGCCGAGGATCGTGCCGTCGGCGTCGACCAGCACGGCGGTGTTGTAGTAGATCCCGGTGTCGGCCTCCTCGTAGATCGGCAGCACCATCACCATGCCCAGCTCCTTGGCCAGGCTCGCGAAGCGCTGCACGATCGGGCCATCGGTCGGCTCGGCGTAGCGGTAGTACTTCTTGTCCTGGGTGATCCCGAAGTAGGGCCCGTAGAAGAGCTCCTGGAAGCACATCACCTGGGCGCCCTGCGCGGCGGCGTCACGCGCGAAGCCCTCGTGCTTGTTCAGCATGGAGGCCTTGTCCCCGGTCCAGGTGGTCTGGCTGATTGCGGCTCTGACGATGGTCATCCAACTACCTCCCTCGTCAATAGAAACATGCCGCCGCGGCCCGTGGGGCCACGACGGCATTTTTGCCTCGACGGAGGCGGTGCTTGAAAGTCTGTTGCTCTAGGCGGCGGTCGCCGGATGACGTACGACCACGTGCTCGACCGCCCGGGCGAGCTCCTCGCGGAGCTCGGGCGCGAGCTGCGGGCAGTCGACGGAGAGGAACAGCTCCATCGCGGAGCGGGTCGCGCGGGCGCGCTCGCCGGGTGTGCCCTCGGTGAGGGTGGGCGCGATCTCGGCGAGATGGGCGCTGGTCTCGACCACGGTGTTGCAGTCGTGCGGGGTGAGTGGGGCGCGGGCCTCCCGGCCGGCGCGGACGAGGACGCTGAGAACCTCCACCTTGGCGGCGGTGGTCAACGACATAGCGCTCCTCGACGAGTCGAACAGATGCGACCCCACACCGTCCGCGTTGTGCGACGACATGTATCTCCTCGGTGGGACGTGTGCCTCCCCCGAGGCACTCTCGCCCACTCCAACGAGCAGGGGAAGGGATCGGTGACGCCCTTGGGTGCTTTGTAACCCACCTGTGGGCCGACCCGTGAGTAACCTATAGAAACTCGGGATCTGGTGTTGCCGCCCGGTGTTGCCGGGCGTCGCGTGGGACGACCCGGCACAATGGAGCCCATGAGTTCTCCTGGGGGCGCCGGGATCGGCGGTCTGATGGTCGAGACCGAGGCCGATGTCGTACGTCGCCAGGCACTGCGCCGCATGCGCATCGTCGCCACCGGGCTGCTGGTCGTGGCCGCGATCGTCTATCTGCTGACCCTGCGGATGGACGGGTTCTGGGGGTTCGTGAACGCCGGTGCCGAGGCGTCGATGGTCGGTGCGATGGCCGACTGGTTCGCGGTCACCGCGCTGTTCCGTCACCCGTTGGGGCTGCCGGTGCCGCACACGGCGCTGATCCCGAAGCGGAAGGACGAGCTCGGCGCCAGCCTGGAGGAGTTCGTCCAGGACAACTTCCTGCAGGAGGAGACCATCCGCGAGCGGCTCGGCGTCGCGATGCCCTCGCTGCGGCTCGCGCTGTGGCTCTCCGAGGAGCCCAACGCCAAGCGCGTCGTCGACGAGGTCTCCACCGTGGTCGCCGACGGGCTCTCCCGGATCAACAACCGGCACATCGTCGAGATCATTCAGGACGGGTTCGTACCCCGCCTGCGCGAGGAGCAGATCGCACCGCTCATCGGCGGCACCCTGCAGGCGGCGCTGGACGACGGCGTACACCACGGCCTGGTCGACCTGGCCCTGGTCGAGCTGCACGGCTGGCTCGAGGAGAACGAGGAGATCGTCACCGAGGTGCTCGGGGAGCGGGCGCCGTGGTGGACACCGCAGGTGCTGCGCGAGCCGGTGACCGCCCGCATCCACGTCGAGCTGGTCCGCTGGATCGCCGACATCCGTGACGACCCCGAGCACCGCGCCCGCAAGGCGATCGACACCATGCTCGCCGACCTCGCCGACAACCTGCAGCACGACGAGGCCACCATGGAGCGCGCCGAGCGGCTCAAGGAGCGCGTGCTCGACCACCCCGGCGTGATCAACACCGCCATCTCCATCTGGGACGCGCTGCGCCGCGCGCTCACCACCTCCCTGCGCGACCCTGACGGCGTCGTCCGCCGCCGCGCCCTGGACGAGGTCGTCCGCTACGCCCAGAAGGTCGTCCTCGACGAGACCCTCCAGCGCCGCTACGACGCCCTCGCCTCCGACGTGGCCGTCTACGTCGTCAAGCGCTACGGCCGCGAGGCCACCACCGTCATCACCCACACCATCCAGCGCTGGGACGGCAAGCAGGCCGCCCGCCGCATCGAGCTCTTCGTCGGCCGTGACCTGCAGTTCATCCGTATCAACGGCACCATCGTCGGTGGCCTCGTCGGCGTCATCATCCACACCATCACCGTCCTCGTCGCCTGACCGGCCCCAGCCGAGGCGTCACCGCGGTCGGCCGAGAAGTCACGTACGTCGCCCCAGATGTCATCTGGTGCCGCTTCGGCCGTCGTTTGTGACGCCTCGGCGGGGTGGGGGAGGATGAGGGGGTGAGCGAGCCCTTCGACGTACCCATCACCGACGAGGTCATCCGCCTCGGTCAGTTCCTGAAGCTGGCCAATCTGGTCGAGACCGGCTCCGAGGCGCGCCCGGCGATCACGGCCGGCGAGGTGAAGGTCAACGGTGAGGTCGAGCTCCGCCGCGGGCGGCAGCTCCGGGTCGGCGACGTCGTCGAGTACGCCGGCCAGGCGGCCCGCGTCTCCGACGACGCCGACTTCGACGTCCCCTGGTGACTCCGGCCGGAACGAGCGCGAGGCGGTGACCCGGATGGGTCACCGCCTCGCTGCGTAGGAGCTGCTTACTTCTCGACCTTGACCAGGTCGCAGACGAAGATCAGGGTCTCGCCGGGCTTGATCGCGCCGCCGGCGCCACGGTCGCCGTAGGCGAGGTGGGGCGGGATGACGAGCTGACGGCGGCCGCCGACCTTCATGCCGAGGATGCCCTGGTCCCAGCCCTGGATGACCTGGCCGATGCCGACCCGGAAGTCGAGCGGCTCGCCGCGGTTGTAGGACGCGTCGAACTCCTCGCCGGTGGACAGCGCGACACCGACGTAGTGCACCGAGACGCGGTCACGCTCGGTGGCCTCCTCGCCGTCGCCGATGGTGATGTCCTTGATGACGAGGTCGGTCGGAGGGGTGGGGTCGACGAAGTCGATCTCTGGCTTCTGGCTCATGACGTCAGTCTATGTAGCGAGGCTCGTCGGGGCACACCGCGGCCGGGTCGGCCTCGGAGCCGATCGGCGGGTTGTAGCCAGGGGTCAGGCCGTCGGCGCGGTGCCGGCCGAGGTTCCACTCGAGCCAGTCGCCGTCGCGATCGTTGGGCCCGAGCACACAGCGCTGCAGATCCTCGGGGAGCTTCTCCAGCGCCGGCACGGCGTCGTCGGAGAGCCCGCGGAGGAACTGGGTGTCGATCTTCCCGGTCTCGTTATAGCGGGTGACGTTGTGCTCGGCGATCCACGCGTCGGGGTTGATCGCGGCGATCCCGAGCAGGGCGACCGCCCCGCTGACCAGCGCGAACCGGCCGAGCCAGAGCCCGCCGCCGATCGCGGTGCCGGTCACCGCGGCGACCAGCCCGGCGATGACCAGCAGCCCCAGCCAGGCCTCGAAGACGTCGACGAGCATCCGGAGCTGCGTGAAGCCGTACGCCTCCTGATAGAGGTGCATCCGATACAGGGCCGACCCGACGACGACCAGGGCCTCGGCGGCCAGCAGCCCGAGCGCGACCCGCAGCCACAGCCGGTCGGCGGCGGTCTCCACCGGCGCCTTCCGCGCCGCCGCCCAGATCACCAGCAGGGTCAGGGCGGTCGCGACGGTGAGCTGCCCGAACCCCTGGTGGACGTACTCGGCGTAGGTCAGCCCCGTCGTCTTCCGCAGATAGTCCTCGCCGCCGAAGACCGCGGTCGCCTGCGCGACCAGGAACGCGGCGAAGACGCCCACGACGACACCGACCGGCGCCAGCCATTCGTAGCGGTTGGCGACGGGCTGGGACGTACGCTCGTTGCGGTCGATCCGCGGCGGGTTCACGGCCAGGTACGCCGCGGCCAGCACCACCCCGAAGACGAAGACGGTCATGAAGATCCGAGCCGCGAAGGTGTCGGGGCGTACGTCCGGCACGAACTGGTCGACCCAGCTGCCCAGCACCGCATCGGCGGTGGTGAACAGCAGCCCGAAGATCACCAGGCCGAGCAGCGAGAGCGCCGTGGTGCGCGCGACCGCGGCCCCGTGACCCTTGCCGGAGACGCTGGTGAGCGTACGTCCCAGCCACGGGATCCCGCGCAGCCCGGCCAGCGGCCAGGAGATCCCGGTGAGCATGATGCCGAGCAGTGTCTTCGCCCGGGTCGAGGCACACAGCAGCACGGCGACCGCGGTGAGCAGGCACAGCGCGACGATCCACTCGGCGTCGCGAAACACCGCGACCGAGGAGAGCAGCGCGAACAGGACGTAGCAGACGATCGGGAACCAGCCGCGGCGCTCCCTGCCCGCCACCATCACGACCCCGCCGGCGGCGAGCATGACGACGACGGTTCCGAGCCCGGCGTTGCGGTCGGGGATCAGGAGGCCACCGAGCAGGCCGGCGACCACGGCGCCGATGAAGAGTCCGAACCGGCCCACGACACCGGAGTCGGGCCAGTAGGTGCCGAAGATGTCGTCGAGGACCGACGGGGTGGCATCGGCTTTGGCGTCGGCCGGGGTGGTCGTGGGAGTCGGCTCGGCCGGTTTCGCGGGTTCGGCGGGTTCGGCCGCCGGGGGAGTGGTGGGCATCTGGCTCTCCTCGTGGGTGGGGGTGAGATGACTGGCAACGGTGCGTGCGGGTGGCCGCAGCGGAAGATCGACGCGCACCCGGGCGCCAGCGGCACCAGCGGCACCAGCGGCACCAGCACCAGCACCAGGAAGCGGGTCGAGGAAGGCGATGGAGCCGCCGTGCAGGTCGGTGACCCACCGGGCGATGGCGAGCCCGAGCCCGGTGCCACCGCCTTCGGCGGAGGCACTGAGCGTGCCGAAGGGCTCGAAGACGCGACCCCGGTCGGCGACCGGGACACCGGGCCCGGAGTCGAGCACCTCGAGGTGGTAGCCGTCGGGCTCGTCGAGCCCGGCGCGCACGGTCACCACGCCGCCGCGCGGGCTGTGCCGGGAGGCGTTGTCGAGCAGGTTCACGACGAGCTGGCTGAGCCGATCGGCGTCGGCGTCGACGACGAGAGCGGCCGGCACGTCGATCTCGTAGGAGACCGGCCGCCCGTTGGCCCGGACCTCCGCGACACAGGCCTCCAGCAGCGGGCCGAGCTCGACCGAGGCGGTGCTCAACGGCGCCTTGCCGGCATCGACGCGCGCCAGGTCGAGCAGGTCCTCGACGAGCCGGCTCAGCCGCTCGGCCTGGCCGAGCGCGGTCTGGAGCGCGGCGGGGTCGGAGCCGACACCGTCCACGAGGTTCTCCAGCACGACGGTGAGAGCAGCCAGCGGCGTACGCAGCTCGTGGGAGACGTTGGCGACGAGGTCGCGGCGCTGGCGGTCGACCGCGCCGAGGTCGCTGGCCATCGTGTTGAACGCGCGGCCCAGCTGACCGACCTCGTCCGCCCCGCCGACGGGCACCGAGACCGAGTAGTCGCCCCGTGCCATCCGCCGTGCGGCCAAGGTCATCTGGCGCAGCGGCGAGGTCATACCCGCCGCCAGCAGCTGGGTGACGGCGAGCGCGATCCCGATCGTGACGGGGATCGAGATCCACGGCGAGACCCCGGCGACCCGCCCGAGCGAGGCGACGACGGCCGCGACCAGAGCGCTCGCGGCGACCAGGAGCCCGAGCTTGACCTTGATCGAGGAGACCCGTTCCAGCGGCGTCATTCGCCGGCCTCCAGGGCATAGCCGACGCCGTGCACCGTGCGCACCCGCGCGGACCCGATCTTGGCGCGCAGCCCCTTCACGTGGCTGTCGACCGTTCGTGTCCCGGAGGCGTCGTTCCAGCCCCAGACCTCGGCGAGCAGCCGCTCGCGGGTCACCACGGCGCCCGGGTCGGCGGCGAGGCAGACCAGCAGGTCGAACTCGGTCGGCGTCAGCCGGACCTCGGACCCGTCGACCCAGACTCGCCGAGCCGCCGGATCCATCCGCAGCCCCCCGATCTCGGCCGTACGCCGCGGCGACGCGGCCAGCTCGGCCGCCCGCTCCACCCGCCGCAGGAGCGCGTTGACCCGGGCCACCAGCTCGCGGGCCCGGAACGGCTTGGTGAGGTAGTCGTCGGCCCCGACCCCGAGCCCGACCAGCACATCGGCCTCGTCGACCCGGGCGGTGAGCATGAGCACCGGCACGGGACGTACGGCCTGGATCCGGCGGCACACCTCCAGGCCGTCGTAGCCGGGCAGCATCACGTCGAGCACCACCACGTCCGGGGATGTCGACTCGAAGCTGGAGACGGCGCCGGGCCCGTCCCATGCCCGCACGACGTCGTACCCCTCCGCCGCGAGGCGGTCCGAGACGGCCTGGTTGATGACCGGCTCGTCCTCGACGACGAGGACCCGGCGGGTGGCGGTCAGATGTTCTGGCACATGCTCAGGCTAGAAGCCGGAGCCGCCGGAAAGGCTGCAGAAGTTGTGCAGGTCCTGTGAAGAACCTCTACGTCTGGTGGACGTACGCCTCGAGCTGGTCGCGTTCGAAGGCGAGCTGGTCGATGCGGTGCTTGACCAGGTCGCCGATGCTGACGATGCCGACCAGGGCACCGTCGGCCGAGACGACCGGCATGTGCCGGATCCGGCGCTGGGTCATGGTGCCCAGGATCTCGTCGATGGTCGCCTCGGGGGCGCAGGTCTCGACCTCGGCGGTCATGATCGAGGAGACCTCGGCGGCGAGCAGCGCGTCGTTCTCGTGGAGACGTCGCACCACGTCGCGCTCGGAGACGATGCCGGCGACCTCGGCGGTGTCGCTGCTGACGACACAGGCTCCGATGCCGTGCTCGGCGAGGACCCCGAGCAGGTCACGCACGGTGGCGGTTGATGCGATCGTGACGACTTCCGCGATCGCCTTGCGAGTGAGTACGTCCGCGATCTTCATGCATCAACGGTAGCGGCTGTGACAGGCGTCACGCCAGGGTCTGGTGTGACGGTGCTACTCGCTGGCCGGACGGCGGAACGCCGTCACCGACCCGGGCTGAGCGGCCGGCCAGTCGGCGTCGTTGTTGCCGTCGGGCAGCCCGCCGAGGAAGGAGAGCACCGCGTCGTGCAGGTGGCCGTTGGTGGCCAGCGCGTTGCCGCCCCACGGCCCCGGGTCGCCGGCCAGCGACGTGAACGACCCGCCGGCCTCGCGCACGATGATGTCCAGCGCGGCCATGTCGTAGACCTCGAGCTCCGGCTCGACGGCGATGTCGACGGCACCCTCGGCGACGAGCATGTAGGACCAGAAGTCGGAGTAGGCCCGGGTGCGCCAGCAGCTGCGCATCAGCGCCAGGAAGTCTTCGAGCCGCTCGCGCTCCTCCCAGCCGTGCAGCGAGGAGTAGGACATCGAGGCGTCCTCCAGGCGGCGTACGTCCGAGACCTGGCACGGGGTCGACTTCATCAGCGACTTGCCGGTGTGGGCACCCTGCCCCTTCGCCGCCCACCAGCGCCGTCCGAGCTGCGGCGCGGAGACGACCGACATCACGACCTCGTTGTCGACGGCGAGCGCGATCAGGGTCGCCCAGACCGGGACGCCGCGCACGAAGTTCTTGGTGCCGTCGATCGGGTCCACGATCCAGCGCCGGCTGGAGGAGCCGGAGGATCCCGACTCCTCGCCGGTGATCGCGTCGCGCGTCCGCGCGCGGGAGAGCGTGCGCCGGATCGACTCCTCCACGGCCTTGTCCGCGTCCGAGACGGGAGTGAGGTCGGGCTTGGTCATGACGTGCAGGTCGAGCGCCTTGAACCGCGACGTCGACAGCGAGTCGGCGTCGTCGGCCAGCAGGTGCGCCAGCCGCAGGTCGTCGTTGTAGTCAGGAGTGCTCGCCACGAGGGATCACTCTAGTGGCTCCGGCTCCGGAGCGAACCCTCCCCTGGTAACCGGTTGCCCACGAAAACACCGCCCAGGGCATGGGAAGTCGGCCCAGGTCAGAGCGCGTACGCCGGCACCGACCGCGCCTCGAGCAGCCGGCGGAACGAGGCGACCCGTTCGGGATCCAGGCTGCCGGCCTCGATCGCCGCGTCCAGGCCGCACTCGGGCTCCTCCGCCGAGTGCGTGCAACCGCGCGGGCACTCGGCCGTCGCCTCCTCCAGATCGGGGAAGGAGACGATGAGCCGTTCGGGCTCGACGTGGGCCAGCCCGAACGTACGGATCCCCGGGGTGTCCACGATCCACCCGGCATTCTCGGCAGAGCCGGGCAGCCTCAGCATCAGCGCCGACGTGGAGGTGTGCCGTCCTCGCCCGGTGACCGCGTTGACGTGCCCGACCTCGCGCCCGGCGTCGGGGACGATGGCGTTGACCAGCGTCGACTTGCCCACGCCGCTGTGGCCGAGGAGCACCGACGTACGCCCGTCGAGCTCGGCCTGCAGCGCGCTCATGTCGCCGCCCCGCTGGGTCACCACCCACGGGACCCCCAGCGACCGGTAGATCGAGACCAGCGACTCCGGGTCGGCCAGGTCGGCCTTGGTGATGCACAGCAGCGGGTCGATGCCCGCCTCGTAGGCGGCCACCAGCGCGCGGTCGATGAACCCGGTGCGCGGCTCGGGGTCGGCGATCGCGGTGACGATCACCAGCTGGTCTGCGTTGGCGACCACGACCCGCTCGACGGGGTCGTCGTCATCAGCCGTACGCCGCAGCACCGTCTCCCGCGGCTCGACCTCGACGATCCGGGCCAGCGCGCCCTCCGCACCCGAGGTGTCGCCGACGACCTTGACCCGGTCGCCCACGACCACGCCCTTGCGGCCGAGCGGACGGGCCTTGACCGCCCACACCTCGACCTCGGGAGCCTCGTCCATGACCAGCGTGAACCGGCCACGGTCGACCGTGATCACCCGGCCGAGGTCGGCGTCGTCGTAGCTGGGCCGGTCCTTGGTCCGTGGCCGGGTGCGGCGCCGGGGACGGTCGTAGTGCTCGACGTCCTCGGTGCCGTAGCGACGCTGTGCCTTCGCCATCAGCCGCTCAGAAGAGCCCAGCCCAGAAGGGCGCGAAGTCGGTGAAGGTCTTCGAGGTGGTGGTGATGTTCTCGACCAGGACGTCCTCGACGGCGGCCCCGATGATCACCCCGGCATGAGCCATCCGGTGGTCGGCGTAGGTGTGGAACACCCCGCCGTGCAGCGTCGCCGGGCGGATCGTCAGCCCGTCGGGATGCTCGGTGACGTCGGCCCCGAGCGCCCCCAGCTCGCGGGCCAGCGCGGCGAGGCGGTCGGTCTCGTGGCCACGGATGTGGCCGATACCGGTCAGGTGCGAGGGCGTCGTGGCGAGGGCGCACAGGGCCGCGACCGCCGGGGTGAGCTCGCCGATGTCGTGCATGTCCAGGTCGATCCCGGTGAGCCGCTCGGGCCCGGTCACGGTGAGCCCGTCGGTCACCCGCACCTCGCAGCCCATCAGCGAGAGCACCTCGCGCAGCTGGTCCCCCGGCTGGTCGGTGGCCTCCGGCCAGTCGCGCACGGTCACGGTGCCGCCCGAGACCGCGGCCAGCGCGAGGAACGGGGCCGCGTTGGACAGGTCCGGCTCGATCGTGCGGTCCAGGGCCTTGATTGGCCCCGGTGCCACGGTCCACCGGTTGGCGTCGGAGTCGTCGACCGCGACGCCGTGCTCACGCAGCATCGCGACCGTCATGTCGATGTGGGGGAGCGAGGGGACGGGCTTGCCCTCGTGGCGTACGTCCACGCCCTGCTCGTAGCGCGCCCCCGCCAGCAGCAGCGCGCTGATGAACTGGCTCGAGGCCGACGCGTCGACCACCACGGTTCCGCCGGGCACCGCACCGGCGCCGCGGATCGTGAACGGCAGCCCGTCACCCTCGATGTCCACGCCGAGATCGCGCAATGCGCGCAGCACCTCGCCGACCGGTCGCTTGCGCATGTGCGGGTCGCCGTCGAAGGCGACCGTGCCGGTGGAGAGCGCGGCCACCGGAGGTACGAACCGCATCACCGTCCCCGCCAGCCCGCAGTCGACGTCGGCGTCGGCGCCGAAGGCCCCGGGCGTCACGACCCAGTCGTCTCCGTCGGTGTCCACCCGCGATCCCAGCGACGTCAGCGCTGCCGCCATCAGCAGCGTGTCGCGGGACCGCAGCGCCCGGCGTACGACGCTGGGCCCGTCGGCGATCGAGGCCAGCAGCAGCGCCCGGTTGGTGAGCGACTTGCTCCCGGGCAGGGACACCGTCGCCGTGACCGGCCCGCGCGCTCGGGGCGCCGGCCAGGGGTCGGCGATGTCTGCGGCACGGTCGGTCGTCGTAGTCACCCCTCAACCTTAGTGGCTTCGACCTGCGAAAACCGCAGCGCGTCCGCCGGCCGAGGCCGACGGACGCGCGGTGAGCCGATGTGGGATCAGCCGAGGCCGATCGCCTCCAGGAAGCCCTTCCAGGTCAGTGCACCCGTGTGGGCGCTCGCCTCGGACTCGGAGGGCTCGTCGCCGGGGACATCCTCCGGCTCGGCGCTGTCGTTGGGAGTCGCCGGGTCGGAGGGAAGCTCCGAGGACGGCGTGGGCACCTGAGGCACGTCAGGTGTGGTCGGCGGCGCGGGCACCTGCGGGACGTCCGGCGTGCTGGGCGGCGTCGGCACCTGCGGCACGTCCGGGGTCTCCGTCGGCGACGGGCTCGGGGTCGGCGTGGGCTCCGGGGTCGGTTCCGGAGTGGGCTCGGGACCGGTTCCGGAGACCGAGGCGCTGTTGTTGCCGGTGTCGCCGTCCTCGTAGCCGGCGGGCTCGATGCTCGCTTCGAAGGTCCACGTCGCGCCCGGCTGCGCCGTGAACGCGAAGTGCGCCGCCTCACCGTCGCCGGAGAGCACGCACTCGTAGGTGACCGTGCCGTTCACCGGCATCGTGGTGGCCGGCGAGCCGCAGGCCGACCAGGCGTAGCCGGGTCCGAAGTAGGGCGAGGCCACGCCGGTCATCTCGATCCGAAGCGTCGTCGACTGCCCGCCGGCGGCGTCGGGGAGGCCGGTGACCGTGGCGACGACGTCCTCGTAGTCACGCAGGTCGGACACGCCGGGAATCGTGAAGACCCCGCCCACTCCGGACTCGTGACGGTGGCTGACCCCGACTTTTGGGTCGTTCTTCGGAGCTTGCTCGAAGGTCACCTCCACAGCACCGACGTCCTTGCCGCCGTGGCCGTCCGAGATTCGATAGGTGAAGGTGTCGCCGGTCCCGTCGTAACCGGGCGTCATCGTGTAGACGACCTTGCCGTCGACGATCTCGGCGGTGCCGTGCGCGGGCTCGTCGACGATCTCGACCAGCTCGAGGGCGTCGCCGTTGTCGTCGCTGTCGTTGGCGAGCACGTCGATAGTGGTCGTCGCCGTCCCCGGCTGGTTCCCGTTGCCGTTCCCGTTGTTGCCCTCGCCGTTGCCGTGCCCGCCGGTCACCGTCGCGGTGGCGGCGTCGTCGACGGCCTTCGGGTCGGCGTTCGGCGTGGTCACGTCGACCGTGCCCTCGACCTCGCCGCCGTTGCCGTCGGTGAGGACGTACTCGATCGTGTCGGTGCCGCGCCAGCCCTTGTCGGCCTGGTAGGTCACGGTGGTGACGGAGTCGCCGGCCATCCGCAGGCCCGCGAAGATCGCGCCGCTGGGGCGGCCTCCCTTGCCGCCGCCCGAGGTCGAGGTGCCACCCAAGGAGACGACGCCGTGGGCGGGGGCGCGGACGCTGGCCTCCTTGACCGAGAGCGAGTCGCCGTTGGCGTCGGTCGCTCCCCGGGTCAGGTCGATGACGGCCTTGCCGCCGGGGGTCACCTTGACCTCCGGGATGGGCGTCGCGATCACCGGTGCCTGCTCGGTCTGCGTGGCCGGCTGGTCGGCCGGCTGGTCCGCGGGCTGGTCTGCCGGCGGGGCGGCCGGCTGGTCGGCCGGCTGGTCGGCCGGAGGTGCCGCCGGAGGCGGAGCAGCCGGGTTGTCGGCGGGCGGTGCTGCCGGGTCCGCGGGAGCGGGGTCGGCCGGCGCCTCGGCGGCAGGCTCGTCGGCAGCCGGCTCCTTCGGGGCCGGGTCACCGCCGGTGAGCGCGAACCCGGCGACGACGGCAGCAGCGGCCGCGACACCGGCACCACCCGCGACGACACGACCCACCGGATCGCCCAGCGCCCAGTCCCTGACCCGCCCGAGGAAGAGCAGCGCGCCGCCCTTGGCGGCGACGCCACCACCGACGGCGAGGTAGCCCGCGCCGGCGGTGCCGAGCAGGGCCGGAGCGAGCCAAGCACCCATCCCGGAGTTGACCTCGGTGAGCTCGAGGTAGATCGCGGTGCACGGACGGCAGTCCTGCAGGTGGTCGTCGACCTTCTTGGCGTCGCGCTTGGACAGGCCGTTGCGGATGTAGGCACCCAGGTTGGCGCGCGTGGTCGCGCAGGCCTCCTCGCCGGCGTCCTGGGCGTGCATCGAGATGAAGGCCTGCTTGAGGCCCTCGCGAGCCCGGTAGGCGAGCGCGGAGACCGAGTTGGCCGACATCCCGAGCATCGGCGCGATCTCGGCCGGCTTCTGGCCCTCGACCTCGGTGTGCCACAGCACCTGCTGCCAGCGCTCCGGGAGCTGCTGGAACGCCTTCGCGGCGGCCTGGTTGTCGAAGCCTGAGACCGCGGTGTCCTCGAAGGGCACGCCCGGGTCGAACGGCGTCAGGTCGTCGGTCGTGGTCAGCTTGGAGGCGGCACGGATCTTGTCGACGTGGAGCCGGCGCAGCGACGTCAGCAGGTAGGCGCGGAACGCCAGGTCCGGACCGCCGCCCTTCTGCAGCACGTTGAGCACCTTGGCGAACGCCTCGGAGACGAGGTCGTCGACATCGCCGGACGACACCAGCTGCCGGGCGAGGCGGCGGGCGGCCTCGACATGGCGCTCGAACAGCGTCCCGTACGCATCCAGGTCACCGCCGCGGACAGCGGTGATCAGCTCGGCGTCGCCGGGGGCGTCGAGGGTAGGTAGAGAGGTGGGGGTCGATTCGCTCACAGCACCAGAGACGTTAGAAGGACCGGGGTATGACGCGGGTTGCGCCAACGGGAGACATGCGCTGTGCTAACGACTGCGGCGGTCCGCACGTCACGCCCCCTTCCCGGGATCGGACAACAAGTTTCGAGAAACCCGGAAAATGCGGGTCACTATCGCGTCATGCTTGCCGATTTCGCGCGTCACGTCCATGTGGGCGCGGGGAGATCGGCGCGCGCACCACTGTATCCATCACCCGACGATTTCGAACGAGGAACCACAGCAACGCCAGGAAACACGAGGAAAGAGGTGAGTCGTGCGGCTGTTCTCCCGGGGTAGGCGTGCGCGTGCGTCCACCTCGCCCGAGACCACAGAGCTCTCCGAGGAGCAGCGGGCGGCGCTGCCGCCCCGGTTCGAGGCTGTCGCCGAGGCGCTGGCCGAGCGCAGCAGCTACGTCGCCGAGGCCTGCTGGGTGGTCGGTCATGACCTCGCCGAGACCGGTGTCTCGCTCGGGGAGAGCCTCGACGACCTCCGGCTGACGACGCAGACCGTCCACAGCCGCGACCCGGCCTTCGCCGAGGTGCACGCCCTCTCCGTGGCCTGGAGCGAGGCCACGCTCGGCTACCTGCACACCATCTCCTGTGCCGACCCGCTCACCGGTCTCTCCACCCTCGCGCACGTCCGTGAACGCATCTCCGAGCTCTACCGCGAGGCCAAGGCGTGCAGCCACGCGCTGGTGGTCACCGACGCTCACGTCCCGGGCACCGGAGGGAAGACCGACAGCATCGCCACCGCCCGCCGGATGTCGTTGCTGGGCCAGACCGCCCGCACGGTCTTCGCCGGAGCGGCCGCCGTCGGACAGGTCGGTCACAGCCGGATGGTCGTGGTCACCCCGCGCGACGAGACGCTGGTCAAGCGGCTCGGCCTCCTCAAGCGGATGGTCGAGCACAGCGCCGACAGGATCTGGATCGAGGGCCTTCCGGAGAACGACACGTCCGCGGGGTTCCTGCTCGACGAGCTGGCCCGCGGAGCCTAGAAATACCGGGAAACACCGTCGCCGTGCGGCGCTAAGGTGAACGTATGTGCGGTCGTTACGCGTCCAGCCGCCAACCCGACGAGCTGGCCGAGGAGTTCGAGATCGATGAGCTGCGCCTGCAGGAGCCGCTCACCGAGAGCTACAACGTAGCCCCGACCGACGATGTCTATGCAGTCCTCGAGCGCCCGCCGCGCGAGGACGACGCGTCCAGCGAGCGCCAGCTCCGTTCCGTACGGTGGGGCCTGGTCCCGTCGTGGGCCAAGGACGTCAAGATCGGCAACCGGATGATCAACGCCCGGATGGAGACGGTCGCCGAGAAGCCGGCGTATCGCCGGGCCTTCGCCAAGCGCCGCTGCCTGCTGCCGGCCGACGGCTACTTCGAGTGGTACGCCACCGACGCCGTCGATGCGAAGGGCAAGCCACGCAAGCAGCCCTACTTCATCACCCCGAAGGACGGGGGAGTGCTCGCGATGGCCGGTCTCTACGAGCTGTGGCCCGACCCGACCAAGGACGAGGACGACCCCGGCCGGTGGCTGTGGAGCTGCACGGTGATCACCACCGAGGCGGAGGACTCCCTGGGGCGGATCCACGACCGGATGCCGCTCATGGTGGAGCGTGAGCGCTGGGACGAGTGGCTCGACCCGACCCGTCCGGGCGATCTGGAGCTGCTGACCCCGGCGGCGCCCGGCCGGCTGGAGGCCTACCCGGTCTCGACGCTGGTGAGCAACGTACGCAACGACGGCCGTGAGCTCATCGAGCCGCTGCCGCTCGAGGAAGCCTGGGGATGACATGGGTGGAACCACGACGCAGATGATCGACACGCCCTACGGGGAGGGGCGGCTCTACACCCGCCGGGCGCGACGACCACAGGCGACGCTGCTGCTCTCCCACGGTGCCGGCAACGGCATCGACACCCACGACCTGATGGCGCTCAACGACGCGCTGCCGGCCCAGGGCATCACCGTGGTGCGCTTCGAGCAGCCCTGGCGGGTCAAGGGGAAGCCGGTGGCCACGCCGCCGAAGTCCCTCGACGCGGCCCTGACCATCGCGGCCAACTGGATGCGGGTGCGCACCCCGCTGGTGGTCGGCGGGCGTTCCGCGGGGGCCCGCTCGGCGGTCCGCACCGCGCGCGGGTTCGGCGCCGCCGGGGCGCTCTGCCTGGCCTTCCCGCTGCACCCGATCAGCAAGCCCCAGGTCTCGCGTGCCGACGAGCTGCTGGAGGCGCGGGTGCCGACGCTCGTGCTGCAGGGCACCCGGGACCGGTTCGGCAGGCCCGAGGAGTTCCCCGAGGGGATCGAGGTGACCCCGATCCCGGGGGCGGATCATTCCCTGAACGTCGGCAAGCGCGGCCCGATCACGCAGGCCGACGCCGACGCGATCCTGGTCGAGTCCACCCTGGAGTGGCTGGTCCGCGAGGTCATCCCCTAGAACGTGCGCCGCTGAGCCCTGGTGATTCCCAGGGCGGCTGATGCCCGGCGCCGCTAGGGTTTACCACGTGGTAAACGGCGATCGACTGCGCAGCCAGGACTGGTTCGACAACCCGGCCAACCCCGCGATGACGGCGCTCTACATCGAGCGCTACATGAACTGGGGCGTGACGCGGGACGAGCTCCAGTCGGGCAAGCCCGTGATCGGCATCGCCCAGACCGGCTCGGACCTGGCACCCTGCAACCGGCACCACCTCGGGCTGGCGCAGCGCGTACGCGACGGGATCCGGGAGATGGGTGGGATCGCGTTCGAGTTCCCGGTGCACCCGATCCATGAGATGGGGAAACGCCCGACGGCGGCGCTGGACCGCAACCTCGCCTACCTCGGTCTGGTGGAGGTCCTCTACGGCTATCCCCTCGACGGGGTGGTGCTGACGACCGGGTGCGACAAGACCACGCCGGCGTGCGTGATGGCGGCGGCCACCGTGAACATCCCGGCCATCGTGCTCTCCGGTGGGCCGATGCTCAACGGCTGGCTCAAGGGGGAGCGCATCGGTTCGGGCACGATCATCTGGAAGGCGCGCGAGATGCTCGCCGCGGGAGAGATCGACGAGGCGGAGTTCACCGAGCTGATCGCCTCCTCCGCACCCTCGCCCGGCCACTGCAACACCATGGGCACCGCCGCCACGATGAACAGCCTCGCCGAGACCCTCGGGATGAGCCTGCCCGGCTCCGCCGCCATCCCGGCGCCGCACCGCGACCGCGGCCGGGTGGCCTACCTGACCGGCAGGCGCATCGTCGAGATGGTGCACGAGGACCTCAAGCCCTCCGATGTCCTGACCAGGGACGCGTTCGAGAACGCGATCGTCGTGAACTCGGCGATCGGAGGCTCCACCAACGCTCCGGTCCACATCAACGCGATCGCCCGGCACATCGGGGTCGACCTCGGCATCGAGGAGTGGGAGACCATCGGGCACCGGATCCCGCTCCTGGTCGACATGCAGCCCGCCGGCAGGTTCCTCGGCGAGGAGTTCCATCGCGCGGGTGGGGTGCCGGCCGTCGTCCACGAGCTGATGCGTCACGGCCTGATCCACGAGGATGCGCTCACCGTGAACGGACGGACCATCGGCGAGAACTGCCGCGACACGGTGAGCGAGGACACCGAGGTCATCCGCGGCTTCGACGACCCGCTCGTGGAGCAGGCCGGCTTCATCGTGATGACGGGGAACCTGTTCGACAGCGCGATCATGAAGACCAGCGTGATCTCGGACGAGTTCCGCGAGCGCTACCTCTCGGACCCCGAGCACCCGAACGTCTTCGAGGGTCGCGCGATCGTCTTCGACGGGCCCGAGGACTACCACGCCCGCATCGACGACCCCGCGCTCGAGATCGACGAGGGGTGCATCCTGTTCATCCGGGGCGTCGGCCCGATCGGCTATCCCGGCTCGGCCGAGGTCGTCAACATGCAGCCTCCCGCCGCGCTCATCGAGCGGGGCGTGCACTCGCTCCCGTGCGTGGGCGACGGCCGCCAGTCCGGTACGTCGGGGTCGCCCTCGATCCTCAACGCCTCGCCCGAGGCCGCCGCCGGAGGAGGCCTGGCGCTGCTGCGTACCGACGATCGGGTCCGGATCGACCTCAACACGGGGCGGGCGGACATGCTGGTCACCGACGAGGAGCTGGCCGCGCGGCGCGAGGCGCTCGGGGAGTTCCCGGTGCCGGAGTCGCAGACCCCGTGGCAGGAGATCCAGCGGTCCATGGTCGGCCAGCTCGCCGACGGCATGGTCCTCGAGCCCGCGGTGAAGTACCAGCGCGTCGCGCAGACCCAGGGCACCCCACGCGACAACCACTGAGGAGCAGCCGATGCATCTTGTCCGGTACGACAGCGGGGACGGCCCCCGGGTGGGCGTACGCAGGGACGACTCGATCACCCCGATGAGCGTCGGGCCCATGGCCGATCTCCTCGCGATGGCGCGCGATGAGCTGCGGGCCACCGTCGAGTCCGCCTCCGCGGCGCCGGTCCCGGTCGCGTCCGTGCGTCTGCTCGCCCCGCTGGATGGGCGGGCGGAGCTGTGGTGCGCGGGCGTCACCTACGCCCGCTCGCGCAGCGCCCGGATGGAGGAGAGCGCCGAGCGGTCGGTCTACGACAAGGTCTACTCCGCGCAGCGGCCCGAGCTCTTCCTGAAGGCGCCGGCCTGGCGCCTGGTCACCGAAGGCGAGCCGGTCGGCATCCGGGCCGACTCCGGCCACGACGTACCCGAGCCGGAGCTCGCCGTCGTGGTCAACGCCCACGGCGAGATCATCGGCTACACGGTCTGCAACGACATGAGCTCCCGCTCGATCGAGGGCGAGAACCCGCTCTACCTGTCCCAGGCCAAGGTGTACGCCGGGGCAGCAGCGCTCGCGGCAGGCATCAGGCCCGCATGGGAGGTCCCCGACGCCACCGACCTCGCCATCACCCTGGTGGTCCGCCGGAACGGGCACGAGGTCGTCGCCGCGGAGACGTCGTCCGACCAGCTCGTGCGTCCGATCCAGCAGCTCGTCGACTACC
Organism: Nocardioides luteus; assembly: GCF_000960475.2. GTDB lineage: Bacteria > Actinomycetota > Actinomycetes > Propionibacteriales > Nocardioidaceae > Nocardioides > Nocardioides luteus_A. The sequence continues at coordinate 12,191 of NZ_JZDQ02000043.1, read as the reverse complement.
TGTTCGCCGCCAACCACTTCCCCGACGGTGCGGCGCTGGCCACCGGCACCGGGATCGTTCCCGACCTGGACTTCAGCCTTCGGCCCGCAGACCTGGTGGAGATCGAGATCGCGGAGGTCGGCAGGCTCGTCAACCGGGTGGAGGCCGGGAAGGAGCCCTTCGCGTGGCTCACCCGTTGAGGGTCTGAGGGGCCGGCTGCCTCGACGAGGTCTTCGGTGTCGCGGAGGCCATCCCGCCGGAGGACTCCCGCACGATGACGTCGAAGGCAGCCTTGTGCAGCCGTGCCGGCCGCGACGACCCGGCGCCCCACTCGATGCGCTCGACGAGCATGCCGACCGCGGTCTCGGCGATCTCCGTGCGGCCGGGGTCGATGCTGGAGAGCGAGGGCATGGTGAGGTGGCTGATGGTGATGTTGTCGAAGCCGATCACGGCCACGTCGTCGGGCACGACGCGCCCCGCTTCACCGAGAGCCCTGAGCGCACCCAGCCCGAGCGCGTCGGTCAGGGTGAAGATGGCATCGAACTCCAGCCCCGACTCGATCAGCTGCCGGGCCGCGTCGGCGCCGTCCTCCGGATGCCAGGGCGCGACCACGCGTTCGAGCCGTGGGTCGTGCTCGATGCCGGCGGCGGCCAGAGCTTCCCGATAGCCCTGGATCCTCAGGTTCGACGGCCCCATCACCCGGGTCTCGTCGTCCGGATGCGCGCCGATGACGGCGATCCGCCGGCGCCCCAGCGAGATCAGGTGCTCCACGGCTGCGCGGGCCGCGCTGACGTTGTGCATCGTCACGTGGTCGGTGGGTCCGCCGAAGATCCACTCGCCCAGCATGACCAGCGGGAAGTCGACGTACGCCAGCAGGTCGCGGTCCTCGGTGCCGAGCCGCTCCGGGCTGAAGAGCAGCCCGTCGGTCTGGGGGAGCCCGTGGGTGAGGAGCTCGATCTCGTGCTCGCGGTCGCCACCGAGCTGTCCGACGATGACGCTCAGCCCACGCTTGGCCGCCGCCGCGATGACCGCGTCGGCCAGCTCGGCGAAGTAGGCCTGCCTCAGCTCCGGCACCGCCAGCCCGATGACGCCGGTGCGACCCGAGCGCAGCCCGCGCGCGGAGTGGTTCGGCCGGTAGCCCAGTTCGGCGATCGCCTGCTGCACGCGGGCACGGGTGTCCGGGTGCACGTTCGGATGGTCGTTCACCACGTTGGACACGGTCTTGGGGGAGACGCGGGCCAGGATCGCGACGTCGCGCATCGTCACAGCCATCGTCGCCTCGTGTTCCCTCGTGCCCCCGGTTCAGGGGCAGCCTACATCGGTGTTTGCGTCGGCCCCGCCTGCCCTTTCGAGCACTCGATGTGGCGAATGTCACGTTCGAGCCTTGACAGGGGTCTGACGACAGGACAAGGATATGCGCTGATTACCACGTGGTAAATCCGCTGGTGAGAGGCGTACATCGTCGTAAACCGGTGGTTCGATGCCCCCACGCGCGTGGGATGCCTCAGCGAAGAGGAGTCTTCAGATGGTCGTTCTCCGGCGGCTGCTGTACTCGCAGAGGGCGGCGCCCTACCTCTTCATCGCGCCGTTCGTGATCACGCTGCTCGCCTTCTGGATGCTCCCGCTCGCGCGCACCTTCATGCTGAGCACCCAGGAGGTGGTGTTCGGGCAGGCCGCCTTCGTCGGCCTGGACAACTACCAGCGGCTCTGGGAGGACCGGCTCTTCTGGAAGGCGATGTTCAACAGCGCCCGCTACATGGTGCTGACCATCGCGCTCCTGATCCCGATCCCGCTGGTGCTGGCGGCGCTCATCAACTCCAAGATCGGCAGCGACCGCGTCAAGGCGGTCTTCAAGGCCTCGATGTTCGTGCCGGCGCTGACCTCCGTCGTCGTCGCCGGGATCATCTTCCGGCTGATGTTCGCCGAGACCGGCACCGGACTGATGAACCAGATCGTCGGGCTGGTCGGTCTCGACCCGGTGCGGTGGCTCCGCATCGACACCGGCGGCCTGATCGCCCTGCTGGCACTGGCGATGTGGCGCTGGACCGGCGTCAACATCCTCTACTTCCTCGCCGGCATGCAGGCCATCCCGGAGGAGTACTACGAGGCCGCGACCATCGACGGGGCCGGCCGGCTGCAGCAGTTCTTCCACATCACCCTGCCCAACCTGAAGCCGACCATCGTCTACGTCACCACCATCAGCGTGTACGGCGGTCTGGCGATGTTCCTGGAGAGCTTCATGCTCTACCGCGGCAACGCCTCGCCGAACGACCAGGGGCTCACGGTGATCGGCTACCTCTACCGCCGGGGGATCGAGCAGAACGACCTGGGCTTCGCCTCCGCGGTCGGCGTCGTGCTCCTCGTGGTGATCATGGCCATCAACCTCACGTTCCTCACGCTCAGCGGAACCTTCAAGAAGGAGAGTGCGCGATGAGCGGCGAGCGGTCCACACGTACGAGGATCCAGCTGCCCTACTGGCTCCACGGCTCCGTCCAGACCGCGTTCCTGCTGGTGCTGACCCTGGTCGTGCTCGCTCCGCTGCTGATCATGTTCGTGGCGACGTTCCAGGACGGCAACGACGTCATCCGGCGGGGGCTCTCCTTCGACGTCGATCTCGGTTCGCTGTCGCTGGACAACTACGTGATGCTCTTCACCGACTCCGGGCCGTACTTCCGGTGGTTCGCGAACTCGATCCTGCTCACGGTCGTGCAGGTGGCCGGGACGCTGCTGGTCAGCTCGTTCGTGGCGTACGGCTTCGCGGTCTACGACTTCAAGGGCAAGACCGCGCTGTTCATCGCCGTGCTGCTGCTCATGGCCGTGCCGTTCGAGATCATGATGCTGCCGCTGTACGTGCTGGTGAACGACGTCGGCCTGGCCGACTCCTACTCGGTGATCGTGCTGCCGTTCCTGGCCGCCTCGGTGACGATCTTCTACTTCCGGCAGTACTTCCTCGGCATCCCGAAGGACCTGCTCGAGGCGGGCCGCATGGACGGTGCCACGGAGTTCGGCATCTTCTTCAAGATCGTGGTGCCGGTGGCGAAGCCTGCGTTCGCGGCGATGGCCATCCTCAACGGGATGATCATCTGGAACAACTTCCTCTGGCCGCTGCTGGTGCTGCGTTCGGAGTCGAAGTTCACCCTCCCGATCGGGCTCAACACCCTGCTCACCCCGCATGAGAACAACTACGAGCTTCTCATCATCGGATCCATGTTCTCGCTCCTTCCCGTCCTGGTGCTTTTCCTGCTGTTCCAGCGGTTCTTCGTCGCTGGGATGACGGCCGGGGCGCTCAAGGGGTGACCCCTTGTACACACCTCACAGATGGAGAGAACCATGACGACACGGCGGAGAATCACCTCCTTGCTCGCCGCAGGGCTCGCCGCGACGCTCGCGCTGAGCGCCTGCGGCGGCTCCGAGGACGAAGGCGGGCCCGACGCGCAAGGTCGCACCAGCATCGAGATGTGGGTGTTCGCCGAGCTGCACGGCACCTACTACGAGGCGATGGCCGAGCAGTGGAACGAGAAGAACCCCGACAAGCAGATCAAGCTCGACGTCACGGTCTTCCCGTACGACGAGATGCACAACAAGCTCCAGCTGGCGGTGAACTCCGGCAAGGGGCTCCCGGACGTCGTGGACATCGAGGTGAACAAGTTCTCCAACTTCGTCTCCGAGGACGGGCGTACGCCGCTGGCGGACCTGTCCGAGGCCGCCGAGCCGTACGAGGACGACATCGTGCAGGCCCGGATGGACCTGTACAACCGGGAGGGGAAGCAGCTCGGCTTCCCGACCCACGTCGGGGCTCAGGTGGCCTTCTACAACGTGCCGCTGATGGAGAAGGCCGGGGTCGACTACAAGACCATCAAGACCTGGGACGACTTCAAGGCGGCCGGTGCCGAGTACCACAAGGCGACCGGCAAGGCGTTCGGCATCGCCAGCACCGACACCAACATCGTGCAGCCGCTGATCATGGCGCAGCTCGGCGGGAACCTGTTCGACGAGGACGGCAACGTCACCGTCAACAGCCCGAAGGTCGTCGAGGCGGTCGAGATGCTGCAGGACATGCAGAAGGCCGGAGCGATCTCGACCATCCCCGGAGGCAGCCCGGACATCGAGGAGGCCTACGGCCCCATCAACGACGGCGAGTACGCGGCCGTCGTCTACCCGGCCTGGTACACCTCCCGGTTCGTCGACTACATGCCCGACCTGGCCGGCGACATCGCGATCGCACCGGCACCGATCGTCGAGGGCGGTGAGGTCGCCACGATCGGTGGCGGCGGCACCGGCACCGCGGTGATCGACAGCTCCCCGGACAAGGAGTTCGCCATGGAGTGGCTCGCCTTCGCGAAGCTGTCGCCGGAGGCCAACGTCGCCGTCTGGGAGGAGCTCGGCTTCGACCCGGTGAACATGTCCGTGTGGGAGGACGAGGAGGTCACCCACAACCCGGAGAACAAGTTCAACAAGTACTTCCGGACCAACCTCTTCGACGTGCTCAACCAGGTCAAGGGCGACATCGGCCACTTCGAGTCCTTCGCGGACCCGAACCTGCCCAAGGTCGACGAGGTGTTCACGACCAGCACGTACAACCAGATCTTCGGGGACGGTGTCCCGGCCAAGAAGGCGCTGGACCAGGCGCAGGCCGATCTGGAGAACCAGCTCGAGTAGCCGCGAAGGATCCCGGGCGCCGGCCTGTCGCCGGCGCCCGGGTCACCGCTGCCCAGACCAGAGAGAGGAACCCATGGAGAACGGCAAGCTGACGATCGATCCGGCGTTCACCGTCGCCCCCGTCAACAGGAGGATCTTCGGGTCGTTCGTGGAGCACATGGGGCGATGCGTCTACGGCGGCATCTTCGAGCCGGGACACCCGACCGCGGACGCCGACGGCCTGCGCGGGGACGTACTGGATCTCGTGCGTGAGCTCGGGGTGACCGCTGTCCGCTACCCCGGGGGCAACTTCGTCTCCGGCTACCGGTGGGAGGACGGTGTGGGGCCGCGCGACCAGCGGCCGACCCGCCTGGACCCCGCGTGGCGGACCATCGAGACCAACGCGTTCGGTCTCAACGAGTTCATGACCTGGGCTCGGAAGGCCGGTATCGAGCCCGTCATGGCGGTGAACCTGGGGACCCGCGGGCTGGCGGAGGCGATCGAGCTGCTCGAGTACGCCAACCACCCCGGCGGGACCGAGCTGTCCGACCGTCGTGTCGCGCACGGCGCCGGCGAGCCGCACGACATCCGGATGTGGTGTCTCGGCAACGAGATGGACGGCCCCTGGCAGCTGGGCCACACCACGGCCGAGGAGTACGGCCGGCTGGCCAAGGAGGTGGCCGGCGGCATGCGTCAGTACGACGCCGACCTGGAGCTGGTCGCCTGTGGCAGCTCGGGCCGCTCGATGCCGACCTTCGGCGCGTGGGAGGCGACGGTGCTCGAGCACACCTACGACGTCGTCGACTTCGTCTCGGCGCACGCCTACTACGAGCTCGAGGGCGACGATGTCGCAAGCTTCCTCGCCTCGTCGGTCGACATGGACCTCTTCATCCGGGAGGTCGTCGCGACCGCGGACCACGTCGGAGCCAAGCTCTCCTCGCCGAAGCGGATCAACATCTCCTTCGACGAGTGGAACGTCTGGTACCTGAAGAAGTTCCAGCAGGAGGGCTCCCCGGAGGAGTGGACGGTCGCCCCGCGGCTCAGCGAGGACGCCTACACGGCGCTCGACGCCGTCGTCGTCGGCTCCCTGCTCATCACGCTCCTCAAGCACAGCGACCGGGTGACCGCAGCCTGCCAGGCCCAGCTGGTCAACACCATCGGCTCGATCAGGTGCGAGCCCGGCGGCCCGGCCTGGCGGCAGTCGATCTTCCACCCGTTCGCGCTGACCGCCCGCTTCGCGCAGGGGGAGGTGCTCGATCCGCGGGTGGTCGCTCCGACGATCGTGACCGCCAAGCACGGTGACGTCTCCGTCCTCGACGCCGTGGCGACCCATGATCGGGAGAACGGCCGGGTGGCGGTGTTCGTCGTCAACCGGCACCCGTCGGAGTCCGTGGCCTTCTCCACGGACCTGCGCCGCTTCGGCGACGTGGAGCTGGCCGAGTCGGCCGTCCTGGGCGGCGAGGACCTGTACGCGGTGAACACCATGGAGGATCCTGACCGGGTGGTGCCGACGACGTTCGACTCGGCGAAGGTCGTGGGTGGCGCGCTCGAGGCCGAGCTGCCTCCTGCCTCGTGGAGCATGTTCGTCCTGCAGACGTCGTGACGTAGCCGGCGGCCGCCGGCAGGTATCCCTGACACCAGGGAATGTTTGGCGGCCGTCGCGGCGTTCATGCAGCATGACCATCCTCCTCGAACGCCCCGCGGCAAACGTGTCGCCGATGAGCGCACCTGTGCTCACGCGCGTACCCTGGGACGTGATGAGCGACAACAATGATGAGGTCGTCGACCTGGCCACCGAGACGCCCGAGGAGCGCGCGCTGCGCTTCGAGCGGGACGCGCTGCCCTTCCTCGACCAGCTCTACTCGGCCGCGATGCGGATGACCCGCAATCCGTCCGACGCTGAGGACCTGGTGCAGGAGACGTTCGCGAAGGCGTACTCCTCCTTCCACCAGTTCAAGCCCGGCACGAACCTGAAGGCCTGGCTCTACCGCATCCTCACGAACACCTTCATCAACACCTACCGCAAGAAGCAGCGCCAGCCGCAGCAGTCGATGTCCGAGGACGTCGAGGACTGGCAGCTGGCGCGGGCCGAGTCGCACACCTCGACCGGTCTGAAGTCGGCGGAGATGGAGGCGCTCGAGCACCTTCCCGACTCCCAGGTGAAGGACGCCCTGCAGCGCCTGCCGGAGGAGTTCCGGCTCGCTGTCTACCTCGCCGACGTCGAGGGATTCGCCTACAAGGAGATCGCCGAGATCATGGAAACCCCGATCGGCACCGTGATGTCGCGTCTTCACCGCGGCCGCCGCCAGCTGCGTGATCTTCTCTCGGACTACGTCCGGACCAACGACCTCACCGGCGCTCGTGGAGGTGCGTCATGAGTGCTCACAAACACGACGCCTCGCCCACCGACTGCGCGGACTTCCTCGAGCAGATCGTCTTCCTGATCGACAACGAGCTGGCCGAGCCGGACGCCGACGAGGTCAAGCGCCACCTGCAGAGCTGCAACCCCTGCCTGGAGACCTACGACCAGCAGCGCATCGTGAAGGCGGTGGTCGCGCGCTCGTGCACCGAGGTCGCTCCGGGCGACCTGCGCGCCAAGATCATGGTCCAGATCCAGGAGCTCCGCACCAGGTCCTGACCCGGCCTCAGACGCGACGAGAGCCCCAGCCGAATCGGCTGGGGCTCTCACGTCATTACAGCTCTGACCCTGATGGGCCGTGATCAGCTGTTGGGGCGCTTGCCGTGGTTCGCGCCCTTCTTGCGGCGCGCGCGGCGCTTGCGGCCGGTCTTGCCCATGATGATCTCCTCCATTGGGGTACGTGGACCCCGAGGGGCCTCGAGACAGTCTCTCAAACCCAGGCGCGTGAGGGCCAATCTGGGGCCCGCGGTCAGGTCAGATAGGTCTGGTTGGACTTCTTCAGGGCAGCCACGACCACCAGCAGCAGGTCGCCGCGGATCTGGGGGATGTCGTTGCTGAGCGCGAGCTGGATGTAGAGCGCCCGCAGGAACGACTCGGCGTTGCCGGTGAGCAGGAACGGGTCGCGGTCGGGCGTCTCCGGGGTGGCGGTGGCGACGGTGACGATGCGGTTGATCCACGGCTCCATGATGTTGAGCGGGACCAGGTTGCGGCGCAGCACCGACATGGTGGCGGCCGCCAGCCGGTCGGGCTCGCCGTGGGTGTAGATGGTGTCCCCGCGGGCCAGCACCCGGTCGGCCACCACGTCGAGGATGACCGTCAGCTCCGGCTTGCCGAGGTGCTCGGAGGCGGCCAGCGTGCCGAGCGCGTCGGCGCCGCGGGCGACCGCATGGGCCCAGCCGCGCTCGGGCACGAAGGCGCGCAGGTCGCGCTCACGCAGCAGCCAGGTGGCGATCCGGTCGCCCCACTCCAGCACCTTCTCCGCCCGCACCAGCGAACGAGCGTTGTCGCGGGCGATGCACTGGGCCAGGGCCTCGACCGAGGAGGCCCGGCGGAAGACGCCGTTGTTGCCGGAGTCGCCGAGCCCGACCACGAGGCCGGCGGCCATTCCGTCGCCCAGACCCGCGAGCAGGTCGTCGTAGACGCCGCGCTGGATCCACGTCGACAGGGCCGGCACGGCCAGGCCGCTGCGTACGTCCGGATCGGGGTCGCCGAGCATCCGGGTGAGCTCGATCGTGAGATCGCCCAAGGGCCGGTCCGTGGGTACGGCGAGACCGGTCGAGTGAACCTCCCGCCAGTACGCCTCCGACATGGGGAACATCCTGCCAAACCCGCCCAGGCGCGTACCACCGACCCGCGCAATGCCCCTACCTTGGTCTACATCTACGCTGTGCGCGTGCCCACCCTGAGTGAGCTTGCCCAGAGCCACACCGACCTCGACAGCGAGGATGTCGGGTGGCTTCAGCTGCTCATGGCCGACTGGCAGATCCTCGCCGACCTCTCCTTCGCCGACCTGGTGCTGTGGCTGCCGGACAAGTCCGGCAACGGCTTCTGGGCGGCCGGCCAGATGCGTCCCACGACCGGCCCGACGGCCTACGTCGACGACATCGTCGGCATGTTCGTGCCGAAGGGCCGCCACGCCACCCTCGACGACGCGGTCGACGCCGGCCGGCTGGTGCGTGAGGGCGACCCCGAGTGGCGCGACGACCTCCCGGTGCGGGTCGAGACCATCCCGGTACGCCGCGCCGGCCGCATCATCGCGGTGCTGAGCCGCAACACGAACCTGCTCGGCGTACGCACGCCCTCGAAGCTCGAGCTGACCTATCTGCAGACGGCGGCCGACCTGACCCAGATGATCGCCAACGGCTACTTCCCGGCGGCCGGGCAGCGCAGCGACCACACCGACACCCCGCGGGTGGGGGACGGGTTCGTGCGGGTGGATGCCGACGGGGTCGTCGACTACGCCAGCCCGAACGCCCTCTCGGTCTTCCGCCGGCTCGGCCTCTCCGGCGATCTCGCCGGCCAGTCCCTGGCCGGGATGACCCGGGCGCTGGTGCCGCCGCGCAAGCGCCCCGACGAGGAGACGCTCAGTGCGGTCCTCGGCGGGCGGGCGCACCGCGACACCGAGATCGACACCGGGGTGATGGCGATCATCATGCGCTCGATCCCGCTGCGCCCGCGCGGCGAGGCGATCGGTGCGCTGGTGCTGCTGCGCGACGTCACCGACCTGCGCCGCCGCGATCGTGAGCTCGTCACCAAGGACGCGACGATCCGCGAGATCCACCATCGGGTGAAGAACAATCTACAAACCGTGGCCGCGCTGCTCCGGATGCAGTCGCGCCGGGTCGACTCCGGTGTCGCGCAGGACGCCCTGAACGAGGCCGTACGCCGCGTCGGGTCGATCGCGCTGGTCCACGAGATCCTCTCCCAGCAGGCCGTCGAGGAGACCGTCGAGTTCGACGAGATCGCCGACCGGCTCGCCTCCATGGTCGGCGAGGTCACCTCGGTCGGCGTCGCGGTGCGGGTCCGCCGTGAGGGCTCGTTCGGGCTGCTGCCCTCGGAGGTGGCCACGCCGATGGCGATGGTCGTCACCGAGCTCCTGCAGAACGCCGTCGAGCACGGCTACCGCGGCAGCGGTCCCGGCGACCCCGAGACGGGCACGATCGTGATGTCCGTACGACAGCAACCCGCCGGGCATCTCCAGGTGACCATCGAGGACGACGGTCATGGACTACCCGACGGGTTCAGTCTCGACACATCGACAAATCTTGGGTTGTCGATCGTGAAGACTCTCGTCGAAGGCGAGCTCGGTGGCCGGCTCTCGCTGGGGCCCCGGCCTGACGGCCATGGGGCACGAGCTGCGGTCGAGCTGCCGTTGGAGCTCTAGTGGTGGTGGCCTCTAGGGCGTTGATCAGACGGCGGTGCGGACACGCGAGCGGGCGTTGCGACGCTTCAGCGCACGACGCTCGTCCTCGCTCAGCCCGCCCCACACGCCGTGGTCCTGACCGGCCTCAAGAGCCCACTGAAGACACTGCTCCCGGACGTCGCAACGCCGGCAGACCTGCTTGGCCTCCTCGATCTGGAGGATGGCCGGGCCGGTGTTGCCGATGGGGAAGAACAGTTCCGGGTCTTCATCGAGACAAGCCGAACGGTGGCGCCAATCCATGGCTGGGTAGACCCTCTTTCTGACGTAGGATGGGCAAGGCCCTGGTGCTTCGAGACCCTGCGAGTCGGCACGTGGCGGGGATGTGTGAATGTCTTCACGTGCGTGCTGGTCTCTAGAGTTCCAAGAAATGGACTCCGAAACAACCCCTAACCAGTGTCTGGTTCGTCACCGGACCGTAACACTCAGTCTTCCTGGGGCTAGACAATTCGGTAACGCGGTGAGTTACCCGCACAACCGGTGGTGTATGCTCTCGTCGCTCTCACGCCCGTGAGGTCCAGTGTACGGGCATGGCCTAGGCTGCTGAAGTGACCGCGCCGCATCGTCCCTGGACTCTCTTGCTGACCGTGTTCGCCGCAGGCATCGAGGCTGCCGCGATGCTGCTCTGGGCAGCGCTGGACTTCGTACGCATCCCCGACGCCGCCTCGCTCACGACCGCGATCGCGGGCGGCCTGTTCTTCCTGCTCTGCGCGGCCTGCATCGGCTGGTGCGCCTTTATGTTCTGGCGCCTGGAGTCGTGGTCGCGGGCACCGCTGGTGCTCGTCCAGCTGATCGTGCTCGGTCTGGCCTGGAACCTGCGCGAGGATCTCGCCGTCGCGGGCGGGCTCGCGCTGGTCGCGGTGGTCGCCCTCGTCGGCGTCTTCGCGCCGCCGAGCATCGCCGCGCTCGAGGAGCGCTGACTCAGTCCTCCTCCAGCGCCTTGCGGAGCTGGGCGAGCGAGCGGTTGAGCAGCCGGGAGACCTGCATCTGGGAGACGCCGAGCTCGGCCGCGATCTCCGTCTGCGTCTTGTTGCGGAAGAACTTCAGCATCAGCACCTGCTTCTCGTGCGCGGAGAGGCTGTCGAGCACTGGCTTGATCGACTCCCGCACCTCCACGTCGTCGAGGCGCAGGTCGTGGGCGGTCAGCGAGTCGAGCATCGGCGCCGTCTCGTCGCTCTCGGAGTCGAGGGACAGTGCGGCGTACGCGTTGCTGGACTCCAGGCCCTCGACGACGGTCTCGAGGCTGACCCCGAGGCGGGTGGCGAGGTCGCGGGCGGTGGGGGAGCGGCCGAGCTCCTGGGACAGCTCGGCGGTCGCGTCGCGCAGGTTCTGCTGCAGGTCGCGCAGGCGACGGGGGACACTGACGGCCCACCGGCTGTCACGGAAGTAGCGCTTGATCTCGCCGAGGATCGTGGGCACCGCGTACGTCGAGAACTCCACGTCGCGGGAGAGGTCGTAGCGGTCCACGGCGTTGAGGAGACCGACCACGCCGACCTGGACGAGGTCCTCGTGCGGCTCACCCCGGCCGTAGAACTGGGAGGCGCAGTACTCGACCAGCGCCATGTTGAGGTGGACCAGCTCCTCGCGTGCCTCGATGCGCTCGGCGTCGCTCAGGTCCGGGCCGGCGAGGGTCGTGAAGAGCTCGCGGGAGCGGGCGCGGGCGTCCTCCACCTCGCTCGTGCTCCTCGACCTCGACGACCGGATCGTCTCCTGCGCCATGTCAGCGCGCGGCTCCAAGCGGGGTCGCTCCCGCGACCAGGGAGATCCTGAGCTGGTCGCCGTCAGGGGTGGCGGTGACCTCCCGGGCCAGCGTGGTGAGCACCTGCCAGGCGAAGCTCTCCTCGTCGATCTCGGCCTCGGCGTCGCAGGTGGTGGTCACGGTGACCCCGATGGTGTCCTCGCCGAGGTCGAAGACGACGTCGAGATCGGCGTCGTCCGCGGCGCACTCCAGACAGAGCGCCGCCGCCTCGCTGACCGCCATCCGCAGGTCCTCGATGTCCTCGAGGGTGAAGTCGAGGCGTGCGGCGAGCGCGGCGGTCGTCGTACGCAGCACGGAGACGTAGGCACCTTCAGCGGGAAGGCGCAGCTCGACCTGGGGCATCTGTGTGGTCAGTCCTTCCGTGGGAGTCCCGACGATTATGCAACGAGACGGGTCTCGCCGCGCCGATGACCCACCGCGGCCGCTCCGGGATCGGAGCGGCCGCGGCGTACGGGCTGATGTGAGAAGGGGTCAGG
>NZ_JZDQ02000042.1 GCF_000960475.2 Nocardioides luteus | reverse complement strand
TCTCGCCCGACGTAAGTGCCATCTCGCCCGACGTAAGTGACGTCTCGCCCGACGTAAGTGACGTCTCGCCCGACGTAAGTGACGTCTCGCCCGACGTAAGTGACGTCTCGGCGAAATGACGCCGGCCCGCCCCCTGTGACAGGAAGCGGGCCGGCGGGCGACGGCTGGTGTCAGCCGATGAACTCCTGCAGCTCCTTGAGGAGCGCGGCCTTCGGCTTGGCGCCGACGATGGACTTCACGACCTCGCCGTTCTGGTAGACGTTGATGGTCGGGATGCCGGTCACGCGGTAGGTGGAGGGGGTGACCGGGTTCTCGTCGACGTTCATCTTGGTGAAGGTGACCTTGTCACCGTGCTCGCCGGCGAGCTCCTCGAGGATCGGGGAGACCTGGCGGCACGGGCCGCACCACTCGGCCCAGAAGTCGACCAGTACGGGCTTGTCGGACTTCAGGACGGTCGAGTCGAACTCGGCGTCGGTCACGGCGGTCATGTTGTCAGCCACGATGGGTTCCTTCTCGGGTAGGGACGTGTTTGGGGAGGTCTGTGGTCAGAACGCTGGGCTTGCGTCGCGCATTCCCAGCGCCCGGTGGTCGAGCTTGTCGAGACCACCACCGTAGAGGCCCAGGTCAGGCCGAGACGGCAGCCGCTTCGGCGTGGGCCTGGTGGGCGAGGAACTTCTCCGCGTCGAGGGCAGCCTGGCAGCCGGTGCCGGCGGCGGTGATCGCCTGGCGGTAGACGTGGTCGACCAGGTCACCCGCGGCGAAGACGCCCTCGATGTTGGTGGCGGTGGAGCCCTCCTTGGTCAGGACGTAGCCCTCGTCGTCGAGGTCGACCTGGCCCACGAGCAGCTCGGACCGCGGGATGTGGCCGATGGCGATGAAGAGGCCGGAGCACTCGAGGTCGCGCAGCTCGCCGGTCTTGGTGTCCTTGACGGTGATGCTCTCCACGGACAGCTCGCCGTTGATGGACTCGACCACGGAGTTCCAGGCGATCTCGAGCTTCGGGTCGGCGAAGGCACGCTCCTGCATGATCTTCGAGGCACGCAGCTCGTCGCGGCGTACGAGCAGGGTGACCGAGGAGCCGAAGCGGGTCAGGAAGAGGGCCTCCTCCAGGGCGGAGTCACCGCCGCCGACGACCACGATGGGCTTCTGCCGGAAGAAGAAGCCGTCGCAGGTGGCACACCAGGAGACACCCTTGCCGGAGAGCTCGTCCTCACGGGGCAGGCCGAGCTTCTTGTAGCCCGAGCCGGTGGCGAGGATGACGGACTTCGCGTAGTGGGTGTCGGTGGCGGTCTTGACGACCTTGACCGGCCCGGTGAGGTCCATCTCGACCACGTCGTCGGGCTCGAGCTCGGCGCCGAAACGCTCGGCCTGGGCACGCATGTTGTCCATCAGCTCCGGACCCATGATGCCGTCACGGAAGCCGGGGAAGTTCTCCACCTCGGTGGTGTTCATCAGAGCGCCGCCGGCGGTCACCGAGCCCTCGAAGACGAGCGGCTGCAGTCCGGCACGGGCGCTGTAGACGGCTGCGGTGTAGCCCGACGGGCCGGAGCCCACGACGATCACGTTGCGGGGTTCGGTCGGGGACGACGGGGTCGGCATCTAGAGGCTCCTCAGGTGTGGCTGGCGAACTGCACAACAGATCGTAGGCCACGTACATTCCATGGCCCCGAACGCCGAGACGTCGCCCGCGTCGGCCGAGGCGTCACGTACGTCGGTCGAGGCGGCATCGGCGTGACATCTCGGGCGACGGGAGTGACTTCTCGGGCGACCGGGGTGACGCCTCAGGACACGGAGGTGCCGAGAACCTCGACCTCGTTGACCTCGGTGCGGTAGCCGCCTTCGCTCTGCGGAAGGCCGGTGATCCAGACGAGTACGTAGCTGCCCTCAGGTGCGTCGTCGAGCTTGATCTCGCCGGTGCGGCCGATGCTGCCCTTGCCTGCGGCGGCGCCGGTGGGGTCCTCGGTCCAGGGGGAGTCACCGACGTAGACGGAGATGTCGGTGGGCTCGGCATTCATGTTGAACTTCACCTCGTCGACGGCGTAGTCGCCCTTGAGGTTGAGCACGATGCCGATGCCCGGCTTGAGGGAGCGGGGACCGTCGCCGATCTGGTCGTTGTAGGTCGAGGTGCGCCAGGCGGTGGCCGGGTCGTTCTTGCCGTCGACGACGCCACCGACCAAGTCGGGATACTCGGTGGGCGGGTCGCCGTGGGGGTCGAGGTCCTTGGCGGTGATGCCCTTGATGACCGTCGGCTCGGCGGCTGCGGGGTTGTCACCGCCGCCGTTGCTCCCGGTGCCGGGGTTCTCGGCGGTGGTGCTGGGGTCGTCGCCGAGGATGTTCCAGGCGATCGAGCCGGCGATGAGGACCAGCACGATGAGGGCGACGCCCATGGCGACGCGGATCCAGTTGGTGCCGGGCTTCTGGTTGTAGTCCGGCTCCTCGGCGATGGCCACGTTGGCGCCGGTCCAGGGGCCCTGCCAGCCGTTGTAGGAGGCGTCCGGGGCCACCGGGCGCCGGGCGGCGGCAGGAGGCTGCTGCGGCCGCGGCGGCGGGGGCGTGTAGCCCGGGGTCTCGTCGGCGAAGAGCGGCTTCGACGGGGTCGGGTCCTGCATCGGCGGCGGGGACGACGGGCGCTGGCGCTGGGGGCGTACGGCATCGGGGGCCACGCCGATGGCGTTGGCCGCGGCCGGTGCCTCGGCGGGCTCGAGCTCGGTCGGCGGGGCCATCGCCTGGGTGTCCTCGTCGATCGCCGAGGGCCGGTTGAGCGGGGCGGTCGGCTCGCCGGAGAAGCCGGCGAGGGCGGAGTGGAGCTCGGCGGCGGTCAGCGGCGGCATGTCGGCACCGCTGCCCAGCACCCGGTCGCACAGGTCGTCGAGCGGACGAGGTACGCCGGCGCGTACCTGCCGGGGACGGAGCACCCGGCCGTGGTCGCGGGGCGCGGGAGGCATCGAGGAGAGCGTCTCGCCGGCCCACTTGCCGGTCAGGGCGGCGTAGAGGACACCGACGGCGTCGACGCGGTCGCGGCGCTGCGAGTCACGGGTGTCGGGGTCGATCCCGTGCAGCGCGGCGTCGACACCGAAGCCGATGACGCGCACCGCGCCGAGGTCGTCGAGCAGCACGGCCTCGGGGTTGAGCCGGCCGTGGGCGTGGCCCTGGTCGTGGGCCAGCACCAGCAGGTCGGCGACCTCGGAGGCGATCCAGGCGGCCTGCTGCGGCGGCAGCGGGCCACCGGCGGCCAGTGCGTTCTCCAGCGACGCGCCCTCGCCCCACTCGTTGACGACGTACGCCACCTGGTCGGTCTGGGCGGCGTCGAGGACGCGCAGCATCCGCGGGTCACCGACGGCGGCGGAGTTGCGGGCCGCGGCCATCAGGCGCGGGGCGCGCTCGTCACGGGCATCGAGGACGTGCACGGCAACCGGGCGGCCGAGCACCGCGTCCTGGGCACGCCAGAAGCGTCCCTCACGGGACTCGCTCAGCAGATCCGTCAGCTGGTATCTGCCGGCGAGGACGTCGCCTGATTGCGTGAACTCCATATCGGACCCATTCTTTCAGACCTTGCCAGACAGTGAGGCGGCTGTCCGATGGTGGTCGAGGACCGCTCAACGACGCAGCCGTCGGGCAACCTGTTGCACCATCGTGGTCAGCTCCTTGACCTGGGCAGCCTGCGCCCCGAGGAGCAGCATGCCGAGATGCAGCGCCCCGACGATAGCGGCCCCGATCAAGGCCAGCACCATCGTCGGCTCGTCGTTGATCAGGCCCAGCCCGGTGCGCAGCAGCCATGCGGCGACGGCGGCGACGAGCGTGACCATGATCAGCCGGGCCAGGAACGCGACCAGCCCGCGGCCGTCCAGGTCGCCGAGGGTGCGCTTGAGCACGACGTACGAGACGACGGAGCCGACCAGGTAGGACAGCGAGTAGGCGCCGGCCAGCGCCGCGGCCGTGTGCTCGGCGGAGAACGCCCTGGTCAGCAGCAGCGCGGCGACGATGTTCGTCGTCGCGACCGAGCACTGGATGAAGAAGACGGTGCGGTTCTGCTCCAGGGAGTAGAAGCCGCGCAGCAGCAGGTAGTGGATCGTGAAGAAGACGAGCCCGGCCGCGAAGACCGACAGCGTCGGGGCGTACGTCTTGAACGCGTCGGCGCCGGCGCCGTAGCCGAACAGGATGTGGGCGATGTCCTCGGAGAGCACCGGCAGCAGCGCGGCGATCGGGATCACGATGGCGAGCGCGTTGCGCAGCTGCCGGGAGAGCGTACGTCCCAGCTCGGGCAGCTCGCCGGCCGCGCCGTGGCGCGACAGGACCGGCAGGATCGCCGTCGCCAGCGAGACCGTGATGATCGAGTGCGGCACCTGGGTGACCAGGAAGCTGTTGGAGTAGACCGTGTAGCCGGTGCCGCCCGAGGCCGAACCGGTCGAGGCGAGCTTGGTGACGATCGTGTAGGCGATCTGGTTGACGATCACGAACAGCACGGTCCAGATGCCCAGCTTCGCGGTCTGGGAGAGCCCGGCGCCGCGGAAGTCGAAGCGGGGGCGGAAGCGGACGCCCGCCTTGCGCAGCACCGGCAGGAGCAGCAGGAACTGCAGCGCGATGCCGAGCGTCGATCCCAGGCCCAGGAGCGTCTCCTGACCGGCCGTGAAGCCACCGACGTCGGACGGTCCTAAGACGACCAGGTAGACCACCAGGGTCGAGATCGCGACGATGTTGTTGGCGATCGGAGCCCACATCATCGGCCCGAAGCTGCCGCGGGCGTTGAGCACCTGCCCGACCAGCACGAACATCCCGTAGAAGAACACCTGCGGCAGGCACCAGCGGGCGAAGTCGATGGTCGACTCGAGCTCTGCCTGGTGAGTGGGGGTGTACATGTCGGCGCCGAGGTAGAGGCGCATCAGCAGCGGCGCACCGAGCACCAGGACGATCGTGACGACACCGAGGAAGAGCCCGGCCAGCGTGATGATCCGGTCGGTGTAGGCCGCGCCGCCGTCCTCGTCGTTCTTCTGCGCCTTCACCAGCTGCGGCACGAGCACCGCGTTGAAGACGCCGCCCGCCAACAGGATGTAGAGCATGTTGGGAACGGTGTTGGCGATGTTGAAGACGTCGGCGTGCAGCCCGGAACCCAGGGCCGCGACGAGGAGTGCGGAGCGGATGAACCCGCTGGCCCGCGAGAAGAGCGTCCCCGCGGCCATCACCGCGCTGTTGGCCAGGACCGAGCTTCCGCCGGACTTCTGCTCGGTGGCTGTCACGCCGCCACCTCCGTAGCGCAAGCGCCAGAATACGGACGCGGCGGCGTCTTGCATTCATGGTTCACTCGCTGACGCTCGCTCACGCTGCTCCTGACGTACGGGCCTTCTTGGCTTTCATGATGCGCCGGGTGAGTCGCACGGCGATCGCCGCGAAGAGTAGCGCGCAGCCGGTGCCGACGAACCACCAGATCACCCCGCTGACCTGCGAGGGGCGGATCGGTACGGAGGCGTGGGCGCCCAGCGGGTTGCCCTTGGTGTCGGTGACGACGATGAGGGCGGTGTGGGTGCCGGTGTCGTCCATGCTCGCGGCGAGGTTGAAGCTGGCCTTCGAGTTGGCGTCGAGCTGGACGGGCTCGGAGGTCGCGACCCGCAGCGACTCATCGGTGATCGCGTCCAGACGCACCGTGACCGGCTCGTCGAGCTCGTTGCTCAGGGTGACCTGGAACTCGCCGCCCTTCATGCTGGAGAGGATCACCTTCGGGGGTACGGCCACGGTGATCGAGCTCAGCTGGGCGCTGACCTCGCTCAGCGCGTTGGCGGCCGAGTCGGTGTCACCCTTGCGGGCGGAGTAGGAGGTGGTGGTCAGGGCTTCGCTGACGATGTCGGAGGAGATCTCGTCGTTGTGGGTCAGGACCCGCTGCAGCATCGTGCCGGCGTCGATGAGCTCGTTGGCGGTGCCGATCCGGTCGGCGGAGATCTCGGCCTTCATCTCGCGACGGGGGTAGCGGAGCTTGTTGGTGGTGATCGAGGTCGCCTTGTGACCGGCGATCGCCTCGGTCAGCGTCGAGGACGAGATCCAGGCCGCCTTCTTCCACGGGCCGACGAACGAGGCCGGCGTCTGGGGCGGGTGCCAGCCGTCGGGGAGGACCGCCACGAGAGGCTTCCCGGAGCCGCGGAGCAGCGCGGCCTCGGCGACCAGACGCTGGCGCACCGAGATCGCGTCGATGGGATCGTTGGGGCCGGGCCCACCGCGGGCGGCACCGGAGGAGGTCACGATCATCTGATGACCGTCGAGATCGGCGATCACCGGTGCGGTGCCGCGGAACATGCGGTCGCTGACCAGGTTGACCGCCCCCGGCTCGAGCAGGTTGACCGCGGCGCGGTCGAGGTAGCCGGTCGGCGGAGCGACCGCCGAGGTCGCCTTGATGCCGAGCCTGGCGAGCGCCTCGGCGGTGTGCTCACGCGCCGTGGCCAGCAGGTCGGGATCGGTGGTGGCCAGCGCGGACAGGTCGGGGTCGGCGTAGGGAAGGGCGAGCAGGTCGTGGCCGGCGAGCGCGTCCTCGAGGCGACCCAGCCAGACCGTCGCGGCCTTCTGCGCGGCCTGGGCCTCCTCGTCGAGTGCCTCCTCGGCGTCGGTGTCGGGGCCGGTCGAGGGGCTCGGCACCAGGGCCGAGGCGGACGGTGACGCGCTCTGGCTGCCGCTCTCCTCGGGCTCCTCGCCACCCTCGTCCGTCGGTGCCAGGTTGCGGGCGGGGTTGCCCTCGGCGAGGTTGCGTACGGCATCGATGAGGGCCGGGTCGATGGCCCAGGTCAGCTCGGGCATCTCGCTGCCGGTCTCGAGCATCCGGAAGAGGCGTCCTCCGGCGCTCAGGTCACGGGTCCAGCCGGGGAGGTAGTTCACGCTGCCGTCGGCGTTGTAGACCACGCTGCGCCGCAGCGGCATCACCAGCGAGACCTTCTCGGCCTTGGCCCTCTTGTTGGGCTCCTTGACCAGCGGCAGGAAGGTGCGCGCCCGGCCATCCGCAGTGGTGGGGGTGGTGGCGCCCAGCGCGTGGACCCCGAACCAGTAGACGCCCGGCTCGGTGATGTGCAGGAGCTTGCGCGGCACCGTCAGCGACCACGAGTAGGTCTCGCCGGGTGCGAGGTCGGGGATCGTCGCGTACGTCCCCTCGGACACGATCCGCTCGCCGACCAGCGCGTCCGCGGGCAGGTCGGCGGCCTCGGCCAGCTCCTTGGAGGTGGTCATCGGCGTGTCGCCGATGAACGGGTAGATCTTGACCCCGTTCCACTCGTCCTCGGTGGTGTTGGCGACCTTGCCGCTCACCGTGATCCGGCCCTTGGTGCGGCCGTCGAGGCTGACCGTGTCGAGCTGGTCGATGCTCACCGCCAGCGGGTCGGTCTCGGCAGCCTCGTCGTCGGCCTGAGCGGGCGCCGGCAGCATCAGCAGCAGGGGTGAGAGCAGCGCCAGGACGAGTGCGGCGGTGACTCGCCCACGTGGCCGTGGCGGCCTCGCCTGATGCTGGCGGACTGGCATGACTTCGAGAATATCTTTCCGGGGGTGCGGTCCTCGTAGACTGCGGCGTTGTGTCCGACAGCCAGCTTCCCCCGATCAGCGTCGCCGATGTTCAGCGATCGGTGACTGCTGAACTGGACCGTATCGCACCGGTGATCGACTCCCTCGGAGAGGCCTTCGCTGCAGACGGTCACGAGCTGGCCCTCGTCGGCGGACCCGTCCGCGACGCGATGCTCGGACGCCCCCACAACGACCTCGACTTCACCACCTCGGCCCGTCCCGAGGAGACCGAGAAGATCCTGCGTACGTGGGGTGAGGCGCTGTGGGACATGGGCCGCGACTTCGGCACCATCGGCACCCGCAAGGGCCCCTGGCAGGTCGAGGTCACCACCTACCGCTCCGAGGCCTACTCGGCCGACTCCCGCAAGCCGGCGGTCGCCTACGGCACCTCGCTGGCCGACGATCTCGTACGCCGCGACTTCACCGTCAACGCGATGGCGGTGCGGCTGCCGGGCCGTGAGGTCGTCGACCTCTACGGCGGTGTCGTCGACCTGGCGACCCGGGTGCTCCGCACCCCCGGGACCCCCGAGGACTCGTTCTCCGACGATCCCTTGCGGATGATGCGCGCCGCGCGCTTCGCCGCCCAGCTCGGCTTCGAGGTCGCGCCCGAGGTCGTCGCCGCGATGAAGGACATGGCCTCGAGGATCTCGATCATCTCCGCCGAGCGGGTCCGCGACGAGCTGGTGAAGCTGATCTGCGCCCCCTTTCCGCGTCTGGGCCTGTCGCTGCTGGTCGAGACCGGCCTGGCCGAGCTGGTGCTGCCCGAGCTGACCGCGCTGCGCATGGAGCGCGACGAGCACAACCGCCACAAGGACGTCTACGAGCACACCCTCACCGTGCTCGAGCAGTCGATCGACCAGGAGGCGCGGCTCGGTGGCGGGCCCGACTTCGTCTCGCGGTTCGCTGCCCTGATGCACGACGTCGGCAAGCCCCGCACCCGGAAGTTCCACGACGACGGCACCGTCTCGTTCCACCACCACGACGTCGTCGGCGCCAAGATGACCCGCAAGCGGATGAAGGCGCTGCGCTTCTCCAACGACGAGATCGAGGCGGTCTCGAAGCTGGTCGAGCTGCACCTGCGCTTCCACGGCTACGGCGACGGCGACTGGACCGACTCGGCGGTGCGCCGCTACGTCCGCGACGCCGGTGACCAGCTCGAGCGGCTCCACGTGCTCACCCGCGCCGACTGCACCACCCGCAACCGGCGCAAGGCCGACCGCCTCGCCCGCACCTACGACGCCCTTGAGGCGCGTATCGAGCGGATCTCCGAGGAGGAGGAGCTCGCCGCACTCCGTCCCGCGCTCGACGGCAACCAGATCATGTCGCTGCTCGACATCCCTCCGGGTCGTGAGGTGGGGGCTGCGTACAAGTTCCTGATGGACCTGCGGCTCGACGAGGGCGTCCTCTCCGAGGAGGACGCCGCCAAGCGGCTGCTGGCCTGGTGGGCCGAGCGCTCCGCATAGCCCGTTCGGCTGTGGCGCTCGGCACGAGCCTGTTGACATCTGGGCTACTACTGTCCATCGAGCCATACTGACGGTACGGTTCCGGCTATGACGACGATCACAGATCTCGAGGCAACGACGACGATCAACGCGACGCCGGCGCAGGTGTGGGCGGCGATCACCGACCTTCCACGGATGGCTTCGTGGAGCCCGCAGGTGGTGAAGACGATCGTGTTCGGGCAGGTCAAGGAGGGGACCCGCTTCCTCAACATCAACCACCAGGGCTGGAAGCACTGGCCGACCAACGCGAAGGTCGTACGTTTCACCCCGCACTCCGACTTCGCCTTCCGGATCACCGAGAACACCACCGTGTGGTCCTACCAGCTCGCCGAGAGCCCCGA
Organism: Nocardioides luteus; assembly: GCF_000960475.2. Taxonomy (GTDB): domain Bacteria; phylum Actinomycetota; class Actinomycetes; order Propionibacteriales; family Nocardioidaceae; genus Nocardioides; species Nocardioides luteus_A. Next base: position 40,825 of record NZ_JZDQ02000042.1, on the reverse strand, counting down.
GGGCACCGTGGTCACCCACCGCCGGGAGACCCCGACCGGCATCTCGGCGCTCTCCCTCTCGCTGACGAAGATCGCCTTCGGGGGTCAGGAGAACTTCACCGAGGAGCTGCGTACGGGCATGGCCACCACGCTCGCCAAGCTCAAGGCCGACCTCGAGAGCTGACCCTCCCACGCCGAGGCGTCGCTCCGGTCGGCCGAAGCGTCAGGCCGGTCGGCCGAGATGGCATCGTGTTGACGTCTCGAGCGACGTACGTGACGTCTCGGCCGACGGGGGTGACGCCTCGGGTCAGGCCTTTGCCCTGGTCCAGCGGTAGACGCTGCTGGTGGAGACGCCGAGCTGCGCGGCCACGTCGGGGATGCGGGCGCCGGCGTCGACGAGGAGCCGGGAGGCCTCGGCCTTGTCGTCGGGGAGATTCGCCATCAGCTCGGCGATCTCGTCGGGAAGGATGTCGGGGTAGTCGATGGCCGGCTCGGGGTCGGGGATGTTCTCCGGGAACGGGATCCGGTCGAGGAGGCCGCCGTCGGCGTCGGAGGGCTTGGAGGCCGTGCGGCCGTTGCTGAACTGCGGAGCCATCCCGGCCCCGGGGGCCGCCTCGGCGGCGGCACGTACGGAGTCGGTCACCCGGCTCGAGACCCGGCGGCGGGTGTCGGTGGTGGCGAGGGCGGAGGCCATCTCGCGGGTCCGGGTCTCGCCCGACGGCGTCACCTCACGAGGTACGTCGGTGACCGAGTCGGAGACGGCGTCGGCGGTCCGGTCGAAGAGGATGCCGGTCGGTGCCGCCTCGATGGCCCGGTCGACACCGGAGGGCGTCACGTGCGGGACCTGCTCCACCACCGGCACGCTGAGCGCCTCGTGCACGTCGGGGAGGGTGATCGGCAGCCGGTCGGCCTGGCGGGTGCCTTCGGCGACCGCGGCGAAGGCGTCGACCCACTGGTTGATCTGCTCGCGCATGGCGCCCGGGGCGACGGACCGCAGCGCCACCGCCTCGGCGCGCCAGTAGCGCTTCTGCGCGCGCTCCAGCTTCCGTCGGGAGGAGCGCGTACGCTTCCGCACCGCCGTGTCGCGAGCCCGCCGCCACTCGACCCGGGTGGCGAGCAGGGCGTGCATCCGGGCGCCCATCCGCAGGTCGGACCAGGAGCGTTCCATGGCGAGGTGGCGGTCGCCGACGAGCGCCAGGTGCCACATCAGCGCGGCCAGCAGCGGCACGATGAACCGGAACGCCGCCGCGGTGGCGGCGTGGCCGAGGTGGATCTCGTGCCAGCCGGCGAAGAAACCGGACGCGGCCGACAGCAGCCAGGTCAGGGTCAGCAGGGTCTGCGCCGGCCGGTCCTGCTGGGCGGCCTCGCGGGCCATCAGCGCCACGGTGACCAGCGACAGCTCGAAGACCCCGGCGAAGGCGTAGGCGTTGATCGCGCCCATGGCGAGCACGTCTCGTCCGAAGCCGACCATCGCGACGTACGCCGCGGCCGTGGAGATCAGCGCGACCGAGACGGCGCCGAAGAGGATGAGCCCACGGCCGTTGTCTGTGGAGCCCTTGCCAGCCGTGGTCGAGTCGTTGTCGGGACGCATCGTGGGGGTCTCCGGTACCTGAGGCGGTCGATCGTTCGGCCCCGGAGTCTAGGGGATGGAACACGTGTTCGAGATGTCTGTCGATGGAGTGTTGGCGAACCGGGTGAAAATTCGGCCGCCGCGACCCCGACCCCGGGGCTACAGTCCGGTCATGTCGAAGACGGCGGTGCGCCGCGTACTTTTCAGAACGTTCTGGGCGGTGATCGGGCTGGTCGTCGCGGTCAGCCTCTTCAAGCTGGCCTTCACCGGGTCGACGCAGGACGCCGACGGCGCACCGCTCACGCCGACCGGGAAGATCCCGCCGGAGGAGGTCGTCGTCGAGAAGGGCACGATCTCCAACTCGCTCACGGTCGACGGGACGATCGTGATCGACAAGCCCGTGTCGGTCTCCAGCTCGGTCAGCGGCGTGCTGGCGCACCGGTTCGCCGAGACGGGTGCCAGGGTGAAGAAGGGCGACAAGCTCTTCCAGGTACGCACCGAGGAGCCCGCCGAGGCCGTCGAACCCGTCGACGAGCCGGCCGAGGAGACCGAAGACGCTGAGAACCCCGACGAGCCCGGGAAGGTCGACGACGCACCCGTCGAGCGGGCACCCGAGCCGGTCTACCACTGGTACACGGTCGTCGCGCCCGCCAGTGGTGTCGTCGGCAGCTACGTCGCCGACCTGATGGGAGACGTCGCCGAGGACGGCGTGGTCGTCTCGATCCGTCCCACGACCTTCCACGCGGTCGGTGCGATCTCCCCGCTGGACCGCTACCGGCTGGCCGGCAATCCCGACCGGGCGACCGTCACCATCGAGGGCGGCCCGAAGCCGTTCACCTGCACCCACCTGCGCATCGGCGACGCGGCGACCGAGACGATCACCAGCGACGCACCCGAGGGCGAGATGATGGAGGGCGAGTCCGGCGCCGAGGGCGAGTCCGGCGCGGGCGCCCGGATCAGCTGCCTGGTCCCGGAGAAGGTGACCGTCTTCGACGGCCTCACGATGACGATGACCATCGACGCCGGCAAGAGCGACGGCGACGTGGTCACCGTCCCGGTCACGGCGGTCACCGGTCTGGTCCGCGAGGGCAGCGTCTGGGTCGTCGGTGAGGACGGCACCCCGACCGAGCAGCCGGTCAAGCTCGGCGTCACCGACGGCAAGGTCGTCGAGGTCACCAGCGGGCTGAAGGCGGGCGACTCGATCCTGAGGTACGTCCCGGGTTCGAAGGAGTCGGCCGGTGACATGGCCGCCGAGGGCATGCCCGAGGGGGAGATGTGAGCGAGGCCGCGCGAAGCGCGGAGGAGCTCCTCAGACTCACCGGCGTGGCCCGAACTGTCGAGCTCCCCGACGGCGAGGACCTGCACATCCTGACCGGCGTCGACCTGCACGTACGCCGCGGCGACCACGTCGGCATCGTCGGCCGCTCCGGGACCGGCAAGTCCACGCTGCTGAACCTGCTCGGCCTGCTGGACCGGCCCACCGGCGGCACGCTGGAGTGGGCGGGCCGCAACGTCACCGACATCAGCAACCGGCAGGCCGCCCGGATCCGCGGGCGGGACGTCGGGTTCGTCTTCCAGCAGTTCAACCTGCTGCCGGGACGTACGGCCCTGGAGAACGTGATGGCGCCGCTCCTCTACGCCTCGGGCCGGGAGTTCTGGCAGCGACGCAGGCGAGCGGCGGAGATGCTCGACAGGGTCGGGCTCGGCGACCGGCTCGACGCGATGCCGCAGTTCCTCTCCGGCGGCGAGCAGCAGCGCATCGCGATCGCCCGAGCCCTGGTCCGGACACCGTCCGTCGTCCTGGCCGACGAGCCGACCGGCGCTCTCGACGTCGAGACCGGCGCGATGGTGATGCAGCTGCTCGACCAGGCGACCTACGACTCCGGCGCCGCGCTCATCACCATCACCCACGACCCGAACGTCGCCGCCCTGGCGCGGCGCCGGTTCCGGCTCGCCGAGGGACGGCTCCACCCGCTGACCGAGGCGGCGATGGCGTGAGGACGGCCCTGGGACGCCTCGTCACGGGTCTGGCCGCGTCGACCGTCGAGGCGTGGCAGGAGCTGCGCATCCACAAGCTCCGCGTGCTGTTGTCGCTGGTCGGGGTGGCGGTGGCGGTCGCCTCGATCACCGCGACCGTCGCGGCCGGCCAGATCGCGAAGCAGATGTTCACCGAGTCCTACGAGACCGACGGGCGACCGGCCCACATCTCGATCATGGCCTACGACGGCCGCAGCGGGATGCCGCTCTCCGTCGAGCGGGTCCGGCCCGCGTTCCAGACGGTCGCGGAGCGGTTCGACGTGACGTACGCATCGGCGAGGATCTCCGTCTACGACATCAAGGCGACCGCCACGAGCCGGAGCAAGCGGATCGAGCTGATGGGGGTCGACCCGGCGTACGCGGCCATCCACCGGGTCGTGGTGCCGCAGGGCCGCTGGTTGGCGGCCTCGGACGAGGAGCGCCTCTCCCCGGCGCTCGTGGTCGACGAGACGTTCCTGAAGAAGCTCGGTCTGCAGGGCACGCCGTTGCCGACGTCCGTGGACCTGAAGGGCCAGGGGATGTCGGTGACGGCCACGATCATCGGCGTGACGAGCCTGCGCGGCTACGGCACACCACGTGCGTTCATGCTGGCCGACTCGCTGGAGCACTGGCAGAGCGGGGCGCCCACGGACGCGGCCTACGAGATGTGGGTGCCGGTCGACGGCGCGGACGAGCTCGCCGGAGAGATCAACATGGCGATGCGCGCGGAGCTCCCGGGACTCCAGGTCGACGCCCAGCGCGACGACTACATGGCGTGGGGCGGCGAGGACCCGATCGGCCCGGTCAAGTGGGTGATCATCGGCATCGCCGGGATCATCCTGCTGCTCGGCGCCCTGAGCCTGCTCAACATCGCGCTGGTCACCATCCAGCAGCGGATCCGGGAGATCGGCATCCGGCGCAGCTTCGGCGCGACCACCGGGCGGGTCTTCTTCTCGGTGATGATGGAGAGCGTGGTCGCCACCGTGGTCGCGGGCGTGATCGGCGTGCTCCTGGCCGTGGCCGCCGTCAAGAACCCGCTGGTGGAGAAGTACGTCCTCCGAGGCATCGACGACGTCCCGCCGTTCCCGCTCTCGGCGGCGTTCCTCGGTCTCGCCGTCGCGCTCGCGGTCGGAGCTCTCGCCGGGATCCTCCCGGCGATGATCGCTGCGCGGGTCAGGATCATCGACGCGATCCGCTTCTGACCGTCCCCGAAAACGGGCGGACCGGCCCCGAGAGTCCTCGGGGCCGGTCCGCTCAGGATCACTCGCCGCGGATGAACGCCTCCAGCTGCGCACGACCCTCGGTGTCCTCGATCTGAACCGGCGGGCTCTTCATGAGGTAGGCCGAGGCCGGGATGATCGGGCCGCCGATGCCGCGGTCCTTGGCGATCTTGGCCGCACGGACGGCGTCGATGATGATGCCCGCCGAGTTGGGCGAGTCCCAGACCTCGAGCTTGTACTCCAGGTTGAGCGGGACGTCACCGAACGCGCGGCCCTCGAGCCGGACGTACGCCCACTTGCGGTCGTCGAGCCACTGCACGTAGTCCGAGGGACCGATGTGCACGTTGCGGTCGTCGATCTTGTCGGCCAGCTCGCCCTTGAGGTTCGAGGTGACGGCCTGGGTCTTGGAGACCTTCTTGGACTCCAGGCGCTCCCGCTCGAGCATGTTCTTGAAGTCCATGTTGCCGCCGACGTTGAGCTGGTACGTACGGTCCAGCGCGACGCCGCGGTCCTCGAACAGCTTGGCCATGACGCGGTGGGTGATGGTGGCACCGACCTGCGACTTGATGTCGTCACCGACGATCGGGACGCCGGCGGCCTCGAACTTCGCGGCCCACTCCGGGTCGGAGGCGATGAAGACCGGCAGCGCGTTGACGAAGGCGACGCCCGCGTCGATCGCGCACTGCGCGTAGAACTTGTCCGCCTCCTCCGAGCCGACGGGAAGGTAGGAGACGAGGACGTCGACCTCCTTCTCGCGCAGGATCGAGACGACGTCGACGGGGTCGAGGCCGGACTCGGAGATCGTCTGCTTGTAGTACTTGCCCAGACCGTCGAGCGTGGGGCCACGCTGCACCTCGACACCCTTGAAGGGGACGTCGGCGATCTTGATGGTGTTGTTCTCGGAGGCGTTGATCGCCTCGGAGAGGTCCTTCCCGACCTTCTTGTCGTCGACGTCGAAGGCAGCGACGAACTCGACGTCAGAGACGTGGTAGTCGCCGAACGTGACGTGCATCAGGCCCGGGACACTGCCCGCCGGGTCGGCGTCCTTGTAGTACTCCACACCCTGGACCAGGGAGCTGGCACAGTTGCCGACTCCCGCGATTGCTACACGAACCGAACCCATCGGGGCTCCTTCCATACTTCTGGCCGGTTCACCGGTCAGAAGGTCATTTCTCGTTCTCTAGGCTGCTCTGCGCTGTGCGCGAGACGTCCGCTTCGTCGCGTACGCCATCGTCATCCCCCAGATCCCCTCGACCCGCTGCCTGCTCGTTGATCGCAGGCTTGGGGTTGCGCTCGGCATCGATCAGCGAGGAGAGCCATCGGACCTCCCGCTCGACCGACTCGACACCGTGACGCTGAAGCTCGCGGGCGTAGGAGTCGACCTCTTTCTGGGTCATGGCAAGCTCGCGTTGCACCCGGTCGAGCCGCTCCTGGAGCCGACTGCGACGTCCCTCGAGGACGCGGAGCCTGATCTCCATGTCGGTGCGACCGAAGAACGCGAACCTGATGTCGAAGTTGTCGTCCTCCCAGGCCATCGGACCGACCTCGGACATGAGCTGGGTGAACTCACGTTCGCCGGCAGGCGTCAGCTGGTAGACGATCCGCGGACGCCGGGTCACCGGCGTGACGGTCTGCGCCACCTCCTCGATGAGGTGCTTGCGCAGCATCTTCTTCAGAGCCGGGTAGAGCGAGCCGTACGACAGCACTCGTCCCCAGCCCAGCATCAGGTTGAGCCGCTTGCGCAGCTCGTAGCCATGCATAGGCGACTCGTGCAGCAGTCCGAGGACTGCCAACTCGATCGTCTCTGCGCGACGTGCCATGCGACCTATCGTACCGATATATCCGAGACAGCAAATAGAGACCAAAGTCTTGTCTGATGACGCCTGGGAGAGGCATTTCGATGCAACCGTCACCGAACTGTTGACGTCAGGTGACTTGGGGCGCGCTGGGCGTGGATGCAGGAGCGCTAGCGTCGATTGCGTACGCTGATGGCTGCCGTCCACCCACCTGCGGAACCACCCGGGGAGATGTTCGGCAAGCGTCGCGCGTCAGGTTGATGGGATTTCCTCGGGGGATCCAGCGACGTCGGGGGATTGTCAGTGTCAGCCCGTCCGGTCACGTGCCGGGCAGTCACAGGAGCAGTGCTACACCCGTGAGCGACCCATCTGGCGGCTTTTCTCAAAGGCCCAGCCCCCGCAGCGCGAGTCCCCGTAGATCCGATCTCGGTGGGCTGCAAGGACGACCCCAGGGCGGACCGCGCCCACCGCAGGGTGGTCCGGCCGGCCGTCCGCCGGCTCCGCGCCGGCCTCAGTCGCAGGGTCAGCCCTCCGGTGGCCGTCCCCAGCCCCGCGGGCCCCAGCCGCGCGGCGGTCAGCCCCGCGGCCAGCGCCCGATGCCTCCCGGTGGTCCTCGTTCCGGTCAGCGGCCGCCCTATCCGGGCCCGCGTCGCCCCGGCGAGCCGCCGGTCGACCGCCTCGGCCAGCGCCCTGCGCGTCCCGAGCCGGGTGGCCCCGGTCGCCCGCCGCGTGACCCCAAGGGCGCCTTCGGTGCGGCGATGGACCGGTTCAACGACCCGGACATGGACAAGAAGGGTCTGGCGGTCCGGATCGCCAAGATCGCGGCCATCTGCGCGCTGGTCCTCGCCTTGATCGGCAGCGCCGCGGTGATCGTCTCCTACAACATGATCTCGATCCCCAGCGCCAACGCGGCGTTCGAGGCCGAGTCGAGCTTCGTCTACTACGCCGGCGGCAAGAAGGAGGTCGGCCGCTTCCAGGCGGGCGACCAGAACCGTGACGCGCTGCGCCCGGACGAGATGCCCGCCCTCGTGAAGGACGCTGCCGTGGCCGCCGAGGACCGCAGCTTCTACGAGAACAACGGCATCGACCTCAAGGGCATCGCCCGCACCCTCTTCTCCAACGCCACCACCGGCAGCCAGGGCGGCGCCTCGACGATCACCCAGCAGTACGTCAAGAACCTCTACCTGACCCAGGAGCGCACCTACTCGCGCAAGGTCAAGGAAGCGGTCATCTCGCTCAAGATCAGCCGGCAGAAGTCCAAGGACGAGATCCTCACCGGCTACCTCAACACCGTCTACTTCGGCCGCGGTGCCTACGGCATCCAGGCCGCCGCGAAGGCCTACTTCCGCAAGCAGGCCAAGGACCTCGACATCAAGGAGGCCGCGGCGCTCACCGCGATCCTCAACAACCCGAACGGGTTCGACCCGTCGAAGGCCGGCGCGGACTCGGGCGGCACGGAGCTGCTGGGCCGCTATCAGTACGTCCTGAACGGCATGGCCGACCTCAAGAGCCAGGGCAAGGCGCTCAGCGACTACGACACGGCCACCCTGGAGAAGGCGAAGGAGGCGCTGCCCAAGTTCCCCAAGCCGAAGGCCGACAGCCGCCTCGGTGGCCAGAAGGGCCACGCCCTGACCCTGGTGAAGAACGAGCTGAAGTCGCTCAAGAACGAGAACGGCGAGCCTCTCTTCACCGAGGAGGAGATCGACAGCAAGGGGCTGAAGATCACCACCACGCTCAGCGCGAAGGCCATGAAGGCCGCGGAGGACGCCGTCAAGGACGTACGTCCCGACGACAAGAAGGCGGTCAACGCGAAGCACCCGGAGAACGAGCTGCACGTCGGTGCGGCCACGGTCGATGTGAAGACCGGTGCGCTGAAGGGCTTCTACGGCGGCCAGGACTACCTCGACTCCCAGATCAACTGGGCGGCCTCCGGCGGCATGGCCGGTTCGACGATGAAGCCCTTCACCCTCGCCGCGGCTCTCGAGGCGGGCTACTCGCTCAAGGACACCTGGACCGGTGAGGGTGGTCTGGAGATCCCCGGCACCGACCGGGTCGTCCGCAACTCGGGTCAGAGCGACTCGGATCCCACCGGTCACGGCTACGGCGAGCACATCACCGGCATCAAGGCCATGGAGGAGTCGGTCAACACCTCCTTCGTCCAGATGTCGACCGCGCTGCCCAACGGCAGCGAGGACGTCTACGACATGGCGGTCAAGGCCGGTCTGCCGCCGGACGAGGAGCACGCCGAGAACGCACCGGCCGACTACCGCTCGATCCCGGCCTACTCGATCGACTTCGACCCGAAGAACTACCTGATCACCCTGGGTCGTCAGGCGATCAGCCCGATCAACATGGCCAACGCCTACGCGACCATCGCGAACGGCGGCGTACGCAACACCGTGCACCTCGTCTCGAAGGTCGTCAACGCGGAGGGCGAGGTCGTCTACGAGTGGAACCAGCGCGACGGCGAGGAGCGGGCGATGTCCGAGGACGCCGCCGACGACACCTCCTACGCCCTGCAGCAGGTCGTGAAGAACGGCACCGGCAAGACGGCCGGTGTGATCAACCAGCCGGCCGCGGGCAAGACCGGCACCGCGACCAACGCGGACGACGACGTCTCCTCGGCATGGTTCGCCGGCTACACGCCGCAGCTGGCCACGGCCGTCATGTACGTCCGCGGCAAGGGCTCCGGCAAGCTGGACGGTTGGCTGGACTCCTACTTCGGTGCCGGCTACCCGGCGGAGACGTGGGCCGAGATCATGGGCACGCTGACCGACGACCTCGACCTCGAGGAGTTCCCCGAGCCGGCCTGGATGGACGGCGACGCGCCGATGGACGGTCACGAGCCGTCGCTGACCGCGACCCCGACGCCGACCCCGACGCCGTCGGAGAACTGCTCCAAGAAGGACGAGCGCAAGGGTCTCTGCATCCCGATCGAGGAGCCGTCGGCCAGCACGTCGCCGAGCGACGGCGCGACCGCCGGCGACCCAGGTGGCGGGACGACCCCTGACCCGTCGGAGTCGACGGACCCGGCTGCCACCGCGACCGCGTGTGACTGGTTCGGCGACTGCGAGTCGTCCTCGCCGCCGGCCGATGGCAATAATGGCGGCGGTAACGACAGCACCACGGGGAGCACCACTCAGTGACAGATGGTCCAGTGACCGCCCCTGCGGCGGAGGATCCGGTCGTCAGGACCGCCTCCGCCGCGGTGGGCGGTCCTCTCGGGGGACTCGCACACGGCCGACGGCGCTGGTTCAGCGCGGTCGGCCTGTTGCTGTTGCTGACCTCGCTCACCTTCGCGATCGGGATGGTCTCGAAGCAGACCTGCTACAACGCCACCTGGACCAACGGCGAGAGCAGATACACCCACTTCTGCTACTCCGACCTGCCCTATCTCTACGTCGACCGGGGCCTGGCCGAGCACGAGTGGCCCTACTCCTCCGATCCCGACGTCCGGGCGCGCTATCCGCAGGTGATGGAGTATCCGGTCGGCATCTCCTACTACGCCTGGGCGACCTCGTACGTCACCGACTGGCTGACCGACACCCCCGACGAGGACGAACGTCATCTCGCCGAGACCTCCACCTTCTGGGGCCTGCCCGGCATGCTCCACGAGATCCGGGTCTTCATCATCGTCAACGTGATCGGGTTCGCCGTCGCGGCGCTGCTCTCGGCCTGGTTCCTGGCACGTACGCACCGCCGGCGGCCCTGGGACGCGGCCGCGTTCGCGCTCGCCCCGGTACTGGCGGCGACCGGGATCATCAACTGGGACATGCTGGCCGTGGTCCTCGTGGCCGGTGCCCTGTGGGCATGGTCGCGGGACCGGCCGCTGCTGACCGGCATCCTGATCGGGCTCGGCTGCGCGACCAAGCTCTATCCGCTCTTCCTGCTCGGCGGGCTGGTGGTGATCTGCATCCGGCGCCGCCGCTACTACGACCTGGCGGTCGCCGCCCTGTCGACGGTGCTCGCCTGGGTGCTCGCCAACCTGCCGGCGATGGCCACCGGTTCGGAGCAGTGGAAGGTCTTCTGGAGCTTCAACTCCGAGCGCGGCCCCGACCTCGGCTCGCTGTGGCTCGTGGTCCAGCAGGCCACGGACGCGACCATCTCGGCGCAGACGGTCAACCTCGTCTCCTGGGCCTTCTTCATCGCCTGGTGCAGCGGCGTACTCATCATCGGGCTGACCGCCCGTGAGACGCCGCGGCTGGCGCAGCTGGGCTTCCTGATCGTCGCCGGGTTCCTGCTGGTCAACAAGGTGTACTCACCGCAGTACGTCCTGTGGCTGCTGCCGCTGGCGGTCCTCGCCGTGCCGCGCTGGCGCGACCAGCTCATCTGGCAGGCCGGTGAGCTCTTCTACTTCGTCGCGGTCTGGTGGTATCTCGCCGACATCCTGGCCAGCAGCGGTGGTGACCAGCCGGTCTACTGGTTCGCGATCCTCGCGCGGGTCGCCGCCGAGATCTATCTGATCGTGGTTGTCGTCCGGGAGATCTACGAGCCGTGGCGCGACCCGGTCCGGTGGACCGAGGCGACCATCGAGTCCGAGGCCGAGCCCGCTACGGAGGGTCAGGAGTCCAGGATGATCTCGTCGAACGAGGTCGCGGTGTAGCGCACCCGCACCTCGAGCTCCTCGCCGACCTCGGGCACACGCGCGCCGGAGGGAAGGGTGAGCATCGACTCCTGCATGTGCGGCGGCTCGGCGAACCAGAGCGCCTTGCCGTCGAGCGTGTACGGCGAGCGGGACTGCCCCATGGCGTCGAGCCCGCCGCGGGCGACCGCGAGGGCGCGGGAGCGCAGGTGGGTGTCGCCCAGCGGCGCCTCGAGCCCGATGCCGTGTGCGGTGCCGCCGGAGGCGACCACCAGGTGACCGGCGCGCAGCGCGGTGCGGCCGCGGTAGCCGTAGGAGTAGCCCCGCTCGAGGGGGTGCACGTCCTCGACCGTCGCGGTCACGTGGAGCGCGCCACGGTCACCGAGCCACAGGGCGGTGCCGACCCGGGGACGGAAGGTGATGTCGCCGTAGGAGGCGCGCAGCTGGGCCAGCTCGTTGGCGCTCAGGTGGGAAACCCACACCGTCTTCGCCTCGGCGCCGACGACGGCGTCCATCTGGGCGCGTACCTCGGCCAGCGAGCCGCCGTCGAGGCCGAAGTGCATGGTGATGCCTTCGAAGCGCGCGTGCTCGCGGGCGATCGCGGCGGTCGGCCACAGGTCGCTCGGCGTCATCCCGTGACGGCGCATCGAGGTGACCAGCTCCACGATCACCCGCGCGTTCGGCTGGCGCTCCAGCAGCAGCGGCAGGTCCTCGGGGCGGCTGATGGTGTGGATGATCCGGTCGGCGATCTCCGGGTTGATCTCCGGCGAGTAGGGCCGCCACGGGGTGAGGACGTAGATCGATCCGCTGAACCGGGTCGCGACCTCCCACACCTCGTTGTAGGTGCCCACCGCGAGCGTGTCGACGCCGGTGCCGAGGCCGGTGAGCCACTCGGTCTGGTGGGCGAGCTTGCGCAGGGTGAGGCCGTAGCCGTTGCCCTTCGCGACCGGGACGAGGCCGGGGGTCGCCTCGGCGAAGGTCTGGACGTGCTTGCGCCAGCGATCGGCGTCAACGGTCAATTTCAGTGGCATTAGCGCCTCTTCATGTAGACATCGAAGGCCGTGTAGATCGGCTTGTTCAGCGGCAGGTCCCACTCCCCGGCGTACTCCACCGCCTGGCCCCCGGTGCCGACCTTGAACTGGATCAGCCCCACGTGGGAGTCGTCGGTGGAGAGCGTCGGCGTGATGCCGCGCAGGTCGTAGGTGGTCGCGCCGGCGGCCATGGCGTCCTGGATCATCGCCCACTGGAGGGCGTTGGAGCCACGTACGTCTCGCTTCTCGGTGGAGGAGGCACCGTAGGAGTACCAGGCGTACTGACCCACCCGGACCATGATCGTGGCCGCGACCACGTCGCCCTCGTGACGGGCGATGAAGAGCTTGATCCGGTCGGGGTCCTCGGCCGACATCGCCGCGAACATGGTCTTGAAGTAGTCGCGGCGTCGCGGGGTGAAGTGGTCGCGCTCGGCGGTGTGGACGTAGAGGTCGTGGAACGCGCTCAGGTCCGCGTCGAACTCGCCGCCGGCGGGCTTGGCCGGGGTCGCGACGGAGACCTCGACGCCCATCTTGGCGGACTTCTTGATGTTGCGGCGCCAGAGCTGGTTCATCCCCTTGAGGACCTCGTCCTCGGTCTTCGGGGTGCCGTCCTCGTGGGCCAGCGGGATGACGAAGTTGTACTGCGGCTGCCCCGCGCCGAAACCGTCCTCGGGGGACTGGAGCCGCCAGCCCGCCGCCCGCAGCTGCGAGACGACACGGGCGCCGGTGGCGTCGCGGTGGGTCGGGGTGAGCTGGTTGAGCCGCTGGACGGTGTCGTCGGCGATGCCGTCCTTGACCTGCGCCGCGCTCCAGGTGGCGGTCGTGACCGGCGGCCCGATCCGGATGCCGAAGGCGTGGTTCTTCTTCAGGTACGCCGCCAGCGGCTGCAGCCACGGAGCCAGATCGCCCGACCAGTCGATGCTCGGACCCTCGGGCAGGTAGGCGAGGGTGAACCGCTCCAGCTTCGGTACCGGCCGGTGCAGCACCAGCGCGGCGCCGACGAGGGCACCGCCCTGCAGGCTGTCGAACCAGCCGATCGACTCCGAGCGCCACTCGGTCTTGACCCGCGCCCACGACGGGGTCTGGAGGAAGCTCACGCTGGGTTGCTTCTCGATGAAGGCGAGATGCTCCGCAGCGGTGATGGGGCGCACGGTGAGACTCACCCGCAGAAGGCTACCCGTCGCCCCGGTGGTCGAGCTTGTCGGGCGTTGCGTCGAGCTTGTCGAGACGACCCTAATCTGATGAGTTCCCTCGCTCACCTAGTGAGTCCGAGCCGCTGAGACGCTATTGTCAGCGACCAGATGTATCACGGCTTGGGGCCCGGGCCTCCTTGGAGCCGTGACAGCAACTATGACCACCACGATGGCGCGCCCGCGTGTCATCTGGCCCCCCACCGGCTCCATGCCGAACCGGAGGCCGCCGGTCGAGGAGGGGACTGTGACACGGGTACGACGCGGGATCGGCCACGCCGACGCACCCGTGACCGTGTGGTCCCGGGCCACGGCCGACTTCGACCGCTGGCTCAGCGGCGACTCCGCCGCCCTCGACGAGCTGGTCGCGACGATGACACCCGTCCTGTGGCAGGTCGCCCGCTCCTACCGGCTCACCCAGGAGCAGGCGGAGGACGTCGTCCAGAACACCTGGCTCACGTTCGTACGCAAGCACTCCTCGATCCTCGACACCGCAGCCGTCGGCGCCTGGCTCACCCTGACCACGCGCCGTGAGGCCTGGCGGGTCGCGAAGCGGTCCGGGCGTGACGTACCTGTGGAGGACGAGGCGCTCGAGTCCCGCGTCCCGACCCAGCGCTCGGCCGAGTCCCTCGTCGTCGAGGGCGACCGCAACTCGCTCCTGTGGGCGGCCGTGGAGTCGCTCCCGGAGCGGTGCCGGCGGCTGCTGCGCGTGGTCGCCTTCTCCGACCGGCCCGACTATGCCGGTCTGGCCGAAGAGCTCGAGATGCCCATCGGCAGCATCGGCCCCACCCGCGGTCGCTGTCTCGGGAAGCTGCGGGATGCACTTCGACAAGAAGGGGTGTCGTGATGGGTCGCTCGGAGGAACCCTCGCGCGAAGAGTTGTTGGGTCTGGTCCGGCAGGCGTACGTCGCCGGTGATCCGGTCCCAGGCGGACTGATCTCCCGGATGCAGGCGGCCGCGGCCGGCGCCGCCGAGGAGTCCGGCCTCGGGCTCGACCTCGAGCTGATGCTCCTGGTGGAGTCGTCGTCCGAGGCCGCCGGAGTCCGCTCCGCCGCCCCCGCCTCCGCCCGCTCCGCCTACACCCTGCGCTTCGCGCAGTCCGGAGTCGACGTCCTCGTCCGTGTCGCCTCCGACACCGACACCACGGCCCGCCTCGACGGCTGGGTCGTCCCCGGTTCACCCATGACCGTCCGCGCCATCCGCGCCGACGAAGTCCGTACGCCGATCGTCGCCGTCACCCTCGGCGCCTCGGGCCGCTTCGAGCCCGCCGACGGCTCCGCCGCCTTCCTGACCCCCACGTTCGAGATCTGATCCAGGAGTAACAGTGCATCCCAAGAGTGAGCCCCGGTTGTCGGTGGCATACGGATCGACCGACGCGCGGGTCCTCGACCCCACCAATGCAGTGGTCGTTGACGGCGTCAACGCTCGTCCGACGATCTACTCCTCCGCCGTCCTGCTCGTCTCCAAGTCGGTCGATTTCGACGACACTTTCGACCGCATCGAGAAGGCCGCTAAGGGATTTGGCTGGCGTGCCATCGCGGAGGATGAGCGCGAGTGTGCCGTCGACCTCCGCTTTGGTGTACGCCGCGTGCGGCTCGGGGTTCGGCCAGGCAAGGCATCACAGGCCCCCGACGCTTGGACCGTCCTGCAGTACCTGCGGGCCGAGGGTCTGGAGAATGTTCGCGGCGTAAGCCTTGAGCACGTGTTGGTTCCGGCGCCGCACAACCAGCCAGACCCGCATAACCAGCCGGACCCGCACAACCAGCCGGACCCGCACAACCAGCCAGACCCGCACAACCAGCCAGACCCGCACAACCAGGCGGACGCCGGAACTGGTTACGACCCGTTGGGAACTGGCGGTCGGCAACCCGTTGCCTTCGTCGGGGCGCGGCCCCATCGACGCTCCGACCAGGAACTTGGTGACCGGACGCGACCGGTGGTTGCGATCCTGGACACCGGATGCGGCCATCATCCGTGGCTCGACTTCGTCCAGCGCGACGTACGCCTCGGCGACCACCAGGTCGGTTGGGGTAGCGAGGTCCCGAACTCGGAGGTCGACGGGGATCAGGTAGGTCGTCTGGACGGGTTGATCGACCCTGTAGCTGGACATGGCACATTCATCGCTGGCCTCGTTCACCAAGCGTGCCCGGATGCGGACATCTATTCCTGGCGAATCGTGCCACCGGACGGTCCCGTGACCGAAACGGACTGGATCACGGCCCTCGCGCAGATCGCGGAGCTCGTCCGTCTGTATCGGGACGGTGATCCACGCGGACGGCGAATCGACGTGCTCAGCCTGTCGATCAGCTACTACCACGAGACTCCGGCCGACGAGCTGTTCGACGGGACGCTGTACGACATCCTGGCGGACCTCTCGGCAAACGGAACGGTCGTGGTCTGCGGAGCTGGGAACGATGCCACCTCTCGCCCCGCCTTCCCTGCGGCATTTGCCCCCTGGACGGATGGGCAGGGCCCAGTGCCCGTACGGCAAGGTGAGTTGCCGATCGTCTCGGTCGGGGCACTGAATCCCAACGGCACGGACGCGATCTTCAGCAATGCCGGACCATGGGTACGAGCACACGAGGTCGGAGCTGGCGTTGTGAGCACCTTCCCCGTTGCGTTCAATGGGGGTTACCAGCCGGCCCAACTGACCGAGTTCATGGGACGACGCCGATCTAGCCTCGATCCCGATGACTTCAGCAGCGGGTTCGGACTCTGGAGCGGGACGTCTTTCGCCGCGCCGCTGATGGCTGGGCGTATCGCTCAACACATCTTCGGAAACGGTGCACCGGGTTCCACGGAAGACGACGTTAAGCGTGCTTGGGCCGCACTCGAAGAGTTGACGAGTCTGAGGCGCTGATCGTGATGCCGCGGGGGGAAGAACCGCCCGAGGAGCTACATCGTCTCGGGGTGGCCGCGCTCAACGCTGGCGATCTCACAGAGGCACAAGAACTGCTCCGAAGGGCACAAGCGCTCGCAGATGATCCCGACCTCGCGGCGCGGATCGAGTCATCCATGGCGTTTCTCGCTGCGGATGAGTCGGACCTAGAGCATGCCCTGGATCGGCTGGATCGTGCGCTGGGTGGATCCGAACTCTCCCTCGCAACTCGCGGCGCCCTGCTGCAGCAACGCGCGACGCTGCTCAGGCGGGCCGGGCGCGCCAATGAGGCGTTGGAAACGTTCGGGCAGGCGATCGATGCCCTACAAGGACAGCCGGCCAAACTCGCCAAAGCGCATAACAACCGTGGGACCGTCTATCTCGATCAGCACGAGCCGGCTCTCGCAGCGCATGAGTTCGAGTTGGCGGCGATCGGCTACCGCGAAGCTGCCGACGAGGTGTCGGCGGCGCAGTCGGACCACAACCGGGCCTATGCGTTCTTCCTGGCGGGGGACTTGGTTGGCGCACTCGCGCTGATGGAGTCGTGCTATGACGTTCAGGCTGCGGCCGGACCACTCCTGAAGGCTGTGTGCGACGCCGATCGGGCCGAGGTGCTGATGGCGGCGGGCCTGACGCGGCAGGGAGGCGAGATGCTGCGACAGGCGGCAGAGGCGTACGGATCGAAGAAGCAACGCCAGCGGCAGGGGGAGGCCGAACTGGTGCTGGCGTCGCATCTGGTCGCGACCGATCCGGTCGAAGCGGAGCGGGTGGCCCGCTCGGCGCTCAACTGGTTCGAGGAGGCGCGGGCGACAGGGCTGGCGCTGCGGGCGAGGGCGGTGGCGTTCGAGGCAGCCGTGACCGCAGGCCGAGATCCGAGCGAGAACGGCGAAGCGCTGGCCGGCCCGCTCGAGGAGCAGGGCTTGAGCTGGCCAGCTCTTCGCGTACGCATGCAGGCCCGGCTGGCGCGTATCCGTTCGGCTGAGAGCGCCGGGCTTCCGGCGCGACCGGCGAGCGGCGGGATCCTCGGTCCGGTCCCGGCCGAGGCTCCCATCGATGTTCGCCTGCTGGAGCGTGAGCTCCGGGCCGAGCTGGCGGTGGCGGCCGGCCGAACCGTCGCCGGACTCCGTGAGCTCCGGTCGGGGCTCGATGACTTCCATCTGTGGCAGAGCTCGTTCGGCAGCCTGGACCTGCAGACCAATGTCTCCGGCCACGGCCGCACCCTGGCCCGGCGCGGTCTGGAGCTGGCGGTCGAGTCTGGGGAGACCGACGTGCTCTTCGAGTGGTCGGAGCGGTCACGGATGCTGGCGTCACGGGTCCAGCCGGTGCGGCCACCGTCCGATCCGCAGCTCGCCGCCGACCTGGCCGAGCTCCGCGGCGAGGTGACGCCCGAGCGGGAGGCCGAGCTGCGTGAGCAGATCCGGCAGCGTGCCTGGCGGGTGAAGGGATCCGGCCAGGTCTCGGACCCTATCTCCCTGCCTGACCTGCATGAACGCATCGGTGGCCATGCACTGGTCGCCTACGTCGTCGCGGCCGGCCGCCTGGTCGCCGTCGTCGCGACGGACGACACCGCGACCCGGGTCGACCTCGGTGACCAGGCCGCGCTCCGATCGCTCCTGGGCGGCCTGCTGCCGGACCTCGACGTCGCCGCGACCGATCTCCCGGGTCCACTGGGTGTGGCCGTTCGCAGTGACCTGACCGTCCGGCTCCAGCAGCTCTCCGACCTGCTCGTCGCGCCGATTCTCGAGCAGATCGGCGACCGGCCGGTCGTCCTGACCCCATCGGCCGTCTTGGCCGCGGTTCCGTGGACGCTGTTGTCGGGCTTCACCGGGCGACCGGTGACGGTCGCTCAGAGCGCCACCGCCTGGCTGAGCCGTGCCGACACCCCGCTGCGCACCGCATCCGCCGGGTTCGTCGCGGGGCCCCGAGTCATGCGAGCCGCTGACGAGGTGGCCAAGAGCGCCACCGCCTGGTCCGGCGCGCGCCTGCTCACCGGCAGCGACGCCACCGCGGCAGCCGTCTCCGCCCTGGCGGCCGAGGTCGACGTACTCCACCTGGCCGCCCACGGCCACCACTCCGCCGACAACCCACTCTTCTCCGGGCTCGAGCTCACCGACGGGACCTGGTACGGCTACGACATCGACGGCCTCTCCGCCGTCCCCGACGTTGTGCTCCTCTCCGCCTGCGAGGTCGGACGATCGACCATCCGCTGGGGCGAGGAGCTGATCGGCCTGGTCGGCGCCTGGCTCCACGCCGGCGCCCGCGCCGTGATCGCCTCGCCAGCCGTGGTCGCGGACGAGGCTGCGTACGAGGTGTTCAGTCGCCTCCACGGCGCCCTCGCGAAGGGTTTGGCGCCCGCCGAAGCCCTCGCCGAGTCCCTCCCCGCCGCAACCACGGACGCTCCGCCGGCCCCATTCGTCTGTTTCTCGTAGGGGCCTCGTTCAGCGGTGTGGGTGAGGACCCTGTCAGGTCCTCACCCACCTAACCGCTGCTCATGTCGGCCTGTTGTGCGGCGCTGCAAACGCGTAGATGGCCAACGCTGTGGTGACCGTGGTGGTCGCCGCAAGGTATGCGCGTGCCTTCAGATCGTTCATCGACATCGGTGGTTTCCTCCTCTCGTGGGGTAGAGGCGCGAATCGGCGTGGCTACGCCGACGACTGGACCGACCTGTCGTTCAAAGCGTCAGTGTCGGCAGAGGTTGGAGTTTCGGAGCGGTAGCAGGCGACGATCAGCAGGGCAAGGCCAGTGAACAGAAGCAAGTCGCCGATGCTGAGGACCTTCATCAGCACTGGAATCGGAATGAGGTCAGCGAGCGGGATCCAGAGATGGGAGACGTCATCTAGCCGGACGTACCCAGGCGCGTCAGTCGCCAACTCCGCACTGGAGTAGCCAGCCGCTCGTGCACCGGACAGGCTGTAGGGCATAGCGCCAAGGACGGCGATGGGGATTGAGTTCGACGCGGTTCCCAGGACAATGAGCGGCAATGCCCACATGCCTGCACGACGGGATGAAAGCGACCGGTTCAGCCAACAGAACGTCATTGCGATGGCCAGGACCAAGACCGCAGACAACCTGTGTTGGTTCGCCTCGGGGATCGACTGGGGCCACCACCCCTCGTACTGAGTGAATTGGAGCGCAGCTGCGAGAACGATCAGCCACTTTCCGCGCAGGCTGGTCAGCGAGGTCGCGATGTTCGGTCGGGCAACGATGACGAGACCGATGACCGCAGGAAGCACCATCAGCGTGAGCATTCCGGGCCCGGGCATGCGAAAGAGCGTAGTGGCGTCGTTCGGCGTCCGTGAGGGGAACGAGACAACTCGTTCCGGGCGTCCGGAGTGCCGAGAGAGGGGCCGCAGGGAGTCGGCAAGAAATCTTCAGGACCGTGTATCAGGCGGTCCGCCGCGTACTCCTTGGGGCTGTCCGGACCGAGATTCGGGGGAATTCGGTTCGGACGCTGGCGCCGCCGCCTTGGGGGAGGCAGGCGGTTTCGGGGCCGCAACGTGGGTTGGGCAAGAGGGGGATGCCCAACCCACGGGCGGGCCGGGGGTCTCGACAAGCTCGACCACCGGCATCAGGCCCCGGGACGTGGGCCGGGCGGGGCGGTGAGGGGATTGACTGCCCCGCCCGGCGACCTTCGATTCTTCCGCGCCGACGCCGCCACGGCAATGGTCGACGAGCGCAGAACTGGAATGTGTTCTACGCGGAACGGTCCAGGCGGCCGAGGCGCTTGCCGAGCGCCGGGGTGACCCGGTCGACCCAGGTCGCGGTGATGTGGGAGTCGTCGTAGTAGGTGACGACGTCGCCGACGACGAGCGGGCAGCGTTCGGTGCAGACCAGGTCGACGATGTCGACGTACGCGGCCTCGGTGCCCGCGAGCGCCTCCTGGGTCACCTCGTTGGAGTCGACCTCGGTTCCGTCGGCCTTCACGACGCAGTCCTCGAGGAGGTTGCGGGCGTCGGAGAGACACTCGCCGGGATCGTGGTCTACGGAGGGGACATCGGCGAAGACGCGTACGTCGGGGGTGATCTTCTCGAAGTCGTCGACGCCCTCGCGTACGCCCTCTCGCCACTGCTCCTCGGTCGAGACGCCGTCGCGCTCCTCCATGTCGAGCATGCCGCGGGCGCCGACGACGATCGTGTCCGGCTTGAGCTTGGTGATCTGCTCATTGGTCCACTTGCGGAAGTCCTCGCACTCCTCGACGGTCATCTTCGAGGACTTCTGCTTCACCCCGTACGCAGCGCACGCGAGCTTCACGAACGGGACCAGCTTCACGTGCTGGCGCTCGGCGAGGGTGTCGAGGGCGGGCAGCCACATCCCGATGTGGGAGTCGCCGACGACGGCGACGGTGCGCTTGGCCTTGCCGTCGCCGTAGACGCAGTCGCCGTCGAGCTTGGTCTCGCCGTAGCCCGCGTAGCAGTAGCCGCCACGCTCGGCCCACGAGTCGGTGGCGTCGAACTCGACCTCCGGCGGCAGCGGGGCGCCTTCTTCGGCGGCCTTGACGGTCGTCTTCAGGACGCCCGTGACCGGCTTGTCGTCGGTGTCGAGGACGTCGGGGTTGTCCTTGAACCACTCCTCGGCGTTCGCCTTGGCGACGTCGACCTGATAGCCGGCGTACGCCTGGGAGCTCGTGCCCGCGACCAGGGCGAGGGCAGCGGCGGCCGGCCAGAGGGCGAGGGCGCGGCGGCCCTTGGTGAGATGCGGGATCTTGTGGCGCTGGAAGGGCATCTCGATCCAGTGGTAGCTGGCCGCGGAGGCGGCGAGAATGAGCGCCAGCATGATCAGCAGCTGGCGGACGCCGCCGCCGGGGATCGCCTCCGGGGCGAGGATCAGGATCGGCCAGTGCCACAGATAGAGGCTGAACGAGATGTCACCCAGGTAGCGCAGCGGCTGCTTCGAGAGCAGCCAGCCGGTCGGGGTGGCGGGGCCGGCGACCAGGAGCGCGACCGTGGCGAGCACCGGGACGAGGGCGTGCCAGCCCGGGAAGTGGGTCTCCTCGCTGAAGCTCGCGGTGGCGTAGACGAGGGTGCCGACGCCGACGACGCCGAGGGCTGCCGCGCCGATGCGTCCGACCCTGGTCGAGGTCGTCGCGACCTGCACCCGTCCCGCGAGGCAGGCCAGCAGGGCGCCGGCGGCGAGCTCGAAGGCGCGGGCCGGGGTGGAGAAGTAGGCCGTCGTCGGGTCGGTGGCGGTCGCGTGCAGCGACCAGGCGAGGCTGACCACGGCGACGAGTGTGGCGACCGCGGTGATCGCCCGACGGCGGTGGTGCTTCGGGATCCACAGCGCGACGGCGAGCACCAGCAGCGGCCAGACGACGTAGAACTGCTCCTCGACCGAGAGCGACCAGTAGTGCTGGAACGGCGACGGCGCGGCGCTGTGGAAGTAGTCGACGGCTTCCTTGGCGAAGTGGACGTTGGCCAGGAAGACAGCGGCCCAGCCCGCGTCACTCGCGATCTGGTCGGTGCGCGTCTGGGGCAGGACGATCGCGCTGTAGGTGAGTACGACGAGCATCGTCGCGGTCGCCGCGGGCAGGATCCGACGGGCGCGTCTGGCGTAGAACTGGCTGATGCTGACTGTGCCGCTGCGGTCGGTCTCACGCAGCAGCAGGGTGGTGATCAGGAACCCGGAGAGGACGAAGAAGACGTCGACTCCGACGAACCCACCCTCGAACCCGGATAGTCCCGCGTGTCCTGCGATCACCAGACCGACAGCGACGGCACGGAGACCTTGAACATCGGCGCGCCAGTTCGAGCTCATTTGAAAAAGCCTATGTCAATGGCCCTGATGGGTCATAGCTGACGGTCCCGCTGGGTGGTCCTTCTCGCCGATTCTTCAGGGATCTCTCAGCGGGCTCTTGTCTCAGCTTCCCGCGCGTCCCGGTGACCACCCGAGCATCGGTCCGAGCCTCGTCGCCATGTCGGTGAGGATCTGGACGTAGTCGTCGTGGCCGAACGTGAACGGCAGTGCGAAAGCCACCTCGTCGACCGCCTGGAAGCCCGCGTGGTTGCTGAGCTGCTCGGCCAGCTGTTCGCTGCTTCCGACCAGGTCAGGGGCGAAATAGGCGCGCTTGTGCGGGCCCAGCTGCTGTGGCTCGCGGGTGCGGGGCAGCCGGGCGGCGGCGTACGTCTCGTACTTCTGTTTCTGCTCCGGCGTCGCCGTGTCGGTGGGGATGACGACGAGGCCCTGGGAGACGCGAGCGGCCTCGCCGGCGGGGTGCAGCGAGCGGAAGAGATCGATCTGCGCGCGCTGGATCTGGGCAAAATCTTCGCCCTCGGCGTCGATCACGCTCGAGGTGAGCAGATTGAGACCCTTTTCGGCGGCCCAGGTGACGCTGCGGGTGGAGCCGCCGCCGTACCAGACCCGCTCGCGCAGGCCCGGGGAGTGCGGCTGGATGCTCCGTGAGAACGTCTCGATCCCGCGGGTGCCCTCGAACGTCGAGACCGGCTTGCCCTCGAGGTTGTGGAGGAGCCGCTCGACGCGGGTGTAGGTGAAGTCCTCGACGTCGTGGGTGTCGGGGTAGAGGTGGTCCTTGAGCGCGTCGTAGTTCATCGGCGGGCCGACGCTGACGCCGGGGTTGATCCGGCCGCCGCTGCCGCGGTCGGAGAGTACGTCGACGGTGCCGAGGTCCTCGGCGAGGCGGAACGGGTTCTCCAGGCCGAGCGGCGTGACGGCCGTGCCGAGCTCGATCCGCGAGGTGCGCTGGGTGGCCGCGGCCATCACCGCGATCGGGGAGGAGATGCCGTACTGCAGGTGGCGGTGACGCAGCCAGGCCGAGTCGAAGCCGAGCTCCTCGCCCAGCTCGATGATCTGCAGGGTCTCCTCGTGGCCGGCGGCCGGTGCGGAGGGATCGAAGAGGCCGATCGTGAGGAAGCCGAGCCGGCGGAGTCGTCGGGTCATGTCGTGCTCAGAGCCGCTCGCGGAGCCAGGCGAAGTCGCTGGCGTGCTGCTCGGCGCCGCCCGGGGTCTCGCAGATCACCGGGGCGCCGGCGTCGCGGACCACGCCGGCGAGCAGGTCGGGGTCGATGCGGCCGGCACCGAAGTTGGCGTGGCGGTCGGCTCCGGAGTCGAACTCGTCGCGGGAGTCGTTGCAGTGGACCAGGTCGATGCGGCCGGTGATCTTGCGGACGTCCTCCACCACCGTCTCGAGCGGGTTGCCGCCGGCGTGGGCGTGGCAGGTGTCGAGACAGAAGCCGACGTTCTCCGCGCCCTCGGCGGTGGAGATGGCCTCCCAGACGCCGGCGATCCGGTCGAGGTAGCGCGCCATCGCGTTGTCGCCGCCGGCCGTGTTCTCGATCAGGAGCGGGACCTTGATGTCGGTCGCCTCGATCGCCTTGCGCCAGTTGTCGAAGCCCTTGGCCGGGTCGTCGTCCTTGTTGACGTGACCGCCGTGGACGATCAGGCCCTTGGCGCCGACCTCCGCCGCGGTGTCCATGTGCTGCTGGAGGAGCTTGCGGCTCGGGATCCGGATCCGGTTGTTCGTCGTGGCCACGTTGATGATGTAGGGCGCGTGGACGTAGAGATCGACACCGGCCTGCTCCGCGCGTCCTTTGAGCGCGGCTGCGCCGTCGGCGTACGTCACCACCGGGCCCTTGTAGGACTGCGGGTCGCCGAGGAAGAACTGCACCAGGCTCGCGCCCCGCGCGGTCGCCTCGGCGACGGGGTCGGTCTGGTCAACGTGGGCACCGATCGCAACAGCCATGGGGCCAGTCTAGGACGCGGCACCGACATCTCTGCGGGGTTGACCTCATACCATACGGGGGTATGGTAGGCGGCATGGACGAGCACACCGGGCACGAAGGCCACGCGGATCACGGATACCTCCACAACAAGAACAAAGAGGCCTATCTCAAGCGCCTCAAGCGCATCGAAGGTCAGGTGCGCGGTCTGCAGCGGATGGTCGAGGACGAGGCTTACTGCATCGACATCCTCACCCAGGTCTCCGCCTCCACCAAGGCGCTCCAGGCGGTCGCTCTCGGGCTGCTCGACGAGCACCTCGGTCACTGTGTCGCGGGCGCGGTCCAGAACGGTGGCGCCGAGGCCGACGAGAAGCTCGCCGAGGCCTCCGCAGCGATCGCTCGCCTCGTCCGGTCCTGATTGTCAACAATCCAACAACCCTAGGAAGAGTCTCATGAGCACCCAGAACTTCACCGTCGTCGGGATGACCTGCGGCCACTGCGTCGCCTCCGTCACCGAGGAGGTCACCGAGATCGCCGGTGTGAGCAACGTCGACGTCGACCTGGCCTCCGGCAACGTCACCGTCACCGCCGCCGAGCCGATCTCTGACGACGCCATCCGCGCGGCCGTCGAAGAGGCCGGCTACTCGCTGGCCTGATCACGATGAGCCCCACCGCCGCCACATCCACGGAGCAGCAGCTCGAGATCGAGGGCATGACCTGCGCGAGCTGCGTGCGCCGCGTCACCAAGGCCATCAGCCGCGTCGAGGGCGTCGAGGACGCCAACGTCAACCTCGCCACCGAGACCGCGCTGGTGCACTTCGATCCCGCTCGCACCGACCTCGCCGAGATCAGCGCCGCCATCGAGAAGGCGGGCTATCAGGCTGTCCTGCGATCGTCGACTGTCGACAATCCGCAGGAGCCCGAGGTAGGCGAAGACGATCGAGACGTACGCCGCGAGAAAGAGCTCGTCCAGCTCAAGCGGCGGTGGATCACGGCCCTGGCGGTGGGGCTCGGCCTGATGGCCCTGATGTACGTCCCGCTCCCCGTCGACGCGATGGAGCCGGTCATGTCGATCGTGCTCGTGGTCGCCGCGGTCACCCAGTGGTGGGCGGGCCGGGACATCTATCTCGCGGCGGCCCGCGGCCTGCGCCACGGCACCGTCGACATGAACACCCTGGTCACGCTCGGCACCGGCATCGCCTTCGCCTACAGCGCCTTCGTGACCCTGTGGATGGGGCAGGCCGAGGCGTGGGGCCTGCCGCTCCACCTCTACTTCGAGACCGCCCTGGTCATCGTCGCGCTGGTGCTGATGGGCCGCTGGCTGGAGGCCCGGGCCAAGTCGCGTACGGCTGATGCGGTCAAGGCCCTCGTCGGTCTGATGCCGGAGACGGCCACGGTCGTCCGCAACGGTCGCGACGTCACGGTCCCGGTGGCGAACCTGCGGGTCAACGACCGGATCCGGGTGCGTGCCGGGGAGAAGATCCCGGTCGACGGCCGCGTCGTCGCCGGGGCGTCCTACGTGGACGAGTCCATGCTCACCGGCGAGAGCGATCCCGTGCGGAAGGCCGAGGGCGACATCGTCATCGGCGCCACGATCAACCAGACCGGCTCGTTCGAGATCGAGGCGACCGCGGTCGGCTCCGAGACCACGCTGGCGCAGATCATCGCGATGGTCGAGTCCGCCCAGGGCTCCGGCACCAAGCTGCAGCGCCTGGCCGACCGGGTCTCCGAGGTGTTCGTGCCCGCCGTCCTGGTGGTCGCCGCGCTGACCTTCGTCGGCTGGCTGGTCCTCGGGCCCGATGCCGAGCGGCTCACCAGCGCCGTGACCGCCGCGATCGCGGTCCTCATCATCGCCTGCCCCTGTGCCCTCGGCCTGGCCACGCCCGCCGCGGTCATGGTGGGCGCCGGTCGCGCCGCCGAGCTCGGCGTGCTGGTCGGCTCGGGCGAGACCCTCGAGCGCGCCCGCTCGGTCACCGCCATCGTCTTCGACAAGACCGGCACGATCACCCACGGCAAGCCCGAGGTCTCCGAGGTCGTGCCTGCTGCCGGGTGGACGGCGGACCAGCTCGTCCGCATCGCCGCCGCCGCCGAGACCGGCAGCGACCACCCCCTCGCCACCGCCCTCCGGTCCTTCGTCGAGAAGTCACCCGCGTCGGCCGAGAAGTCGGCGGCGCTGGCCGAGGCGTCACGTACGTCGGTCGAGGCGTCATCTGGCGACGTCTCGGCCAGCGCGCCTGACGTCTCGGCGTTCGAGACTCACCCGGGTCGCGGGATCAGCGCGGTCGTCGACGGGCAGCGCGTCGTCGTCGGCAACTCGGCGATGCTGGCCGAGGACGGCATCGACGCCGCCGACAACGGGTCGGTCCTGGTCGCGGTCGACGGGGCGTACGCCGGGTCGATCCGGGTCGAGGACCAGATCCGCGACGAGGCGAAGGAGACGGTCCGCCTGCTGGAGGAGTCGGGCGTCGAGGTGCACATCCTCAGCGGCGACGCGGCCGCGACGGTGGCGAAGGTGGCCGACGAGATCGGCGTACGCCACGCCGCCGGCGGCCTCCTGCCCGAGCAGAAGCTCGCCCGGATCCAGCGGCTGCAGGATGAGGGCAAGGTCGTCGCGATGGTCGGCGACGGGATCAACGATGCCCCGGCGCTGGCCCAGGCCGACGTCGGGATCGCGATCGGCACCGGCACCGACGTCGCCCTGGCCGCCTCCGACATCACCCTGGTCGGTGGTGACCTTCGTGGCGTGGTGACCGCGCTGGCGCTCTCCCGCCGTACGGTCGCGACGATCAAGCAGGGCCTGTTCTGGGCGTTCGCCTACAACGTGCTCCTCATCCCCGTCGCCGCGCTCGCCCTCCTCGACCCGGTCCTCGCCGGCGCCGCGATGGCGATGAGCTCGGTCAGCGTCGTCACCAACGCGCTGCGCCTGCGAGGTTTCCGCCGGCCGGAGACCCCGGAGGCGTACGCCGGCCGTGGCTTGGTCACCAAGGCCCGCGACGGTGGATATCTCCTGGTCACGGCCGTGATCGCGCTCTCGATCGGGGCCGCGCTGACCTACCTGTCGCGCACCGAGCCCGCGCAGCGTGGCATGAACGGCATCCTCGCCTGGGCGCAGGGGATGAGCCCGATGCGACCGTCGATGACGGAGATGCACGAGGTCGACGTGGCCCCGGTCAGCTCCGCAGAGTCGGGCATCGACGTCGCGATCACGCGGCGCGAGGGCGGGCTCCGCTTCCTGGTGACGGACGCCGGGACCGGCGAGCCGGTGACCGACCTCGGCCGCACCCACCAGGCCTGGATGCACGTCATCGTGACCAGCCAGGACCTCTCCTGGTTCCGCCACCTGCACGCCGAGCCGACCGGCCGTCCGGGCGAGCTCGAGACCGACGTGACCTTCCCCGCCGGAGGGACCTACCGCGTCGACACCGAGTTCCGCCGGCGTGCCGACATCGCCGATGTGCTCGACCGCCAGCAGCTCACGGTCGAAGGTACGCAGCCCCCGGCCGTCCCGCTCGAGCCGACGCCGAGATCGTCGACTGTCGACAATCTCACCGTCGCGCTGGAGGGCTCGCTCGTCGCCGACCAGCAGAGCGACCTGCACTTCCGGTTCGAGGACAGCACCGGGAAGATTGTCGACGATCTACAGCCCTACCTCGGTGCGGCCGGCCATGTCGTGGTCATGAGCGCGGACGGCGCGACCTTCATCCACGGGCACGCCGAGGGCGACGAGCTGGCGGTCCCCGGAGCGAGCTTCGGGCCCGAGCTCGGGCTGCATCTGGACGTACCCAAGGCCGGTCTCTACCGCCTGTGGGCCCAGTTCCGGCTCGGCGACGGCACGGTGATCACGGTGCCGTTCACCGTCGAGGCCGTGGATTCGGCCGCGGGTTCGGCTGGTTGATACGCTGACGCGTCCCTTTCCACAGATGGAGATGGGACATCGCATCAGCCCTCCTGCCATGGAGAGACCATGGCCGCCGAGTCCGTAGGAGGTGGAGAACGCTATGCGCGCCTATGAAGTAATGGTGATCCTCGAGCCCAGCCTCGATGAGCGCACCGTCGCCCCGACCCTTGACAAGTTCCTGAAGGTCGTCACCAACGATGGTGGCACCGTCGAGAACGTTGACGTCTGGGGACGTCGCCGTCTGGCCTACGAGGTCAACAAGAACGCCGAGGGCATCTACGCCGTCGTCAACCTGACCGCCGAGCCCAAGACCGTTCTGGAGCTCGACCGCCAGCTTGGCCTCAACGAGCAGATTCTGCGTACGAAGGTCATCCGCCCGTCCAAGTGACGCGGATGTC
This sequence comes from Nocardioides luteus, assembly GCF_000960475.2. GTDB lineage: Bacteria > Actinomycetota > Actinomycetes > Propionibacteriales > Nocardioidaceae > Nocardioides > Nocardioides luteus_A. The sequence continues at coordinate 12,597 of NZ_JZDQ02000042.1, read as the reverse complement.
ACCGTCGGAAAATGTCGGTGCGTGGTCCTATGTTTGGGCCCAGGAATAACTCCTGACCGACACCGACACCCAGATCAGACTCAAGGGAGATCTCATGGCAGGCGACACCGTCATCACCGTGATCGGCAACCTCACCGACGACCCGGAGCTTCGCTTCACGCCGTCCGGTGCAGCCGTTGCCAACTTCACGATTGCTTCGACGCCCAGCAGCTTCAACCGGCAGACCAACGCGTGGGAGGACGGGGAGACCCTGTTCCTGCGCTGCTCGATCTGGCGCCAGGCTGCTGAGAACGTCGCCGAGTCCCTGCAGCGCGGCATGCGTGTCGTCGCTCAGGGTCGCTTGAAGTCGAGGTCCTACGAGACGCGTGAGGGCGAGAAGCGCACTGTCTTCGAGCTCGAGTGCGACGAGATCGGTCCTTCGCTCCGCTACGCGACCGCCAAGGTCACCAAGGCCAGCCGGCAGTCCGGCGGCCAGGGTGGCGGCGGCGGTTACAACCAGGGCGGTGGCTACAACCAGGGCGGCGGCTACGGCGGCCCCCAGGGTGGTGGCCAGGCCCCGGCGGGGAACGACCCGTGGGCCTCGCCGGCTCCGCAGCAGCCTGCCAACGCGGGCGGCGGCGCGCCGGCCAACGACCCGTGGGCGACCCCGGGCGTGGGCAACGACGAGCCTCCCTTCTGATCAGCAAAAACCCCATCCGAATCCCTCAACCATTCCGGCGCTAGCCGGGCTTCTAGAAAGGAAGCACCACAATGGCCAAGGCAGTGATTCGCAAGCCTAAGAAGAAGGTTTGCCAGTTCTGCAAGGAGAAGGCGACCGGTGTCGACTACAAGGACGCCACCCTGCTCCGTAAGTTCATCTCCGACCGCGGCAAGATCCGCGCCCGTCGCGTGACCGGCAACTGCGTCCAGCACCAGCGCGACGTGGCCATCGCCGTCAAGAACGCGCGCGAGGTCGCTCTGCTGCCCTACACCTCCACCGGTCGCTGAGGAGGATCGACATGGCTACCAAGATCATCCTTCAGCAGGAGGTCACCGGGCTCGGTTCCGCCGGTGACGTCGTCGAGGTCAAGGACGGCTACGCCCGCAACTACCTGATCCCGCGTGGCGACGCCATCCGCTGGACCCGTGGCGCCGAGTCGCAGGTCGAGTCGATCAAGGCTGCGCGTTCGGCTCGCTCCGTGCGCGACGAGGCTCACGCCGCCGAGATCAAGGGCAAGCTCGAGGCCAACACGGTCAACGTGAAGGTCCGCGCCGGCAAGGACGGCCGCCTCTACGGCGCCATCACCGCCGCCGACATCGCCGCCGCGGTCACCGAGACCACCGGCGAGTCGATCGACAAGCGCACCATCGCGCTGGGCAACCCGATCAAGTCGCTCGGTTCCCACGAGGTCTCCGTCAAGCTCCACGACGAGGTGTCCGCCAAGCTGGCCCTCAACGTGGTCCCCGCTTGATCTAGGGATTCCACACAGGCCCGCCTCCCTCGGGAGGCGGGCCTGTTCGTTTTCGCCGAGAAGTCAGGTACGTCGGCCGAAGCGTCACTCCCGTCGGCCGACTGGTCACCTGAGTGCCATCTCGGCCGCCCGGGGTGACGCCTCGGCTCAGAACTTGTTCGCGATGTCGGTCAGCTTCGAGACGTACGCCGGCCAGTCGTACTCCGAGGGGATGTTGTCGCCGGGTTTGCGCCAGCCGACGGCGCCGTCCGCCGCTTCGCGGAGGATGTCGGCCTGGCCGCCGTGACCGGCGAGGTCGGCGAAGAGGTGCACCAACATCTGGTGGAGGGTGACCTCCTCGTCGCCCCAGTGGGGTACGCGGCCGATGGCGTCCAGCGGCAGCGCGTCGATGGTCTCGTCGCCATGGGCGATGACCCGACGGTAGAGATCGATGATTCCCTCGATGGTCTCGTCCTCGGTGGCGTACCAGTCCGCCTGCGGGTCGGCCTCGAAGACCTCGTCCGAGATCAGCTCCTCGAGATGCGGGAACGGGCGGCCGAAGGTCGTCCCGAGGTAGACGGCCTCGACCCCGGTGACGTGCTTGATGATGCCGAGGAGATTGGTGCCGGTCGGCGTACGCGGCAACCGGGCCTCACGCTCGGGCAGGTCCTCGACCTTGGAGATCAGCGCTTCGCGGCGCGCGTCGATGTAGCTCTTCAGGGTGCTCTTCGGATCGGCGGGCATGCCCTGACCTTCGCGCCAACCCGGATTCGGTGCAAGCGAGTATGTGGGACTCGTTGTCTCGAAACCTCATCGAAACATGAGACGGCTCTATAACCTGTTCTCTTGCGGATCGCCGGGGATCCGCCGGCGACCACTCGGGAGGTCCCCCACATGTTGACCCATGACAACGGAGCCGTGCTGGGAAAGCTCGAGGAGGTGAAGCCACACTCCAGGTGGATTCTCGGCGAGACGCTCGAGGTCATGCTGCTCAACGGCGTCGACCGTCCCGCCGACGTGGCGGCGCGGATGGAGGTCCCGCCGTCGACGGCCGCCTACCGCGTACGCCTGCTCCGCGAGCTCCTCGGACCGGACCTGCACGATCCGGCGGTGAGGCTGGCGATGATGCGGGCGTTGCGTTCGGCGCTGCCGCGGTGGCGGGCGGAGGCGGCGTACGCGAAGCGGCGCCGCGCGCGAGGTAACCGGGACACATGTTGTTGATATGAACGAAATAGTCCGGGTCCCTGGCCCGGACCAGCCCGAACGGACCGAACCGCTCCTAGCGTGATCGTCCGGTCGAGACTCCTCGGCCGACCCCACCACCAGAGGAGCGTGTCATGTCGAACATGTCCAAGCTGGCCAGATTCACCGTCGTACCCGTCGCGGCCGTCGCCGCGATCGGTCTCGCCTCACCCGCAGCGTTCGCGGCCTCGAGCTACAACCTCAGCGCCGGATCGGCGGCCGCAGGTTCGAGCGTCGCCTTCGGAGCGCAGGGGAGCGGCATCACCTTCACCGACGTCACCGCCGGCGCCACCGTCACCTGCAGCGGCAGCTCGATCTCGGGCACCGCGACCCCGGGCGATGCCATCAGCGGCACCGGAATCGCCGCGCTCGACGGTTCCAGCGTCTCCTTCACCGACTGCACCGGCCCCGCGGGGATCGACTTCACCGTCACCGGATCGGGCACCTGGTCGCTCGACGCCACTGGTGACACCGACGCGAACGGCTCCACCGCCGGCACCATCAGCGGGATCTCGGCCAGGGTCAGCGGGTCCGGCTGCTCGTTCGACGCGACCGGCTCGGTGGCCGGCGCCTACACCAACGGCGACTCGTCCGGCACGCTCACCCTCCCCGGGAGCGAGCCCACCCTGACGCTGTCCAACGTGTCCGGCTTCCTCTGCGGGGTCGCCGGGATCTCCAACGGCGACCAGGTCTCCTTCGCGGCGACCTATGCCGTCAGCGCGACCGACGCGGCCAACAACCCGATCCTGGTCACCAGCAACCCCTGATTCCCGACCCGAGGTGAGAACGGGCTGGTCGCCGGCGGGCTCAGGCGCCGGTGACCAGCCAGTGGTCGCTTCGCGCACGCAGCGTCAGCACCACGAAGCGCGCACCCATGAAACCGACGGCGAAGGTGATCCACACCCACACCAGCCCGCCGCCGAGAGCGACGGCCAGGGCGACGAGCGGGACATAGGCGACCAGGGTCCACACCCCGCCCCAGGCCAGGTAGCGCCCGTCGCCGGCACCGATCAGCACCCCGTCGAGGACGAAGACGACGCCCGCGATCGGCTGCGCGATCGCCGCCACGATCGCCACCGGGACCAACAGCTCCCGCACGGCCCGGTCCTCGGTGAAGAGCGCGCCGAGGAACGGGGAGAGAGAAGCCAGGAGTACGCCGGTCGCGACCCCGATCACGACGCCCCACCACACCATCCGGGCGGTGATGGCCCGGGTCTCCCGGGTGTCGCCGGCGCCGAGCGACCGCCCGGTCAGCGCCTGGGCGGCGATCGCGATCGCATCGAGCACGAAGGCCAGGAACGTCCACAGCGTGAAGGCGATCTGGTGGGTCGCCAGCCCGACGGCCTGGTCGCCCACGGCGAGATGGGTGACGGCGTACGTCGTGACCAGGAGCGCCACCCGCAGCGTCAGCGTGCGCACGACGAGGGCGACGCCGGCCCGCGCGGCGGCGCGGATCCCGGGCGCGTCCGGGCGGAGCGGCACCGACTCGGCGCGGGCGGCTCGCACCACGACGTACGTCAGCATCGCGGCGGCGAGCACCTGTGCGATCACCGAGCCGATCGCCGATCCGGCGATCCCGAGCCCGGCGCCGTAGACGAGGCCGAGGTTGAGCACGATGTTGAGTACGTTGGCGACGACCGCCGCGACCAACGGTGTCCGGGTGTCCTGCAGCCCGCGGAGCACACCGGTCGCCGCAAGCATCATCAGCAGTGGTGTCACCCCGAGGACAGCGATCCGGAGGTAGGTCGTCGCCGGGCCGGCCACCTCGTCGCCGGCGCCCACCGCCCGGCTGAGCGGCTCGGCCAGCACCATCACCGGGACCGTGACGACGACTCCGATGATGACGGCGAGCCAGATCCCGTCGATCCCCTGCCGGAGGGCGCCGGCGGTGTCGCCGGCGCCGATACGGCGGGCGACCGATGCTGTCGTGCCGTACGCCAGGAAGACGCAGAGACCCACGATCGTCTGGAGGACGACCCCTGCGACGCCGAGGCCGGCGAGCTCGCGGGTGCCGAGATGGCCGACGATCGCGGAGTCGGCCAGCAGGAAGAGCGGCTCGGCGACGAGCGCCAGGAAGGCGGGGATCGCGAGCCGCCAGATCTGCTTGTCGAGGCCTCGGCGGTCGGTCTTGGAGTAGTTCTTCGTATCCGCCGGGGTGATCACGGTCTCCAGGTTAAACACCGTCGGCCCGGAGCGTTGTTCAGGGCAGGTGGAAAACCTGTGGAAAACGTCGTTGCGGCGCTATGTCGACAAAACGCCCGACGAGGTGAGCCAATCCCGGGGGTAAAACCGGATGGGCTGCGTACTTTCTTCCGTCCACAGGTCGTGAACAACAAAACTGCAGGTCAGATTGGCTTTACCGATGACGTTTCACTAGTTATGCACAGCCGGTTCCCCAGGCTGTTCACATTGACCAGGGTGTCGTCCACCGCTATCCCCTGGTTATCCCCAGGGCCTGTGGATAACCCTCTGTCGCCGATGTGGCATGCGACGTAAGGTCGCGGAGACTTGAGGTGTCGTCGAGGGTCGGCCCCGGACGGTGTGAACAGAAACTGTCGGTGCTGACCCTTAGCGTGGGAACGGATCGACCGAGTCCACGCAGCGACGATCCGCAGACCACGGAGGGGCAAGGGAATGAGCGTCACTGAGACCGGCTCGATGGGCGGTCCGGGCGACTTCCCGGAGCCGCCGTTCGAGGAGTGGGGCGACGGCCCCGCGGCGTACGAACCGGGCAACGCTCCGCGCGCCGTCAACGACCGCACGCCACCGCAGGACATGGCCGCCGAGCAGGCCGTCCTCGGTTCGATGCTGATCTCCAAGGACGCCATCGCCGACGTCTCCGAGACGCTGCGCGGCACCGACTTCTATCGTCCGACGCACGAGTCGATCTACGACTCGATCCTCGATCTCTACAGCCGCGGCGAGCCGGCCGACATGGTCACCGTCGCCGACGACCTGCGCCGCAAGGGCGAGCTGGAGCGGATCGGCGGTGCCCCTTACCTGCACACGCTCGCCTCCAACGTCCCGATCGCCGCCAACGCGGCCTACTACGGCGAGATCGTCCGCGACAAGTCCGTCCTGCGGCGCCTGGTCGAGGCCGGCACCAAGATCGTGCAGATCGGCTACGCCGGCGAGGGCGAGGTCGACAACATCGTCGACGAGGCCCAGGCCGAGGTCTTCAAGCTCACCGACAAGCGCTCCGGTGAGGACTACTCCCCGCTGGCCGACATCATGGACGGCGTCCTCGACGAGATCGAGGCGATCTCCAACCGCGAGGCCGGCCTCTACGGCGTCCCGACCGGCTTCGCCGACTTCGACGAGCTCACCAATGGTTTCCACGCCGGCCAGATGATCATCGTCGCGGCCCGACCCGCGATGGGTAAGTCGACCCTGGCTCTCGACTTCTGCCGGGCCGCCTCGATCCACAACAACCTGACCAGCGTCTTCTTCAGCCTGGAGATGAGCCGCTCGGAGATCACCATGCGCCTCCTCTCCGCCGAGGCGAAGGTGCCGCTCAACCACATCCGCAACGGCAACATGTCCGACGACGACTGGAACAAGCTGGCCCGCAAGATGGGCGAGGTCTCCAGCGCGCCGATGTTCATCGACGACAGCCCCAACATGACGATGATGGAGATCCGGAGCAAGGCCCGGCGGCTCAAGCAGCGCCACGACCTCCGCCTCATCGTGATCGACTACCTCCAGCTGATGAGCTCCGGCAAGAAGGTCGAGTCCCGCCAGCTCGAGGTCTCCGAGTTCTCCCGTCAGATCAAGCTGCTGGCCAAGGAGCTCGAGGTCCCGATCATCGCGCTCTCCCAGCTCAACCGCGGCTCCGAGCAGCGCGCCGACAAGCGCCCGGCCGTCTCCGACCTGCGTGAGTCGGGATCGCTGGAGCAGGACGCCGACATGGTCGTCCTCCTCCACCGTGATGACGTCTACGAGAAGGAGTCGACCCGCCCCGGCGAGGCCGACGTGATCATCGCCAAGCACCGTAACGGCCCCACCCGCGACCTCGTCGTCGCCTTCCAGGGTCACTACAGCCGCTTCGTCGACATGGCCCACTGACGCCTGTGTCGACGCCGAGCTCGTTCCCACCACGGGGGCCGAGCTTTGGAACTACGCTGCGATGGGGCGCGGCACCCGACAGCCGCTGACCCTCGAGAGAAGGGTAGGTGGCTTGAGATGGTGCACGTGACGCGCGGCTTCACGGGCAGGCACCCTGCAACGGACGACCGACTGCCTCCTGGGCAATACCTGACCGACGACTTCCCGGTGTTGTCGGCCGGCCCGACACCCGCCATCCGAAGAGACGAGTGGACGTTCAGCGTCACGGACGGAGACCAGGCCCTGCGATCCTGGACGTGGGACGAGTTCATGGCCCTGCCCTCGGAGGACATCACGGTCGACATCCACTGCGTGACCCGTTGGAGCCGACTGGACACCACTTGGAGAGGTGTCGCCATCGACGATCTCCTGGCAGACGTCGACACCGCGGCCGAGTACGTGCTTGCTCGCTCCTACGGCGGCTACACCACGAACCTCCCGCTCGAGGACCTGCTCGACGGCAAGGCCTGGATCGCATACGAGCACGACGGTGAGGACCTTCCCGCCGAACACGGTGGACCAGCTCGGCTTCTCGTCCCGCACCTGTACCTCTGGAAGTCCGCCAAGTGGATCAAGAGCCTCGATCTCGTCGAGGACGACGACCCGGGCTTCTGGGAGTCGCTCGGCTATCACGACTACGGCGACCCATGGCGCGAACAGCGATACCAGGGCGACTAGGGGCGCGGCGCTGGCAGAGCGCCACCGTGACCGGAAGCCGCCTCGAGACGGCCACGGCCCACACCTTGTCCCTGCGGGTCGACGAATGGAACGGTCACCTGCCCGGGCAGCACATCGACGTGCGGCTGACCGCCCCGGACGGCTACCAGGCCGTACGCAGCTACTCGCTCGCAGCGCCGGCCGACGACGGCGTCATCGAGATCACCGTGCAGCGCCTGCCCGGAGGCGAGGTCTCTGCCTTCCTCACCGATATCGCCATGATCGGCGACCAGCTCGAGATCCGAGGCCCCCTCGGCAACTGGTTCGTGTGGGACCAGGACGACCCTTCGCCCGTCCTCCTCGTCGCGGGCGGATCGGGCGTCGTTCCCCTCATGTCCATGATCCGTGCTCGCGATCGAGCCGACATCCAGACGCCACTTCGCCTCGTCCACTCCGTGCGAACCCCGCAGGATCGCATCTACGGAGACGAGCTCACCCGGCTCGCCGCCCAGGCCGGAGGGCCTTCGGTGACGTGGCTCTACACACGCACCGCGCCGACGACCGAGACGCGTCCGCCAGGTCGACTCCGCCCGAGCGATCTCGACGACGGAAGCAACTGGACGTCGGGTGCGACGCCGATCTGTTTCGTCTGCGGCCCCACCGGTTTCGTCGAAGAAGCGGCGAACCACCTGCTCGCAGCCGGGCACCACGCCGACCGGATCCGTACCGAACGTTTCGGCGGCCGCTGAGCGAGACCACTGCACGAGTCATGGAAAGGAAGACCCTGTCATGAGCGAACACCGGGACGGCAACGCGCTAGCAGGACCGCTCGCCGACATCTTCACCGTCGAAGCCACCACCGCCGAGGTGCAGTGCCGGGCCTGTGGGCTGTCGACAACGCTGGCCCAGCTCGTCGTCTACGGGCCCGAGCCGGGCCTCGTGGGCCGCTGCCCAGGATGCAGCGAACACGTCATCCGCGTGGCGACGACGCCCTCAGGCACCTGGCTCGACCTCGGCGGAGCCACCTCGTTCCACTTCACGTCGACGGCTACGCGCGCTAGCAGCCGTTGAGGACGGGGCGGTGAACCGGCCCGGGGTGCCCCGTGGCCCGGGCCGGTTCGTCTGTGGCGGCGCCGTGGTCAGGCGACCTTGAGCAGGCGCTCGAGCTTGGCGAAGACAACCAGGTTCCTCTGGTATCCGCCGTGGTCCTGGTCGTAGTCGCCACCGCAGGTGATCAACCGCAGCCCGGCGTACCGAATGGGGCCGTAGACCTCGTCGGTGGGGAACCGGTTCTTGCGGACCAGCCGCACCTTCGTGACGGTGAAGACCGCGAGCCGACCGTCGGCGCGGTGGACGCGGATGGTGTCGCCCTGCTCCAGCTCACGGAGCCGGTAGAAGACCGCCGGGCCATGGGTGGAATCGACGTGGCCGGCGATGACCGACGGGCCGACGTCGCCGGGCGTGGGGGAGTAGCGATACCAACCCGGCCGGTCGGCCTGCGCCATCGTCGGGACCTGCAGCTTCTTGTGCTCGTCCAGTCCGAGCCGAAGCAGCCTCCGGTCGAGCCCGATCGCCGGGATCTCCAGCCTGACCGGAGCGGCCTGATCCACTCCGTCCATCGAGACGTACGCCGGGCGTGGACCCGTCGCACGCTGGTCGGGCGCCCCGTGGCCGCCAGTGTCCGGGCTGGTTGCCGGAGTCTCCCCCGGGTGGAGCCCGATCAGCAGCCCGGCCGTGACGAGGATGATGGAGCACGCCAGGCCGAGGTACGCGAGCGCACCTCGGCCCGGCGTCGACTCCGGCGCGGACCTGGCCATCAGCTCTGCTGCTTCGGCTGGAGCAGCTGCACGGCGGTGCCGTAGACGATCACGTTGGTGCCCTTCGTCTTGCCCTTCCCCGGGGCGAAGCCGATCAGGCGCAGCTGCGGGTCGTCGGTCATCCCGTACACGGACTGCGACGGGAACTGGTCCATCGAGACCGTCTGCACCCTGTCGACCCGGAACTGGATGGTGGTCGAGTCCATCCGGGTGACCAGAGCGGTGTCGCCCTTCACCAGCTCGCCGAGGTGGGCGAAGATCGCGTGGTGGCCCTGCATCGCCCCCACGATCACTCCGGGCCCGACCTGCCCGGGAGCGGCCGCCTGCTGGTACCAGCTCGCCTCGGTGCTCTTCTTCGGCGTCTGCAGGGTGCCGGAATCACTGAGCCCGACCGCTCCCAGCTTCTGCTGCATCCCCAGGCGCGGGATGGTGAGGGCGTACGGGATCACGCTGGCGTTCTTGTTCCAGGTCTTGTACGCCTTGTGGTCGCTCGGCACCTGCCAGGCCACCGGCTTCGATCCCTCTGCCTCGTGCTTCCGATGGGTGGGCGACGGGGCCGGAGACCGGGTCGGAGCCGAGCCCGGGGGGCTCGCCGGTGCTGATGGTGAGGCCGCCGGAACGTCGATGGCAGCCGTCGGCGCCTGCGGCCCGCTGCGCAGATTGGACGCGACGAGCAGTCCGACGACGGCAAGTACGGTGAACGCGGCGGCCATACGAACACCGCGGCCGAAGACGAGCTGCCTGCGACCGTGGCTCTTGCTCTTCGGACGTACCGTCTTGGCCGGCTTCGGCTCCTTGAACATCGCCTCGAGCGGCGACTCCGCAACCGGGGTCGGTGCCGGCGCTGGAGCCAGTGCGGGGGCCGCTGCCGGCGCCAGTGTCGTCGCGGCTCGACGCTCGATCAGCCGGGCGCCGTGGAACCGCCACGCGGGTGCGATCACCGCGAGCGGACCCTGCTGGATCGCCCAGATCACCATCCACACCACGCCGATGTGCAGGGCGAACGTGCCGGCCGAGGGCCGCTGCCCGAGGGCACCCAGCACAGCCCACAGCGCCACAGCCTCGGGCACGCCGGCGAGGAGCGAGAAGAGGCCGGGCCAGTCCTTGTCCCACCGCAGCTGCTGGAGAGCGTGGTAGGCCAGCTCCCAGCCGAGGCCGAGAGCGGTCATGATCAGCATGGTGAGCAGACCGCCCACCAGCGTGAGCCCAGGCAGGAGCGCCAGCAGCAGTGTGAGCGGCACGGCCACCAGGGCCATCAGCGCCACGCGTGTCTGCAGCCGTCCCGAGAGCGTCGGCGTCATAGCGATTTCCTTCCCATCCACTTCCACCACTGGCGTACGGAGCGCGCCGGGGTGAGCCGCTCGCCCAGGCCGTGATCGGCGAGGACGTCGGCGATGCTGAGTGCGGCGCTCTGCAGACCGAGGAACGAGTCCACCGGTCCCAGCGGCCCACCGCGCGCGTTCATCCCCGAGGCGAAGATCGCCCCGGAGTGGTTCTCGGAGCCGGCGACCACAAAGTCGTCGCCGACCCGGAGACAGCCGAGGTCGTTGACCTCGACGATGCCCTGCTGGACCATGTCGCTGATCAACGGATGGTTGTCGGCCCGCTGGTCCATCCCGGTGGCATCGATGACGTAGTCGACATCGAGCTCGTAGGTCTCCTTGTCGGCGAGCCGGATCTGGGCCCTGACCTGGTCGTCGAGGGCGACGAACTGCTGGACTTCGCCGGCCAGCGCGTCGTACCAGCCCTCGGCGCGTGCTTCGCGCAGCGGCGCAGCCCACTCGGTCCGATAGGGCGTCGAGGTCGCGCCCAGCTTCGTCGACAGCTCGATCCGGCCGTCCTCGTCGAGCCGCCTCATGGTGTCGCGGAGCTGTCCGCCGAGGGCGGCCTTCGGGAAGTCGTACGGGTGGTGGGTGAATCCGCACCCGTCGTCGTCATAGCTCCGGAAGAGCTGAAAGATGTGTACGTCCTTGCCGGATCGTTCGCGGTCCTCGATCAGTCGCTGGAGGACCCTCGAGGACGCGATCCCGGAGCCGCGCACCAGCACGGATCCGCCGTGCTCGGCGAGGTCGTCGTAGACCTCCGAGTGCTGCTCGTAGGCATGCACCAGCCGCTGCGGGTAGGGATGCTCGAGGCGGAAGCCGACGGCCTCCGGCGTGAGCTTCGGTCCGAAGGGTCCGAGGGCGAGGTGTACGTAGTCGCACACCAGCGCCAGGTCTCGTCGGTTCCCGCGACGCCGGACGAGGACCACGTAGCCCCCGTCGGGTTGCCGCTGCACTCGCAGCGCCATGCCGCGTACGGTCATCTTGTTCCAGCCGATCCGCGCGGTCTCCTCCTTGACGGCATGCTGGACGAGGCCGGCAGTCGGTGCGTAGGGGCGGGCCAGGACGGGCTCGACGAGCGAGCGGAGGATCAGGCCGGGGCTCTTCGTCTCGTGCGCCTCTCGGGCTGCGTAGCCCGGGAAGCCCCAGAGGTTGTCGATCCGCGCCGATGACTCGGAGCGGAGCCGGTCGCGCGGGCCCATGCCGGAATCGCGACAGGCGTCGGCGAAGGCCTGCTCCGGCTGCCGGTGCAGCGAGACGACCCGGATGTCGGCGGTGCTGACGCCGCCGATCCGGAGCCGGTCGACGAGAGCGAAGGATCCCAGCCCGCCGCCGATCGAGACGATCGGCACCTGCTGGAACTCGAGGTCTGCGGGGTTCTCGGTGGGCAGATGGTTCTGCATGGTGGTCATCGGGGCTCCTGCACGTTCTGTGATCGGGGCAGGTGGTGCGGCACGGCGGGTGAGCCGTGCCGCACCACCCAGGTGGGGCCGGCGAGCGTCAGCTCGCGCGGCTCCGGAGGCGACGAGACGCCGCTGCAGCACCCAGCCCGAGGGCCAGCAGCCACAGCCAGTCGGCATCGTCACCGGAAGGGCTTTCGGCGCGCCCCCTGTTGCTGGCGGTGCCGCCACCGCCCGCGCCGACCGCCCCCATGGGCGTGACGAACACTCCGTTCGGAGCTCCGCCGTGGACCCCAGCACCGTGGTTCATGCCCGAGGCTCCGAAGGTGGCACTGGCTCCAGTGCCCATGCTTCCGAACTCGGTCATCGGCGAGAGGCCGCCGAAGCTGGTGCTGGTCGTCGGCGTGTACATCCCCGCGCCCGTGCTGGAGCTGCCGGGGAAGTACACGGCCGGGTTCCCGGCCGTCGACGTACCGGGGTACGTCATCCCGCCATGGCTGCCGGCAGTGTTGCTGCCGGTCGAGCCGCTGGTGGAGCCGCCGGTCGAACCATCGGTCGAACCGCCGGTCGAACCATCGGTCGAACCGCCGGTCGAACCATCGGTCGAACCGCCGGTCGAACCATC
>NZ_JZDQ02000041.1 GCF_000960475.2 Nocardioides luteus | reverse complement strand
CCCCCCCGCTAGAGGCCCTCCACGGTCGGCTTGACGGCGAGCACCGGGCAGGTGGCGTCGAGCAGGATCCGTTGGGCGGTGCTGCCGAAGACGAGCTTGCCGACCGGCGTACGCGCCCGGAGACCGAGGACGATCAGGCGGGCGTCGAGGCGCTGGGAGACCTGGATGACGGTGTCGCTGGGGTCACCCAGGTCTCCGCGTTCGACCTCGACGCGGCCCACGAGGTCTGGCCACCGGGTCTCGACCTCTGCGACCTCGGGGACCCGCTCGCCGCGTACGGCGGGCACGATGACGACCTTCTCGCCCTCTCGGGACTCGGCGACCGCGGCCGTGACGGCGGCGTGTCCGGGCGGGGTGTCGGCGTAGGCGATGACGATGGTCATCGGCGTTCCTTTCGGTGAAGCGTGGACGGGAGGGAGGTCGGCGCGGTCACTGCAGCAGACCCAGGGGCAGGTCGACCGGCAGCAGGGACGGCAGCGCCAGCAGCACGGCACCCAGGACGAGGGTGTAGATGATCGCCGTGCGTGGGCGGGTGCGGGCTGCGTACAGGAGGAACAGGGGCGTGAACACCAGCGTCGCCGCGAGGTAGCCGCCGACCATGACGAGGACCAGGAACGCTGCCATGGCCGCGAAGGTCCGAGCCCCGATCATCAGGTCGTGGCGGCGGTTCAGGGCCCGGGCGTCGACCTTCGGCTCGACCCGGGTGGCGAGCATGGTCGCTCCGGACGAGCCGGCAGGCTCGTCGACAGCGCCGTCGCCGCCTCGCGGGACGCCCCGCCGCCGTGCGCGGAGCTCCTGCCAGGTCAGGACGAGAGCCACCACGAGACCGCCCAGGGCGACGAGCCGAGGCATCAGCCGCGCCTCCTCGGAGAAGGACCCGCTCACCCACAGCGCCCCGGCGAAGAGCAGCGCGGCGATGACCGCGACACCGAGGGACCAGGGCGTACGCGCCAGCGAACCCTCCAGCTCGTCACCATCGTGCTCGTCGCTCTCGTGCTCGTCGCGGTGACCGTCGTCGGCGGCCCCCGAGGCCCGGCGGAGCCGCTTGACCAGGGACCACAGCACCGGCACGACCAGGATCGCGGCGAAGACGAGGACACCGGGCCGCGCCAGCCAGGCCGCACCGTCGTAGAGATTGGCCGTCAGGTAGTAGTAGCGCTCCATCGGGATGGCGAGGACGAACCCGATCAGGAACGGAGCCCGCGGCATCCCGGTCGCCTTGAGGAAGAAGCCGACCACGCCGAGAGTGACCATCACCCACAGGTCGCCGAGCTGGCCACCCTCCTGGAACGCGCCGAGAAGCATCACCACGAGCAGGCCCGGCCCCAGCACGGCGAACGGCACCTTGGTGAGCTTGGCGAGGGACCCGGTCGCCAGGAAGCAGAGGAACGCTCCGGCGACCGAGGCGATCGCGAACGCCCACACGATCAGGTACATCAGGTCGAGATGGTCGGTGACGATCGCCGGCCCCGGTTGGATGCCGTACGTCAGCAGCATCCCGAGCAGCATCGCCGACGGCACGCCGCCGGGGATGCCGAAGAGGAAGGTCGGGATCAGATCGCCGGCCTCGACGGAGTTGTTGGCGCTCTCCGGGCCGACGATGCCGCGGGGGTCGCCCTTGCCGAAGCTCCGCTTGTCCTTGGCCGTGGCCACGGCCTGCCCGTAGGCGAGCCAGGTGCCGGCGGTCGCGCCGACGCCGGGCAGCACGCCGGCCCAGATGCCGATCAGCGCGCCCCGGATGACGTGCGTCCAGTGGGTCAGCCACTCGCGGATGCCGGATCCCCATCCGCCGGACAGCTCCACCGGCTTCTCGCTCACCCGGCGCTGGCCCACCCGGCTGGCGATCTCGGCGAGACCGAAGACGCCCAGGGCGACCGCGACCAGCGAGATGCCGTCGCTGAGGAAGAGCGAGCCGAAGGAGAACCGCTCCTCAGCGGTCGTGGGCGAGGTGCCGACGAGGCCGAGCAGCAGGCCGAGCAGGCCGGCGGTCAGGCCCTTGACGACGTTGCCGCGGGAGAGGACCGCGGCGAGCGAGACCCCGAGGATGGTCAGCATGAAGAGCTCGGGGCTGCCGAAGGACAGCACCAGGGGCCGGGCCAGCGGGATGGCGAGGGTCAGCCCGACCGCTCCGATCAGGCCGCCGGCCATCGAGGAGAGGAAGGCGAGGGACAACGCGCGTTTGGCCTGTCCTTGTCTCGCCATCGAGTAGCCGTCGAGCATCGTCACGCTTGCCGAGGCCGATCCGGGTGCGCCGAGCAGCACGGCCGCGACGGTGTCCGAGGTGTGCACGACGGCCAGTGCTCCGATGAGCATCGCGAGTGCGGGTTCGGGGTCCATCCCGAACGTGATCGGCAGCAGGATCGCCACCGCGCCGGTGCCGCCGAGGCCAGGGATCAGGCCGATCACCAGACCGGCGACCACGCCGACGGCGAGCATCATGAGAAGAGAAGGGTCGGCCAGGGAGGCGAGGGCCGAGAAGGCTGCGTCGGTCATGGTCCTACCCCTGGTCGATCGTGATGTCGTAGTCGTTCTCGAGCAGCTCGAGGACGTCCTGCCGGACGCTCTCGTCCACCCGGTACGCCTCGCCGATCCGGTCGGCGAGGTCGGGTGAGGCGTCGAGCGGGTAGCCGCCGAGCACCTCGGCCGCCGACTTCTGGAACGCGGGCTCGGCACCCATGTCCTCGGCCGTCGAGCGCAGCAGCTCGACCGCCTCGTCCGGAGTGTCCTCGGGCACCCAGAGCGCCTTCTGGTAGGTGTAGGTCAGCGCGAGAATGGCGCGATAGGTCTCCAGCGCCTCCGGATCCGGCTGCTTGCCGTAGATCTTCTCGTACGCCTCGACGACGGTCGGCAGGTCGGGGAAGTTGGGATCGCGCACGATCTCGCCGTCCTCGTTCACCTGTCCGAGCGAGAAGAGCGGCACCGCGGTGCCGTCCTCGACCAGCGGCTCGACGGCCGGCTCGTAGGACGGGGTCGTCTGGTAGTCGATGTCCACCTCACCGCGCTGCAGCGCGAGGTTGACGGGCCCGCGGCCCTCGAAGCCGAAGGTCGAGTCGATGTCGGCGGAGAGCAGGTCGAAGGCCAGCATGGTGGTCAGATCGAGGCTGGTTGCCGCGATGCCGCCGAAGATGAGGGGCTTGTCCCGGTCGACGAGGTCCTCCACGCCGTGCACCCCGGCACCGGTCCGGGCGTAGACCACCGCGCCGGTGCCGTTGGCGAGGACGGGACGCAGGTTGTTGAAGTCGTAGCGCACCGACGGCATGTCGAGGAGATAGGGCACCACCGTGGAGGCGGTGCTGACCAGCACCTCGGTGCCGTCGGTCTTCGCCGAGCTCATGAAGTGGTTGGTGCCGAGGATGCCCTCACCGCCGTCGTCGTTGACCGGCGCCAGGCCCGGCGAGCCGGGCACCGCCTCGGTCAGCTCGGCGCCGACGAACCGCGCCCAGGTGTCCGTGCCACCACCCTCGGCGAGCGGGATCATCATCTCGACGGTCTCACCCGAGTAGTCACCGTCGGCCGTGGAGGCGGCCGGGTTCAGGAAGTCCCCGCCCAGGACGGAGACCCCCACCGCCAGCGCGGTGAAGCCTGCGAGTACGGCGCCCGCGAGTCGCGGGGTCGGCGCGGGTCGTTCCGGCGGATCCTGCGTGGGGCCGGTGTCCTCGTCAGCGGTCGTGGCCACGTCCTCTTCATCGACGTGCTGGGTCATTGTTTCCTCCAGGTGAAGCGAGCCCCACACGGGCATCCCGTGTCAAGGGGTCAGATGGTTAAGCCGATGCGGACGGCAGCAGCGGGGGATCCGGCAGAACGACCGACCCGTGGGCCAGGCGGCGGTAGGTGCGTACGACGCCGACGACGGGGACGCCGTGGTGCTCCTCGGCGAAGGTGCTGACCCGGCCTGCCGGTGTCCCGAGCCGCAGGCCGGCGGCGGGCCGGTCCTCGGGGACGAGGTCGTGCACCACCGTTCCGGGGGAAGCGGCAGCCAGTGTCAGCGCCACCGATCCGGTCACCGGCACCGCCGGGTGGAAGCGACCCATCGACAGCATGCGAACGGTCAGATCGGTCCCCTCCCCGCCGGCCGGATCAGGTGCGGAGACGAGCGCGAGCTTCGGCACGGCCCGGGCGACGGCCTCCGGGGTCGGCGCGAGCCCCATCAGGACACCTGCCTCGCGGCGTACGGCATCGAGGCGGGGCAGCAGGCCCGGCACCAGGTCGAGCTCGGCGATGTCCTCGTCGCCGCGCACGCCGAAGTCGGCGGCACGGGCGGCGACCACCGGAGCACCCGCGTCGACGAGCGTGACGATCACGCCGCCGACGGCCTCGGAGAGGGCGTCGCGCTGGTGCCCGGTGGGAAACAGGTGTCCGGTGCTCCGGCCCGCCGGGTCGACGAAGCCCATCCGGACCGGCGCACCGAGGAACGGGACGCCGGGGATGGACTCGGAGGCCTCCTCGTCCAGCACGCCTCCGGGGGTCGGTACGTGCTGCACGATGAGCTGGTCGGTGTTGGTGTTGAGGACCCGGACCGTCGTCTCCGGCGCCCCGGTCCGCACCCACCCCTCGCGGATCGCGAACGAGGCGACGACCGCGGAGCAGTTGCCGCAGTTGCTCCCCCAGTCGACCTTGGCCTCCTCGATGCCGACCTGGGCGAACGTGTACTCCACATCCACCCCGGCCGCCTCCGAGGGGGCGAGGATCACCGCCTTGCTCGTGGTGGACGTGCCGCCACCCACGCCGTCGACCTGACGGTGGTCGGGGCTGCCGTAGATCCGCAGCAGCACCTCGTCGACGGACAGATCCGGGACCTGCAGGTCGTCGCGACGGAAGACCCAGCACTTGCTGGTGCCACCCCGCATCCAAGTCGCGGCGATCTCGCGCATATTGCCTCCTGAGCCGAGTCGTCCGGGCTCTCCGGACCCACACAGACTGGAGCGGGGTGACTTGTAGCACAATCACGAATCTGAACATGATCGTGTAGCAAAACTTCATGCCCAGCCGGCGCCTCGGCAACCCCTCAACGCCCTGCCGAGTGTTGTCGCGTCTGAAGCAGCGCTGCACGCCCCTACATGGCCATGTAGAAGAACTTCATGCAGACTGGGTCCGTGCTCGACATCAAACGGCTGCAGATCCTGTTGGCGATCGTGGAGGAGGGGTCGGTGACCAGCGCCGCCTCCGCGCTGGGCTACACGCCGTCCGCGATCTCGCAGCAGCTCCTGAGACTCGAGCGCGAGGCCGGGCAGCCGTTGCTCGACCGCCATGCCCGGGGCATGACTCCGACCGACGCGGGCCTGGTGCTCGCCACCCATGCGCGCAAGGTCCTGCGCCAGCTGGCGGCCGCCGAGTCGGACCTCGCCGACATCGCCGGAGTACGCCGCGGCAGCGTCACCCTGGGCACCTTTCCCACGATCGGCAGCTCGTTCCTGCCCCTGGCGGTCCGGCGCTACAAGGAGCTCTACCCGAACATCGCGCTGACCATCCACAGCGGCCGCGAGGACGACCTCGTGCGCATGCTGGAGGAGGGCAAGGTCGCCATGTCGCTCCTGTGGGACTACGCCTGGGAGCGGGTCGACAACGACGAGCTCGTGCTCACCGAGCTCTTCACCGACCCGACCGTGCTCCTCGTCGGCGCCACCCACCGCCTGGCGCGGCGGCGTACGGTCCGGATGGCCGACCTCGCCGAGGAGCCCTGGATCATCCGCGCGGGCGGGCACCCGGTCGTCGAGGTCCTGCAGCGCAGCGCCGTCGCCGCGGGCTTCAATCCGACCATCGCCTTCCAGGCCAACGACTACCAGGAGGCCCAGGCGATGGTCAGCGTCGGTCTGGGCATCGCGCTCGCGCCGCGTACGGCCACCGTCAACCAGCATCCCGACGTACGCGTCATCTCCCTGGGCGACACCGCTCCCCCGCGGCGCATCCTCGTCGCCCACCGCACCGGCCGGGTCCGCAGCGCCGCCGAGCTGGCCCTCCACGACGTGCTCGTCGAGACCGCCTCGACCTACTCCTGAGAGAGGGACGTGCGAGGCTTCACCCCGTCAGCGGGCGCAGGCCGATCTCGGTCAGTCGCCGACCCCGGCGACGGAGCAGGTCCTGGAAGGCGGCCGCGAGCGTCGAGGGCTTGCGGTCGAGCCAGCATGCACCGATGTGACGTACGGCCTCCGGGTTCGTCAGGGGCACCTCGACGCAGCCGGTGGCCCCGTGGGGATCACGGGGCGCCAGGCTGACACCGAGGCCGGCCGAGACCAGCCCCCGCAGCGTGGCCAGGTCGTCGCCCTCGAAGCCGATGGACGGCGTGACGCCGCTGGCCTGGGCGAGCCCCTCGAGCAGCGTACGCATCCCATAACCGCGCTTCATGCAGATGAAGGTCTCCTCCGCGGCCTCCTCGAAGCTCACCCGGGCACGTGTCGAGAGGCGGTGGCCGATCGGTACGACCAGGACCAGCGGCTCGGTGTGCAGCCGTCGGTGGCGCATGCCGGAGCCCTCCTCGAGAGGCGAGATCAGTGCGATCTCGGCGGTGCCGTCGGTGACGGCCGCCAGGCACCGCGGACGGGAGGTCTGCAGCAGGTCGACGGACGCCCCCGGGTGCTCCTGGAGGAACGCCTTGACCAGCGCCGGCACGACCCGCTCGCCGAGGGTGCTCTGGAAGGCGAGGGCGATCCGCCCGCGGGCACCCGACTCCTGGGCCTGGACCGCCTCGATGCCTGCCGTGGCCGCGGCGACGGCAGCGGCGGCGTGCGGCGCGAGCGCCTCCCCCGCCCGGGTGAGCCGCAGGCCCCGTCCGTGCCGTTCGACCACCTCGACGCCCAGCTCGCGACCGAGCCGGGCGAGCATGCGGCTCACCGTGGGCTGCGGCATCTGGAGCAGGTCGGCGGCGGCGAGCGTCTGCCCCGTCTCGGCCAGGGCGGCGAGAGCCGGGAGCATCGGAAGAACGTTTCGGGCGGCAGCATCCACCGTCCGAATCCTATGCGAATCAGCATTCTTGGCGCGTCATTGATGCATTGGACGCACCGTCTTCGGATCCTTAGCGTGAACGGAGTGAGCGAACAGGCACCGACCGGTCCGGGACATCGACGTGTGCTGATCGCTCTGGTCGCGATCGGGATGACGACGTTCGTGCAGCTCTACTATCCGCAGGCGCTGATCCCGGCGCTCAGCCGCGACTTCGAGGTCGACGCCTCCCAGGCCGCCCTGACCGTCTCCGGGGCCACGATCGGGCTGGCCGTCGCCGCGCTCGGCTGGTCGTGGATCGCCGACCGGATCGGCCGGGCGCGGGCGATGACGATCGCGATCCTCGCCTCGGCCGCCATCGGGCTGGCGCTGCCGTTCGTGACCTCGTTCCCCACGCTCGTCCTCCTCCGCGTCGCTCAGGGCGTCGCACTGGGCGGCACCCCGGCCCTGGCGCTCGCCTACCTGAACGAGCGCGTCAGCCGGCATGCCGCCATGACCGCGGGCGCGACGTACATCTCCGGCACGGTCGTCGGCGGCCTCGTCGGACGCTTGATCGCGGCGCCGATCGCCGACGTGAGCGACTGGCGGGCGGCGGCTCTCGTCGCGGGGGTCGTCAGCGCGCTCGGCGCCGCCGTGGCGGTCACCGCCCTCCCCCGCGAGCGCCGCGACCCGACGACGCCGAGGTCACGGCCCGCCGGCGTCTGGTCCGGGATGGTCGCCAACCTCACCAACCCCGGCCAGTTGGCGCTCTACGCGCAGGCCTTCTTCCTGATGGGAGCGCAGGTCGCGGTCTTCAACTACCTCGGCTACCGTCTCGAGCTGGAGCCGTTCGACCTGCCACCGTCACTGACCGCGGTGATCTTCCTGGCCGGCCTCTCCGGTGCCGTGTCGGCCCGCCTGGCGGCCACGCTCGCCGGCCGTCTCGGCCGCCGACGCGTACTCCTGGCCTCGTCGCTGACCATGGCCGGCGGCGCCGCCCTGACGATCCCCGACCACCTGGCCTCGGTCCTGGTCGGCCTGCTCCTCTTCGCCACGGCCTACTTCGCCGCGCACTCGATCGCGTCGGGGTGGGTGGGACCGACGGCGACCAGCGGCGTCGCGCAGGCCACCTCGCTCTACACGCTCTTCTACTACGCCGGCTCGAGCCTCTTCGGCTGGCTCGGCGGCATCGCCTTCGCCACCGGCTGGACCGGCACCGCGAGCATGGTCATCACGATCGTCCTGATCGCCTTCGTCGCCGCCCGCACGCTCCTCCCCCACTCCGCCGGCGAGGTCGTCACGCAGACACCCCCTAAGACGTACGCAGCGCCGCGCTGACCCGACGGCGGCCGTTATCGTGGACCGCCGTCGGACCACGGACCAGAGGAGAAGGCGATGCCCCGGCCCTACTTCGCCGTGACCGTGGACTCACCCGACGAGGAGTTCGCCGCGGAGGCACACCGGCATCCGGTCTTCCTCCTGCGGAGCCAGGCCACGGGCTCGTTCAGCTCTTCTTGACGAACTCGGACTTCAGCTGCATGGGACCGATGCCGTCGATCTTGCAGTCGATGTCGTGGCCGCCGAAGCCGTCGGCGAGACGGATGTTCTTGACCTTGGTGCCGACCTTGACGACGAGCGAGGTCCCCTTGACCTTGAGGTCCTTGATGACGGTCACCGAGTCGCCCTCGGCCAGCGGCGTACCGAACGCGTCGGCGATGACGCTCGCCGCGGCCGCCTCGTCCTGGTCGTGTGCGGTCCACTCGTGACCGCACATGGGGCAGACGAGGAGGGTCGCCTGCTCGTAGGTGTAGGTCTCGTGGCACTCGGGGCACGGGGGCAACGTTGCGGTCATCAGTTCTCCTCGGGAAGGTTTGTGGTCTGTCTAGGAACCGGCATGCTCGGCCACCAGCTCCAGCGCGCGGGAGATGGCTTCGGGCGTACGGCTGTGGATGCGGTTGTCGCGGCGCAGGTGGTCGGCGACCCCGAGCCGGGCCAGGACGTCGGCGTGGTCCGGCGAGATGCCCGAGATCATGACGACCTTGCCGCGTCGTTCCAGGCGGGAGATGACCTCGTCGAGGACCTTCGCACCGGTCGCGTCGATCGCGGTCACCCGCGACATCCGCAGGACCACCACCCGGACGTCGGCGACCTCGGCGAGCTCGAGCAGGAAGCGGTGGGCGGCCGCGAAGAAGAGCGGGCCGTCGAAGCGATAGACCACGATGTGCTTCTTCAGCAGCTCGTGCTCCTCCTCGGAATGCAGTCCGCGGGCAGGCCCGAACGGCTCGACCCGCTCGACGACCGCGCTGCGGGCGACCTGCCGCAGGGCGTACAGGATCGAGACCAGCAGCCCAGCGATCACCGCGTCGACGAGGTCGAAGGCGACGGTCACGACGAAGGTGAGCACCAGGACGAGCGCGTCGCCGCGGGTCGAGCGCAGCAGGGCGACGACCGAGGCGACCTCGATCATGCGTACGCAGGTGGCCAGCAGCACACCGGCGAGCGCCGCGAGCGGGATGTGCGCGACCAGTCCGGCCAACGCGCTCACGATCACGAGCAGGACCACCGCATGGGTGACCGCGGCCAGCTTGGAGCGCGCCCCGGCGCGGACGTTGACGGCGGTGCGCGCGATCGCCGCGGTCGCGGGTACGCCGCCGAAGAACGGCACCGCGAGGTTGGCGAGCCCCTGGCCGACGAGCTCGCGGTCGGGGTCGTGGGACTCGTCCACGGTCATCGAGTCGGCCACGGTCGCGCACAACAGGCTCTCCAGCGCGGACAGGGCGGCGACGGCCGCGGCGGCGGGGACCAGGGCGGTGAGCCCGGACACCGAGACGAACCCGGCGCTCGGCACGGGCAGGCCGGGCGGGAGCTCGCCGATCCCGTCGACGGGCAGCCACGACCCGGCGACGGTGGCCAGCACGATCGCGACCAACGACCACGGCACCGCCGGTCGCAGACGTTGCGCGACCAGGATGAAGGCAGCGACGGCCAGTGCCATCACCACCGGCGCCCAGTGCGGCCCCTCCAGCCAGCGGCGGACCACGTCGAGGGCGACCTGCCAGGTGTGCTCGAACTCGCCACCGTCGATCCCGAACATCGCCGGAACCTGCTGCAGGCCGATCACCACGGCGATGCCCGCGGTGAACCCCTCGATCACCGGGATCGGCAGGTAGCGCACTAGCTTCCCCAGCCCGAGGCCGGCCGCGATCAGCAGCATGATCCCGGCCAGCAGCCCGACCATCAGCACCCCGTCGCGGCCGAAGTCGTGGATGATCGGCACCAGCACCACGGTCATCGCACCGGTCGGCCCGGAGACCTGCAGGTTCGAACCGCCGAAGACCGCCGCGACGATCCCCGCGATCACCGCGGTCACGATCCCGGCCGACGCCCCCATCCCGGACGAGACCCCGAAGGCGAGCGCCAGTGGCAGGGCCACGACGGCGACGGTCACGCCGGCGACCAGGTCAGCCTTCGGGTCGCGCCTGACCGCCTCCCAGTCCTCCCTGCCCGGCAGCAGGGCGACAGCGCGGCTCCTCACCTCAGCGAGGGACACCGATGACAGCGACGACACATGCAGCACGATAGGACAACTTGACTAGATGAAGAAGTTTTCAATTCGATGAGTCGCCGACTAGGGTGCGTACGTGCACATCGAGCAGGTCAAGAAGTACGTCGCGTCCTCACTGCTCTGCGCGGTCGTACTCCTCCACTCCTTGGCGATGGCGGCGCTCGGTGCCACCGGCGCCGACAAGGGCGGCGCGCGCGAGGGCCTGTTCGTGATCTCCGTGATGCTCGGGGCGATGGCGGTCGCCGGCGTACGCCTGATCAACAAGCTCTCGCTGGCCACGCCGTGGTTTCTCGGAGCCCCGGTGATTCCGCTGCTCGTCTACTACGTCGTACTGTGGAGATAGTGCGCCCTCACTCGGAGGCGTTCACCAGCTCGTCCTCGAACTCGCT
This sequence comes from Nocardioides luteus, assembly GCF_000960475.2. Taxonomy (GTDB): domain Bacteria; phylum Actinomycetota; class Actinomycetes; order Propionibacteriales; family Nocardioidaceae; genus Nocardioides; species Nocardioides luteus_A. Next base: position 39,436 of record NZ_JZDQ02000041.1, on the reverse strand, counting down.
CTGGGCCTCCGCCCTGGCGACCAGGATCTTGCGGGCCGAGAGCAGCAGGTCGCGCACCTCCGGCACGCTGATGGAGTAGACGACCTCGCCGCCACGGCGCTGGGAGACCACCATCGACGTACGCCGGAGCACCGAGAGCTGCTGGGACAGGTTGCTGGGCTCGATCGAGATCTGCTCGAGCAGCTCGTGCACCGCGTGATCCCGCTCGGCGAGGAGCTCCAGGATCCGGATCCGGGCGGGATGGCCGAGCGTACGGAAGAACTCGGCCTTGGCCTGATACAGCGGGACACTCATCGAGTCCTCCAACGAGACGCGTGCGGGATATCGTCAAACTACACGACTTGAAGATATCTTCATGTCATCGTTTCTAGCGTTGCCGATCGATCCTCAGGAGCATACTCATGAACGCCCAGGACCATGCCTGACGGCCTGAACGCGGACGAGGTGTCCACGGAGCCGACCGACACCGTGAGCGTGACCCGCGTCGGGATCGGCGATGTCGTCAGCATTCCCGGCACCTCGGTGGACCGCTGCCGCGTCCGGATGGTTCGCTCACCCGTCCCCGGCGTCATCTGGCTCTATCTCGCCGACCCCAGCACCGACTGGCCGCTCCGCGGGCATGTCGCCCTGCCGCTGGACCGGAACGTACTCCGGCACCACGCAACAGCGTCGACCGACTCCGACCAGGTCCCGGACGACAGCTGACGTCGAGTGTCCCGGGTCACGCGATGCGCTACCGGACGAGCCTTGCGGGACATCGTACGATCGCCGCTGCACTGCGCCCCCAGCGCGTCGTCATGTGCCAAGGAGAGATGCTCGTGACCAACCTCCACCCCACGCCGGTACCGGCCGGGCAGATGCGCGCAGCCATGATCGAGGCGGCTCGGCGACTGATGGAGGACTCCCGGGCCGGCAACGTCTCGATCAGAGAGGTCTGCGAAGCCGTGGGTGTGGGAAAGTCCGTGCTGTACCGGCACTTCGGCAACAAGCACGGACTGCTCAACGCGGTCATCGACGAGGCGTTCAGCCGCTACATCGAGCGCAAACGCTCCCGCGAACACATGACCGACCCGGTGACAGACCTCTATGCCTGCTGGGACGACTACCTCGACTTCGCGGCCGCCAATCCGGCGCTCTACCGCCTCATGTTCTCCCCCGCACTGCCCAAGGTGCCCGAGGCAGCGGGGAGGATCTTCGTGCTGCTCACGGAGGCGCTCGACCGTTGCGCCGTCGCCGGCGCGCTACGCATTCCGAGCCGAGAAGCCGCGCAGATGATCCTCTCGGCGAACACCGGGATCGCGCTGAACACCCTCTCCCAGCCGGATCGGTACGGCCACCCGGAATTGTCCGCGCGCGTTCGCGATGCCGTCTTCGCGACCTGCCTCACGCGTCTTGCGAACCAGCCGGACGACAGGGACGCGCGGGCGCTCGAGCGGCGACCGGACGGCGCCCCGAGGACGTACTGATCCGCCGTTGGTCCGGTTCAGATGGCAAGGACTGCCGTGGTGGACGCAAAGGGACTCGAACCCCTGACATCCTCCTTGTAAGGGAGGCGCTCTACCAACTGAGCTATGCGTCCGAAGCGCCCCAAGAGTACGCGATCAGGGGCGGGCCCGGCGAACCGGGCCGACGTACCAACCCTGAAATGGAAGTTGAGCCGCTGACGTCTCGGGTCATCAGCGGCTCAACAACTCAAGATTAGATCCCGCCCCGGGCATAGGAAAAGCGATGTAACCAGCCTGTTAACGGACCTTTGATGACCCGTAAACTACCTGCTCAGACCGCTGCGTGGAGCTGCCGGAGGTGCTCGTCGAGGTCGCGGCCGTCGGCGTTGGCGTTGTGCACGGCCCACCGGACGACACCGGACTTGTCGATGATGTAGGACGACCGGAGCGGGGCGCCGGTGCGGTCGTTGAAGACGTCGTAGGCCTTCGCCACCTCGCCGTGCGGCCAGAAGTCGGAGAGCACCGGGAAGTTGAGCCGGTCGGTGTCGGCGAACTGCCGGATCGCGTAGACCGGGTCGCACGAGATCGCCAGTACCTCGGTGTCGAAGGTGACGAACTCGTCGAGGCGGTCGCGCAGCCCGCTCATCTCGCCGGTGCACACGCCGGAGAAGGCGAACGGGAAGAAGAAGATCGCCACGGCCTTCTTGGCGTGGAAGTCCGAGAGCGTGACGTCGGCACCGAACTGGTCACGGAGGGTGAAGTCCGGAGCCGGACCGCCGATCTGAAGTCCAGTCACTGCCCTGCCGCCCTCTCGCCGTTGGAACCCGCTGCCTCGGTGTCCCAGGTCACCAGCTCACGCCGCAGCACCTTGCCGGTCGCGTTGCGCGGCAGGGCGTCGGTCACGATGATCTCGCGGGGCACCTTGAAGCGAGCAAGATTCTCCTTGACCCAGTCCTTCAACACCGCATCGACGTCGCCCTCGACGTCAGCCTCGGCGCCAGGAACGAGCACCACGAACCCGCGCAGTCGCTTGCCGAAGTCGGCGTCCTCGACCCCGACGCAGGCCGCGTCGGCGACGAGCGGGTGCCGGATGAGGCAGTCCTCGACCTCCTGCGGGAAGACGTTCTCGCCGCCGGAGACGATCATGTCGTCGTCGCGGCCCTCGATGTAGAGCCGGCCGTCGGGGCCGAACCGGCCGACGTCGCCGGTCGCCATCAGACCCTCGATGACCTCCTTGCCGCCACCGCTGGTGTAGCCCTCGAAGAGCAGGCCGTTGCCGACGAAGATCCGGCCGGCCTCGCCGTCGGGCACCGGGACGCCCTCGGCGTCCAGGATCCTCATCTGGGTCCCCCACGGCACCTTGCCGGCCGAGGTCGGCGCCTCGCGCAGATCGACGGGGTCGGCGATCGAGGCGTAGGAGACCTCGGTCGAGCCGTAGACGTTGTAGAGGGTGTCGCCGAACCGGTCCATCCACTCCAGCGCCAGGTCGCCCGGCAGCGCCGAGCCCGAGGACGCGACGGCCTTCAGCCGGGAGGCGATCCCCTCGATGTCGTACGCAGCCAGGGTCTCCTCCGGCAGCGACAGGATCCGCTGCATCATCACCGGGATGACCACGAACGAGTCGGCCCGGGTCTCCTCGAGGGTCCTCAGCGCGTCCTCCGGGTCGAACCGGCGGCGCAGGATCATCGTGGTGCCGAGCAGCTCGGCGAAGAGCAGGTGGGCGAGCCCCCAGGTGTGGAAGAGCGGCGCGGCGACGAAGCAGCGCCAGCCGTCCTTCATCGGCATCCGCGACATCAGCGCGACCGCGGCGTCGAACCCGGCCTCCGGACGCGGCGCCGACTTGGGTGCCCCCGTCGTGCCGGAGGTCAGGATCACGATCCGCCCGTGCCGCTTCGGCGGCGTCACCGGCCGCGCGTCACCGCTGACCAGCGACTCGAGCGTCTCCCCGGGATCCTCGGAGTCGACCCACGCGACCAGGCGCTCGGCCGAGGTCGCCGAGGACAGCATCCCGGTGAACTCCTCGTCGTGGATGATCAGAGCGGGCTTGTCCCGATCCAGCACGCCGACGAGCTGCGGACCGGCGAACGCAGTGTTGAGGTAGAGCGCGTCGGCGCCCAGCTTCGCGACCGCCAGGGTGGCGTCGATGAACCCGCGGTGGTTGCGGCACATGATCGCGACCCCGTCGCCCTCGCCGATCCCCCGGGCGGCCAGGGCCCGGGCGATCGCGTTGGAGCGGCGGTCGAGGTCGGCGTACGTCAGCGACCCCAGCTCGTCGATGACCGCGGTCCGGCGTGGGTAGCGGCGAGCGAGGCCGATGAACCCTCCGGCAGGCCCGGTGCCCCAGCGCGCCAGCGCCAGTCCGGTCCGTGCGAGCCCGAGCGGGCTGACCGGCCGGACGATGCCGGAGCCGGCCAGGATCATCGCCGCGGAACCGGCGGTACGTGCCTTGGCAGCCGTAGTCGAGAACACCGTTGGGAGTCTAACCGCGCGCACGCGAAGACTCCCGCGAGTGTCCACCGACCCCGAGAACAGCGGCCATCAGGCAGGAGTCTTCGGCGCCAGCAGACGCGTCGCGGCCCAGTCCTTGCTCACAGATGCGGTGGTGGTCTGGGACAGTCCGGCGATCGGCGCCGCCTCGGCGATATCGGCCGGGTCGACCGCACCCGGGCGGCCCACCTTCGGCGTCAGCAACCAGATGACCCCACCGCCGACCAGGTCGGTCAGCGCGTCGACGAGACCGTCGACGAGGTCGCCATCGTCGTCGCGCCACCACAGCAGCACGGCGTCGACGACATTGCCGTATTCACCGTCGACCAGGTCTGCGTCGACGGAGTCTTCGATGGCGACCCGCAGCTCGTCATCCGTATCGTTGTCCCAGCCCAGTTCCTGGATGACCATGCCGGACTTGAGGCCCAGCCGGTCCGCAGGCCCTGTGGCTGCGGTCGAGCTCACGTGTCTTTCCTCCAAGTGCTTGGTGTCCACGCTGCTTGCGTGGACTTCGGTTGGTGGTAGTCCAGCGGAGAACGCTGGTCCACGCAACCCCAACCGCCTGTCATTCGCTAGATAACGGCGTGTCGGAGGCGTTTTGGAGGCCGTCAGGCCCTCGGATCGAGCAGATGGAGCAGTACGTTGCGGTCCTGCGCCGTCCCTGCCGCCGGGTGCTCGGCGAGGGGCACCTGCGGTCCCTGCCAGTCGTTGGCGGCCAGCTCGCGGGAGAGCGAGGCGAGGTGGCCGACCTTCTCGATCGAGCCGCTCCAGCGCGCGGGACCGGCGTGGTCGAGCATCGTGGTGGCGATGGTGAGCACGTCCCCGTCGGAGATCAGCTCGACGACCCGGCCCTGCTGCGGCCAGTCGATCAGCGACGGCGCGGTGACCTCCCACCACGATCCGCGCGGCCTCACCGACGTACGGTGGGTGTGGCCGTTGAGCCAGAGGACCGCGCTCTCATGACGTGAGACGGTCTTCTCGACCTCGTCGCCGAGCACGCGCCGCGTGCCGCCGGCGCCGCTCATGTCGTTGGTCAGCGAGGCCACGTCGTGGTGGCTGGCGATCACCGCGAGCCGCTCGTCGTAGTCGGTGGAGGCGAGCACGGCGTCGAGCCACTCGAGCTGCTCGGCGTCGAGGGATCCCTGGAAGCCGCCGGCCGGGTTGACGGTGTCGAGGACGACGAAGGTGACCTCGTCGTTGACGTCGTAGCGGTAGTAGGGCTCGCCGCCGGCCCGGAAGCCGTGCCCGGGCGGCTTGGCCTCGTCGTGCACGTGGGAGTCGATGAACTCCTGGAGGGTGGTCTGGCGGCGACGACGGTCGGCGGTCACCTGGTAGGGCTCCAGCTCGGCCAGCATCGCGAGCGCCGCCGGGTCACCGGAGACCAGCCCGGCGATCAGCTTCGCCTTGGCCTCGTCGGTCCAGTGCTCGGGCATCGCGATCGCCTTCAGGTCGCCGACCGCGACCTCGCCGATGGCGGTGTTGCCCGGCACGGTGCCCTGCAGCAGCCCGTCGTGGTTGCCGTTGACGGCCAGCCACGGCACCTCCAGGCCGGGTGAGTCGATCGCGCGGCGTACGGCCTTCAACAGCCCGGGGACGAGCGGGAAGCCGTGGTCGCCGCGACGCATGTCGTACGTCTCGCCCTGCGGGTGCCAGAAGCGCTTGTCCGGCAGGGTGGCGACGCCCTCGTAGTGCAGCATGTCGCCGGAGTCGGGCGTCAGCCGGCCACCGTCGAGCAGGGTCAGGTACCAGTCGAGCTCGTTGTACTGCCCGTTGTCGGTGTTGTCGCCGGTCGCGATCGCCAGGTCGAGCGGGCCGCCGCCCACCGGACCCTCGGTGATCTCGTTGACCGCCTCGACCATCGCCGCTCCGACCTGTGCGGTCAGCAGCTCTTGGGCCCGGTACGTCCCGATCTCGTCGATCAGCTCGCGGGCCGTGCTGTCGGGGTCCATGAGCCGGTCCAGCACCTCGACCCGCGCCGGCGATTGGTGGTCGCAGATGTGCATGTCGGACAGGTGCGCGACGGTCAGGATCGGATCGCCCAGGTCCTCGGGCTTGCGGGCCAGGTCGGTGCGCGAGATGTGACGCTCCTGCGGGCCTTCGGCCAGACGTACGTAGGTGCCCTTCCGGCCTCCCGCGACGATCCGCCCGCTCTCGCTCGTGACACCCATCTACGCCTCTTCTCCCTCAGCACCGGCCGCCGCGGTCCGTGCGCGAACGATACTCCCCGGACCCACGTCACAGTGGCTCTGGTGGCGATCAGATCAGGCAGCGAGGGTGAGGGGCGGGTCGAGATCGCCGCTGATGTCGATGGTCCCGATCGGGCTGACGAGGTATTCGTAACCGTGGGGGCTACGCCATCGGTAGATGCCTGCGCGGAGCCGGTGGTAGCGCCAGCCGTGGTGGGTCTTCATCCGATGGTGTTGCCGGCACAGCGGGGTGAGGTTGTGGCTGCTGGTCTTGCCGCCGTCGGCGTGGGGGTGGCGGTGGTCGAGGTCGCAGCGCTCGGCGCGGGCCTGGCAGTAGGGGAAGGAGCACTTCTGGTGGATGAGCGCGGCCTGGCGGCGCTGACGGGCTGTCGGGACGTAGCCGGCGGTCTCGATCTCCTCGGCAAGGTCGACCACGATGATCGGCTTGACGACGGTGCCGGGGGTCGTGGCCCACTGCTCGAGGCGTTCGATGCTGGCCAGGCCGCGTGTGTTTGCGAGGCGCACCAGTCCGGTTCCGGCCAGTTCACGCGTGTCGGTGTGGATGACCAGCCCGCCGCACGTCCAGGCTCGCCTCGGCATAGCCGTCCTCCTCGAGGAGCCCGTGCGCGATCGCGGCGACAGCCTGCTCCAGATCCAGAGCGTCCGCGGCATCGAGGACCCCGTCGAGGTAGCCGAGCGCCAGGACCGCCTGCCCCTGCTCGGTGCCTGCGCCGACGAAAGGGGTCTCGTTGGTGCTGATCGTGACCGAGCGATGCTCGACCGCGTCTGATTCGGCGATCGCGGAGGCGACGTCGGGTTCGAACAGTGCGGCTGCCTGGGTGATCGCACACTCCAGCTGGACCGGGCCCATCTGATGTGCGTACGGCCCGAACTGTTTGTCCACCCAGGCCGCGACCTCGGCATCGAGGTTGCGGGTCAGGTCCGCGATCCGGCGGGCCCGCCACGCCAACAGGGACCCGTCCAGGATCCGCGCCCAGATGTGCTTGAGCCGGTAGCGCAGCTCGACCGCGTCCCCGAGGAACCTCTTCCCCGCCTGGGTCGACCGGCCCCAGGCAGCCGCGAACTCCACCGCCGCTGCCTCCGACACCAGCGGCGCCCCAGGTCCGGCCAGGGGCAGCATCCGGTCGCCGGACGTGTCGCCATCCAGCCGGGCGGCCTCGGCCGAGGAGTCAACCGAATGCAACGCCGCGAACCGAGCAGCAGCGATCAACACATCCCGGTCAGCCTGCTCCGCGACCGCCCGAGACGTACGCACCGAAGCCAGCAGGCCGCTGGTGGTGTCGTCGGGGTCGAGGAGCGCTTCCATGCCCGATATTTTACCATTCTCCACCGACAAGAGCAGGTGCATTTCCCCTGGTCAGACGGCGTATTTGCGTCACCTTCAAGGGCGTGAGCTGGCGCCGATACGCCAGCCGACCCAGCACCACTGGCCCGCATCGACGAATGCCGGCGCCCAACCCAAACCAAAGCCCGACAGGGCTGGCCGCCGACCCGATAGCCAGCCAAGTTTTTCTCGATCGTCCCCGGCGTCAAGGACCGCGCAAGTGGCCGGCGAAGCCGGCGGCCGAAGGCCGTCCTTTACTCCGGGGACGATCGAGAGGACCCTCCCGAAAGGGTCGGCGGCCAAGAATGCGGCAGCGACGAAACACCAACCCTTCGAGAAGGCCCAACCCAGACTCAGCCCGTGTAGACGGTCTCCTTGCCGTACAGGTTGCGGGTGACGGACGAGAGATACCCACTGGCGTCAGCAGACCCAAGGTTGTACGTGTTGAACACCCCGTACCCCTGAGAAACGGTGCGAGAGGCAAGGCTGGCAGCAGTCGAGGAGGAGGTGCCCTGGATGTTGATCGCCGCGGGCGCCAGCGAAGACTTCCCGAGCCCAGGCACATCAGGCACACCCCAGGTGCCGTAGTAGGGGTTCCAGGCGTAGTCGAGGAGATCGCCGGCGTTGACCCCGCCGTAGGAGAGCCGCGAGGCGGACGGCCCGATGTAGTAGAAGGTGATGAGCTTGTCGGGCAGTCGCGAGCGCAGCGCCTGGAGCAGGTAGACGAAGGAGAAGTCGTTGGGCTGGCCGGTGCCGTTGGCGCCGTACTCGGCCCACTCGTCGTCGAAGTCGATCCCGTCGAGCCCGTACCGGGTCACCGCCGAGGCGAGCTGGTCGGCGAAGGCCTCGGCCGCGGCCCGGTCGGGGAAGTTGGCGAAGCCGGCACCCTGGTGGTTGCCGAGGACGGAGAGCAGGATCTTGATGCCCTTGGCCTGCGCCGGTCGGATGTGTACGTCGGCGGCGTCGAGCTGCGCCTGCACCTGCGGATTGTTGTAGAGGTAGGCCCGCTGGCCGTCGTAGTTGATGTTGGCGGCGAAGATCAGGCCGATGTCGAAGACGTTGCCGCCACCGGCGAGCTCGTACTTGGCCACGTTGCCGATGCTGTAGTTGTTGACCTCGACGTAGCCGGTCATCAGCACCGGCGACGCGAGCTTGCGGGCCGCGCCGGCCGAGGAGGCCGGGCCGAGGCCGGTGGCCGCCGTGGCGCCGAGGGCCGCGGCGCCCGCGCCGAGGAGCATGCGTCTGCGTGAGATGTGGGGAACTGACATGGTCGATCTCTCCTTTAGTTGCGGTGGAACCTCAGGGTGCGGACCTCGAAGGCCCCGAGACTGAGCGCGACGACACCGCCGTCGGCGCTCACCTCGGCGATCGGGTCCTCGACGAGCGAGATCTCCTCGACCCGCTCGAAGCTCTCGGCGACGCGCAGCTCCCCCTGCGTACGCGCGCCGGTGGACTCGTAGACACGCACGACCAGGTCGCCGGAGCGGTCGGCGGCGAGCTTCACGCTCGAGACCACCAGGCCCTCGCCGGAGACGGTCACCAGCGGCTCGACGGCCCCCGCCCCCGTGATCTGACGCACGGGCGTGTTGAGCGCAGCCCCCGCCTCGGTGGCAGCCTCGACCGAGGCGCCGATGACCAGCCCGTAGCGATGCGTCTGCATGCCCTGATCCGTCTCCGGGTCGGGGAACCGCGGTGCGCGGAGCAGCGAGAGCCGGACCTCGGTGGTGAGCGCGGTCGGCCGGGTGACGTCGAAGCCGTACGTCGAGTCGTTGATCAGCGCCACCCCGAACCCCGGCTCGGAGGCCAGCACCCAGCGGTGCATCGAGGTCTCGAACTTCGCCGCCTCCCAGGAGGTGTTGGTGTGGGTCGGGCGGCGGTGGTAGCCGAACTGGGTCTCGGCGAGCGTCTGCTCGGCCCTGACGTCGAGCGGGAAGGCGACCTTGAGGAACTTCTCGGTCTCGTGCCACTCGGTGCTCTGCGCGATGTCGAGCACGCGCGACCCGGGCGCGAGCGAAAGGGTCTGCGTGGTCGACGATGACGGCGAGATCGGCCGCTCGATGACCAGCCCGTCCTCGGTGATCTTGATCGAGGTGACCTCGCGCAGGTCGGTGACCCGGTTGCGGTAGAACCGGTCCACGTCCCAGGCGTCCCACATGTTCGGGAAGTCCTGGTGGAGCTGGAGCAGGTTGGCCTCGGCCCCGGCCGGGATCGCGTCGCGCCCGGTCACCAGGTCGACGGCCGAGGTGATCAGACCGTCGGCGGAGACGGTGACCTCGACGACCCCGTTCCCCAAGACGTACGTCCCGTCCCGCTCGACCACGGAGACGGCCGCCACGGGCTCGGCCGCCAGGACCGCGCCGGAGCGCCCGTCGGCATGCAGCGCGACGGTTCCCTCGCCGGCGAGGGCGCCGAGCGCCCGCTCGATGAGAGCCTCGGCCGCCTCGGCGACCCGGGCATACTGCGCGGCAGCCTCCCGATGCACCCAGGCGATCGAGGTCCCCGGCAGGATGTCGTGGAACTGCTGCAGCAGGATCTGCTGCCACAGCGCGTCCAGCTCGTCGTAGGGGTAGTCGACGAGCCCACGCAGCGCGGCCGTCGCCGACCACAGCTCGGCCTCGACGAGCAGGTGCTCGCAGCGCCGGTTGCCCTGCTTGGTGAGGTGCTGGGAGGTGAGGGTGGCGCGGTGGAGCTCGAGGTAGAGCTCACCGACCCACACCGGCGGCTCGGGCAGCTCCTCACGAGCCTGCGCGAAGAAGTCGTCGGGGTGGCGCCAGGACACCTGGGCGGAGCCTTCGAGGTCGCGGAGACGACGGGCCTTGCCGGCCATCTCGCGGGTGGTGCCGCCACCGCCGTCGCCCCAGCCGACCGGCGCGATCGACCCGGTGGCGACCCGGTTCTCGCGGAACTGCCGCGACGCCTTGGCGACCTCCGCGCCGGAGAGCCGGGAGTTGTAGGTGTCCATCGGCGGGAAGTGGCTCAGGATGCGGGAGCCGTCGATGCCCTCCCACTCGAAGGTGTGGTGGGGGAACCTGTTGACCTGGTTCCAGGAGATCTTCTGGGTGAAGAACCACTCGAACCCGGCCCGCTTCATCAGCTGCGGCAGGGCGGGCGAATAGCCGAACGAGTCGGGCAGCCACACGCCGCGACAACGGATCCCGAACTCCTGCTCGAAGAACCGCTGGCCGTAGAGGAACTGCCGCACGAGCGACTCCCCCGACGGCATCGTGGTGTCGGACTCGACCCACATGCCGCCGAGCGGGATGAAGCGGCCCTCGGCCACCGCGGCCTTCACCTTGGCGTAGACCTCGGGACGGTGCTCCTTGAGCCAGGCGTACTGCTGCGCCGAGGACATCCCGTAGCGGAAGTCGGGGTCCTCGCCGAGCAGCTCGGTCATCGAGGAGGTGGTGCGGGCGACCTTGCGGATCGTCTCGCGCACCGGCCACAGCCAGGCGGAGTCGATGTGGGCGTGGCCGATCGCGGCGATCTGGTGGGCGGAGTCGTGCGCGGTCGCCTCGAGAACCCCGGTGAGCGCCTCGCGCGCCGAAGCCGCCGTCTCCCGGATCCGCTGCAGGTCGACCAGGTCGAGCGCGTCGTCGATGGCCTGCAGGATCCGCGACTTCCGCGGCCCCTCGGGCAGCTCGACCTGCAGCTCGTGGAGCGTCTCCAGGTCGAGGCAGAGCTCGAAGACGTCCTGCTCGAAGACGGCGAGCTCGATCCGGCGCGTCGTGTAGAGCTTCTTCTTCGACGAGGTCTCGATGTCGCCCTCCTGCGTCGGCAGGAAGGGGTGGTAGTCGAGCAGGACCGGGTTGGCCGCGGCCTCCAGGAAGAGCTCGATCTCCTCGCCGCCCTTGGCCTCGTCAGCGACCAGCACCCACTGGTTGCGCGGGTTGAGGCTCTTGATGGGCTCGCCGTCGGGCGTGTAGACCAGCCCCTCGCACTGGAAGCCTGGCATGTTCACGTCGAAGCCGAGGTCGCAGACCAGCTCCACCCGCTTCCCGGCCCACTCGGCGGGCACCGACCCGGTGATCCGGAACCAGGCGGTCCCCCAGGCGGGGCCCCAGTCGCTGCCGACCTCGAAGGGCTCGTACGTCAGGCCCAACCCCTCCGCGGGAGCGATCGGCTCCCCGGGCAGCTCGTGCCACGCGACGCTCACGGGCGCCGAGGTGGTGTGCACGGCCGGCCACAGCCGCTCCTTGAGGACCCGGCTCACGCGGCCTTCGGTGAGGTGTACGTCGTCGTGCATCAGTGCTCGTCCTGTCTGTCGTCTCTGTTGTCGAGGTCGTCTTCGATGAACTCCAGCTGCGTGAGCACGCAGTCGGTCGATGCGGTGAACCGTACGGCGCTCGCCCTGACCGGATCCCCGCGCCGGACCCGGAAAACCCGGGTCTGACCAGCCCAGATGTACGCCTCCCCAGCCCGCTCCTCGCGGCCCGACGTCGCGCCGGCGCCGTCGAGGTAGTCCAGCTCCCAGGCCAGGTCGCCCGGCTCGGCGGAGGTCACGGTGTAGAGGGAGAGCCGGCGCTCGCCGACGAGCGGGACCTCGACCCGCTCCCCCGTCCTCAGCGTGATCGCGGTCTCGCCGGTGTCGTCGGTCAGCGAGTCCGGGACCACCACGGTCGTGTCGGTCACCGGGAGCCCGGGCGCGATCAGCGAGGCCGACGGTGGCCGGGAGTCCTTCGCCCAGCCACTCGGCTCCGGCGCGAGCTCGATGACCAGATGCGCCCCGCCGGCCAGGCGCGCGTGCGGGATCGAGATCTCGTCCCAGGGAGTGCCATCGAGCGTCACCGCGCGGACGTAGGCGCCGGTCCCGACCGCCTCGATCACGATCTCCTCGCCATCGGTCGGACGCAGCACCGTGCGCTCGACCGAGGGAGGAACGATGACGTACGAGGCCGACCCCGGCACCAGCGGGTAGAGCCCGATCGTGGCGAAGACGTACCACGCCGACATCTCGCCGTTGTCCTCGTCACCGGGGTAGCCCTGGCCGAGGTCGGAGCCGACGAAGAGCCGGGAGAGGCACTCGCGGACGATCCGGTGGGCGTCGTCGTGCCGCCCGGCGAACATGTACATGAACGGGATGTGGTGGGCCGGCTGGTTGGAGAGGCCGAGCATCCCCAGGCGTACGTCCCGGGCCTCGGTCATCTCGTGGATCGCGAACCCGTAGTGACCGCTCAGCGCGGCCGCGCCGGTCTCGGGACGGGCGAAGAACTCGTCCAGCTTCGCGCCGAGGCCTGTCTCACCGCCGTGCAGCTCGGCCAACCCGGCCCCGTCGTGGGGTGCGGTGAACGCGGTGCCCCAGGCGTTGGTCTCGGTGTAGTCGTGGCCCCAGACATCCGCCTCGAACCCGTCACGCCACTCCCCCGCGGGGTCGCGACCGATGAAGAACCCCCGCTCGCGGTCGAACACGCTGCGATATCCGAGCGCCCGCCGCGCGAAATACTTCTCCTCGGCCGCGAGGTCCTCGGGAGTGCGGGGTAGTCCAGGGAGTTCCCGACCATTACTGGCGGGTAGACCGACGGAAACTCCCTGGACTACCCCGCCCTCGCGCAACGTCCCGGCCAACCGAGCGATCCCCCAGTCGTTGATCGCGTTGTCCAGGGTCCAGGACATTCCCTCGTGAGTGTCGGTGTCGATATAGCCCCGGAAGATCCCACGACGCAGCCCCTTGCGGCCCACGCGTACGTCATCGGGCGGCACGGTGGCGTTCTTCAGCGCGGAGGCGTAGGCGGTCGCAAGATCGATCCCGGGCACCTCGCGCAGGGCCAGATCGGCCAGGACCGTGTCGAAGGTGGTGCCGGTCATGCAGTCCTCGGCCGCCGGAGCGCTCCAGCGCGGCGTCCAGCCACGGTCGCGGAAGTGCTCGACGAAACCTTCGGCGAGCGAACCGGCACCGGCCGGGTCGAGCAGCGCGAGCAGCGGCCAGGCGGTGCGGTAGGTGTCCCAGAAGCCATGGGTGACCGTCATCGGCGCGTGCCGGACGGTGGTCAGGTCGTAGGGCGAGGTGTGCGCGTGCGTCGGCCCCTCGCCGTAGCGGTTCGGGTAGAGGAAGAGCCGGTAGACGCCGGATCGGATCGAGACCAGCTGGTCCTCGCTCGCCCCCTCGACCTCGACCGTCGCCAGCACCCGCTCCCAGGCTGCGCGGGCCCGCGCAGCCATCTCGTCGAACGACCCCGCGGCCGCGAGGTTGGCCGCCGCCTGCTCGTCGCTGACGGTCGAGATCCCCAGCCGTACGTCGACGGCCCCCGCCCCGCTGAGCGCGATATGGCCACGGAGCCGGCCCCCGCCCAGGCGCAGCTGGGAGGTGCCTCCGACCCGGAGGTGGATGTACTGCGGCGGCTTGCCCTCGCGGTCGTCGAGGAGAGCACGGACGATCAGGCCCTCGCTGCCGTTCTCGCAGGTCAGCGACCGGATCGTGCCGTGATGGTCGAGCACCAGCGAGCGCGCCCCGGTGAACCGCATCCCGAGCGCGAAGTCTCCGGGGACGAGCTCGGCGGTGACGCCGCCGTCGAGGGTGACCGCATAGCGGTGCGGGCCGGCCTCCTCGTCGTCATGGTCGAAGCCCAGCGCACGCGCGCGCCGGTCGTCGTCGGGCTCGAGGAGCGGGCTGGGCATCACCTGGAAGACCCCGTGGTCGCCCATCCACGGGCTCGGGAGGTGCGAGGTCGCGAACGCCTCGATCGCCGGCCGGTTGGGCCCACCGGCGGTGTCGCGGTGGTGCGCATGCCACGCATAGGGCCAGCTGCCCCGGCGGCATCGGTCATCGGCAGCCCGAAGACGCCGCCGTGCGGCAGCCCGACCAGCGGAGCGTTGTTGCCCCGAGAGAACCGGTCGCTGGAGTGCGTCCCGCGGCGAGTGTCGACCTGGTCGACCGGCTCCGCCGGGAACGCACGGGCAGCGCGGACCCCGATGTCGTCGACCCACACCCGCAGCGGCACCGCGGCGGCCCGGGCCACGACGAGGAGCCGCTCGATCCGGCGCCCGGCCAGCCCGGTCAGCGCCACCCGGCGCAGGTTCCACTGGTCGACCCACGCCCGCTTCCCCTCGCCCTGCCCGACGGGGCTCAGCGCCTGCCCGTACTGGTCGACGAGCCCGACCTCGCTGAGCCGCCGCCCGTCGTCGAGCAGCCCGTCGACACAGACGTACGTCGAGTCCCACCGCCGCTCGTCGCTCGAGGCCGACTCGGGGAACACGACGAACCTCAGCTCGTCCCCGCCGGCCACCTCGATCGGCGCCTCCAGCGGCAGCTCCTCCTCGACATCGCCGAGCCCCGGCGCGATCTCGAAGCACCACGCCCGCGGCGAGGAGTACCCCACGCCCGGCCGCGCGTTGACCGGCGCCGACGGCCCGTTCCCGAGAGTCAGGCTCACGCAGTCCTCCCACTGGTCGAGCCGCCCCCGCCGGCCGCGCCGGCGAAGCTGCCGCCCGCGGGAAGCAACGGCAGGATCGCCATCTGATAGGCGTGGTAGACGTCGGGCTTGCCCTGCCAGACCGTCGCGGAGGGCCGGTTGGCCGGATCCAGCTCGTGGTGCCACGAACCACCCTCGCGGTCGACCAGGTGCTCCTCGCAGTAGGCCCACCAGCGGCGTACGTCGGCGAGCGCATCGGCCGACCCGGTGTCACGGAAGAGCGTCCAGGCGGCGGCGACCGCCTCGGCGGCGACCCAGTGCATCCGCTCGCGCACGACGGGCTCGTCGGCGAAGTCGGTGGTGTAGACGAAGCCAGGAGCACCGTCGACCGCCCACCCGCGCGCGGACGCCGCGGCCAGCAGCGACCGCGCGTCCTCGAGCAGCCACGAGGGAGCCTCGGACCCGAGCAGCGTCCGCGCGTGCAGCGCCAGCCGCGCCCACTCGAAGAGGTGCCCGATGGTGACCCCGTACGGCCGGAACGGGTGCCCCGGCTCGTCGATGTTGTAGTCCAGCTCCACCGACCACGACGAGGAGAAGTGCTCCGGGAGCCGCCAGTCGTGCTCGCGTGCGAACCCGTGGACGACCCGCTCCAGGATCCGCAACGCGCGGTCGAGCCAGACCCGGCGCCCGGTCACCTCGGCGACCGCGAGGAACGCCTCGACGGTGTGCATGTTGGCGTTGACGCCGCGATAGCCGTCCAACGACGCCCAGTCGGCGCTCCACACGTCGACGATCAGCCCGTCCTCCTCCCGCCAGAACCGGGTCTCCATCACCTCGAGCGCATCGGCGAGCAGCGCCTCCGCGCCGGGGTGGCCGGCGGCGTACGCGGTGGTGGCGGCGAGCACGACGAAGGCATGCGCGTAGCCCTCCTTGACGGTGCTCACCACCTCGCCGGTCTCCGGGGAGACCGCGGAGTGCCAGCCGCCGTTGTCGGCGTCGTGGAGCAGCCCGGTCAGGGCGCCGACCCCGTGGGAGACGTACGCCGAGGCCCACTCCTCGCCGCGCAGCTGCGCGAGCCCGAAGACGTGCGTCATCCGGCAGGTGATCCAGGTCTCGACGGGCCGCTCGGGAGTGATCCGGCCGTGGTCGTCGAGCCACCCGAAGCCGCCGCCCTCGTGACGAGAGCCGCGCCCGAAGGCCAGCAGGCGCGCGGCCTCCTCCTCGAAGCGGGCGATCTCGGCGGCGGTCAGTCCGGAACCGGTCAGTTGCTGGTCGGTCATCCCTTGATGGCCCCTTCCTCGACCCCGCGGAAGAAGTAGCGCTGCAGCACCGCGAAGACGATCACGATCGGGACGAACGAGATCATCGTGCCTGCCGCGATCAGGCGGGGGTTGTTGGTGAACGTGCCGGACAGATACTGCAGGCCGACGGTCAGCGTCAGGTTCTCCGGGTCGGTCAGCACGATCAGCGGCCACAGGAAGTCGTCCCAGGCGCCGATGAACGCGAAGATCGAGATGACGCTGAGCATGCCGCGTACGCCGGGGAGGTTGACGTGGATCAGCCGCTGCCACGCGTTGGCGCCGTCGACCTTGGCCGCCATCTCGAGCTCGTCGGGGATGGCGGTGAACGCCGCCCGCATCAGCAGGACGTTGATCATCCCGATCATGCCCGGCAGCGCGACCCCGAGCAGGGTGTCGGTGAGCCCGAGCGAGCGGACCGTGACGTACTGGGCGATGATCGTCGCCTCCCCCGGCAGGATCAGCGTGGCCAGCAGCGCGCCCATCACCAGCCTCGAGCCGCGGAAGCGCAGCTTCGCCAGCGCGTAGCCGGCCATGGTGGCCCCGACGATGTTGCCGCCGACGACCAGGATCGCGACGATGATCGAGTTCATCGCGTAGTCGACCACCGGCACGGCCTCGGCGACCTTGGTGTAGTTGGCGAACGTCGGGTGCTCCGGGATGAACCGCGGGGTCGCGGTGTAGATGTTCTCGTCGATCCCCTTCAGCGAGGTCGACAGCTGCCACACGAACGGCAGGACCGTGATGACGAGCACGACCGCCAGCAGCAGGTAGCGGACCACGACCTCGCCCGCGGACATCCGGTGGAAGGCGTACGCCCTCTGCTTCTCTTTCCTGGCCATCAGCCGTCCTTCCGGTTGAGGCGGGCGAGGAGCACCATCGGCACCAGCGTGAGCACGAAGAGCAGCAGGCTCAGCGCCGAGGCGTAGCCGAGGTGGCCGGTGAAGCCGGTGGAGTACATCTGGATCAGCATCACCACCGAGCTGACCCGGCCTCCTGGCCCGCCGGTGCCGCCGGTCATCACGTACAGCTCGGAGAAGACCCGCAGCGAGGAGACCGTGATCAGGATGGTGATCAGCAGCATCGTGCCGCGTACGCCGGGGACCGTGATGCTCCAGAACCGGCGGACCGGGCCGGCACCGTCGACGGCCGCGGCCTCGTGCAGCTCGCGACCGACGTTCCCGAGCGCGGAGAGATAGATGATCATGTAGTAGCCCAGGCCCTTCCAGACCGTCAGGCTGATCGCGCTGAACAGCAGCAGCCAGCGGTCGGTCAGGAACGGCAGCGGCTCCTGGACCACCTTCAGCGCCTGCAGGATCGCGTTGATCGCGCCGCGGTCGTCGAGCATCCAGTTCCAGATCAGCGCCACGACCACCGCCGAGGCGACGACCGGGGTGTAGAACGCCACCCGGAAGAAGGTCAGGCCGGGCAGCTTCTTCTCCACCAGCACCGCCAGCAGGAGCGGCAGCATCGTGAGCAGAGGTACGCAGACCAGCATGTAGAGCACCGAGTTGGTCAGCGCGTAGAGCAGCTGGTCGTCGTCGAGCATCCGCGCGAAGTTGGCCAGCCCGACGAACTCTCCCCCGCCGAGCGGCTTCTTGTTCGTGAAGGCCATGTAGACCGTGTTCAACGCCGGGTAGAGGTTGAACACGCACAGCCACAGGGTCGCGGGCGCGACGAGCAACCAGGGCGTGAACCACTTGTGCTCACGCACCCGGCTGCTCATCTTGACGGTGTCGGTCACTGCGCCAGGAGCTTGTTGCACTCCTCGACCGCCTTGTCGAGGGCTTCCTGAGGCGTGGCGTCACCGCTGATCGCGAGGGCGATCTGCTGGTCGATGATGGTCGACATCGCCGGCGAGACCTTCGGGTTGTTCGGGATGGCTGTGGTCAGGGTCTTCAGGCCGGTGACCTTCGCCTTGGCGGCGACCGAGCCGTCGTCCTCGGTGAAGTAGGGGTCCTCCTGCGAGGCGATGGTGCTCGGGTAGACGCCCGGGGCCAGCTTGGCGAACTCACGCTGGTTGTCGGGGTTGGTCACGAACTGGGCCAGCGCGTTGGCGGCGGCGAGGTTCTTGGACTTGGCGTTGACCGAGAGGCCCTGGACGTACAGCGGGCCGTCACCGAAGGCCGGCGAGATCTCGGTGCCCTTGGCCAGGGCCGGGTTCGCCTCTTCGAGACCGGAGATGTTGGCGCTGCCGGTCGTCCAGGCCGCCTTCTCCTGGTTGTAGAGCTCGGCGTTGCCCTGGAAGGTGTCGGTGAGGATGTCCTTGGGGAGCAGGCCGTCCGCGTACGCGTCGGCGTACTTCTGCACGAGCTCGATGGCCTCGGGGGTGTTGAAGGTCAGCTCGGTGCCGTCCTCGTTGAAGATCGGGACGTCGGCCTGCTGCAGGTCGTTGAGGCCGGGCTTGCGGGTCATCAGGTAGACCTTGCCGCCGGACTTCTCCTTCAGCGTCCTGGCCTGCTCGATGAGCGAGTCGAGGTCGGTCGGGAGGTTCGCCGGGTCGAGCCCGTTCTTCGCCAGCATGTCCTTGTTCCAGTAGTTCACGTCGGTGCCGAGGTACCACGGGTAGCCGTAGGTGCCGTCGAGACCGTCGTACCGGTAGCCCTGCAGACCGCCTTCGACGTACGTCTTGTCCAGGTCGACGTCGGCCTCCTCCAGGTCGAGGAGCTGGTCCTGCTGGGCGAGCGGGAGGGCGAAGTCGGGCGGCAGGTTGGTGACGTCGGGAAGGTCACCGGACGAGGCCTGGGTGAGCACCTTCTGGTCGTAGCCGTCGCCGGGCTGGTCGAGCCAGGTGACCTCGACGCCGGGGTTCTCCTTCTCGAAGTCGGCGATCACCCCTTCGACGTAGTCGGTGAACTTGGGCTTCAGCGCCCAGGTCTGGATCGAGACCTTGCCCTCGATCTTGCCCCCGAGGTCACCGGCGGACGGCTCGTCACCGGCCCCGCAACCCGTCATCGCAGTCAGGCCCATGGCCAACCCAGCGGCGACCCCCACCAACCGGCGTGCGCTCATCTTCGGCTCCTTGCTGAAACGCTTGATAGAGTTGAATTGATAAAGCGGTTAAGTTCGGGCCGTACTATTCACCGAACGAGGTGTGCCGTCAAGGCATCCGTGTGAGGAGCGCCACAATCGGCTCCCTGCCTCGACCCAGAGAGGACCTGCCCGATGGCACGACCAACGATCGCGGACATCGCCGAGCGCGCCGGCGTCTCCAAGGGCGCGGTCTCGTTCGCGCTCAACGGACGGCCGGGCGTCAGCGAGGAGACCCGGCGGCGCATCCTCGCCGTCGCAGACGAGATGAACTGGCGGCCCCACCGCGCCGCCAGGTCCCTCGGCAACTCCCGCGCCGGAGCCGTCGGCCTGATACTGTCCCGCCCGGCTCGTACGCTCGGGCTCGAGCCCTTCTTCGGACAGGTCGTCTCCGGCCTGCAGGCCGGGCTGGCCGAGGACGGCACCGCGCTGCAACTGCTCGTGGTCGAGGACCCGGAGGCGGAGATGGCCGCCTACCGGAACTGGACCGCCGAGAAGCGCGTCGACGGCTTCGTGCTCCTCGACCCGCTCATCGACGACCCGCGCTTCCCCGCGCTCGAGGCGCTCGACGTGCCCGTGATGGTGCTCGGCGGGCCGCTTCCCGACACCTCGCTGAGCTACAGCTGGGCCGACGACAGCGAGGCGATGCACGAGGCGGTCGACTACCTCGCCGCGCTCGGTCATCGCCACGTCGTCCATGTCGCCGGTATGCCCCAGTTCCTGCACACCAAGCGCCGGATGGACGTGCTCACCGAGGCCAAGGCACGCCATGAGCTCGCCGAGGTCGTCTCGATCCCGACCGACTACAGCGACTCCGAGGGAGCGGTCATCACCCGCCGGGTGCTGTCCCGGCGCGAGCGGCCGACGGCGATCGTCTACGACAGCGACGTGATGGCCGTGGCCGGCCTGGGTGTCGCCCTGGAGATGGGCGTGCGGGTGCCGCAGGACCTCTCGATCCTGTCCTTCGACGACTCCCTGCTCGCCCGGCTCACCCACCCGGCCCTGACCGCGCTGACCCGCGACACCCAGGGGTGGGCGACCGAGGCCGCCCGCGAGCTGCTCCGGCTGATCGCCGACCCGAGCCTCACCGTGCGCCACCCGTCGAGCACGCCGGTGCTCGTGCCGCGAGAGAGCACGGCTCCGCCTGCCGGACACTGATTGCCCCGGTTTACTTAATCGGTTTATATTGCCGGGGTGCCAGCTCACCCGACGCCCTCAGCCACCGCCCCGTTGCGCTTCGGCGCCAACCACGTGCCCTCATCCGGCTGGTTCTACTCCTGGCTCGACTTCGACGCCGACCAGATCGCTCGCGACTTCGACGACCTCGCCGGCCTCGGTCTCGACCACGTACGCATCTTCCCGGTCTGGCCGTGGATCCAGCCCAACCGCTCGCTGATCCGCTCCTCGGCGGTCGAGGACGTGCTCACCACCATCGACCTGGCCGCCGCCCGCGGTCTCGACGTCTGCGTCGACCTCGTCCAGGGCCACCTGTCCAGCTTCGACTTCCTGCCCTCGTGGGTCCTCACCCACCACCAGCGATCGGTCTTCAGCCACCCGGAGGTGCGCGAGGGTCTGCGCACCTACGTCGACGCCCTCGCCGGCGCGGTCGCCACCCGGGACAACGTCTTCGCGCTGACCCTGGGCAACGAGGTCAACAACCTGTGGCCGTCCAACCCGACCACCGTCGCCGACTCCCGCTCCTGGGCCCAGGAGCTCCTCGAGACCGCCCGCACGGCCGCTCCCGGCCTGCTCTGCCTCCACTCGCTCTTCGACGACGCCTTCTACGCGCCCGACCACCCGTTCGCACCCGCCGACGTCACCACGCTCGGCGACCTGAGCACCGTGCACTCCTGGGTCTTCAACGGCGTCGGCGCGATCGACGGGCCCGTGGGACCGGCCACGCTCACGCATGCCGACTACCTGGTCGAGCTGGCCGCGTCCGCCGGCGAGCCCGGCCGCCGGGTCTGGCTGCAGGAGATCGGCGCTCCCCTGCCCGAGATCACCCCGGAGAGCGTGCGCGAGTTCGTGACCGGCACGATCGACCTCGTCGCCCAGAACCCGGCGCTGTTCGGCATCACCTGGTGGTGCTCCCACGACCTCGACCGGTCCCTGGTCGACTTCCCCGAGCGCGAGTACGACCTCGGTCTCTTCACCGTCGACCACCGGCGCAAGCCGGTCGCCGAAGCGCTGGCCGAGGCGATCGCCGCACACCGCGGCCCTCGCCCCTCGCCGGCGCCCCGTCAGCGGATCGAGTGCCCCGTCGACCTGCTCCGCGAGCCCGAGCGCCGCGCCGAGGTCGCCCCGGGCAGCGACTTCCACCGCGCCTGGGTCCGGGCGCGGACCGAGGGCCCGGTCGAGATCGTTCCGCCCGCGGTCACGAGCTGACCGTCGTCTCCGTGACGCGGCGCAGCGACGGGACCATGGCCAGCAGCGCGACCCCGGTGAGCGCGGCCGCCACCCACACCGGCCCCAGATCGCCGTGGCTCGACAGGGTCGCGGCACCGATCGCCGGACCGGCGGCGGCCCCGATGTTGAGCGCGACGGTCGCGTACGAGCCGCCCATGGTCGGGGCACCGGACGCCGCGTAGAGCACCCGCGCGATCAGGCTGCTGCCGACCGCGAACGCCAGCGCACCCTGGAGGAACACCAGCACGAGCAGCGGCACCGCCCGGTCCGCGAGCAGGGCCACGCTCACCCACCCCAGGAGCAGGACGGGCGTGGCCACGCCGATGGTCAGGCGCGGGTGCCGGTCGGAGAGCCGCCCGGCGACGGTGACCCCGACGAAGGAGCCGGCGCCGAACAGCACCAGTGCCAGGGACACCCACACCTCGGCCAGCCCGGCCACGCCGGTCACGATCGACGCCAGGAAGGTGAACGCGGCGAAGGTGCCGCCGTTGACCAGTGCTCCCAACGACATGGCGGCGAGCAGGCGCGGCGCTCGCAGCTGGGCGATCTCGGTGGCCAGCGACGGACCGGGGCGATCCGAGGTCTCCCGGGTTCCAGGCCGTACGCCGTGGGCGATCCCGAGGGCTGCGGGCACGCACAGCAGGGCAACGGCCCAGAACGTCGCCCGCCACCCCAGGGCCGCGCCGAGCAGCGCGCCCGCGGGCACCCCGGCGACGGTGGCGAGCGTCGTACCGGACAGCAGGACCGCGAGCGCGCGCCCCTTCTGGTCCGGGGCGACCAGGCGGGTCGCGGTGCTGAGCGCGACCGCCAGGAAGCCGGCATTGGCGACCGCCGCCACCACCCGGGTCGCGAACAGCACGGAGAAGACCGGCGTGACCGCGGCGACGACATGGCAGGCGGCGAAGAGCACCAGGCAGCCGAGGAGGGACGCGCGCGCCGGCCAGCGGCGCGCGAAGGCGGCCATGAGGGGCGCGCCGAGGATCATCCCAGCGGCAAATGCGGACGTGAGCAGACCGGCGGTCCCGACCGAGACGTCGAGGCCGGCGGCGATGTCCGGCACGAGGCCGGCGAGCATGAATTCAGAGGTGCCCATGGCGAAGACCGCCAGGGCGAGCAGGTAGAGCGCGAGAGGCATGTGGATACTCCGAGGCAGGAAACGGACGAAAGGCGTCTCGTCACCACGGCCAGCACCCGGGGATGACCGAACGACCGCCCGCGCGGAACGCGTCAGGGGCGGGAGGGCTCGAACCTCAGTGGTTCAGGGGGCTGACGGCGTGACCGAAAGCCCCCACAGTGGCTGCCTCAGGGCTCGACATGGCGAGTAGGTTACCGCAGCCCCTGGCCGGCGTACGCAGCCTGCCGGTCGGCAGCCTGTCCGCGCTTCCACACCCGGAAGCTGTCCTCGTTGTTGCCGCGACGCCAGTAGCCGGAGATCGACAGGTCACCGCGTGGCATCCCGCGCTCACGCAGAAGGTAGGGACGGATCCGCTGCATCGTGACCTCGGCCTCGCCGTGCACGAAGGCATGCACCCGGCCGAGCAGCCACGGCAGCCCACGCACGACGGCCTCCAGGGGCGGGTCGACGGTGGCGTCCACCCAGCGCACCTCGACCCCGGCGGGGGCGGCGAGCGGCTGCACGTGGTCCGGCCCGGGCACCTCGATCACCGCGTAGCCGACCGCGTCGGCCGGCAGCGCCGCCAGCGCCGCCCGGATCGCCGGCAGACCGGACTCGTCGCCGACGAGCAGGTGCCAGTCGGCAGCCGGGTCCGGAGCGTACGTCCCACCGGGCCCGCGCACGGTGAGCACGTCACCCGGGCCGGCGGTGGCGGCCCACCGGCCGGCGACGCCCTCGTCACCGTGGTGCACGAAGTCGACGGCCAGGGTGCCCTCGGCGACGGAGGGGTCCAGCGCGGTGTAGGTGCGGCAGACGGTGGAGCCGTCACCGGCCGGGATCTCCAGACGCAGGAACCGGTCGGTGCACACGCTGCCCTCGAACGCGGACAGGTCCTCGGCGCGGAAGTGGACGCGGGTCATCCCAGCACTGAGCCGCCGGGTCGAGGTGACCACGACCCGCGTCTCCGGCTTGGACTCCGGCTTCACCGCGCGAAACATGAGGGGAGCCTAACCTAATTCCCGAGAAATGCGATGACCGCTCGCCCACTGCCCTAGAGTTGCGCCGTGCTCTACTCCACCGGGTTCGAGTTCGAGTATGCCCTGGTCACGGAGTCGGGCACCTTCCACGACTTCGGAGACCTCGACTTCGACGCCCTCCAACGTGCCCTCTCCGACGGCTCGGGCGCCACCGACGACGGCCTCGTCCGTGGCGACCTCGGCATCAAGAGCGGCTACTGGTACCTCGAGGGCGACGAGCGGTTCGACGTCGACGGCACGTTCACGACGATGCTCGTCAAGGGCGTCGAGATCCGCACCCCGATCTGCTCGAGCACCACCGAGGCCGCCGACCGGCTCGTCGAGCTGGAGGACGACATCGCCAAGCGCCTCGCGCCCCTCGGCCTGCGCCTGGGCCTGGTCGGCTTCAACCCGGTCCGCGAGGCGTACGTCCTCGACCCGCCGCTCAACGAGTGGGAGCGGCAGATGCGGGCCGAGCACCGTGAGTACGACCACGCCGAGGTCTCCAACCTGAGCTACGGCCCCGACATCAACCTCTCCTTCCCCGGGCTCTCCGCGGACCAGGTGGTCGAGCTGACCCGCCGGCTGACCTACTACAGCCCCTTCATGGTGCCGTTCAGCTTCAGCTCGCCGTTCCATGCCGGGAAGGTCTGGCACGGCCCCAGCAAGCGCACCTACGAGCGCACCTGGCGCCGGGTGGCGGCGCGCTGCTTCGTCGACCCGCCCGCCGGCGCCGAGCCCACGATGGTCCACCCGCCGCGGATCCCACGCGAGGAGGGACGGATCGAGTTCAAGGCCTTCGACGCCTTCCTCTCCCGCGACCTGCTGCTCGCCGGCGCTGCCCTGACGCTCGGCGTCTGCCTCGCCGACGACCTGCCCGGGCTGGCCGACCGGCCCGGTCGCGACCTCCACCAGCGCGCCGCGACCGCGGCGTTCGCCGACCCGGAGATCGCCGCCGGGGCCCGTCGGGTGCTCGCCTCGGCCCGGCGTGCGCTCGCCGAACGTGCTGATCTGCGGAACGAACTCGGCCACCTCGATGGTCTGGACCAGTTGCTGAGCCAGGGACGCACCCCAGCCGATAGCCTGCTGGACGCCTATTCGCGCACCGGCCTGATGTACCACCCGGAAGGACTTCGTTGACTGATCTCCCCGCCGACCTGTCCGCTGACCGACTCATGACGCTGCCTGCGGAGGCCGACGTGGCGATCTGTGGGGCGGGCCCGATCGGCGCCGCGACGGCCACGTTCCTTGCCCGGCCCGGCCTGCGGGTGGTCCTCATCGACCACGACCCCGCCGACGACCCCGACCACGTCGCGACCTACCGCTACTCGGGTGGCAGCATCCGGTGGACGTGGCCCGACCCGGTCAAGCGCGAGATGACGACCCAGACCGAGCAGTTCATCCGCGGCGCCGCACCCGGCGCCGACCTGGGGATGATCGAGAACACCTACCACCTGCTGCACACCGGCGAGCACATCCCCGCGCTCAACGTCTCCGCGACCGGGCTCGTCGGGATGCTCCGCGACCAGGCGCAGGAAGCGGGAGCGATGTTCGTGGACGCGCTCGTCACCGGCGTACGCCCCGACGGCAGCGGTCATGTGGTCGAGACCTCCCGCGGCGCGATCCGCGCGGGCCGCGTCCTCGGCGCGATGGGCGCGGCGAACGCCTCGGTGTTCCCGCAGGCCAGCGCGGAGCCCGAGAAGCGCCAGCTCTTCGTGCTCGACCTCCCGGTTCCGCCCGAGCGCGAGCTGCTGCCGCACACGATCGTGCCGGTCGGCGACGGCTTCGGCTACGTCTTCGTGAAGCTCATCGACGGCGACCTGCGAGTCCTCGTCGGCCAGGAGGACATCGTCGCGGACGAGGACACCTCGGGCCCCGTCGACCACTGGAAGGAGATCCTCGACAGCGGGCTCGCCGCGACGCTCCCCTGGCTCCGCGATGCCCGCGTCGACGACATCCTCTGGGGCGTCGACACCGCGCAGAAGACCCTGGTGGTCGACGAGCCCAGCCCGGGCGTCCTCATCGCCAACTGCGGCAGCGCCATCCGCTCGGCGGCCTGGCTGGGACGTACGCTCGCCGAGCGGCTCGGGTCCGGCTGATCGCCGACCGCGGCCGAGGTGAATCCTTTTGCACCCCGGACCACTCCTGTCTGCGACAGCCCGCGCCGCGGGCGGAACAGAGAGGAACACACGTGATCGACGTAGGAAGCACGCTCGAGTCCACCTCCGTGCAGCTGAGCGACGGCACGACGGCCGATCTCCTCGGGGAAGGCCACCGGGGAACACTCGTCTACTTCATGCGAACCACGACCTGCATGATGTGCAACGCCCACGTACGCACCCTCACGTCCAACGCGAAGGACTTCCGCGACCGAGGCGTTCGCGTCCTGATCGCTGTCCCGCAGGAGGCGACCGCGGCCCAGGCCTGGGTGGAGCGGCGACGGATCCCGTTCCCCGTCGTCCCCGGCCTCCACGGTGACCTCGGCCTCGCCCGCCGCCTGCTCGGCTCGATGATGCAGTCCGGAACGGTCGTCGTCGACGCCACCGGCCGGGTCACCTACGCCGACATCGTCACCATGCCCACCGGCGGATACCGTCACCGCGATGTCCTCGCGGCGCTCGACGCCCTGCCCCAACACGCGGGGTGACCGTGGCGAACCAACAGACGGAGAGGCGCCGCTCCTGGCCCGACACGGCAGTCGTCCGGTCGGCGCAGGCCGGCGACGCGGCCGCGATCTCGGTGCTCGTCGAGGGTGCCCACCCGCACGTCCGGCGGTTCGCCATGTCGCTGTGCCTGAGCGAACAGGACGCGGAGGACGCGACGCAGGAGGCGCTGGTCATCCTCTACCGCAAGATCGGGACGCTGCGAGCGACCGGAGCGCTGGCGTCGTGGATGTTCACCATCGTGCGCAACGAGTGCGTACGCCGCTGGACCATCAGCAGGAGGCACGTCCTCGCCGAGGCGACCGATCTGCCCCTTCGACCGAGCTCGTCGGCGGAGGAGGCCGCCCTGGCAGGGATCGAGGCTCGTCTCGTCGCCGCGGCCATCGCGGAGCTTCCGCCCGACCAACGGCAGGTGCTGCTGCTGCGCGACGTGCACGGCTACAGCGGCAGAACGGTCGCGAAGCACCTGGGCCTGAGCCTGCCCGCGATGAAGTCACGCCTGCATCGCGCCCGGGCGGCCCTCCGGGCCGGCCTCGAAGACTCGGCCTAGGCGTCCAGCTCGGCCCGGGTCGGCGGGTTGGCACCGGCGCGCGAGACGGTGACCGCCGCCGCCCGGACGCCGTGGGCGAGCACCTCGCGCCGGTCGCGGTCGAAGTCGTCCCAGAGCGCGTCGACGAGGCCGGCGGAGAAGGTGTCGCCGGCGCCGATCGTGTCCACGACCGTCACCTTCTGGGCCGCGACGTCGATCCGCTCGCTCGCAGTGATCCAGCTGGCTCCGTCGCCACCGCGGGTGATCGCGACCGCCCCGGCGCCGAGCTCGAGCAGCCGCGCGGCCGCCTTGTCGAGCCCGATCCCGGGGTAGAGGGTCTCCAGATCCTCGTCGCTGGCCTTGACCACATCGGCGTACGCCGCCGCCCGCTCGATCCGCGAGACGACCTCCGGTCCGGTCCCGGTCAGGGTGGGCCGCATGTTGATGTCGTAGATGACCCGCACAGAGTCCGAAAGCCCGTCGAGCAGCTCGAAGACCGTCTCGGCACCGGGCGAGAGCACCGGCCCGAGCGAGCCCACGTGGACGAACCGCGGCGTCCCCACCGCGACCTCGCCGAGCTTCCACTCCACGTCGAAGACGTACGTCGCCGACCCGTCGGCGGTGATGGTGGCCTGCGCGGTCGAGGTGCGGTCGAGCACGTGTGGGTCGCAGGCCATCTCGACCCCGGAGCCGGCCAGGTGGGCGGCGAGCGCCTGCCCACGGGCGTCGTCGGCGTAGGAGGCCGCGTAGCGGACCGGGCGGCCGAGCCGGCCCAGCGCGACCGCGACGTTGGCGCCGCTCCCGCCGGGGTGGTCCTGGGTCGCGCCGTCGGCGGTCGTGACCACGTCGACCAATGCTTCACCTACCACCAAAACGTCGGCAGCGGCATTGTCACGATCCAGGCTAGTCACGGGCGGCAGATTAGCAACTCGGCGTACGAACGATTTTTCGGGGTTGACCAGCAGAAACCTCCTACTGTCCAGTAACCCACCGCGGGTGGGCAACCGCTCTCGGTCGCGTGCGACCATTGAGGATGTGACCGAAGAATCCACCAAGACGACTGGTGGTCCGCAGGGCCCTACCCCCGCCCAGCCGACCGTAATCCACGAGGGTCTACCGACCCAGCTTCCGGACATCGATCCCGAAGAGACCAGTGAGTGGCTCGGCTCGTTCGACGCGATGCTCGAGTCGAGCGGGCGCGAGCGGGCCCGCTACGTCATGCTGCGTCTTCTGGAGCGCGCCCGGGAGCAGTCCGTCGGCGTCCCGGCCCTGCGAAGCACCGACTACATCAACACCATCCCCTCCGACCGCGAGCCGTGGTTCCCGGGCGATGAGGACATCGAGCGACGCATCCGCGCCTTCATCCGCTGGAACGCCGCCGTCATGGTCTCCTCCGCCAACCGCAAGGGCCTGGAGGTGGGCGGCCACATCGCCACCTACCAGTCCTCCGCGAGCCTCTACGAGGTCGGCTTCAACCACTTCTTCCGCGGCAAGGACCACCCCGGCGGCGGCGACCAGGTCTTCATCCAGGGCCACGCCTCCCCCGGCATCTACGCCCGCGCGTTCCTCGAGGGCCGGCTCACCGAGGAGCAGCTGTTCCGCTTCCGTCAGGAGGTGCAGCACGGCGTCGGCCAGGGCATCTCCTCCTACCCGCACCCGCGCCTGATGCCGGACTTCTGGGAGTTCCCGACGGTCTCCATGGGCCTGACCGGGATCAACTCGATCTACCAGGCGCGGTTCAACCGCTACCTGCAGAACCGCGGCATCAAGGACACCTCCGACCAGCGCGTGTGGGCCTTCCTCGGCGACGGCGAGATGGGTGAGCCCGAGTCGCTCGGCGCCATCCGGGTGGCCGCTCGTGAGGAGCTCGACAACCTGGTCTGGGTGGTCAACTGCAACCTGCAGCAGCTCGACGGCCCGGTGACCGGCAACGGCAAGGTCATCCAGGAGCTGGAGTCCAACTTCCGCGGCGCCGGCTGGAACGTCATCAAGGTCATCTGGGGCCGCGAGTGGGACCAGCTGCTCGCCAAGGACGTCGACGGCGTCCTGGTCAACAAGATGAACTCCACCCCCGACGGCCAGTTCCAGACCTACTCGGTCGAGACCGGTGCCTACGTCCGGGAGAACTTCTTCGGCTCCGACCCGCGCCTGCGCAAGATGGTCGAGCAGATGAGCGACGAGCAGATCCGCAAGCTCCCCCGCGGCGGCCACGACTACCGCAAGGTCTACGCGGCCTTCGACGCGGCCACCAAGACCGTCGGGCAGCCGACCGTGATCCTGGCCCACACCATCAAGGGCTGGACGATCGACGCGCTGGAGGGCAAGAACGCCACCCACCAGATGAAGAAGCTGACCATGGCGGACCTGAAGAAGTTCCGCGACCGCCTGCTCCTGCCGATCTCCGACAAGGAGCTCGAGGCGACCTACGAGCAGACCGGCGCGGCCCCGTTCTTCAACCCGGGTCCGGAGTCGGCCGAGATCGAATACATGATGGAGCGCCGCAAGCAGCTCGGTGGCCCGCTCCCCCAGCGCCGGGTCGAGTTCAAGCCGCTCACCCTGCCGGGCGACAAGGTCTACTCCGAGCTCAAGCAGGGCTCCGGCAAGAACAAGATCGCCTCCACGATGGCCACCGTCCGGCTCCTCAAGGACTGGATGCGTGACCCGGAGATCGGCAAGCGGATCGTCCCGATCGCGCCCGACGAGTACCGCACCTTCGGCATGGACGCCATGTTCCCGAGCGCGAAGGTCTACAACCCCGGCGGGCAGCAGTACGAGAGCGTCGACCGGAAGTTGTTGCTCTCCTACAAGGAGTCCGCGCAGGGCCAGCTGCTCCACGAGGGCATCTCCGAGGCGGGGGCGCTCGCTTCGGCAACCGCTGCCGGCACGGCGTACGCCACCCACGGCGAGCCGATGATCCCGTTCTACATCTTCTACTCGATGTTCGGGTTCCAGCGCACCGGCGACTCCATCTGGGCCATGGCCGACATGATGGGCCGCGGCTTCCTGATCGGCGCCACCGCCGGCCGCACCACGCTGACCGGTGAGGGTCTCCAGCACGCCGACGGTCACTCCCCGCTGCTGGCGGCGACCAACCCGGCGGTCGTGCACTACGACCCGGCGTTCGCCTACGAGGTCTCCCACATCATGCAGAGCGGCCTCGAGCGGATGTACGGGACCTCCGAGGAGCACCCGCACGGCGAGAACGTGATCTTCTACCTGACCGTCTACAACGAGCCGGTCAGCCAGCCCAAGGAGCCCGAGGGCGTCGACGTCGAGGGCATCCTGAAGGGCATCCACCAGGTCTCGACCGCCGAGGGCGAGGGTCCGAAGGTCCGCCTGCTGGCCTCCGGCGTCGGCTTCCCGTGGGTCGAGGAGGCCGCCCGCATCCTCAAGGAGGACTGGGGCGTCAACGCCGACACCTGGTCGGTCACCTCGTGGAACGAGCTCGCCCGCGACGCCATCGACGCCGAGCAGTGGAGCCTCAACCACCCGGGCGAGACCCCGCGCACGCCGTACGTCACCGAGAAGCTCTCGGCGTCCAACGGCCCCGTCATCGCGGTCTCCGACTACATGCGGGCCGTCCCGCTGCAGATCGCCCGCTGGGTGCCGGACGACTACCGCGTCCTCGGCGCCGACGGGTTCGGCTTCGCCGACACCCGCCCGGCCGCGCGTCGCTTCTTCCAGATCGACGCCCAGTCCGTCGTCGTCCAGGCCCTCCAGGCCCTGGCCGAGGCCGGCGAGATCGACGCCGCGCTGGTGAAGAAGGCCTTCGACACCTACCGCATCGACGACCCGACCGCGACGAAGGGCATCATGCAGGAGGGCGGCGACGCCTGATCGTCGTGGCGCCGAGTCGGCGCATCTGACCCCGTGTCTGGCGAAGTGAAGCGAGCCAGAGGGGTCGGATGCGCCGACTCGGCATGTCATCAGATGTACTAAGCGCAAGAATGGACAACGTGACCGCAGTGATTCCTCCTACTCGCCAGCGCACCGCGCAGGCGCTGCGGCGCGCGACCGGCCGACTGGCGACGGCCGCCACGTCGCGTATGGATGACGCGATGCCGTGGTTCAAGGACCTCTCCGCGAAGAACCGCTCCCTGGTCGGCCTGATCGTCCAGGCCGGCATCAAGGAGTTCGTCGGCTGGTACGCCGGCGGTGCCTCCGCCGACACCGCCAAGCCCGACCTGGCCGCGTCGATGTTCGGCGTCGCGCCCCGTGCGCTGACCGGCATCATCACCCTCCAGCAGACCGTCGACCTCGTGCGCCTCTCCATCGAGGTGGTCGAGGCCAACATCGACCACCTCCTCGGTCCCGAGGACGCCGCTGACGTGCACGAGGCGATCGGCCGCTACGCCCGCGAGGTCGCCTTCGCCACCGCCGAGGTCTACGCCCGCGCGGCCGAGCAGCGCGGTGCCTGGGACGCCCGGCTCGAGGCGCTGGTGGTCGACGCGGTGCTGCGCGCCGAGACCGACGAGGTCGTCCTGTCGCGGGCCAGCGCGCTCGGCTGGGACGCCGACCTGCAGCTGTGCGCCGTGCTCGGCCACGCGCCCGAGGGCGTCGGCCTGGACGCCGCCATGGAGGAGGTACGCCGCCGCGCCCGCGCCCACGACATGCACACCCTGTGCGCGGTGCAGGGTGACCGTCTCGTCGCCCTGCTCGGTGGTATCGAGGACCCTCTCGAGGCCGCCGAGCGGATCGCCGACCTCTTCGCCGACGGACCCGTCGTGGTCGGCCCGATGGCGACCGGCCTGGCCACCGCGGCCGAGTCCGCGCGGGCCGCGCTCTCGGCCTACCGGGCCGCGCCCGGCTGGCCGGACGCACCGCGCCCGGCACGCAGCCAGGCGTTCCTGCCCGAGCGTGCCCTGGCCGGCGACGCGTGGGCCCACCGCTACCTGATCGAGCATCTCTATCGGCCGCTGGTGGAGGCTCGCAGCACGCTGATCGAGACGCTCGCGGCGTACTTCGCCGCCGGAGGCGGCCTCGAGGCCACCGGTCGCACGCTGTTCGTGCACCCCAACACGGTGCGCTACCGGCTCAAGCAGGTCGCCGAGCTCACCGGGTTCACCCCGACCGACTCCCGTGACGCTCTGGCGCTGCAGGTCGCCCTGATCCTCGGCAGGCAACAGGACCACTGACCCTGGCATCGGCGAGAATTGTAGAACCCCTACAAGATTGCGTGACACATCTTCGTCACCGCCGAAGGTGAACCAGGACCCCTCCAGACGGGACCATCGTTGCGTGCTCGTCATTGTCGCCCCAGGACAAGGTGCTCAGACACCAGGATTCCTCACCCCGTGGCTGGAGGACCCCGCTTTCGCCGCTCGTATGGAGTGGCTCTCAACCGTCGCAGGCATCGACCTGATCGACTACGGCACCAATGCCGACGCAGAGACGATCCGCGCCACCGAGATCGCCCAGCCCCTGCTGGTCGCCACCGGGCTCGTCGCGGCGCTGCAGCTCTTCCCGCAGCCCGCGGACGCCTTCTCGAAGATCGGCGCAGTCGCCGGCCACAGCGTCGGTGAGATCACCGCCGCCGCCGGTGCTCGCGCGATCAGCGCCGAGCAGGCGATGGTGCTCGTCCGTGAGCGTGGCAAGTCCATGGCCGAGGCCGCCGCGAAGACGCCGACCGGCATGACCGCGGTCCTCGGCGGTGTTCGCGAGGAGGTCCTCGCCGCCATCGAGAAGCACCGCCTGACCCCCGCCAACGACAACGGCCCCGGCCAGATCGTCGCGGCGGGCACGCTGGAGCAGCTCGAGGCCTTCGCCGCCGAGCCGCCCGCCAAAGCCCGGCTGATGCCGCTCAGCGTCGCCGGTGCCTTCCACACCAAGCACATGGAGCCCGCCGTCGGCCACCTCGCCCGGCTGGCCCAGAGCGTCTCGACCCACGACCCGCGTACGCGCCTGATCAGCAACAAGGACGGCCACATCGTCCACGACGGCGCCCAGGCGCTGGACCGGATCGTCGGCCAGATCGCAAACCCCGTGCGCTGGGACCTCTGCCTCGAGACCATGTCCGACATCGGCGTGACCGGCATCCTGGAGATGCCGCCGGCCGGCACCCTGACCGGCATCGCCAAGCGCGCCCTCAAGGGCGTCGAGACCTTCGCCCTGAAGACCCCCGACCAGCTCGAGGACGCCCGCGCGTTCGTCGAGAAGCACGGCGAGGCCAACCCGATCGAGACCACGCCGACGTGGCGCATGGTGGTCGCTCCGGCCAAGGGCACGTTCACGCTGGCCGAGGCGGTCTCCGGGCTGGACGTGCTCCCGGCCGGCACCGAGATCGGCGCGATCGCCAGCCTGCGTGACACGATCGCGATCACCTCGGCCCACGGTGGCGAGGTCATCGAGTGGCTGGTCGAGGACGGCGACCTGGTCTCACCGGGCCAGCCGCTGCTCCGTCTCCACCCGACGGGGGTGCAGCACTCGTGATCTCAGCACCCACAGGTTCCCCGCACGCCCGCATCCTCGGTGTCGGCGGCTATCGCCCGAGCCGAGTGATCCCCAACAGCGAGATCGTCGACCTCATCGACTCCTCCGACGAGTGGATCCGCACCCGCTCGGGCATCATCGAGCGCCGCTGGGCGAACGATGAGGAGACCGTCCAGATGATGTCGGTCGCCGCCTCTCGCAAGGCTCTCGAGCACGCCGGGATCGGCATCGACCAGATCGACTGCGTCATCGTCGCGACCGTCAGCCACATGCGCCAGACCCCTGCGGTCGCCGCGCTGATCGCCGACGAGCTCGGCGCCGACAACCCGGCCGCCTTCGACATCTCCGCCGCCTGCGCCGGCTTCTGCCACGGCATCGCGATGGCCAACGACTTCGTACGCGGCGGCAGCGCCCGTCACGTACTCGTCATCGGTGTCGAGCGACTCTCCGACATCACCAACCCGCACGATCGCGGCACCGCCTTCATCTTCGCCGACGGCGCCGGCGCAGCTGTCGTGGGCCCGAGCGACGAGCCCGGCATCGGTCCGGTCGTGTGGGGCTCCTCCGGCGACAAGGCCGACCACATCCAGACCCCCGACTGGTTCGAGGCGGTCGAGGCCAAGGAAACTCCTTGGCTGACCATGCAGGGCAACCCCGTCTTCCGCTGGGCCTCCTACGCCATGGCGAAGGTCGGCCAGGAGGCGCTCGAGAAGGCAGGCATCACCGCCGACGAGCTCGACTGCTTCGTCCCGCACCAGGCCAACATGCGCATCGTCGACGCCCTGGCCCGCTCCATGAAGCTCCCGGAGTCGGTCAAGATCGCGCGCGACATCGCCACCATGGGCAACACCTCGGCCGCCTCGGTCCCGCTCGCCCTGGAGCGGATGATCGCGGAGGGCCAGGCGGAGTCGGGCGACACCGCTCTGCTCATCGCCTTCGGCGCCGGGCTGGTCTACGCCGCCCAGGTCGTCGTCATCCCGTAGGTTCGCACCAGCCAGAGTTTCACCACAAAAAATCCGAGAGGAAGCACCACACATGGCCACCACCGAAGAGATCCGCTCCGACCTCGCCGAGATCGTCAACGAGGTCGCCGGCATCGATGTCGCCGACGTTCAGCTCGACAAGTCCTTCGTCGACGACCTCGACGTCGACTCGCTGTCCATGGTCGAGGTCGTCGTTGCCGCCGAGGAGAAGTTCGGCGTCTCCATCCCCGACGAGGAGGTCAAGAACCTCAAGACCGTGGGCGACGCGGTGAGCTTCATCGAGAAGGCTTCCGCGAACGCCTGACGCGCCCCGGCGGCTCGGCCAACCCTCCCAGGCCGAGCCGCCGGACCTGTATCACCTGATCCCAACGCGCACACACCCCACGGAGACCACATGAGCAGCCGCACCCGAGTAGTCGTCACCGGATTGGGCACCACCAACCCGGTCGGCGGAGACGTAGCCACCACCTGGGATGCCTTGATCGCCGGCCGCTCCGGCATCCGCGAGCTCACCGAGGAGTGGGCCCAAGACCTTCCCGTACGCATCGCCGGCCGCATCGCCGTCGAGCCGTCCGAGGTCCTGGAGAGGGTCAAGGCCAGGCGCCTGGACCGCTCCGCACAGTTCGCCGTGGTCGCCGCGGCCGAGGCCTGGAAGGACGCCGGCTTCGAGGGCACCGCGACCGAGGCCGGCCTCGACGGTGAGCGCCTCGGTGTCGCCGTCGCCACCGGCATCGGCGGCGTGACCACCCTGCTCGACAACTACGACACGCTGCTGGCCAAGGGGCCGCGCCGGGTCAGCCCGCTCGCCGTCCCGATGCTGATGGCCAACGCCTCGGCAGCCAACATCTCTCTGACCTACGGCGCCCGCGCCGCCGCACAGACGCCGATCTCGGCCTGCGCCTCCGGCTCCGAGGCGGTCGCCCTGGCCGCCGACCAGATCCGGCTCGGCCGCGCCGACGTCGTGCTCGCCGGCGGCACCGAGGCCGCGATCCACCCGCTGCCGATCGCCGCGTTCGCCAACATGATGGCCCTGTCGAAGACCGCGTCCGGCCCCGACGGCGGCGACCCGACCACGGTCAGCCGTCCCTGGGACACCGCCCGCGACGGCTTCGTCCTCGGTGAGGGCGCCGGCATCGTCGTGCTCGAGTCGCTCGAGCACGCCCAGGCCCGTGGCGCCCGGATCTACGCCGAGGTCCTCGGCTCCGGCGTGACCGCCGACGCCCACGACATCGCCCAGCCCGACCCCGAGGGTCGTGGCGGCAGCCGCGCCATCAAGCGCGCGCTCGAGGACGGCGACATCGACCCGAGCACGATCGCCCACGTCAACGCCCACGCGACCTCGACCCCGCAGGGCGACATCGCCGAGGGCCTGATGCTCCACGCCACCCTCGGCAAGCACGTCGAGAACGTCGTGGTCACCTCGACCAAGTCGATGACCGGCCACCTGCTCGGTGGCGCCGGCGCGCTCGAGACCGTCGCGACCGTGCTGGCGATCCACCACCGCCAGTCGCCGCCGACGATCAACCTCGACAACCTCGACCCCGCGGTCGAGCTCGACATCGCCACCAAGACCCGCGACCTGCCGGTCGGCGACATCGCCGCCCTCAACAACTCCTTCGGCTTCGGCGGCGCCAACGTCGCGGTCGTCTACGGCAGCATCTGATGACGATCACGGCCCCTGCGCCGGTTCCCGGGACGAAGCAGAAGCTTCCTCGCGACCAGGACCCGCGCAACCCGCTGACCCGTCTGAAGGCGCTCTTCGACGAGGGCACCGTCACGCTCATCTCCCCCGACGACGACTCCGGCATGCTGGCCGCCGTCGGGGAGGTCGACGGCACCCGCGCGGTCGCCTTCTGCTCGGACGCCACCGTCATGGGCGGCGCGATGGGCGATCTCGGCTGCCGGGTGGTCGTCGACGCCTACCACCGCGCGATGACCGACGGCATCCCGATCATCGGCCTGTGGCACTCGGGCGGCGCCCGGCTCGCCGAGGGCGTACTCTCCCTGCACGCGGTCGGCCGCATCTTCCACGCGATGACCCAGGCCAGCGGCAAGATCCCGCAGATCTCGGTCGTCCTCGGCCCGGCCGCCGGCGGCGCTGCGTACGGTCCCGCACTCACCGACGTCGTCATCCTCGGCCCCGAGGGCCGGATCTTCGTGACCGGCCCCGACGTCGTACGCTCCGTCACCGGCGAGGACGTCGACATGCTGCGCCTCGGTGGTCCCGAGCCGCACGGGCGCCGCTCCGGCGTCGTCCACATCCTCACCCGAGTCCGAGCGCGAGGCGCTCGACAAGGCCCGCACGGTCACCTCGCTCCTCGGCTCCCAGGGCGGCCTCGACGTCGCCGCTGTGGAGGACAAGGACCTCGCCGAGCAGCTGCCGGAGTCGAAGAAGCGCGCCTACGACGTGCACCCGCTCGTCGAGAACATCCTCGACGAGGGCACCGCCCAGGAGCTGCACGCCCGCTGGGCACCCAACATCGTCACCGCCCTGGGCCGCTTCGGCGGCCGCACGGTCGGCGTCGTCGCCAACAACCCGCTGCGACTCGGCGGCTGCCTCGACTCCCTCTCCGCGGAAAAGGCCTCCCGGTTCGTACGCCTCTGCGACGCACTCGGCGTCCCGCTGATCGTCGTCGTCGACGTCCCCGGCTACCTGCCGGGTGTCGGCCAGGAGTGGGACGGCGTCGTACGCCGCGGCGCGAAGCTCCTGCATGCCTTCGGCGAGTGTGTGGTCCCCCGGGTCACCCTGGTGACTCGCAAGACGTACGGCGGCGCCTACATCGCCATGAACGCCCGTTCGCTCGGCGCGACCAAGGTCTTCGCCTGGCCGGGTGCCGAGGTCGCCGTCATGGGCCCCGTCGCCGCCATCCGCATCCTGCACCGCCGCAAGCTCGCCGAGGTCGCTCCCGACCTCCGCCCTCAGGTCGAGGCGGAGCTCGCGGCCGAGCACGAGCGTCTCGCCGGCGGTGTCGACAAGGCCGTCGAGATCGGCGTCGTGGACGAGGTCATCGAGCCGTCGGCCACCCGTAGCGCGATCGCTGCTGCCTTCGAGGACGCGATCCAGACCGTCGGCGTACGCCGCGGTGCCCACGGCAACATCCCCCTCTGACCGAAAACAACGCCGAGTCGGCGCGTCATGACGCGCCGACTCGGCGTTTTCGCGGCCGTGCTCTGCGGCCGACGACAGGTCGCTCAGACGACCTGGTGCAGCCAGCGGACGGGTGCGCCCTCCCCCGCGTGGCGGAAGGTCTCCAGCTCGTCGTCCCACGGCTTGCCGAGGAGCTTGTCCACCTCGAGCTCGAGCGTGGTGTCACCGAGAGCCGCCTTCACGACCGCAGCCTTGAGCCGGTCCTCGGGGATCATGATGTCGCCGTGCATCCCGGTAACGGCGTGGAAGACGCCGAGGTCCGGGGTGAAGGAGTAACGCGCACCCTCGGAGGTCGACGTCCCGTCCTCGGTGACCTCGAAACGCAGGTGCGTCCAACCCTTCAGCGCCGAGGCGATCGACGCTGCAGAACCGACCGCACCGGACCAGAAGAGCTCGGCTCGATAGGTGCCGGCCTGGGCGGGCTGCGCCGTCCAGTCGAAGTTGACCGGCACGCCAAGCACCCCCGCCACGGCCCATTCGATGTGAGGGCAGAGCGCGGAGGGAGCCGAATGCACGAACACAACGCCTCGGGCGATACCACGCGAGGCGCTCGGGTCCTTGATCTGAGTGGTCACCGAATATCTCCTTCGTTGCGGCGCGAGCTACGCCTTCCCCAGCGGGCTCGATCGTGCGTGAAGGAAACACTTCGGCGGATCACATGGATGTAGTTGTGAACTCTATTCTTACCTACCCGACCCAGGATCTCCAGTATCGAAGCAAAACGGCACGTGGCGACCGACACAGCTGTCGATCGCCACGTGCTGCACGAATCGAAGAGAGTCTCAGTCCCTCTCGACCGTCTTCTCGAGCGCCTCGGCGCGCGCCGCGGCGTCGGTGATCTCGTCCGCGTCGATCGCGTAGGTGCGGTGGAACCAGGTCAACGCGTCCTTGTCCCGGCCGGCGTCCTGGAGCGTGTCGGCGTACGCGTAGCGCAGCCGCACCACCCATGCCTCACGGCTCTTGTTGTTCAGCGGCGACTGCTCGAGGATCCGCAGGGCCGCGTCGTACTGACCCATGTCGCGACGAGCGCCGGCCTCGACGATCGTCATCTCGGCCTTCGCCGGCGCCTCGAAGTTCACCACGGACGGGCTGTGCGCCAGCTTGATCGCCTGCTCGGGCTGGCCGAGCGCGCGGTGGCAGTCCGCCATGATGGGCAGGTAGGCGGTCGCCCCGTTCATCCGCTTAGCCGCACGCAGCTCGGCGAGCGCCTCGGCGTAGTGGCCGGCAGCGTACGCAGCCTCACCCAGCGCCTCGCGAATGACCGCGATGCGCTGCGTACGCGACTTGGCGGCCTTGGCGTGCTGGTAGGCCAGCTCGGGGTCGGAGTCGATGTACATGTCGGCGGCGACCAGGTGGCGGGCGATACGGGCCGCCAGCTTCTCCGGGAGACCACGCAGCTGAGCCGCGATCGCGCGATCCAGCTCCTTGCCGGTCACCTCGTCCGGCAGCTCCGGACCGTCATAGGCCCGCTGATCCGCCGTACGCTCCTCGCGCGGCTCGTCGAAGCGGCGCGGCGGCCTGCCACCGGGCTTGCCGCCGCGGTCCTTGGAGTATCCGCCCTTGCGGTCGCCACCGCCGCCGCGCTTGGGGCCATCGCCGCGCTTCGGACCGTCAGGGCGGCCACCCGCGCGGGGACCACCACGGCCGGTCGACGGCTTGCCGTCGCGGCGCTCGTCGCCACCGCGGCCACCGTCGCGACGCTGCTCGCCTCCGCGGCCGCCCCCGCCGTCACGACGGTCGCTGCTGCGACCTGCACCCGCACCGGGTCGGCCGCCGCCACCGGGTCGGCCGCCTCGGCCTCCGGTGGATGATGAACCTGAGCTCTTCGGACGCCCCGGGCGTCCGGCGGGCTTACCGCCTCTGTTGCTACGGCGCTCGTCAGCCATAGCTGCCATCCTCACTGCTGCCTTCGGCAGCCGACTTCGAAAGATCCCAGATCATTGTGCAGACAAGATCAGTGCCCGCAAAAGCAGTAGAGGCCGCCCAAAGGGCGGCCTCTACCTGAAATTTT
>NZ_JZDQ02000040.1 GCF_000960475.2 Nocardioides luteus | reverse complement strand
CGGACGGCTGCTGACCGGACGGCTGCTGACCGGACGGCTGCTGACCGGACGGCTGCTGACCGGACGGCTGCTGACCGGTCGGCTGCTGACCGGACGGCTGGTCACCGGACGGCAGCGGGAGAGTGCCACCGGGCAGGTTCATGCCACCGGGCAGACCGCCGGTCAGGCCGCCGAGAGCGCCGGTGACGGTGCTCAGCGGGTCAGAGCTCGGCGTATCCGTACCATCGCTCGGCTGACCGGAGCCGGGCTGACCCGATTCCGGCTGGTCGTCGGAGGGCTGGTCGTCGGAGGGCTGGTCACCGGACGGCTGCTCGTCGCTCGGCTGCTCAGGGTTGGGCTGGTCGTCGCCGGAAGGCTGCTCTGCGCCCGGCAGGGGCAGGCCGCCGGTCAGGCCACCCAGCGGGTTGCTACCGCCGAGGAGACCCCCGAGCGGGTTGTCGCTGCTCGGCTGCTCGTCGGAGGGCTGCTCGTCGGTGGGCTGGTCCGAGCCAGGCTCGTTCGAGTCGGGCTGCTCACCCGAGGGCTGCTCGGCGCCCGGCAGGGGCAGACTACTGCCGCCGGTCAGGCCACCGGTCAGACCGCCCAGCGGGTTGCTGCCACCGAGGAGGCCACCGAGCGGGTTGTCGCTGCTCGGCTGCTCGCCAGACGGCTGGTCACCGGGGGGCTGGTCACCGGAGGGCTGGTCCGAGTCAGGCGCGGTCGGGTCGCTCCCGGGAAGACCGGAGGTGAGCGTCGGCCCCTCCGAACCGGGGAGTCCGGGCATGCCGAGCGACTGGAGCGTCTGGATGTTGTTGGTGATCTTCAGGACGTCCAGGATCGCGGTCGGGTTCCCGCTGCTGACTTGCGAGAGCGCCGTCTGCCACAGCAGGCGGAACGCGTCGAAGTTCTTCCCGGCGAAGGAGAGGTACTCGTCCGGCGTCATGGTCGAGCTGGGCCCGACGCGGCTCATGATCTCCTTGGTCTGGAGCGTGTTGTAGAGGT
Organism: Nocardioides luteus; assembly: GCF_000960475.2. Lineage (GTDB taxonomy): Bacteria > Actinomycetota > Actinomycetes > Propionibacteriales > Nocardioidaceae > Nocardioides > Nocardioides luteus_A. Next base: position 55,322 of record NZ_JZDQ02000040.1, on the reverse strand, counting down.
AGTCCGGGCCGGTGATCTTCGAGACCGACGGGACGCTCGGGAAGATCTTGCCCGCGAAGGTCGTGACCTTCTCCGGGGTCGGGATCTTGGTGAGGTCCACGCGCCCGTTCTTGGGGTTGACGGGGAGGCCCATGCCGCCGCACCCGGTGAGGAGGGTGACGTAGTCGGTTCCGTGGCCCCGCACGTGTGAGGGGTTGAAGATCGGGATCCAGCCCAGCGGGCCGCCGTAGATGTCGATGATCGGCATCTGCGAGTTACCGATCGCCCCGCTCGTGAGCGACAGCGGAAGGTTCCGGTACGACGGGTCCGTGTGGTAGGTCAGGAAGTGCGAGTTGGTGCCGATGACCGGGATGCCGTCCTCGTTCTTCCACATGTGCTGCAGGAAGAAGTCGCACGCGTCGCCGCCACCCTCGTGAGAGGTGTCACCGCTCGAGTGGGCACCGCCCGACTGGTTCGGGTCGGTCGAGGTCTGAACGGTCTCGCCGCCGAACAGCCCGCCGGTGAACAGCTCAGGGGCGTGGCTGATGAAGCCACCCGCCACTGGCAGGCCAGCGGTACCCGACAGCGCCGAACCCGACGCCGATCCCGACGCAGAGCCGGATGTCGTCGTGGTCGTGCCGGTGCCGGGCCGGCCGTCGCTGGGCTTCTTCTCCGGCACCTGCGAGCTCGGACCCGAGCTGTTCGAGGCCGAGATGGTCTGGGCGCCGATCGGGGTCTGCGGGTCGTTCGACGCCGCAAGAGTCTCCGAGTGTGCCTGGGCGGAGGGCGCCATGGCTGCGACGGACACGACCGCGACGCTCGCGGTGAGCGCGGCGGCCGGTGCGGCCAGGCGACGGACGGTGTTGCGAAGGGCGGGCGTGGTCTCGCGACGAACGAGAGCGACAGGGGCGGCCGGAGCGGCCTTGGGAAGCCCGATCGGCTGCCAGCCAGCGGGAGCATCGGCGCGACGCCGAGCCCTGGTGTTGATGGACATGAGAGTTTCTCCGTTGTTCGAAAGTCAGATTGATTTCGGTACGTCGGCAGGTGCTGATCGCGTACTGCCGACCTGATGAGTGACTGATGAATTTCGGTTGGACTGAACGGTGAGAAGCTGCTGGGTCGCAGTGGGGTCGGCGAGCCCTGGTCACAGAGGTCACGAGTCCGTTCCGAGGGGTTCGAGCGAGGCCGACACGTTCCGAGGCGTGCTGGCTCGTCGAGCCCGGTAGGCGGGGTCCGTGCTCTCCATCGGCGTGATGCCGTGGCCGGAGCTACGTTGCTTCCCTGGCGCGCTCGAGGAGTGGCGCGCCGTCACCCGGTTCAGTCCGGGGAGAAACCCGGGTCGAAGGTCGGGGTCGCCGGCAGGTGCCAGCGGTAGTCCCGGACGAGGCTGACGAGGCCGCCGCCGGGAAGTGTGAAGGAGCTCAGCTGGCCACCCTGCTGGTGGCTGGAGCCGGAGCCTCCGTCGGAACCGCCAGCAGGGCTGGACGGGCCGGACGGGAGTGGGACGGAACTGTCGCCCGCGTCGGCGTCACCCGTCTGGAGGAGCGCGCGGGAGAGGTAGACGTCGTCCTGGACGGTGCCGACGGTGCCGCCGTCGGCCAGCGCCGCGAAGGTCGCCGGCGAGTCGATCGAGCCGAGCCCGGGGAAGGCCTCGATGGGCAGCAGGATCGGCAGCACCGGGACGGCGCCGCTCATGACCGGGCTGCTCTGCTGCGAGACCGTCGCCGGGCTCGTCTGGGCCGGTGCACCCGCACCGGGGTCGAGCACCGGGAGCGGGCTCACCAGGCCGCCGGTGAGGTCGTCGAGCGTCGGCTCGACGCCGGAGGAGAGGTCTGCGGGAAGGGTGCCGAGAACGTCTCCGACCGGCTCGCCGATCACCGGCAGCTGCGGCAGCGGAACCGTCGGCAGCGTGTCGGTCACGGCCAAGGCCTCGAGGGTGTCGGTGAGCACCTCGACCTTCGGCGCCGACAGCGTCCGATCGAGCTGCGTGGCGGTGAGTACGTTGCCACTCAGATCGTTCACGGCACTCTCGGCTCCACCTGCGAGCCCGAGGATCGAGATCTCGCCTGCCGCTGCCTGAGTCGGCGCCGACTGCGTGGTGGTCGGGTTGTCCGTCGGCTGTGTGGTCGAGGACTGCGGCACTGTGTACGTGGTCAACCCCTGCACGGTGGAGTCGAGGAGTCCCGCCGTGCCGGGCGAGCCGACCGCGCCGTCCTGCTCAGTGGCGGCCACGGCGGGCTCGACCGGTGCGGCGGGCTCGCCCTGGCTGGCGGTCCCAGAGGTGACCGCGCCGGCAGTGTCGGTGACGCCGCGCACGGCGTCGTCGGTGAGCGAGCCGACCGCGTCGCCGAGCGGGATGCCTGGCTTCGTCGCGTCCGTGCCCGGGGCCGTGGTGGCAGCGCTCTGGCCCGATGCCGGGCGCGACGTCTGGTGGGCCGGCTGCTCGGTACCGTCCAGCGCCATCGCCGTCCCGGTGAAGGCTGCCCACGTCAACGCCGCGAAGCCCAGCACCGCGACCCCTCGGCCGCCCGTACGCCGCAGCGTACGAGCCCGGGATCGCGCCTGGAGCGCCTTCGCGGCGGAGGTCGTCATGACGCGCTCTCGCCTCCACCGGCCAGCAGACTGCCCAGGCCGATCGGCTCGGCTGTCCCTCGCTGGTCGCCGACTGCGCCCTGAGGTACCGCGTAGGCCCCCGGAACCTTCGGCCGAGCCGACTGCGTCGTCGGCTGGGCGATCGTCGGTGCGGGCTCGGTGTCGACGTAGTGGGCCAGCCACAGGCTCGGATCGACGTTGTCCTGGTACATCCCGCCGCCGTTCGCGTGCACCTCGAAGTGCAGATGACAGCCGGTCGAGTTGCCCTCGGAGCCGACGTACCCGATCTGCTGGCCGGCGCGGACGATCTGGCCGCCCCGGACGGTGAGGCCCCGCATGTGGCCGTACCACGTGGTGACCTTGCCGGTGCCGGTGGTGACCTTGACCAGCCAGCGGCCGGACCAGCCACCGCCGGTCTCGACGATGACCATGCCGGCCGTCGCCGCGAGCACCGGGGTGCCGCACGGGGCGGAGAGATCGGTGCCGGTGTGCCAGCGGGCCCAATGCCGGCTGGCAGCGCCGAAGTTGTGGAGGTCGCGGTACGTGCCGCGTGCCAGCGGCGTGGTGACCAGCGCGTTGAGATCGTTGGCCGCGGTGACCGTCTTCGGCACGCTCGGCAGGCTGCTCGACGCATCGTCCGCGTAGGCGGACTGCGGAGCAAATGAGGCCAGGGCGGTTGCGGAAAGCGCAGCCGCCGCAAAGCTGTGACGAGCACTGTTGTGAGCTCTGGTTCGAGCAGAGGTCGACATCTGACAATCCACCACCCTTCGGCCTCCGGCGTGAATCTCCGGAACGCTAGTAACGGACAGGCGGCTTCGATCTGTCGCGATGGAAAGCGCCTGTGGATCTTGGCTTGGCCACGGATGCCCGAGTGGGGTGACAACCGCTTTGACACACGGATACGGATGTGGGGCGTGATGCCGACGAGATCAGCGCGACAGCAAATGCGCCCGAGACATCGAAGGCATCTCGGGACCGACAGCGCTCGGTAGCGGCCGTGAAGCCGCCGCTCTCGGTCTCACAATCGGCTTGGGTGACGAGCCCTCGCCGGTACTTCCAAACACGATGATTACCCCCCGAGGTAACGATTGTCCAGACCCAAAGGAAAACAAATTGGGACTAACTGCTCGGTAACACTGGGACGATGGGCCTAACGCGGCAATCGCCGGGAAATACCTCATGAACGTGGACAACCAGCCAGATCCGATGACATCATCGAGCAGAGCAGTCCACGTCTGGTGGCGGCCCGGTGCCGTTTCCGAGCACCCGACGAGCTTGATGCCCAGCTTCGCTTGGGGAGTGCCACACGTCGTCGAACGGCAGCCCGGTTCAGGGCGGCAGCCGCGCCCAGCCAGCGGCTCACGTCATCGACGCGACCGGCCCCGGCATCACCGCCGAGCACCACGAGCTCGTACGCGATCACTCCCGCCAGGTCTCCCACACCCTCGCCGACTGAATCGGTGAGCCGTTGACGCCACTGCGGTCACGTCGGGCCGTGGTGGAACTGGACGAAAGGAACCTCCCATGACCCGCCCGGCCAGAAGTAGCTCCGCCAGAACGACTCGCGTCACCCGTATCGGCTTGGTGGTCGCGGCCGTTCCGGCGCTGCTCGTTGCCACAGCCACCACTGCTTCCGCGCACGTCTCCGTGAACCCGGACAGTGCTCCCGCGGGGGGCTACTCCAAGCTCACGTTCAAGGTGCCCAACGAGTCCAACTCGGCCTCGACGACGAAGCTCCAGGTCTTCCTGCCCATCGACCACCCCCTCGAGGCCGTGTCGGTCCAGCCCCACGCCGGGTGGACCTACGAGGTCAAGAAGACGAAGCTCACCACGCCGCTCACCGACCACGACGGCAACAAGGTCACCCAGGCCGTCTCCGAGGTCACCTGGACCGCCGACTCCGCCACAAGCGCGATCAGATCCGGCGAGTTCGACGAGTTCAACATCTCGGTCGGCCCGCTGCCGGACAGCGGCACCTTGACGTTCAAGACCCTGCAGACCTACTCCGACGGATCTGTCGCCCGCTGGATCGACGAAGACGAGTCGGGCGAGAAGCCCGCCCCGACCCTCGAGGTGGCCGGCGAGACGGTCGGAGCCGGACACCACGAAGATTCCGGAGACGAGGGGCACGCGGCTGACACCGAAGAGGCGGAAGCCGCGTCGAAGACGCCGCTCGTGCTCTCGATCGTCGCGATCGTCATCGCGGTCGCCGGAGCCGGACTCGGAGTGATCCGGAGGCGATCCTGATCCTCGATGGCCGCCGACGAGCCCGCGCGATCCTACCGATCGCGGGCTTGTTGGTGTTCGCGCTGATGACGGGCCTGGTCCTCGCAGCCGGCCCGGCACAGGCGCATGCCGCACTCGAGAGCAGCACACCCGCCGACGATGACGTTCTCGAGGTCGCGCCGACCGAGGTCACGCTGACCTTCAACGAGTCCGTCGACCTGGTGCCGGAATCGATCCAGGTCTTCGCGCCCGACGGGACCAGGGTCGAAGACGGCCGGGCCGCCCATCCAGGGGGCACCGCGCGGGTTGTCAGGATCGGCGTGGCCTGCTCGCAGCGCGGCACGTACCTCGTCTCCTGGCGTGTCGTCTCTGCCGACTCCCACCCGCTCGCCGGAGCGTTCACCTTCTCCGTGGGCGCTACGTCGAAGACCGTCGCCAGACCTCCCTCCAAGGAGTCACGGGTGCTGTCCTGGTCGTTGGGCGGTGCACGATGGCTCGGCTACCTCGGATCGGCGCTGCTGCTCGGCATCCTGGTCGTGCTCGCCTGGTGCTGGCCGACCGGAAGCTCCACGACCCTGCGCCGGTTGGTGACCGGGGGTGCGGTCCTGCTCGTCGGGGGCGCGATGCTCGAGCTCCTGCTCAAGGGGCCGTACGACGCGGGGCTCGGATTCTCGGCCCTGGGACGCATCGATCTGCTGCACGAGGTGTGGCAGACCACCTACGGCAAGGCGGTGGTGGCGCGTCTGCTGCTCACCGGCGTGGGCGTCCTGGTGGTCTGGCGCGATCGTTGGGTGATCTCGACCTGGGCGGTGCTCATCGGGACGACGTTCGCGCTGGCCGGCCACGCCGCAGGTGGGTCGCTACGCCTGCTCGCCGTGGTCAGCGAGACCGCACATGCGATCGCGGCGTCGATCTGGCTCGGTGGACTGCTGGTGGTCCTCGTGGCGATCCGCCGCCGCGACGACGAGGCATTGCCGACGGTGCGGCGGTTCTCGCGACTGGCCTTCGCGGCGGTGTGTGCGCTGGTGATCACCGGCACGTTCCAGTCGTGGCGTGGTGTCGGATGGTCGTGGGGCGCGCTGACCGGGACCACCTACGGCCGCGAGCTGCTGGTCAAGACGCTGCTCGTGGCCGGCGTGATCCTGCTGGCCTCGCTCTCGAGATCCTGGGTCAACCGCCGGGTCGCCGGCTCGGCCTCGAAGTGCGCACGGCCGGGCAGCGACCTACGGCGGACCGTGCTCGGCGAGACGCTCGGCATCATCGTCGTGCTCGCCCTCACCAGTGGACTCACCGCCACCGAACCCGCCAGAACGGCCTATCACCCGAAGACCACCGCGGAGCTCGTGATCGAGGGCGACACCGTGCAGGTCGCAGCAGTGCCCCGCGGGGACCGCAAGATCGACCTTCGCCTGTACGTCCTCGACGCGAGCGGCGAACCGACGGACCCGCCCGAGGTCGCGGTGTCCGTGAGCCTCGGCCGGATCGGACCGCTCCCGGTACGACTGGACGCCGTCGCCACCGGCAAGCGGAGGGGCCGCATCGACGTGCCGGTCTCCGGGACCTGGAAGCTCGCGGTCACCGTCCGGACATCCGACATCGACGAGTCGACCAGGACGGTCGACGTCCCTATCCGCTGAGCGCTTGCGGAGCGAGCGCAGCCGCGAGATCGCGGTGTCCGGCGAGCTCGAACCACGCGATGGGGAGCACAGCCGCGACCGCGATCACCGCCAGGCCCAGGGCGATGGAGACGCCCGCCGCGACCAGGACGACCGCAAGGGCGGTCACCGCAGCAGTGCCGATGATCAGGCCGAGGTGACGACGGTTGCTGAGCCGGACCAGGGTCTTCCACTGGGCGTAGAGCATCCAGACGAAGATCACGAGCGGTACCGCCACCGTCAGGACCGTGGGCACGGTCCCGATCTGAGAATCGTGCTCGAGGTGGAGGGCGGCCACGTGCAGCCCGGCACCGACGGCCACGATCGCGCCCACGATGACGTGGTGCCCGTAGGACCAGAAGAAGACCCGCTCCCGGTGGACTCGCAGGACGAGTGCTGAGGGGACGGTGAAGTACATCCACCACATCGCGAGCGCGAGCCCGATCCCCGCGGTCGCGGTCACGGCCGCGTCGATGCTCCAGCCGGCGGGACCGTGCACCGTCGCCGAGACTGCGGCGACGGTGCCGAGGACGACCTCGCCGAGGGCGACGATGACGAGCAGCCCGTAGCGTTCGGCGACGTGGTCGGCGTTCCAGGGAGTCCCACCCTTCCCGCGCTGCGCGATCACCGGCCCGACCGTCTCGATCGCGAGCAGCGCCACCCCGACAGCTGTCGCGGCGGGCAGGGGAGGGGCGATCGCCGCGAGGGACGTCCATCCGGCCTGGGCCGAGGCGATGGTCCAGAAGTACGTCATCAGCGCTGGCCGACGTACCGGATCGTTGCGGGCCGCGCGCAGCCACTGGACCGCCATCGGCACGCGCATGACGACGTAACCGCCGACCACGATGCCGTAGCCGCCGTTCTCACCTCCGGCGAGCGCGGCGAACATCTCGGGCAGTCCGAGCGCGACGATGACGACGCCGACCATCTGCACCATGGTGGTGAGCCGGCAGATCCAGTCGTCCTCGTCGTAGGCCGATGCGAACCAGGTGTTGCTGCCCCAGGCCCATGAGATCAGGACGACCCCGAGGCTGAACCCGACGAGCCCGACGACCGGCCGGCCCGCCGCGACGTGGTGCGCCAGCTCGTCGGCCGCTTGCCCGAAGGCGACGATGAACACCAGGTCGTACAGCAGCTCCAGCGGGGTGGCGGTTCGGTGCTGCTCGTCCGGCGAGCGACCCACCAGGCTGCGGCGGCGGTGTGCGAGCTCGGTGGCCATCAGCTCGTGCGCCTCGGGTCTCGGAGTACGCGGGCGAGCCAGTCGCTGCGGGCGGCGCGCGCTGCTCGTGACACCTGGGTCTGAGGGAAGAGGGCATCGAAACCATGGAAGCCGCCGGCCCAGACGTGGAGCTCGGCCTGCCCGCCCGCGGCCCAGATGCGGGAGGCGTACGCGACGTTCTCGTCGCGGAAGACCTCGGCGCTACCCGCGTCGACATACGTCGTCGGCAGCCCGGCGAGATCCTCGGCGAGCGCCGGCGAGACGTAGCCCGGCACGTCGCCGAGGTCGCCGAGGACGGATCGCCAGCCGAACTCGTTCGCCTCGCGGGACCAGACACCGGGTCCGGTGAACTGGCGGCTGGACTCCGTCGTGTTGCGATGGTCGAGCATCGGGCAGATCAGGACCTGAGCCGCGATCGCCGGGCCTTGTCGATCGCGCGCCAGCAGGGTGGTGCCGGCCGCGAGCCCGCCACCGGCGCTCGTACCGGCCACGATGATCCGAGCGGGATCGATGCCGAGCTCGTCCGCGTGCGAGGCCACCCAGCCGAGGCCGGCATAGCAGTCCTCCACGAGCGTCGCTCCCGATGCCTCCGGCGCGAGGCGGTAGTCGACCGACACCACAGTGGCGCCGAAGCTCTCGAGCCAGTCGAGCGGGATGTCGATCTGGGAGAAGCGGTCCCCCATGACCATCCCGCCGCCGTGCACCCAGTAGATGCACGGAGCCGCCGTGCCGGGTTCGCCGTCTCTCGCCGGGGTGAGGACGGTGAGGGGCAGAGGCGCGCCGTCGAAGCTGGGGACGGTGACGTCGCGTCTGTTCAGATCGTGCCCGGCAAGCGCCACCTCCGCGTCGACGGTTGCGAACGGGCGGATCAGGGGAAGGGTCTCCGCGCTGAGGGGAGGAACCTCGGGCATGTCGGCGAGCAGGGCGCCGAGCTCCGGATCAAGGCTCGGCCGGGTGGTCGTCAGGGCGGCTGCGTAGTCCATCGCGGTCACCGGCCGGTGGCGGACACGGACGTGGCCTGGGCGAGGATCGCCTTGCCGCCGAGCGGGACGAAGTCGGCGTACGTCGAGTCGGCGACGAGCTCTGCGAAGCGGGCGATGTAGCCCTGCGACTCGGGGTCGTCGAAGACGGCGTGGTGCACCTCCTCGCTCACCCAGCCCTCGACGAGGTGGACCACGTCGGGCTGGGTGGCCGACCGGCTGACCAGGAACACGAGGCAGCCTTCGTGCGCGGAGGGCCCGACGGTGGGGCCGGAGAGCAGGAGCTCGACGAGCTCGTCCGCCTTCCCCTCCTTGGCGGTCATGGTGGCCTGGAATCCGTACTCGATGTTCATCGTGGTCGCCTCTCGGGTGGTGTGCTCCGCACCGATCGGTGCGGGCTCTTCGACCCGTTCAGCGAACCAGTCCGGGCTCGCGCAGCGTGAGAACAGACATCGCCGATGATTGCCTGATCCTGCTCGAAGAAGCAGAACCAGGCGACGACGACCAGGCCGGCGACGTACCTTCTTCAGGTGACCACCACCCCGCTCGAGGAGCTGCGCCGACGCATCGAGAAGCACGCCCGTCCTGACCAGACGACGGCGATCGAGGGCATGCTGCTCGCCCGCGCCGACGCGGTGGAGGCGCCGTCGACCAACGGGTCCGGCACCGTCTTCGCGCTGATCACCCAGGGGCGCAAGCGGATCTCGGTGGGCGATCGCGTCCTCGAGTACGGTCCCGGGCAGTATCTCGTCGCCTCTGTCGACGTCCCGATCACCGGTCACTACAGCGAGGCTTCACCGGACCGGCCCGCGCTGGGGTTCGGCCTGGTGCTGCGACCCGCCGCGGTCGCGTCATTGCTGCTGGAGGCGCCACCTGGCGCTGTGGCCGTGCGGAACAGCGCTGCCCCGCCAGCGATCGGTGTCGCCGACGCCGAGCCCGAGCTGGTGGATGCCGTCGTACGGATGGTGCGGCTCCTCGACCGGCCGCAGGACCGGGCGGTGCTCGCGCCGATGGCCGAGCGGGAGATCCTCTGGCGACTCCTCACCGGCCCGCTCGGCGCGAACCTCGCCCAGATCGGGGTCGCCGACAGCTGCACCACCCAGATCAGCCGCGCGGTGCGGTGGATCACCGACAACTACGCCGAACCGTTCCGCGTCGACGAGCTGGCCAGGAGCTGCGGGCTCAGTGCCTCCGCCTTCCACCGCAAGTTCCAGGGCGTCACGGCGCTCAGCCCGATCCAGTTCCAGAAGCAGATCCGGCTCCACCAGGCACGACTGCTCCTGGTCTCGGGCGCCGACGACGTGGCGACGGTCGCGCACCGGGTCGGCTATGACAGCGCCACCCAGTTCAACCGCGAGTACCGCCGCCGCTACGGCGAGGCCCCCGGCCGCGACACCAGCCGGCTGAGGAGTCTCTCGGCGGGCTGACTCGGCGTGCCGATTCTGCGGTCGGGTCAGGAGTCCCGAAGGTCGGCCGCGGCCCGGGCGCGCTCGATGTCGGGTACGTGGGTCTCGGCCCACTCCCGAAGCGCGCTCAGCGGCGGCAGGAGCGTGTGCCCCAGCGGGGTGAGGGCGTACTCGACGCGTGGTGGGTTGCCTCCGAACGCGGTGCGGCTGATGAGTCCGTCGTACTCCATCGCCCGCAGCGTCTCGGAGAGCGCCTTGGGGGTGATGCCGCGGATGTACGCCTTCAGCTGGGTGAACCGCATCGGCCCGTCGGCCAGAGCGGTGATCACGAACACCGTCCAGCGGGCGCCGATGCGGTGCAGCACCGTGCGGCTCGGGCAGGTGGCTGCCATGACGTCGTACGCCTTGCCCATGCACGTCTCCAGTAGCGTTGTAGATACCGGTAGCAAATCTATACCGTCCTCCCATGACGCACACACTTCACGACCAGCGCATCCTGATCATCGGCGGCGGACGAGGGATCGGCGCCGATATCGCCCGCCGCGTGGAACAGGCCGGCGCAACCAGCATCGTCGCGACCCGCGCAGGCGACCACGACCTGAAGCTCGACGTGCTCGACGAGGAGACGATCGCCGCCGCCGCAGCCTCCCTCGGGCCCGTCGACCACATCGTGTCCACCGTGTCGGCGCACCACGACGTACCCGTCAGCGATCTGGACCACGACAAGGTCACCGCTGCGTTCGGCACCAAGGTCGTCGCCCCGCTCCTGGTGGCCAAACACCTCGCCGACCTGGTGCGGCCCGGCGGGTCGATGCTCTTCTTCTCCGGTGTCGTGGGCTGGCAGCCGAAGCCCGGCACCGTGGTCAAGGGCGTCGCCAACGGCGCGCTGGACTTCCTTGTTCGCCACCTGGCTGTCGAGCTCGCCCCGCTGCGGGTCAACGCCATCGCACCGGGTCTGGTCGACAGCGGCACCTGGGACCGCCTCGGTGAAGCGGGCAAGTCGGCCCTTCTCGCGAAGGCTGCCCAAGGCTCTCTCGTGGGACGGCACGGCACGGTCGGCGACATCTCCGACGCCGCCCTGTGGCTCCTCGGCGCCGGGTACGTCACGGGCGAGCTCATCCACGTCGACGGCGGCGCTCGTCATCGGTGAGGCCGCCGGCGACCGCCAGTAGGCCCGGCGAAGCGGGCGGGATCGGCTCCTACGTCGAGGGACGCTGCGTCAGCCAGCCTGGCAGGTCTCCGATCGGCCGGCCGTCATCGGCGATCTCGGCGAGCGCCTCGACCATGGCGTCGAAACGGCCGGCGCCGAGGTGGCGCCGCCAGCGGTCCACGACGTGCTCGAAGCCGGCCGCGCTCGCCGCCAGGAATTCCTCGGCACGCTCCGTACGCCGGAGAAGGACTGCCCGTCGATCGCCGGGAACCGGTTCGCGGGCGATATATCCGGCGTCCTCGAGACCGGTCGCGGTCTTGGCTGCGGCCTGCTTGGAGACGCCGAGACGCTGGCCGAGCTGGTTGATGGTGCACCCCTCGGGTCCGATGGCCTGGAGTGCGAAGCCGTGGAGTGGCCGTGCTCCGGGATAGCCCTGATCGGCCAGTTCGCTGTGGAGGGCGTCGACCCCTTGGCGGAACGCGCCGGCCAGCAGGAGCACCACTCTCCACCCGGGCTCGCTCATCGGCGCCCCTCCTCTCATCGACAACCCGGTTGACGATATCGCGAACGCCTCTCTAACGTATTAGACAACCAAGTTGTCTAATTTGAGGAGAGGCCATGTCTGCCACCAAGATCGCTCAGCCGGACGCGCGCCGCACCGAGACGCCCAACGCGTTGATGACGACGCTCGCCTCGCCGACGCAGGGAGGCACCCAAACGCTGAGCCTCTGGCGGGTCAGCATGAACCCCGGCCAGAGCGGACCACTGCACGTCTTCGATGTCGAGCAGGTCTGGCATGTCCTGGAAGGTGCGGCGACGATCGTCGTCGGCACCGAGTCGATCGAGCTGTCGGTCGGCGACACCCTGGTGATCCCCGCCGGTGCTCCGCGTCAGATCCGCACCGGCGCCGGAGCTGGATTCGTCGTGTCCGGCCCGGCGAGCGGTCAGGCGACCACCCCTGACGGAGCCGACTCGGTCTCCCCGCCGTGGATCGTGTGATGCCGCGGGCGGCCAGCCCTTGCCCTTCGGTCACGGCAGTTTCTCCAGAGCGCCTCCGATCGGCCGATGTCGTCAATGCTGCTCGCGTGCAGCTGGTCGATCTTCGCTGCTTCTCGACAGCCGACATACCGAGCGGCAGGGCGAATCGGCGTTGCCGTCATCAGTCGCGCTTGCTTTAATTCTCAGGCCTTCTCGGGGCCAGACTTAGGAGCAGATATATGCGGAAGTCGGTGCTCACCGTTGTGGGCGCTCTGTCACTGATGTTCAGCCTCGCGGCCCTGCAGGCGCCGCCGGCGAGCGCGGCCGTCACCATCTCCGCCTCGGCATCTGCCTCCACGGTGAGCGAGGGATCGGCCGTCCGGATCAGCGGCACCGCGTCGGGGGCGAAGCTCGGCAGTGTGGTCAATCTGCAGCGCTGGTACGACGGTGCGTGGCACCGGGTGGCGAGCACGAAGCTCGTCGACACCCGCCGCTTCTCGTTCCGCATCACGCCGCCAAGGGGAGTACAGCGCTACCGCGTGCGTAAGCCAGCTCAGCTCGGCCAGGCGGCTGCCACGTCACCGACGGTCTCCATCACGGTGACGTGGCGCCCGAAGGTGACGGCCACGACCTCCGCGTTCCTCCGATCCGACCGCCTCTGGATCACCCGGGTGACGGGCGTCGCCCCGGCGTACGCCACCGTCAACGTGCAGCACTGGGACCAGGCGACCAGCCGATGGATCACAACCGGGCCCGGTGCGGTTGCCGACTCCGCGGGGCGCTACCGCGTCGATGTCGAGAGGCGCCCGAACGGCTGGCGCTTCCGCATGGTGAGCTCGCCCTCGGGGCCGCGGTTGAGCGGCTACTCCACCACCCTCAGCGCCATTCAGCGGCCGGTGCCGCTGGCGATGAACCAGGAGACCCAGATCGGCGCCCTCGTCGCCGACCCTGCCACAGGCGATGCCTCGCTCGCGCTGCCTGCGACGGCCGGCGATCTCGTCTCGGTCGCCATTACCGCGGAATCCATCGTCTCGACGGTCAACGTCGAACTCAACGGCACTCCGATCGCTACGTTGGAGCCCTACCAGCAACGTGTCTCTACGTTCCGTGCTCCGTCGACGGGCACTTATCGTCTGACCTCCCATATCTACAACACCGGGGTGTCCGGCGCAGTCACGATCTGGACCTCAACAGCCAAGACGAAGGCATTTGACGAGTTCTGCTGCGACGCCGACCAGGACCGTCCCGGTCAGATCGTTGATTTCACCGTGCCGGTGTCCGCTGACGACATGTTCACGCTGACGGTTCCGGAGTACGAGCAGTGGCCGTTTCCCTACCGGTCGTTCCTCGACCCCGACGGCATCTCGCTCGAGCCGCTCTATTCGATGCGTACGGCCTACGGGAACGCCCGTGTGTTCAGGCTGCCGAAATCCGGCACGCATACGCTGCGCTACGTCCCGCACGAGCTCGATCCGATGACGGTGCGCGACTACCTGAATCCGATCGCCACGACGGACGCGACTCTGGATGGCGACCCGGTGCTCGGAGGGCCCCGGACGTCGTCGGGGGCCGGACGGTTCCGTCTCAGGGTCCCGGCGGGCACGACCTTCATCATCAATTCGCGTGTTTCTGGCCAGTTCCTCACACCATCCGGAGACGTTGTGGAGGTCGGTGCGGGGGAGACGTGTTTCGAGAACGCCGTGGGCGGGCAGTACGACTTGATCGTCTGGACATTCGACACGGTCTCGTTCTCTGCCCGGACCGCAAGGCGATGCCCGAACAACTGACCTCACAGGCATCGGCGCGGGCGGCGCGGACCAGCGTCAATGGCATCCCGACGCCGGCGTCGATGGCTCCAGATCGAGAGACCACGTCACGACACGATCGCCCCCGTCGTACTCCCACGGGTCCGAGACAGCGGTGAAGCCCGCCCGCTCGTAGAGCGCGATGGCGCGTACGTTCGTCTCACGGACATCCAGCTCGATGCGCTGGAGCCCGGCACGCCGCGCATGCTCGACGGCATCGGCGACCAGGGCCGCGCCGAGGCCGCGCGAGGTGACAGTGGGGTCGACGCAGAGCCGGGAGAGGAGCGCGACGCCGTCATCTCTGGTGATCGTGAGCGCGAAGCCGTCCGGTCCCGACCCGACGACGGCGAAGCGTACGGTCGGCTCGGCGAACGCGGCTCGCGCTCGCCGCGCAACGTCGGCAGCGACCTCCGAGCCGTCTCGGGCGGCGATCACTCGTGTCCACAGGTCGACGCAGGGACTCGTGTCGCTCATGGATCCGGGGCGGATCGAGAAACTCATGCGTTCAGTGTCGCCGGTGGGTGGCAACGCACACCCGCCGGCATGGGCGCCTCCCCTGGTGGGGAAGGCGCCCAGCCGGCGGCGCGGGCGAGCGACGTCAGTCGGTGAGCTCCTTCACCTGGACGTTGCGGTAGTAGACGGTCTCACCCCCGCCGTGGTTCTGCATGCCGACGAAGCCGGCGAGGTCGCGGGCGGGGTCGGTGCTGGTGAAGTCGTTCACCAGGGTCCCGTTGAGGAAGACCCGGATGCGAGAGCCCTCGACGCGGATGTCGTACGAGTTCCACGACCCGACCGGCTTCAGCGACGCGGCGATGGCCGACGGGTCCGCGCCCTGGAAGGTGTAGATGGCGCCGGTGGTGCGGTCCGGGGCGTCGGTGGCGTCGATCTGGACCTCGTAGCCCTGGTTGACCGCGACCCACGGGTCGTTGCCGGGGTTGGGGAAGCCGACGAAGACGCCGCCGTTGTTGTCGTTGATCAGCTTCCAGTCCAGCCGCAGGCTATAGTCGCTGAACTCCTTCTGGGCGTACCACAGCAGGCCCAGGCCGTTGGTCGTACGCAGCGAGCAGTCGTCCTGGCGGCCGAACGAGCCCGGTCCGGCCATCCGCCACGAGGCGAGGGAGGCGAGGGTGCCGTCGAAGAGCGACGTGTAGCCCGGGGCGGGTCGCCGCGGCGTACAGACGTCTTCGCCGCCGCCCACCTTGAGCACGTCGAAGTTGACGTTGCCCTCGTCGCCTTCCTCGTAGCGAAGGGCGATCCGGTTGACGCCGGCCTTGAGCCTCATCGGCCGGGTCGCGGTGCCCCAGGTCTGCCAGTCGCCGGTGGACTCCAGCGCCCACGGCTCGACCTCGGTGCCGTTGAGGTAGACCGAGACGCGCTTGGTGCCGGGCGCCGGGTCGGGGCCGTTGGCGTAGCGCAGCCGGACCGGGTACGTCCCGGCCCGATCGACCTTCGCGTCGAAGGTGACCGAGGCGCCGACGGTGCCGAAGCCGTCCACGAACCCGGAGCCGGAGTAGCCGTTGTGCTCGAGGTCGACGTCGGCGCCGCCACGCAGGGTCGCCTGCTCGGCCTCGAGGTAGTTGCGGTCGGCCGGCGACTGATAGCCGGGGATCGAGTTGAGCGTGTACCAGGCCTCGGTGTTCCACAGCTCCTTGCCGCCCTCGCTGGCGAACGGCCGCGGCGAGCGCAGGTGCACGACCCGGCCCTCCTCCAGCCCGTCCACGGTGAGCTTCACCGACCTGCGGTCGGCGGACACCTCGGCACCCGAGACGAACAGTGGACGCTCGTCGATCTTCGGGCCGCCGTACGTCGGGCGCGGCGCGTAGCGCCAGTGGTTCATCCGGAACGCGGCGTTCGGGTCCGCGGCGATCTTGTCGACCGTCGCCTGGGACAGCGGCTGGGTGTAGCTGATCTTGAACCCGTTGCCGGTGGCACGCATCGAGAGCATGTCGAACGCGGAGCCGCCGCCCGGGCTCATCCGCTGCAGGCCGTAGCGGAGCTTGCCCGGCTCGCTCCAGTTGCCGGCCTCGCCGATGCCGCCGACGTAGATCGACCCGTCGGGACCGAGCAGGGTGCGGTTCACGCCCGCCTCGAGACCGGCGGAGTAGCGGAAGACCGCGCCCTGGTACTCACCGTCGACCTTCTCCAGGAAGCCGCGCTGCAGACCGCCGTAGGTGACGTCGCCGAAGATCATCTGCCCCGCGTAGGCACCCTTCTCCAGCATCACCGGGCTGCTCGGGGAGTTGCCGATCTCGTTCTGCGGCACCCACAGGGCCGGATCGGTGACCGGCTGGTCGTCGAAGGGGCCGGAGGGGTTGGTGTAGTGGTTGAAGAACCGTCCCGGCTTGACGTGCACCAGCTTGGAGCTGGGCAGCCAGGCGCCCTGGTTGTCCATCACGAACAGGTCGCCGTCGGGTCCGCGCATCATCCCGTTGGGCGTACGCAGCCCACCCGCCACATAGGTGACCTCACCGGTCTTGCGGGAGATCTTCAGCGTCGTGCCGCGGTTGCGGGCCGGCTGCGGGTCGGTGGTCGCGCCGCCGAAGTTGATGGCGACGGAGAGGTTGACGTAGAAGTTCTCCTCGTCGTGGAGGAGGCCGAAGGCGAACTCGTGGAAGTTCTCGCCGAACGGCCACTCCGCCACCTTCTGGTGCCGGTCGTAGAAGCCGTCCCCGTCGGGGTCGGTCAGCTCGGTGAGCTGGTCTCGCTCGGAGACGAAGATCGACTCGCCGATGACCGCCACGCCCATCGGGTTGAACAGGTCGGTCGCGACCTTCTCGACCGTGACGTCCTCGGGTCCGGTGGCGGTGCGAGCGTTGCTGAGGAAGAAGATCTCGCCCGGCTCGGGGTTCTCCACCCACCCCGACGGGCTCACCGACCCGGAGGTCACCACGGCGAGCCGGCCGTCCGGCGCCCAGTCCAGCGCCGAGACCATCGGCTCGAAGCCCTCGGGCCGCAGGTCGGTCAGGTCGTACGCGGGGTGGACGCTGTCCAGCTGCATGCCGTCACCGGCGGTGTCGTCCTGACCCTCGCAGTACTTCGTGCCCGGCGCGGTCACCCGCACCACCCCGGCCTCGGTGCTCAGGACCTCGGTCGGCACCAGCGCGAAGTCGGCGGCGCCCGGCGGCCGCCACTGCAGCCGCAGCACCTCGCCACCGCCGTCCTCGAAGTGCTCCACGCGCAGGTCGTGGTAGCCCTCGCTCAGGGTGACGCTGCCGTCCTTGGCGGTCTCCCCGTGCAGCCCGTCGTGGTCGATGACCTCCGACCCGTCGATGACCAGCCGCGAGCCGTCGTCGCTGATCAGCCGGAAGTCGTACGTCCCGGCAGCATCGATGCGCAGGTTGGCCAGCGCGTGCGAGATGAAACGGTCGGCGAGGCCGAAGTCGCCGGGCGAGTCGTA
The DNA here is from genome assembly GCF_000960475.2 of Nocardioides luteus. GTDB lineage: Bacteria > Actinomycetota > Actinomycetes > Propionibacteriales > Nocardioidaceae > Nocardioides > Nocardioides luteus_A. The sequence continues at coordinate 37,935 of NZ_JZDQ02000040.1, read as the reverse complement.
GTCGATGACCGAGGTGAGCCGGTCGACGTTGGGCGTCTGGCCGGCACGCAGCGTGCACAGCTCTGAGATCGGCCGGGCCATGTCGTAGGTGCGCAGCGTGACGCCGGGCTCCTGGGGTGGCAGATCTTGTTCCGCTGCGGTCGCCGGGCCGCTGCCGAGCAGCGTCGCCACGACCGACAGGCCGGCGAGCGAGCCGAGCACGGCTCTGGACGGGGGGACACGCATGGAGGCCTCCGTGGGGGATGTGTCGAGCGTCACATCTGAACGTAGGGGCCAAGGAGAACTTCGTCAAGAAGTTTTGAAACTTTCGCAAATAGGTTTCAAATGAGAGATGGGCGGCTCAGGGTGTCGGCGAGAAGAGCCGGTCGAGGTGCTGGTCGACGGCGGCCAGGGCGGCCCGGGGCTCGATCACCCCGAGCTCCAGCAGCGGTGTGAAACCGGTCAGCGAGAGGACGAGGTCGGTCTCGATCGCAGGGTCGCGATCGGCGAGGATCTGGCCGTCGGCGATCGCCTGCCGGACGAGGCGCTCGACCAGGTCCCGTCCCTCGCGAAGCCCGGCACGGGCCACCTCGCGCAGCTCGGGGTCGTGCAGTGCCTCGAGGACGTACGCCGCATTCATCCGGCTGGTGGCGCGGGTGTCGGGGTGCAGCGGGAGTATCTCGGTGATGACCGCTCGCAGGACATCGCGAGGGTGCGGGGGCTGGTCGAGCCCGGCCAGGCGGTGCGCCACGCGGGACGAGGTCTGCTCGGCGGCGAACTCCATCGCGAAGGTCAGCATCGAGGTGCGGGACGAGAAGTAGTGCTGCAGCTGCCCGAGGGAGACGCCCGCCTCGCGGGCGACCTCGCGCATGGTCGCGCGCGGCCAGCCCTGCTGCTCGACCACTCGCCACAGCGCGTGCGCGATCCCTTCCCGTCGTTCGCGGTGGTCGACGATCTTCGGCATCTCGGTGGTCCCTCCGTGTTTTCAATACGCGTGACATAATACAGGTGACTTGCATCCGTGAGAGGCCAGGTGATCGGCATGCAGCCCCATGACCCGTACGCCTACGCGATCGACGACGCGGTCGCGGTGGCGCTGCTCGCCGACGTCCAGGTCCGCAAGGCGATCGCACGCGGCGACTTCGACGACCTGCCCGGCAGCGGCGAGCCGATCGACCTGCCGGACCACCACGACCCCGAGTGGTGGATCAGGAGCCTGGTCCAGCGAGAGCGCATCGCCCTGCTGCCTCCGTCCATCCAGCTCCGCAAGGACGACGCTGCGCTGGACGAGCGCCTGGACCGGCTGGCCGACGAGAAGGCCGTACGTCGCGAGATCGACGACTTCAACGAGCGCGTGATCCGAGCCCGCTACGAGCTGCCGGCGGGCCCGCCGCTGATCACGATGCCGCGCGACCCCGACGCCACCGTGGCCGCCTGGGTCGAAAGTCGAGCGGGCGGCGCAGCGAAGGCTCGTGAGGCCGCGCCCGGTGATCGGCGGACCCGTCGCCGCAGATTCTTCCGTCGCCGATAGGCGGCCGGTCGCTCACCGCGCCAGCTCCTCCAGCACTGCCCGGAGCTGACTCATCACCCGTGCCGTGGTCGCCAGATCGTCGGCCGCGATCCCCTGCAGCCGCTCGGAGATCACCGCGTCGACGGTGGGGGTGGCGGCGGCGAAGGCGCGCTCGCCGGGTGCCGTCAGCACCAGGATCGAGGACCGCCGGTCGTTGGGGTTCGACGCCCGCCGGCACAGCCCTGCCGCTTCCAGCCGGTCGACCGCCTTGCTCGCCGTGCCGACGCCGATGTCCATCGACGCGACGATGTCGGAGACGCGGCACTCGGGAGTCGTCGCGATCAGCTCGAGCATCTGGAACTGGCCGAGCGTGAGCCCGTCGTGCGCGGCGCGCACCCGTGCGTCCAGCTGGTTGAAGAGCCGCGTCTCGGCGCGGACGAGGTCGGAGAAGAGCCGCCAGCCGTTGGCCATGAAGTAAAAACCTGCTTCCAGGGAATTATATCGAAAGGAATCTACTTCCCTTCGATACAACATCGTCCCACACAGGAGGAACGGCCATGAGCAAGAAGCAGCGCGACGCACTGGACGCGGCCATCCGTGCGTATCCCTTCGACCCGACGGTGAGCGTCGAGGAGGCTCGAGCCGGATTCGAAGAAGGCCAGACGCTACCTCTGTCCAGCGAGGCACGGCCCGTCACGATCGGCGGGATCTCCGGACTGGAGCTGTACCCCGACGCCACCGAGGGCACCCTGCTGTACATCCACGGTGGCGGATACGTCGTCGGCTCCGCCCGGACCGGTGCCTCGCTCGCCGACGGCCTGGCCGGTCGTGCCGGGCTGCGGGCGGTCTCGATCGACTACCGGCTCGCTCCGGAGGCTCCCTATCCGGCGGCCGTGGAGGACGGGCTCGCGGCGTACCGTGGCCTGCTCGACGCGGGTGTGGAGCCCGAGCGGCTCGTCCTGGCCGGCGACTCGGCCGGGGGTGGCCTGACGATGGCGACCCTGCTGGCCGCCCGCTCGGCCGGTCTGCCGCAGCCGGCCGCCGCCGTGCTGTTCTCGCCGTGGACGGACCTGACGCTCTCCGGTGCGACGATCGAGACCAAGGTCGATGCGGATCCGCTCTTCGACCGCGCCGCCCTCGAATGGTTCGCCGGCCGCTACCTCGGCAGCGCCGACCCGGCCGATCCGCTGATCAGCCCCGCGTTCGCCGACCTCGCCGGTCTTCCCCCGCTGTTGATCCAGGTCGGCTCCCACGAGGTGCTGCTCGACGACTCCGTCCGGCTTGCCGCCAGGGCGGCGGAGGCCGACGTGGAGGTGATCCTCGAGGTCGGTGCCGAGCTGCCGCACGTCTTCCAGAACCAGGCCGGGTCGCTCGACGAGGCCGATGCGGCCCTCGACCGGGCGAGCCGGTTCCTGACGGAGCGGCTCGCGGGAGCGCTCGCCCGCTAGCTCGCCGCCCGCGTCACGAGGTCGGTCAGGCGCTCCTCGACGGCCGGGGTCATCGCGGTGACGGCGAAGACGGTCGGCCAGATGTCGCCGTCGTCGAGGTTCGCCCACTCCTGGAAGCCGACCTCGGCGTAGCGCATCTTGAACTTCCCGGCGCACTTGTAGAAGACCACGACCTTGCCGTCGGCGTTGGCGTAGGCGGGCATGCCGTACCAGGTCTTCGGGGCGAGGTCGGTGGCGTGCGTGGTGACGATGCGGTGGAGCGTCTCGCCGATCGCGCGGTCGTTCTCGTCCATGGCCTCGATCTTCGCGAGGCAGTCGGCGAGGTCGGCCTCGGCCTTCTTGCTGCCGGTGCCGCGCTTGGCGGCCGTACGCCGTTCGGCGGCGGCCTCCTTCATGGCGGCCTTCTCTTCCTCGGTGAACGTGCTGCTCTTGGCCATCGGTCTTCCTTTCGGGTTGGTCTGTCGAGACGAGCCTAGAAAGTCGCGAGGCCGGACGCTTCTTCGTTCCTGATCAATCCAGGGGCGTGTAGACCATGTCCTCGCGCACCTCGAGCCCGAGGCCGTCGAGCATGTCGATGAGCACCACCACGACCTGCCGGGTGAGCCGGTCGATGAGCTGATCCCTGGTCTCGTCGTGGTGATCGAGCCACCAGATGATGCTGGCGTCGACCATGCCCATCAGGCCGGCGAGGATGCCGTCGGACGGCGTGCCGCTGGCCTCGGAGGCGCGGAGGTAGGAGGCCATGGCGTCGATGAGCTCGTCGAGGAAGCGGTTGCGCCCCATCCGGGCCCGGTGCAGGGCCCTGGTCTGGTGCTGCGCGGCGATGAACCGGTAGAGGTTGGGGTGCTCGTCGGCCCAGGCGACGCAGGACTCGATGATGCCGCCGACGACCTCGCGCGGGGTCCCGGCGCGGGCGAGATGAGGGCGTACGCGGCGGATCAGCTCGGTCGACGCGAACCGGACGACCTCGGCGTCGAGCTGCTCCTTGCTGGCGAAGTGGCGATAGACGTTCGGGCGGGGGAGGCCTGCGCGCTCGGCGACCTGCGCCATGCCGACGCCCGGCCCGCGCTCCTCGATCGCCTCGACGGCCGCCTCGACCACCTGGGCGCGCCGCGCGTCGTTGTCGAGCGCCTCCTTCGCGGACCGGCGCCGGACCGTGGAGTCCACCCACTTCACCACGTCAACCACGTGGTCAGCCTAGCGAGACGTCACCGGCTACACCTTGTATCCAGGGGATAAGTGGGACACCATGTCCTTGATACAGCATGTACCCACCACCGAAAGGCCACGTATGTCCCGCCGCTCGCCCTGGATGGACCAGGACCTCGACGACCTTCGCGACCTTGCCCGGACCTTCTTCGAGAAGGAGGTCAAGCCCAACATCGACACCTACATCGCCGACAAGCACGTCGACCGCGACCTGTGGCGCAAGGCGGGCGAGCTGGGCCTGCTGTGCCTCTCGATCCCCGAGGCGTACGGCGGTGGCGGTGGCACCTTCGCCCACGAGGCCGTGCTGATCGAGGAGCAGGCCCGGGTCGGCGACACGTCCTTCGGTGCCTCGCTGCACAGCGGGATCGTGGCTCACTACCTGCTGGCGTACGGCACGGAGGAGCAGAAGAACGAGTGGCTCCCGAAGCTCGCCTCCGGCGAGGTGGTCTCCGCGATCGCGATGACCGAGCCCGGCACCGGCTCCGACCTGCAGGGCATTCGCACCAAGGCGATCAAGGACGGCGACGAGTACGTCGTCAACGGCGCCAAGACCTTCATCACCAACGGCCTCCTGGCCGACATGGTGCTGGTCGCGGTCAAGACGAACCCGGAGGAGGCCGCGGCCGGGATCTCCCTGGTCATCGTGCCGACCGACACCGAAGGCTTCCGGCGCGGCCGGGTGCTCGACAAGATCGGGATGAAGGGGCAGGACACCTGCGAGCTCTTCTTCGACGACGTACGCATCCCCGCCTCGAACCTGCTCGGCGACAAGGAGGGCGACGGCTTCGTCCAGCTGATGATGCAGCTGCCGCAGGAGCGGCTGATCGTGGCGGTCGGCAGCGTGGCGGCGATGGAGTTCTGCTTCGAGGAGACCCTGCGGTACGTCAACGAGCGCACCGCCTTCGGCCGCCCGGTCTTCGGCTTCCAGAACACCAAGTTCGAGATGGCCGAGATCGCGACCGAGGCCCGGGTGGCCCGCTCCTTCATCGACGAGTGCGTCGAGCTGCACGTCAAGGGCGAGCTCGACATCCCGACCGCCGCGATGGCCAAGTACTGGAGCTCCGAGCGCGCCGGCCTCGTCGTCGACAAGTGCCTCCAGCTCTTCGGCGGCTACGGGTTCATGGAGGAGTACCCGATCGCCCGCGCCTTCACCGACCTCCGCGTCCAGCGCATCTACGCCGGCACCACCGAGATCATGAAGGAGATCATCAGCCGATCCCTTCCGGTCCCCACCCGATGAGAACCACGAAGGAGGTCGTGATGAACACGACGACGAACACGACGACGAAGCAGTCCTACTACGACACGCTCCGGACGCTCTCGCAGGCGTCGGTCGACCAGCACTTCCAGGCGTTCAAGGACATCGCCTGGGACGACCCCGAGTTCCACCTCGACCCGAACGACGAGCGCTTCATCCTCACCGACGCCGACGAGATCGGCCGTCACGAGTGGTACAAGTCGCTCTCCACGGAGCGCCAGATCCAGATCGGTGTCTACCGCTACGCACAGATCGCGAAGGTCGGGCGCCAGTTCGAGCAGGTGCTCATCGCCGGTGTGATGCACCACCTGATCCTGGCGAAGGACGGCAACCCCGAGTTCCGCTACGCGATGCACGAGGTCACCGAGGAGACCCACCACATCCAGATGTTCCAGGAGTCGGTCAACCGGTTCGTGGAGAACTCCGGGGTCGACGGCGTCGCCGGAGCCCCGGGATGGTTCGCCTGGCTCGCTCCGCTGGTGACGTCGGCCGGGACCTGGTTCCCGGAGATCTTCTTCGTCGGCATCCTCGGTGGCGAGGAGCCCATCGACCACCTGCAGAAGAGCATCCTGCGGGCCGGCGGCAGCCACCCGCTGATCGACCGCGTCATGCAGATCCACATCGCCGAGGAGGCGCGCCACATCGGCTTCGCCCACCAGTACCTCGAGCACCACTGGCAGCGGATGAACCCCGTCAAGCGGCGTGTGCTGACCTACCTGTTCCCGGTCGTCATGCGGCTCCTGTGCGACGTGATCATGGTGCCGAGCAAGCAGGCGCGCGAGGACATGGGCATCCCGAAGGACGTCGCCCAGGAGATCTGGTGGAAGTCCGAGGAGTCCGAGAAGCTCCTGCGCGACCTCTTCTCGGACGTACGTCTCCTCGCCGACAACCTCGGCATCCGCAAGGGACCGGCCAAGCTGGTCTGGCGGGCCCTCGGGATCGACGGGCGGGCGGCGCGCTTCCGTGCCCAGCCGTCCAGCGCGGCGATCTGACGTGCTGGCGTACGAGAGTGCCGGCGCGGGCGAGCCGCTGCTGCTGATCCACGGCATCGGTCATCGCCGCCAGGCCTGGCACCCGGTCGTCGACCGGCTCGCCGAGCACCACGAGGTGTTCCTCGTGGACCTGCCGGGACACGGTGAGTCGCCGGCCCATGTGACGGACGGCCGCTCGCCGCGGCAGGCGCTCATCGAGCCGCTGGAGGAGTTCATGGCCGCGGCCGGCCTGGAGCGTCCGCACGTGGTGGGCAACAGCCTGGGTGCGCTGATCTCGCTGGAGATGAGCAAGCACGGGCTCGCCCGCAGCGTCACCGCGATCTCCCCGGCCGGCTTCTGGCGCAACGACGTCGAGTTCGCCTACGTACGGGCGCTGTTCGCCTCGGTCATCGCGACCTCGGAGGTGCTGAAGCCGGTCGCGCCGTGGCTGATGCGTCATCGCTGGGGTCGGACGCTCGGCCTCAGCTGGCTGACCGCCCGGCCGACCGCGATCCCGTCGGAGGTCGCCTACGCCGACCTGTGCAACATGCTCGACTCCAAGCAGGCCGTGCGCGACATCATCCGCGGCGGCTACCTCTTCGACGGTGCGGTGCCGGCGGACGTGCCGATCACGATCGCGTGGGGCAGCAAGGACCGGGTCCTGCGTCCCTACCAGGCCGGCCAGGCGCGGGTACGCCTGCCCGGAGCACGTCACGTCGAGCTGCCCGGCTGCGGGCATGTGCCGATGGCCGACGACCCCGACCTGATCGCCGACACCATCCTGGCGACCACCCAGGATACGAGCACGCACCTCCGGAGGACCGCATGACCACCCAGCGACACGTCGACGTGCTGATCGTCGGGGCCGGCCTGTCCGGTGTGGGCGTCGCCAGCCAGCTGACCCGCGAGCGGACCGGGCGGACGTACGCCATCCTCGAGCGCCGCACCGCGATGGGCGGCACCTGGGACCTGTTCCGCTATCCCGGGATCCGCTCGGACTCCGACATGTTCACCTTCGGCTACGGGTTCCGGCCGTGGCACGGCACCAAGGTGCTGGCCGACGGCCCGAGCATCAAGCGCTACATCGAGGAGACGGCGGACGAGTACGGCGTCACCCGCCACACCCACTTCGGTCGCAAGGTCGTCTCCGCCTCCTGGTCCAGCGAACGTGGCCTGTGGACCACCACCGCGCTCGACGAGACCACCGGCGAGACGGAGGAGTGGACGAGCCACTTCCTCGTCGGCGCGACCGGCTACTACGACTACGACCAGGGCCACCGCCCGTCGTTCCCCGGTGAGGAGCGGTTCCAGGGTGAGGTCGTCCACCCGCAGCACTGGCCCGAGGACCTCGACCACACCGGCAAGCGCGTCGTCGTCATCGGCAGCGGCGCCACCGCGATCACCCTGGTCCCCAACATGGCCGAGAAGGCCGAGCACGTCACGATGCTGCAGCGCTCGCCGACGTACGTCGTGCCGGTCCCGGCGAACGACCCGGTCTCAGCCGCGTTCAACCTGCTCAAGGTGCCGAGCCGGGCGGTCTACGGCACCGGACGGGTACGCAACATCCTGCTGCAGCAGGGCATGTACCGCTTCTGCCGCACCGCTCCCCAGGCCGCCCGGAAGGCGATCCTGGCCGCGATCCGCGCCCAGGTCGGCGGCGAGGTGGACATGAAGCACTTCGAGCCGAGCTACAACCCGTGGGACGAGCGGCTCTGCGTGGTGCCGAACGGCGACCTGTTCTCCGTCCTGCGCCGGGGCGAGGCGTCGATCGTCACCGACACGATCGACACCTTCACCGAGACCGGCATCCGGCTGGCGTCCGGCGAGGAGATCCCCGCCGACATCGTCATCACCGCCACCGGACTGAAGATCCAGCTGCTCGGCGGCATGCGCGTCGAGGTCGACGGCGACGTGGTCGACACCCGCGACCGGATGCTCCACAAGGGCACGCTGGTCGAGGGCGTGCCCAACGCGATGATCGTGATGGGCTACACCAACGCGTCCTGGACGCTGAAGGCCGATCTCGCCGGGGCGTACCTGTGCCGGCTGCTCAAGCACATGGCCCGCAACGGCTTCGGCCAGGTGGTCGCGGAGGCGGCGGACGAGGATCGCGAGGAGGTCTCCGTGATGGGTGCCTCGATGCGGTCGGGCTACATCCAGCGCGGCGATGCCGTGATGCCCCGCCAGGGCAAGCGGGCGCCGTGGCAGATCCGGCAGGACTACCTCTACGACACCCGTGAGCTGCGGCTCCGTCCCGTCGGCGACCCGAACCTGCGGTTCACGGTTCGGACCGCGACCGTCCCTGCGCCCGTCGAGGAACGGGTGCCCGCCTAGCGCCCGGCGTCGGGCGCCCGCCCGACGACGATGGCACCCGGGACCTCGTCGTCGGGCCGCATCACGAGCTCGGCCTCGATCGCGAACCCGGCCTCGCGCAGCCAGCGGGAGATCTGCTCGGGCCGCCGCCGGTGGCTGTCGACGTTGATCGGGCGCCCGGTGTAGCCGGTGGTCGAGTGCCGGGTCTCGTCGCCGACGTGGAACCCGACCAGCACCGGTGCGCCGGGTCGCAGCACCCGCCGGAACTCCTCGAACACCCCCGGCACCGCCGCGTCGGGGATGTGGATGACGGACCAGAAGGCGAGTACGCCACCCACGGATCCGTCCGCCAGCGGCAGATCGGTCATCGACCCGACCTCGAACCCGAGATCCGGGTGGTCGCGTCGCGCGATCGCGATCATCTCGGGGGAGAGGTCGATCCCGAACGCGTCGACCCCCAGGTCGTGGAGGTGGCGGGTGACGTACCCGGGGCCGCAGCCGACGTCGGCCACCGGCCCACCGCCGGCGTCACGCACCGTCTCGGCGAACACGTCCAGGCTCGCCCGCAGGTAGGGGCGATCGTCCAGCAGGCCGCGTACCTTCTCGGCGTAGCCGGCGGCGTCGGTGTCGTAGGACTCGCGGGTCTGGTTCAGCCAGTTGTCGGGCATCGCGGTGGCTCCTGGTCAGCCCACGCGCGAGGCGAGCGCGCTCGCCGCCTGGCGCACCTCGTGGCCGAGGGGAGTGGGGTCGGTGAAGGCGGGGTTGGTGGTCTGGCCGGCGACCTGGATCGCCGCGAGGAACTCCCCGTCGGCGTTGATCAGGGGTGCTCCGACCGAGGATGCGCCCACCACACGTTCGTCGTGGGACGCGACCCAGCCGCGCTGCCGGATCTCCTCGAGCTCACGCCGGAAGTCCTCCAGCGAGACCCGGGTCCCGTCGGCCCGGGTGAACTCGTCGATCCCGCCGAGCACTGAGTCGAGCTCCTCGGGATCCATGTACGCAGCGATGACCTTGCCCGCGCCGAGGTGGAGCGGGAGCCGCTCGCCGATCGGGAGGACGTAGCGCAGCGGGTCGCTGCCCTCGACCCGGGCGATCACGGCGCGGGAGGAGCCGGCGCGCACGAACACGGACGCGGTGAGGCCGGTGGCGGCGGCGAGCTGCTGCAGGATCATCGGCGCGGTGGCGGCCAGCCGGTTGGTGGCCAGGTAGGCGTGCGCCCCGAACAGCATCGCGACGCCGGTGCGGTAGCCGCTGCCGTCCTGCTCGACGCGACCGCGCGCCTCGAGTGCGTTGAGGATGCGCTGGGTGGTGGCGACGTGCAGGCCGGCTCGGCGCGCGACCTCGCTCAGTCGCAGCGGCGTACGTGTCGCCTCGAGCACCTCGAGGACGTCGATGGCTCTCTCCAGAGAGCGCATCGTGCTTGCCGGTTTCTCCTCGCTCACGTGCCTCCTCCGTTCCGTCGCGACGCATCGAATCCTCGCACCCCCGACCGCGAGGGCTTGACAGGGTGACGACCGTCACGGATAGTTCCTCATGCCGTGATACACCTTATCACAGAATGAGAAACATGAGCGACAACACCCACATCCCCGCCGCTACGGCGGAAGGCGGTCCAGCGACCGCCGACGACCGCCGGCAGTCCGTCCTGCCGCTGGTCGTCGCGGCGCTCGTCGTCGCCATCGGCGCGGCCGCGTTCATCGGCTCGCGCTCCCTCGGCTACTGGGACGACCTCGGGCCCGGGCCGGGCTTCTTCCCGCTCTGGCTCGGCGTGCTCCTCGTTGTGCTGGGGCTCGTCTGGTTCGGCCAGGAGCTGCGCGCACGGCTCCGGCCCGGGCTCGCGAGCAAGCCGGCGGCCGACGAGGAGGAGACGCCCGACTACTCGCTTCCGAGCGTGCTGGCCATCCTGGTGAGCCTGTGCGTGCTCGCCGCCTGCCTGGTGCCGGTCGGCTACCAGGTCAGCATGCTGGTCTTCCTGCTCTTCCACCTGCTGGTGATCGGCCGCCGCGGGCTCCTGCAGTCGCTGGTCATCGCCGTGGTCGGGAGCTTCGGCGTCTTCTACGCCTTCACCCGGCTGCTGACGGTCCCGCTGCCGGTCTCCAGCATCCCGATCCTGCGCGACCTGGGGCTGTGAGGTCATGGATTCCTTCACCGCACTCCTCGACGGCTTCGCCTCCGCGCTGACGCCGCAGAACCTGCTCTTCGCCCTGATCGGCTGCCTGCTGGGCACGATCCTGGGCATCCTGCCCGGCATCGGCTCGACCGCCGGCATGGCGATCCTGATCCCGCTGACCCTGACGATGGACCCGGCGAGCGCGATCATCATGCTGGCCGCGATCTTCTACGGCGGGGCGTACGGCGGGACGATCACGAGCGTCCTGCTGAACATCCCGGGCGAGGGCGAGTCGGCGATCACCTGCATCGACGGCTACCAGATGACGTTGCGTGGCCGGGCCGGAGCAGCGTTGGCCACGGCCGGGATCGGCTCGTTCATCGGCGGCACGATCGCCACTCTCGCGCTGGTCGTGGCGGCGAAGCCGCTCTCCGAGCTGGGCCTGCGGATCGGTCCTCCGGAGTTCTTCTCGCTGGTGCTCATCGGCCTTGCTCTGCTCGTCGGCCTGGTCGGGCGATCGGTCCTCAAGGGAGTCATCTCGGCCTGCCTGGGCCTGCTGATCGCCATGGTCGGCATCGACCCGGTGATGGGGCTGCCGCGGTTCACCTTCGACCAGCCGCACTTCTTCGACGGGATCAGCTACGTACCCGTCCTGGTCGGCATCTTCGGGCTCGGTGAGCTGCTCGCCACCAGCGGTGGCGCGGCCCCCAAGCCCACCGCCCCGACGCTCCGCCAGCTGCTGCCGACGAGAACCGACCTGCGCCGGGCCGCGCCCGCGATCGGACGAGGCGCCTCGATCGGCACGGTCATCGGGCTCATCCCGGGGGTGAGCTCGGCGATCTCGTCGCTGCTGGCCTACAGCACGGAGAAGAAGATCTCCCGGCATCGCACGGAGCTCGGCAGTGGTGCGATCGAGGGCGTGGCCGCTCCCGAGACGGCCAACAACTCGCACAGCAACGCCGCCTTCATCCCGCTCTTCACGCTCGGCATCCCGGCCTCGCCGGCGATCGCGGTGCTCATGGGCGCCTTCCTGCAGAACGGGCTCACCCCGGGGCCGCAGCTCTTCACCGAGGCGCCCGACCTGGTCTGGACGGTCATCGCCAGCCTGTTCGTGGGCAACCTGCTCCTGCTGGTGCTCAACGTCCCGATGGTCGGCCTGTGGACCCGGATCCTGGCGATCCCCTACTCGGTCCTGCGCGCGGTGATCTTCGCCTTCATCGTGATCGGTTCGTACGCCGTCAACAACTCAGTCATCGACATCTACGTGATGGTGTTCTTCGGCATCGTCGGCTTCGTCTTCCGCCAGGTGCACCTGCCGCTCGCGCCGTTGGTGCTCACCCTCATCCTCGGCCCGTTCATCGAGAGCGCGCTGCGGGAGTCCCTGCAGATCTCCCAGGGCGACTTCGGGATCTTCGTCGACCGTCCGCTGTCGCTGGTCTTCCTCCTGGTCGCCCTCGCGATCCTCGCCGCCTCCGTGCTCAGCGCCGGACTGAAGAGAAAGGCAGGGCTGCCCACCGACGCCGAAGTCTGACCCACCCCTCCCGTCACGACACGAAAGGTCAACACCATGAACCGCGCACCTCGCGCACTCACCCTCGCCGGCATCGGGCTCGCCTGCCTCTCGCTCGCCGCCTGCTCCCAGTCCGGCACCACCACCGCGGCCGGCGACTACCCGGCCAAGCCCATCGAGCTCGTCATCGGGTACGAGGCCGGGGGCCCGACCGACATCGGTGCTCGCATGCTCGCCAAGGAGCTCGAGGACAAGCTCGACGCCACGATCACCGTGGTCAACAAGCCCGCCGCCAACTCCCAGGTCGCCTACACCGCGCTGACCCAGGCGAAGCCGGACGGCTACACCATGGCCGCCACCACGTTCCCGTCGGCGATCATGACCGTGCTCGACGAGAGCCGCGGCGCCTCCTACGAGCGCGACAGCTTCGCTCCCGTCGCCCTCCAGGTCATCGACCCGACCGCGGTCGCGGTCGCCCCCGACAGCGACATCAAGACCCCGAAGGACCTGGTCGAGGCCGCCAAGGCGAAGCCCGGCAAGCTGCGCGCGACCACGACCGGCGTCGCCAGCAACGAGCACTTCGCCCTGGTCAGCCTGAAGGAGGTCTCCGGCGCCGAGCTCGCCCCGGTGCACTTCGCCGACGGCAGCACGGCCGCCACCACCGCCTTCCTGGGCGGCAACACCGACGTCCTCCTCACGAACGTGAGCGACCTCCAGCCGCTGGCCGAGTCCGGCAAGGTCCGCATCGTCGGCGTGATGGACGCCGAGCGAGCCGAGTCGCTGCCCGACGTACCGACCTTCAAGGAGTCGGGCTACGACGTGGAGATCTCCTCCTCGCGCGGCTACGCCTTCCCGGCGGGCACACCCGACGAGGTCGTCGACGAGATGTCCACCGCCATCGGCGAGATCATGGAGGACCCGGCGTTCCAGAAGAAGATGACCGACGCCGGCCTCGCCCCGTCCTACCTGGACGCCGACGAGTACTCGGCCTACTGGGACGACACCGAGAAGACCTTCGGCGACCTGTTCCCGCTGGTGAAGGCGGACAGCTGATGACCGACAGCATCCTCACCGACCAGCAGCTCAACCCCGGCGGCCGCGTCGCCACGGCCCGGCCCGAGCGTCCCGACGAGGCTCTCCTCGACCGGTTCCGCCGTCTCCCCACGGCCAACATCGGCGACGCCATGGACCGGCTGGGCTCGCTCGACTCCGTCATCGCCCCCGCCTGGCCGGGCGCCAGCATGGTCGGCACCGCGTTCACGGTGTGGACCCGTCCCGGCGACAACCTCGGCATCCACCAGGCGCTCGCCCAGGTCGAGCCGGGTGAGGTGATCGTGGTGAGCGGCGGCGCCGACGAGTCGCGCGCCCTCATCGGCGAGCTCATCGGCGGCAAGGCCAAGGCCCGCGGCGTCGCCGGCTTCCTCCTCGACGGTGCCGTCCGCGACGCCGACGGCCTGGCCGAGTACGAGATGCCCGTCTTCGCCCGCTCCCGCACGCCCGCGGGCCCCTACAAGCATGGCCCGTACGCACTCTCCGTCGATGTCGCCGTCGCCGGCGTGGTCGTACGCCCCGGCGACATCATCGTCGGGGACGCGGACGGGGTCGTCGTGGTTCCGCTCGAGTCCGCGGCCGTGATCGCGGACCGGGCCGAGGCCAAGCACGCCGCCGAGGAGGCGACCCGTCGCGACATCGACGTCTCGCTCGGGATCGCCACCGCCGCGGGGGAGCAGCGATGACCGTCATCGTGGGCTACATGCCCGGCGACGCCGGCGAGCGAGTCCTCGCCGGCGCCGTCCGGGAGGCCCGGACCCGCGGCGCCTCGCTCCTGCTCGTGAACTCCTCGACCGGGGGCGCCTACGCCGACCGCGGCCTCGTCCCGGCCGCGGACCTCGAGGCGGTGCGGCAGCGACTGGCCGCCGACGGCCTCGAGGTCGACGTGCGCCAGTACGCCGAGGCCGTCTCCGTCGCCGAGACGCTCATCGACGAGGCGGAGCGGGTGAGCGCCGACCTGGTGGTCGTCGGTCTCCGCCGCCGCTCGCGCACCGGGAAGTTCCTCCTCGGCAGCACGGCCCAGACCGTGCTGCTGCGCGCCCCCTGCGACGTCCTGGCCATCCGGATCCCGACCGACGACTGACCCCTTGACCCTTCCACGCACCGAAAGTTCGACGATGTCACACAGCACGATCTCCGACAGTCCTCTCCAGGCCACCCACGTGGCGATCCTCGGCCTCGGCGAGGTGGGCCGCATCTACGGCGCCGCCCTCGCCGAGGCGGGCCACCGGGTGACCGGCTTCGACCCCTACCTCCACGAGGCGCCGGCAGGCGTCGAGGTGGCGGACACCCTGGAGAAGGCGGTCGAGGACGCCCGGATCGTGGTCGTCCTGACCGCGGCCTCGGCGAGCCGCTCGGTCGCCGAGTCGGTCGCCGGAGCGCTCGCCCCGGACGCCGTCTATGCCGACTTCACCTCCTCCGGGCCGCTGGAGAAGCGCGAGCTGGCCACCGTGTTCGAGGGGCGTGCGGACGTACGCCTGGTCGACGTGGCCATCCTGGGACCGGTCATCCTGCTGGGCACGGCCACGCCGCTGATGGCGGCCGGACCGGCCGGCGAGGTGGTGGCGGAGCTGATGCGGCCGCTGGGCACGCCGGTCGAGGTGGTGGGCGGCGACCTCGGCGACGCGATGGCCCACAAGCTGCTGCGCAGCGTCTTCATGAAGGGGCTCGCCTCGGTCGTGGTCGAGGCGGTCGGTGCCGGACGTGCCGCCGGGATGGAAGAGTGGGTCCGTGGCCAGATCGCAGGCGTTCTCGCCGGGGACGGACAGGCGGTCATCGACCGCTTCCTCACCGGCACGGCGAAGCACGCCGCCCGCCGGGCGGCGGAGATGCGCTCGACCGGTGCCTACCTCGCTGACCTGGGGGTCCACGCCGAGATGACGGAGGCCTCGATGACAGCGTTGGAGCGGATCGCCGGCGGCGGGAAGCCGTCGTGATCGGCGTCTGGGCGCTCGGCGTCTACCTGGTGGTGATCCTGGCCTGGACCACCCTGCTGCGCCGCAACGTCGGCGAGGCGATGGTGGTCGGGTTCGTCGTCGCCGCGGTGTTCAACGGCAGTCGGATCCTCAGCGCGGGCTGGGATGCCCTCTACGCCGCGCTCGTCGACGAGATCGTCTACGCCACCGTCATCTTCGTCTTCATGGGCTACCTCCTGGAGAAGGCGGGCGTCACCCACCGGATGATCGACCTGCTCGACGCCCTCATCGGTCACCACCGCGGCGGCCCGGCGTACGTCTCGACGGTCGCCTCCGCCGGCCTCGGCAGCATCGTCCACAACCAAGCGGCGATCGCCGCCACCGTCGGGTCGGTGACGATCCCGTGGATGGAGCGCACCCGCGTCGACCGCACCACCGCTGCCACGATCGTGGCCGGCAACGCGGGCATGGGCATCACCTTCCCGTTCAGCGCCTCGATGTTCGTCCTGGTCGGCTCCTCGGTCGGCGGTGCGCTCGTCGACATCGACTCGCTGATCGTGCCGCTGCTGATCGGTGGTCTGTGGTGCGTGCTCCACCGGCTGATCGTCACCTACCTGCTCGTCCGCCGCTCCACCCACGGGAGCGGGCCGGCGGTGTCGCGCAGCGGGCGGGACGTACGGGCGGCGTTCTCGCACGGCTGGCCGACGCTGCTCCTGTTCGCCGGGATCGCGATCCCGATCGTGCTCACCACCGGAGCCGTCGCCGAGGCGATCACCGAGCGGATCGACACCGACGTGACCGAGGCGCTGAGCCCGATCTTCTGGATGCCGGTGATCCTCATCCTGATCGGGCTCTTCCTCGGCCGTGACCGGCTGCCGCGCGACGGCCGGGGCTGGGTCGAGCTGATCGGCAGCTCGGCGCCGCGGTTCGGCGTCGTGGGACTGACGGTCCTGTTCGCCTTCGCGGGTGCGAACGCGCTCGCGACGACCGGCCTGCCCGAGCAGCTCGCCGGGCTGCTCGGCGACCTCGACCTGCCGGTCTGGCTGCTCGCCCTGGTCATCGGGATCATCGTCGTCGCGGTCGCGGCACCGCTGTCCAGCACCGCCACGATGGCGGCCGTCGGGGTCGTCGGTGTGGCCGCCCTCGCCGCAGCGGGCGTACCCGCCACCACCGCAGCGGTCGCCGTCCTCATCTTCTCCTCCTGCGAGGCCGCTGTGCCGCCAGGCGGAGCGCCGCTCTATGTCGCCTGTGGCATCGCCGGCGTCGATCCGCTACACACGTTCCGCAGGATGCTGGCCTACTACGCGCTGCCGCTGCTCGGCATCGGCGTGCTGGTGGCCTCCGGCATCCTGCCGGTCTGAGAAAAGGACGGACACCCATGACCCGATCGATCCTCCACACCCTCTTCATCGCATCCCTGGTCGTCGCGCTGCTCGGCGGTCTCGCACTCATCGGCCTGCAGGCGGTGGGGTTGGTCGTCGGCAGCCAGACGCTCGTCGTCGGCCCGAACGGCCTGTTCAAGACCATCCTGTGCGTCGCCGCCTCGATCTCGGCGGTCACCGCCTACCTCCTCACCCACGTCGACTCCGAGGCGACGGCACGTGATGAGGCCGGAGCGACCAGATGACCACGCACGACCGCCCCAGCCGGGCCGAGCTGCACGACCGGCCCGGCCCCCTGCGGGGCACCTCCTGGGAGCTCTTCGGGGACCCCTGGCGCGGCACCCCGTCGTTCGCGGACGAGGAGACCGTGGTGGCGGCCGCCGGTCTCGTCCAGATGGGTGAGGCGTTCGGGCTGGACTACCCGGTCAACGCGTTCATGCCGGGGATGTCCAAGGCCAGGAAGCCCGCCGAGCACATCATCTACGGCAACCACCCTGCTCATCGCGACGACTATCTCGACGGCTACTACCTGCAGTCCTCGAGCCAGGTCGACGGGCTGCGCCACCGCCGGGCCGACGACGTCGGGTTCTACGGTGGCACCGCCGACGAGCTGATCACTCCCGGCACCGAGGAGATCGGCATCCAGGTCTGGGCCGACCTCCCCATCGTCAGCCGGGGCATCCTGGTGGACATCGCCGGCCTCCTCGCCCGGCGCGACGAGAGCCTCGACCACGAGGCCGGCGAGCCGATCCCGTACGAGTACATCGACCACGCCCTGACCGCCCAGGCGATCGAGCTGCGTGCCGGTGACGTCGTCATGCTCCACACCGGATGGTGCGAATGGTTCCTGGGGCTCACCGACGAGCAGAAGCTGGCTCAGCAGGCACTCGGTCGCGCGACGGGCGTCGTGCAGAGCGAGGAGGTGCTCGACTGGGCGTGGGACACGGGCCTGGCCCTGCTCGCCTCGGACACCTTCGCGGTCGAGTGCCTGCCACCTGTGCCCGACTCGCCCTTCCTCCGGTCCGCGCCGAACGACCGCGGCATGATGCACCAGGAGTTCCTCGCCAAGCTCGGCATGCCGCTCGGGGAGCTGTGGCGGCTCGGGCCGCTGGCACGACGCATGGACGAGCTGCAGCGGTGGGACTCCTTCGTCACCGTCAAACCGCTCAACGTCACCGGCGCGACCGGATCGCCGGCGAACGCCATCGCCATCCTCTGACCGGGACGTAGGTTGGACGGCGTACGCAGCCGTCACCCGATCCGGAGAGTGGGGAGTGCCGTGCGCCGCTGGGTGCGCAGGTCCTTGTGGGACGTCGTCCCGCGCGATCACCGCCAGAGCGACGCCGCCCTGCGCCGCCGTCAGCTGGTCACGGCCGGCTTCGTGCTGCTCGGGGCGGTGGTGCTCGGGATCTCGCTGCGCATCGAGCCGGGCAGCGTCTGGTTCTATCCCGCCACCTTCGCGCTGGCCGGGGTGTGGGCCCTCGGCGCCTTCGTCTCCGGGCCGCTGCACCTCGGCCGGATCCCTGCCTGGCGCCGGCACGAGCGGAAGGGCGAGCATCGGCTCGTCCGCCCGGTGCTGGCGCCGATCCTGATCGGCCTGGGCCTGGCCGGCATCTTCGTGATCGGCGGCCTGGTCGTGCGCGAGATCGACTGGCTGGACCGGCAGGTGCGCTCCGTCCTCGACTTCGCCGACCAGGGCTCGCTGCCGATCCTCGTCGTGGTCACCGCGGTCAACGGCGTGGCCGAAGAGCTGTTCTTCCGCGGCGCGCTCTACGCTGCCCTGCCGCGCCATCCGGTCGCCTGGTCGTCGGTGGCCTACGTGATCGCGACACTGGCGACCGGCAACGTCATGCTGACCTTCGCGGCGATCCTGCTCGGCGTCGTGGTCGGCCTCGAGCGGCGCGCGTCCGGCGGCGTCCTGGCGCCGATCCTCACCCACTGCGCCTGGTCGCTGTCGATGCTGCTCGCGCTGCCGCTGCTCTTCGGCTGAGGCCCGCCTGTCTCAGAGCGCGTTCTGCTCGGCCAGCCGCTCGGCCAGGGCGCGGCGTACGGCCTCCTGATAGGGCAGCGGGTCGCCGGGCACGACGTCGAGGATGCGCCGGTCACGCACGACGACCTCGGTGGTCATCGAGTCGATCAGGTTGCGCCCGGTGGTCACGTCGACGTCGGTCACCAGGGCCAGCCAGTAGGACGACAGCCGGGGCGTCAGCACCGGCACCGGGACGACCGGGATGGATCGGCCGTTGGCCACCTCGGAGGCGACGGTCAGCATGTCTAGGTAGGTCATCGCCTCGGGGCCGCCGATCTCGAAGACCTCGCCGACCGCGTCCTCGTTGTCGATGACGCCCGCGAGGTAGCGGATGACGTCGTCGACCGCGATGGGCTGGGTGCGGGTGGCGGTCCATCTCGGCACCACCATCGCGGGGAGGTTCTTGACCAGTTGCCGGGTCAGCTCCCAGGAGACGCCGCCGTGGCCGACGACGATCGCGGCCCGCAACGTCGTGACCGGGACACCGGCCTCACCGAGCAGGGACTCGACCTCGCGCCGGGAGCGCAGGTGGGGCGACAGGTCGCCGTCGTCGTCGCCGAGCCCGCCGAGATAGACGATCTGCCGCACCCCGGCCCGGGCTGCGGCGGCACCGAAGGCGCGGGCGGCCCGCGCGTCGCGCTCCTCGAAGTCGTCGTGGTCGAGCGAGTGGACCAGGTAGACCGCGACATCGACACCCTCGAGCGCGGCCGGCAGCGTGGCCGGGTCGTCGACGTCGGCGCCCACCGGTTCACCGGGGCCGTCGTAGTCGTCCGGTCGCCGGGTCATCGCCCGCACCGTGGTGCCGCGTTCGGTCAGCTCTGCGACCAGCCGGCGACCGATGAAGCCGGTCGCGCCGGTGACGAGCACGGTGGACGAGGTCTCCATGGCTCGAGCCTACGGACGCCGTCAGCCGACGGGGCGGCAGTCCTGCCCGCAGCCGTCCTCGGGAACCGGCCCGGAGGCGTGCGAGGCCGGCCGATGCAGCACCGCGCCGGTCGGCGTGACCACGACGTCGGAGCCGTCCACGCGACCGGTGCCGTCGACGATCAGCGCGTGCTCGCGCGGCGCGAGCGGGGCGTACGTCAGGGTGAGCAGGGGGTTGGTGGCGAGGTTCGCGCGGGTGCCGCCGCCGGGATCGGCGATCCGCAGGGACGAGCCCTCGACGACCGGGTCCACGACCACGACCTTGATCCGCTCGCCCGCGGTGGTCAGCAGGAAGCCGCTGCCGAAGCGTTCGAGTGTGGCGGCGAGATCGGACAGCGCGACCGGGATGCTCATATCCGGCACCCTAGCCCGACCTCGCCGGCCGGGTCAGAGGTTGATCATGTGACCCGCGATCCCGTGGACGGCCTCCTTGACCGCCTCGGAGAGCGTGGGGTGGGCGAACACGTTGCGGGCGACCTCGTCGGCGGTGAGGTCCCACTGCTGGGCCAGGGTGAGGACCGGCAGCAGCTCGGTGACGTCGGGGCCGATCAGGTGCGCGCCGAGGAGCTCGTTGTGCTCGGCGTCGGCCACGACCTTCACGAAGCCGACGGTCTCGCCGAGGCCGCGTGCCTTGCCGTTCGCGGAGAACGGGAAGGTGGCGGTCCTGACGTCGTAGCCCTTCTCCTTCGCCTGCGCCTCGGTGTAGCCGAACGAGGCGATCTGCGGCTGGCAGAAGGTCGCCCGCGGGACCATGTCGATGTCGATCGGCATCGTCTCGACGCCGGCGATCGTCTCGGCCGCGACGACGCCCATCCCCTCGGCGACGTGGGCGAGCATGAGCTTCCCGGTCACATCGCCGATGGCGTACACGTGCGGGACGTTCGTACGTCCGCGGTCGTCGATCGCGATGGCCCCGCGGTCGGTCAGCTCGACGCCGAGCTTCTCCAGGCCGTAGCCGCTCACCCGCGGCGCGAAGCCGAACGCGGCGAGCATCGTGTCCGCCTCGAGGACGGTCTCACCAGCACCGCCGACGGGAGAGACGGTCACGCGCACGCCGGAACCGGTGTCCTCGGCCCCCGTCACCGCGGTCGAGGTCAGGACCGTGATGCCGAGCTTCCGGTACTGCCGCAGCAGCTCCTTGGAGACGTCCGCGTCCTCGGTCGGGACCATCCGGTCGGCGTACTCGACGATCGTGACGTCGACGCCGAAGCTCTTCATCACGTAGGCGAGCTCGACCCCGATGGCGCCCGAGCCGCCGATGACGATCGAACCCGGGAGCTCCTCGCGGAGGATCAGCTCCTCGTACGTCACGATGTTCCGCCCGTCGGGGACGACCCCCGGCACGCTGCGCACGGTCGCGCCGGTCGCGATGATCAGGTCGTCGCAGGTGTAGGTCGTCGTGACGCCGTCGCGGCCCGTCACCTCGATCGCCAGCGTGCCGTCCGCCGAGGGGGCGGCGAGGGTGCCCCAGCCGTCGATCTCGGTGATCTTGTTCTTCCGCATCAGGAAGTGGACGCCCTTGGCGCTCGCGTCGGCGACCCGGCGGCTGCGCTGCCAGCTGCCGGAGTAGTCGACGCTCGCCTCGCCGCGGATCGAGAAGAGGTCCTTCTCGTGAGTCAGCATGTGGGCGATCTCGGCGTTGCGCAGCAGAGCCTTGGCCGGGATGCAGCCGACGTTGAGGCAGACACCGCCCCAGTACTTGTCCTCCACGACCGCGACGGACCGGCCGAGCTGGGCGGCGCGCACCGCCGCGGTGTAGCCGCCGGGCCCGGCTCCCAGCACGATGACATCGACGTGGCTCATCGGTTCTCCTTCGACGTGGCGCCGATGATCCGGCGCATCCCCTGATAGGCGTGATCGGCGGCCCGGTCGTCCCCATGGAGGAGGAGGGCCGGGGTGATGAAGGAGGCGAGCGACTCGAGCCCGAACACGACCGCCTCCACATCTGTGTCCGCCGGCAGGTCGCCGGCCTGCACGGCGGTGGTGACGTCGGCGCGCAACGCGGCCCGCCACTGGCTGCGTCCTTCGAGCAGTCGTTCGTGGACGACGCCGGAGCGGCCGTCGTAGTCGTAGGTCACCTGGGTCATCAGGCATCCGCCGGGGTAGCCCGGGTCGGCGGCGTACTCCGTCCAGGCCTCGCACGTGGCCAGCAGCCGGGGGAGGCCTGCGGGGAACCGTTTGACCGTGTCCCACACGCGGGTGCGGAAGTCGGCGAAGACCATCTCGACCGTCTCCAGCTGGAGGGTCTCCTTGGTGCGGAACTGCCCGATCACTCCCGACTTGCTCATCTGGACGATCTCGGCGAGCCGTCCGATCGTCACGCTGTCCAGACCTTCGACCGAGGCCAGGTCGGCCGCCGCCTTGAGCACGCTCCGTCTGGTCTCGAGTGCCGCCTGCGCGGATGCCCGTCCTGCCATGCCTTCGACTTTAGCGCACGAACGATCGCTATTGCATGGCGTACGACCGTGCGCTTAATCTCATTTCATGACGACCCATGAACTGACCGGCGGCTTCGAGCTGGAGGCGGCCGACCCTCACTGCATCGACCCCGGGACCGCCGCCGAGCGACTCCGCCACCGGCCGTGGCAGCGGTTCGCCGTCCTCGGTGACAGCGTCACCGCCGGCGTGCGGGGCCCGCTGGACGGCTACCGCGACGCCTCCTTCGCCGAGCGCCTGACGGACGCGCTGGCGAGCACCCGCCCGGGGTTCGAGTCGGTGAACCTCGCCATCCCCTACCTGACCGTCGACGAGATCCGCGAGGTCCAGCTCGAGCCGGCCCTGGAGTTCGCGCCCGACGCCGTGCTCGTCAGCGCCGGCGGGAACGACGCGTTCAACCCGTTCGACCCCGACCACCTGCGTACGCAGCTCGAGCTGCTCCTCCGGCCGCTGGCCGAGAGCGGAGCCACGGTCCTCACCGTCGGCCTCTTCGACCTCGCCCGCTCCGGGCTGGTGCCCGCCGAGCAGGCGCCGGAGATGGCCGAGCGGTTCGACACCCTGGACCGGATCACGGCCGAGGTCACGCAGAGTCTGGGTGGGATCCACATCGACACCCACCACCATCCGCTGTCGGCCGACGCGTCGATCTACGCCCGCGACCGGATCCACGGCAACGCCCGTGGGCACGCGGTGGCCTTCGCCGCCATCGTCGACGCGCTCGCCTGACTGGGCCGCGACCTTCGCCGGGTCGGCGGGCTAACCTGCCTCCGATGAGCACCTACCGGTCCGACTGCTCCCGCTGTGCGGGCCTGTGCTGCGTGGCGCTGCCCTTCGCCCGCTCGGCGGACTTCCCGGAGGACAAGGCCGGCGGCGACCCGTGCCGCCACCTCGGACCCGACTTCGGGTGCGGCATCCACGACCGGCTGCGGGACCGCGGGTATGCCGGGTGCACGGTGTTCGAGTGCTTCGGCGCAGGTCAGCAGGTCACCCAGGTGACCTTCGGCGGCGCCGACTGGCGCAGCGAGCCGACGCGGCGGCAGGAGATGTTCGACGTCTTCGCGGTGATGCGGCACCTGCACGAGATGCTGGCCCTGCTCGAGGAGGCCGCCGAGCGCAGCCCGTCACCCGACCTCGCCGAGCTGACCGAGCAGGTCTCCGCCGCAGCGGCCGGCTCAGCGAGCCAGGTGCTCGCCACCGACGTCGGCGGACTGCGCTCGGCGGTCGGGGACGCGCTCCGCCGGGTGAGCACAGAGGTACGCCACCCCGCCGGCCAGTCACTGGCCGGCGCCGACCTGCTCGGCCGCGACCTGCGCAGGCGAGACCTGCGTCGCGCCGACCTCAGGAGCGCGCTCCTGGTGGCCGCCGACCTGCGCGGCGTCGACCTCGCCGACGCCGACCTGCTCGGCGCGGATCTCCGGGACGCGGCCGTCGCGGGCGCCGATCTCTCGCGGGCCCTCTTCCTCAGCCAGGCGCAGGTCAACGCCCTGCGAGGAGACGGGAGCACCCGCCTGCCCGCAGGGCACGACCGGCCCGCCCACTGGGGCTAGGACGCGATCAGGCCAGCGTGGCCGTGTCGATCACGAAGCGGTAGCGCACGTCGGAGGCCAGCACCCGGGCGTACGCCTCGTTGATCTGCTCCGCCGAGATCACCTCGACGTCGGCGCCGATGCCGTGCTCGGCGCAGAAGTCGAGCATCTCCTGGGTCAGCGGGATGCCGCCGATCATCGAGCCCGCGAAGTTGCGGCGGTTGGTGAGCAGCGAGAACACGTTGACGCTCAGCGGCGCGGGCGGGGCGCCGACGTTGACCAGGGTGCCGTCCACGGCGAGCAGGCCGAGGTAGTCGTCGACGGGGATCTCGGCGCTGACCGTGTTCACGATCAGGTCGAAGCTGTTCTTCAGCGTCTCGAACGTCGCCGGGTCGGAGGTGGCGTAGTAGTGGTCGGCGCCGAGCCGCAGACCGTCCTCCTGCTTCTTCAGCGACTGCGAGAGCACGGTGACCTCGGCGCCCATCGCGTGGGCGATCTTGACGCCCATGTGGCCGAGGCCGCCGAGCCCGACGATGGCCACCTTCTTGCCGGGACCCGCGCCCCACCGCTTCAGCGGGGCGTACGTGGTGATGCCGGCGCACAGCAGCGGCGTCGCCGCAGCGGCGTCCATGCTCTCGGGCACCTTGAGTGCGAAGTGCGCGTCGACCACGACATGGGTGGAGTAGCCGCCCTGGGTGAAGGAGCCGTCGTGGTCCTTCGCGGCGTACGTCCCGACACCGCCGCCGGGGGTCGAGCAGTGCTGCTCGTCGCCGTTGCGGCAGTTGTCGCACTCGCGGCACGAGTTGACGAAGCAGCCGACGCCGACACGGTCGCCGACCTGGTGGTCGGTGACCGCGGAGCCGATCTCGGTGACGCGGCCGACGATCTCGTGGCCCGGGACGACCGGGAACGGCTGCGGGCCCCAGTCGCCGTTGACGGTGTGGATGTCGGAGTGGCAGATGCCGGCGTACTCGATCGCGATGAGGACGTCGTTCTCCCCGACCGGGCGACGCTCGATGGTGGTCGGGGCCAGCGGCTCGCCGGCGGAGGGGGCTGCGTACGCGTTGACGCGCATGGATGTTCTCCTGAGTCTGAGATGGGGGTGGATCAGTGGTTCTCGCGGCTGCGGATCTGGCCCGCCAGCGCGTGTGCCTGCTCGCCGATCTCATCGGCGCGCGCCTCGTCGCCGGCCGCGACGGCTCGCCAGTAGTCGGTCTTGAGCCCGACGTACGCCCGCCGCAGCTCGAGGAACTCGGCCTCCCGGGCGAGGTGCGCGGCATGCTCGGTGAGCATGTCGATCTGCTCGCGCGCGCCGTCGCGCCCGAGCCGGCTGTTGCCGACGTACGTCCTCATGTCGTCGATCGAGAGGCCGATCGCGGCGAGGCACGCGACACCGGTCAGACGGTCCAGGTCGGACTCGTCGTAGACCCGGTGGCCGCTGCTCGCGCCGCGGCTGACCGGCTCGATCAGCCCGATCGTCTCGTAGTAGCGCAGCGTGCTGGCCGGCAGCCCGGTCAGCGTCGCCACCTCCCGGATCGTGTAGGTCCGAGTCGTCGATGCAGTCACGTCGATGACGCTAAGAACTTCAAGTACTTGAAGTCAAAGGTCATGCCGAGCCGGTGAGCACGAGCGCACCGAGCCCGGTCATCGCGGTGCCCGCCAACCCTTCGGTACGCCGCGCGAAGGCCGGTGACTGCAGGCGCGGAGCGAGCCGGGTGATGACGGTGATCAGCGCGGCGTACCAGACCAGGCAGAGGAGCCAGAAGGTCGCCGCGAGAGCGATGTGCTGGGCGAGCGGCGCCAGCGGCGAGAGGTCGAACTGCGGGAACAGCGACAGGTAGAAGGCGGCGACCTTCGGGTTGAGGAGATTGCTGAGCAGGCCCTGGCGGAAGCATGCGGAGCGTGCGATGCCACCCGGCTTCGGGTGGGCGATGGCGGCTGCGGCTGCCGATACGCCCGGGGTCCGATGCTCGCGGCGGGCGCGGACGTACGCGCGCAGGGCCTGGACGCCGAGGTGGACGAGGTAGACGCCGCCGGCGACCCGGGCGATCTGGAACAGGGTGGGGGAGGCGGTCAGCAGGGCGGTGATGCCGAGGGCGGCGGCGGTGCCGAGGATCGCGAGGCCCGTCATGATGCCGGCCGCGGTCCAGAGGGCCCCGGCTCGTCCGCTGCGGGCGGCATTGCGCAGCGTCAGCATCATGTCCGGACCGGGGACGACGATGACGACGAGCGAGGTGGCCGCGAAGGCGGCCAGTTGTTCCAGCATGCACGCCATTCTATCGCTCGTTCGGCGCACTTTGATTGCCGATAATGTCCTTAAAGGTGGAGACTGAGCAATATGACGAGCCTTGATGCCATAGATCGAGCAATTCTCCGTGAACTCACCATCGACGGTCGGTTGAGCAACGTCGAGCTGGCCTCTCGGGTGGGTCTGACGCCTGCGCCGTGTCTGCGCAGGGTCAGGCGCTTGGAGGAGTCCGGGGTGATCGCCGGCTATCGGGCCCGGTTGGACCCGGTGGCCTCGGGGCGGGAGTTCTGCGTCTACGTGCTCGTCCAGATCACGATGACCAGCAGGGAGGTCGTCGAGCAATTCGAGGAGAAGGTCGCCTCCTACGAGGAGGTCACCGAGATGCGGCGCGTCTACGGCGAGATCGACTACGTGATCCGCGTCGACGTCGCCGACAGCAACGCCTTCGAACGCTTCCAGACCGAGAAGATGTACCCGCTCCCGGGCGTCCACCGCATGGTCTCCCATCCCACGATGAAGGCCGTCAAGAGCAACGACTGACCGTCATGAACAGAAGACGTACGTCACGGCCTCGCAAGCCCAGCGGAGGCAAACCGGACGACTTCCCGATGTGTGACTTCGACCGCGAGATGAAGCGCTGTGCCGGTCTCGTGCGAGACACTGCTGACCTCGGTGTCCCGGAGCCGGATCGGGTGACTGTGGACGTACGCCGCGACGACGAAAGGCTCGGCAATGTCAGTGATCGATGTGACCGCTCCTTCGGTGGTTCGGCAGGAACAGCTCTTCGAGCAGATCGCCATCCGCCTCCCTGACGAGGTCGACGGCGACTGGACGATGCTCGTCTTCAACCACCGCAATCTCCTGGGTCTCTCCAACGGCCGCATCGACATCCATCGACCAGGTGGCTACATCGACTACTCCGTGCCTCCGGACGTGGTCGTCCCGTCGATCGACGAGCTCAGGCGGGTCATGTACCGGCCCGGGAGGGGCACCTGGTTCTCCGGGCAATGGACCATCACCAACATCGACGGCAACGGCGAGAAGATCTCGGCCAACGCCTCGTTCAATCGCGACGACGAGCCCGTGTGGCGCCGCACCGTGCACCCCGAGCTGTACGCCCTCGACCTCGAAGCCTTCCCGCGCGACGAGCAGAGCACCCCAGACTGGCTACGTCAGAAGGTTGCCGAGGCACGAAGTGGGTCGTAGACAGGCTGTGCGCGGGCGCGGGTTTGCAGACCCGAGCAAGAAGACGCGCACGTTGCGGGTGGTCTTGGCGTTCGTCGTGCTGTTCACGGTCTCATTCGCGGCGTCGACCGCCATCACCACATCGTTCAGCGCTGGCGAACTCTCGGGAATGCCGTTGACGGCTTTCGTTGCTGCGGCCGGAGCCACCTTCATCGGATGGCTGACGCTGATGGTGTTCTCGTACTCCGCCGCCTTCCGTGGGCGCCGGCCGGTTCCGCTGGCGATCGTTTCCTTGGCGGCTGCACTTGTCGGCGGTGCCGCCTGCATCCTCGCGCTCACAGCCAGTGTCCTGATCGGGCACAACTTTGCTGGCCCAATCCTTGCTCTTCAACTCGTCTGGAGCTTTGCGCTCGGTGTACTCGGGTTCCTGGCTTTGGCAGGTAGCCGTTGATGAATCGGGTCTCCCGCCCCACGATGAAGGCCGTCGAGAGCAACGACTGACTCACCGTGGGGTCGGGAGCGTCAGTGCATGTGTGACCCGCCGTTGACGTCGTACGTCACGCCCGTGATGTAGCCCGACTCCGGCCGGCACAGGAAGGTGATCAGGTCGGCGACGTCCTCGACGCGGCCGTTGCGGCCGACCGGGATGCCCTCGATCAGCTTGGCCTTGCGCTCGCCCTCGAGGGCGCCGCCGGTGATGTCGGTGTCGATGAGCCCAGGGGCGACCGAGTTGACGGTGATCCCGTACTGACCGACCTCGCGGGCGAGCGCCTTGGCGAACCCGAGCTGTCCGGCCTTCGCGGCCGAGTACGCCACCCCGCCGAAGACGCCGCCGCCGCGCTCGGCCGAGACGGAGGAGAGGAAGACGACCCGGCCGAAGCCGCGCTCGACCATGCCGGGCGTGACCCGGTGGGTGATGTTGAAGGCGCCGCGTACGTTGACCGCGAAGACGCGATCCCACTCGGCAGCGCTCACCTCGAGGAACGGCACCGGCGAGGTGATCCCGGCGTTGTTGACCAGCGCACCGACAGGTGCGGCGGAGCGCTCGAGCTCGGCGACGGCGGCCTCGACGGAGGTCTCGTCGGTGACGTCGCACGCCAGGCCGTGGGCCGCGACGCCATGCTGCGAGGCGATCTCGGCAGCGGTCTCCTTGGCAGCGACCTCGTCGAGGTCGAGGATGGCGACGTCCCAGCCGGCGGCCGCGAGGGCGTGGGCGGTGGCGCGGCCGATGCCGCGACGGGAGGCGGCGCCGGTGACGATGGCAGTGCTCTTCGACATGTCAGTTCTCCTGGTCAGTGGGTGAGCTCGGTGCGGACGCGATCGACGATCGAGCCGGTCGACAGCCCGTAGCGGTCGTGGAGTGTGGGCAGGGCTCCGGCGGCGAGGAACTCGTCCGGAAGCGCGATCGGCACGACCCGGCGGCCGACCCCGGCGAAGGCGAGCGTGGCGGCGACCGCCTCGGCGAGCCCGCCGACGACGGTGTGGTTCTCGAGGGTGACGAC
This sequence comes from Nocardioides luteus, assembly GCF_000960475.2. Lineage (GTDB taxonomy): Bacteria > Actinomycetota > Actinomycetes > Propionibacteriales > Nocardioidaceae > Nocardioides > Nocardioides luteus_A. The sequence continues at coordinate 9,429 of NZ_JZDQ02000040.1, read as the reverse complement.
CAGGCGATCCCCAGAGGCGGCGGCGATGATCGCCTCGCGGTCGAGCGGCTTGATCGTCGGCACGTGCAGGACCGAGACGTCGACGTGGTCCTTCTCCAGCCGCTCGGCGGCCTGCAGGGCGCGCATGGTCATCAGCCCGGTCGAGATGAGCACGACGTCACGCCCCGTACGCAGCTCGGCAGCCTTGCCCAGCCGGAAGGTGTAGTCGTACTCGTCGAGCACCCGCGGCACCGCGCCGCGCAGCAGCCGGAGATAGGTCGGCCCGGCATGCGAGGCCAGCTGCGGCACCGCCTGCTCGAGGTCGACGGCGTCGCACGGGTCGACGACGGTGAGGTTCGGGCAGGCGCGCAGGATGGCGAGGTCCTCGGTGGCCTGGTGGCTGGGACCGTAGCCGGTCGTCAGTCCGGGGAGCGCCCCGACGACGTTCACGTTCAGCCCGGGCTCGGCGATGTCGAGGCAGAGGAAGTCGTAGGCCCGCCGGGTGGCGAAGACGGAGTACGTCGACGCGAACGGCACCAGCCCCACCTCGGCCATCCCGGCGGCTGCGCCGAGCAGCGCCTGTTCGGCCATCCCCATCTGGAAGAACCGCTCCGGGTGGGCCTCGCGGAAGATGTGCATGTCGGTGTACTTCGCCAGGTCCGCGGAGAGCCCGACGATCTCGGGCCGCTCCTCGGCAAGCCGGGCCAGCGCGTGGCCGAACGGGGCCGGCGTCGTCTTCTGTCCCGGGTCCGCGAAGGAGGCGATCATCGCCGACGTGGTGAGTTTCTTCTTCGCGGGAGCGGGAACGGCGGGGGCAACGGTGCTGGTCATCGGGTGAAACCTTCCTCGAGCTGGGTGCGGGCGATCTGCCACTCGTGCTCCTCGACCCGCATGAAGTGGGCCTTCTCCCGGTTCTCCAGGAGCGGTACGCCGCGGCCGATCCGGGTGTCGCAGACGATCACGCTCGGCGACCCCCGATGAGCGGCCGCCTCGTCGAAGGCGTCGACGAGAGCGCCGATGTCGTTGCCGTCGACCCGCACGGCGTGCCACCCGAAGGCGCGCCACTTGTCGGTCACCGGCTCGGTGCGGAGCACGGTGGCGGTCGGGCCGTCGGCCTGCAGCGCGTTGACGTCCACGATGGCGGTGACGTTGTCGAGCTCGTGGCTGGAGCACTCCAGCGCCGCCTCCCAGGTCGATCCCTCGTCGAGCTCACCGTCGGAGAGCAGGTTGAAGATCCGGGACTCGCTGCCCAGTCGGCGCAGCCCCAGGGCCATCCCGGCGGCAACGGTGAGACCGTGGCCGAGCGACCCGCCGGAGATCTCCATCCCGGGGGTGTAGGACGCCATCCCCGACATCGGCAGCCGCGACTCGTCGGAGCCATAGGTCTCCAGCTCGGAGACCGGGATGGTGCCGGCCTCGGCCAGCGCCGCGTAGAGCGCGATCGCGTAGTGGCCGATGGAGAGCAGGAACCGGTCGCGGCCGACCCACTCGGGGTCCTCGGGTCGGAATCGGAGCTGGTCGCAGTAGGCGACGGCGAGGATGTCGGCGACGCCGAGCGCCTGCCCGATGTAGCCCTGGCCCTGCACCTCGCCCATCAGCAGCGCGTTGTGCCGGATCCGGTGGGCGGACTCCCGCAGGCGCGAGATCCGCTCCTGCCGGGTCGGTGCCTCGGCGATCGTGTCTGTGGAGGTCATCGGTCACTTTCCTTCGGAGGTGGCGGTCGCCGGCGGGGCGACCTGGTGGGTCGGGGCGGACGGAGTGGCACCGCGTGAGGCGATTGCGACCCGCTCGAGCTCGGCGACCTCGGCGCGCTCCTTCGGGCCCCAGGTCTCCGTGGTGATCACCGCGGCGACCAGACCGAGCAGGCCGTAGGCCGAGAGCAGCAGTGCCGGGCCGATCCAGCCGACCCCGGCGTACAGGGCGGTGGCGATCAGCGGCGTGAAGCCGGAGACGACGGCGGAGAGCTGGTAGGCGAGCGACGCTCCGGACGTACGCGTCTTGACCGCGAACAGCTCGGAGAACCAGGCGCCCTGCACGCCGGCCAGCGAGTTCTGGCAGATCGTGTAGCTCATCACGAACGCGATCACGATGAGCGCGGCGGTCCCGGTGTTGATCAGCAGGAACAGCGGTACGCCCCACGCCAGCGTCACGATGGTGCCGAACACGTAGACCGGCCGGCGCCCGATCCGGTCCGTGAGCGCGCCCCAGAGGGTGGTGGCGGCGATCCCGAGCCCGGCCGCCAGCAGCAGGCCGGTGAGGATGACCGGTCGCTCGGCGAGGTCTTCGCTCTCCAGGTAGGAGAGCAGGAAGGTGACCGAGACGGCGTACCCGGCGGTCTCGGCGATGCGCAGGCAGAAGGCGCGCAGGACGTTGCGCCAGTCGGTGCGGAGCACCTCGAGGAGGGGGTTCTTGGCGACCTCGCCCTCGCTCTTGATCTCCTCGAACTCCGGAGATTCCTCGACCTTGAGCCGGATCACGATGCCGACCACGATCAGCACGGCGCTCAGCAGGAACGGCACGCGCCACGCCCACTGGTCGCCCAGCGGCACACTGGCCAGGAACGCCAGGTTGGCGAGGAGCAGGCCGACCGGGAAGCCGGCCTGGGTGATGCCCGTGTAGAGCCCTCGGCGACGCCACGGCGCGTGCTCGAAGGTCATCAGGATCGCGCCGCCCCACTCGGCTCCGAAGGCGAGGCCCTGGACGACGCGGACGGCCACCAGCAAGACCCCGGCCCAGACACCGACCTGCTGATAGGTGGGTAGCAGGCCGATCATCACCGTCGCGATGCCCATCAGGAGCAGCGAGCCGACGAGGACCGGCTTGCGACCGATCTTGTCACCGAGGTATCCACCGACGATCCCGCCCAGCGGGCGCACCGCGAAGCCGACGCCGAGGGTGGCGAAGGAGAGCAGGGTGCCCGAGAGCGGGTCGCTCGAGGGGAAGAAGACGGTGTTGAAGTAGAGCGCCGCGGCCGTACCGAAGCCGATGAAGTCGTACGTCTCGATCGTCGCGCCGATGGAGGATCCCATCGCGACGCGCTTCTTGGCGGGCGTCCCCTCGACCGGGTGCCAGCTGGCAGCCGCGGCGAGGTGGGGGTCGGGGAGGGGTTTCCCGTCCATCTGAGTCTCCCTGGGTCACGGAGAGGTCTGTCTCTCCTCGTTCAGTTGACTGTTAACAGTCGACATCGAGAGTGACTCACGTCACGAGCGCCTGTCAAGAGCTCGTGTGTATAAATGTTGACAGTCGCCATTTCGACAGCCCGCCGCGTACGATGAACCGCGCCGACCTACGCACGTCGGCAACCGATGGAGGAGACGACCGTGGCCACGACCGAGCCGTTCACCCAGCTGGACCGCAGCACCCTGCGGGAGCGTGCGCTGCAGACGCTGCGCGGGGCGATCACCTCGGGGCAGTACCGCCCGGGCGACCATCTGGGCGAGGTCGAGCTCGCCACCCGCCTCGGGATCAGCCGCGGCACGGTCCGCGAGGCGCTGCGCCACCTCCAGCAGGAGGGCCTCGTCGAGCCGGGAGTCCGCGGCCGGCTGCAGGTCTACAGCATGACCGCCGAGGAGGTCCGCGGCCTCTACCAGGTACGCACCGCCCTCGAGGGTCTCGCCGTCAAGACGATCATCGCCTCACCGCGGCGCGCGGAGGCGGTGGCGCGGCTCCGCGAGGAGCTCGAGCGCCTGGCCGACGAGAAGGCCGACTTCGCCGAGCGGCTGGAGTCGGACCTGGGGTTCCACCTGCTGATGTGCCAGCTCGCCGACAACCCGATGCTCGTGGAGAGCTGGCGCCACCTGGAGGGGCGCATCCGGGTCTCGATCATGAGCAACAAGGCCGACGAGCTGCCCGAGATCATGTCCCGCGATCAGCACGCGCCGATCGTCGACGCCATCGAACGGGGTGACACCGAGGCAGCCCTCGGCGTCGTGGAGTCCCACATGCAGGCGGCCGCGGACGTCTACGCCTGAGACCCGCGTTCCACGCTCCTGAAGGCCTCGATCGGGGCCGTCGAAAAAAGGTCAGAAAGAATCCTTGACCTTGACCCAGCGTCAACCCTCGACGCTGTTCGACATGAACCCGACACCAGCAATCCAGATCGCCGGACTGACCAAGTCCTACGGCGACGTACACGTCCTCCAGGGCGTCGACCTGAGCGTCGAGAAGGGCAGCATCTTCGCCCTTCTCGGCTCCAACGGCGCCGGCAAGACCACGACCGTGAAGATCCTGACGACGCTCCTCAAGGCGGACGGCGGCCAGGCGACGGTCAACGGCTTCGATGTGGCGACACAGGCCCAGGACGTACGCACGTCCATCAGCCTCACCGGCCAGTTCGCCGCCGTCGACGAGATCCTGACCGGCCGCGAGAACCTCATCCTGATCGCCAAGCTGCTCCGTCAGAAGAACCCGGGCGCGGTCGCCGACGAGCTCCTCGCCCGGTTCTCGCTCACCGAGGCCGGCAACCGCAAGGTCGCGACGTACTCCGGTGGTATGCGCCGCCGGATCGACATCGCGATGAGCCTCATCGGCAACCCGCCGGTGATCTTCCTCGACGAGCCGACCACCGGTCTCGACCCGGAGGCGCGGATCGAGGTGTGGGCCACCGTCAAGGAGCTCGCCGACAACGGCACGACGGTCCTGCTCACCACGCAGTACCTCGAGGAGGCCGAGCAGCTCTCCGACCGGATCGCGATCCTCCACGAGGGCCGCATCATCGCCAACGGCACCCTCGCCGAGCTCAAGGCGATGTTCCCGCCGGCCAAGCAGGAGTACGTCGAGAAGCAGCCGTCCCTCGAGGAGATCTTCCTCGCCATCACCAGCAAGTCCAACGGCGCGTCCGCCACCCCCGTGAAGGAGTCATGATGACCACGCGATTCTTCGGCGACACCGCCGTCCTGCTCGGCCGCTCCCTGCGACACATCGGCCGCAGCCCCGACACCATCGTCACCACCGCGATCACGCCGATCGCCATGATGCTCATGTTCGTGTACGTCTTCGGCGGCGCGATCGACACCGGCTCCCACGAGAGCTACGTCAGCTATCAGCTACCGGGCATCCTGTTGATCACGATCGCCTCCGGCATCGCCTACACCGCCTACCGCCTCTTCCAGGACAAGAACGGCGGCATGTTCGACAGGTTCCAGTCGATGCCGATCGCTCGGTCCGCGGTGCTGTGGGGTCACGTGCTGACCTCGGTGGTCGCGAACATGATCTCGCTGGTCGTGGTGGTGCTCGTCGCCCTGCTGATGGGCTTCCGCACCAGTGCGAGCGTGCTCGACTGGCTCGCGGTGGTCGGCATCCTGGCCCTGTTCACCCTCGCGCTGACCTGGCTCGCGGTGGTCCCGGGGCTGACGGCCGGCACGGTCGAGGGGGCCAGCGCGTTCTCCTACCCGCTGATCTTCCTGCCCTTCCTCAGCTCGGCGTTCGTGCCGACCGACACGATGCCCGGCCCGGTGCGAGCCTTCGCCGAGCACCAGCCGGTCACCTCGATCGTCGACTCCATCCGGGCGATCTTCGCCGGTCAGGAGCTGGGCAACGAGCTGTGGATCGCACTGGCCTGGTGCGTCGGCCTCCTGGTCGTCGCGTACGTCCTGGCCACCGCCGCCTACCGCCGCAAGTTCGCCTAAACCACGCGACAAAGCCGGGCGTTCCCGCCACCATTCGAGAATGCTCACGATCAGCCAGCTGGCGTCGTACGCCGGTGTCACCGTCAGGGCCGTGCGCCACTACCACGCCAAAGGGCTGCTGGTGGAGCCAGAGCGCGACCACTCGGGATACCGACGCTACGACGCCGCTGCCGTGGTCGACCTGATCAAGATCCGCATCCTCGCCGACGCCGGCGTCCCGCTCTCCCGTGTCAAGGAGCTGCTGGCCGCCGGCGACGACGATTTCAAGAAGGCGGTCGCCGAGATCGACAAGCGCCTCCGTCTCGAGATCCGCGAGCGGCAGGCCCACCGCGAGCGGATCGCCCGGCTCGTCCACGGTGACGGACTCGCCCTCCCGCCCGAGGCGGTCGCCTATCTGGAGCGGATGCGCGAGCTCGGCATCCCGGAGCGGATGATCCAGGGCGAGCGCGACGCCTGGATCCTCGTCGCCGCCCAGCAGCCGCAGAGCATGGAGGCCTTCATCCGCAACAAGGTCGGTCAGCTCGACGACCCCTCGGTCGTGGAGACCTACCGCGAGCTGGAGGCCATGCTCGACTGGGAGCCCGGCGACCCGCGTCTGGAGACGATCGCCGACCAGATCGTCGCGCAGATGGACGCGGTGTCCGAGGAGGACTGGGCCGCCTACGTCGACGGCGATCAGGCCATGCCCGACGAGCTCGCCGCCCTGCTCGACTCGATGTTCGTCGAGCAGGTCCCCGTCGCCCGCGACCTCATGCGCCTCGTCGAGAAGCGCGGCTACACCGGCTGGACCAAGCTCGAGCGGATCCAGAGCTAGAAGACGTACGCCTCGGGCTGCTCGGCCGCCGGTTCAGGCGCCGGCGATCGCGAGGAGATCCCGGACCGGCCCCGCGGGAGGGTGGGCACCGCCCACCCACACGGCCCGGAACTCCCGGGACAGATCGAGCTCCGCCACGGGCACCCGGACCAGGGTGCCGAGGTCGACGTCGGCCTGGGTCGCCCGGCTGGACACGAACGCCGGCGATCCACCCGCGCGGACGGCGGCGAGGATCGCGGCGTTCGTCGCGAACTCCACCTCGGGATCCGCCAGCCGCTCGCCGACGGCTGCCAGCGCTGACTCGACGACCGCCCGTGTGCCGGAGCCGTGCTCGCGACAGGTCAACGGGCGGGTCGCGAGCTCACGCGGGCTGATCCCGGCGCGGCGTCGGGCCCAGCGGTCGTCGGGCGCCGCGACCAGCACGAGGTCGTCGACCCCGACCTTCGCGGTGGCGAGCCCCGCGGTGTCGACCGGACCCTCGACGAACCCCAGGTCCGCCTCGCCCTGGCGGACGGCGGTGACGACGTCCTCGGAGTTCGCGGCCCGGAGGCTCACCGCGACCCGACGCTGCTGCCGGAGACGTACGAGCCAGCGGGGGAGCAGATACTCCGCCGTCGTCATCGACGCGTGCACGTGCAGCTCGTCGGAGCGGCCGCTCCGCAGTGTCTGCAGAGCGGTCTCGATCTCGTCGGCGCGTTCGAGCAGGTCGACGCTCCACTCGACCAGCAGCTTCCCCGCCTGGGTCAGCGCCGAGCCGCGCCGCGCCCGCTGCACCAGGACCAGCCCGACCTGGGTCTCCATCGCCCGCAGCCGCTCCGAAGCGGACTGCTGCGAGATCCCCGCCGCCCGGCCGGCGGCGCCGATGCTGCCCAGCCGGGCGACGTCGGCGAGCAGGCGGAGGGACGGGAGGTCGGGAAGCACGGTCACAGGGTATCCCTGTGAGCCCACAGTCATCCGGGTTCTACCGGCGCCGCGCAGCGGAGTCGAGCATGGAGACATGAGGCTCCCCTACGGTCCGAACTGGTACGCAGCCACGATGGGCACCGGCATCGTCGCCGTCGTGCTGCCCGGTCTTCCGTTCCGTGTGCCGGGAGCGATGCCGGTGGCGCTGGCGTTCTGGGTGGCCGCGAGCCTCCTCCTGGTGACCACGGTCGCGGTGATGCTGCACGAGATCCGGCAGGACGGCTCGCTGCTGCGTCGCCACTACGACGACCCGGTGATGTCCCACTTCTACGGAGCCCCTGCGATGGCCCTGATGACCGTCGGCGCCGGTGCGATCGGGGTCGGGGCCGACGTGCTCGGTGCCCGCACGTCGGTCGTGCTGGGCGCGGTCCTGTGGGTGGCGGGCACGCTCCTCGGCCTGTGGACCGCGATCGCGGTGCCCTACCGGGCGATCACCCGTCACGAGGTCGCCGACGACAGCGCCACCGGCGGGTGGCTGATGCCGGTCGTGCCGCCGATGGTCTCGGCGACGACCGGTGCCGCTCTCGTGCCGCACCTCCCGGCCGGGCAGCCCCGCGAGACCCTTCTTCTGGTCTGCTATGCCCTGTTCGGGCTGACCGTGATCGCCGGCTTCCTCGTGCTCAACCAGCTCTGGCAGCGGCTGATCCGCCACGGGGCGCTGGCGCCGACGACGTTGCCGACCGTGTGGATCGTGCTCGGTTTCCTCGGTCAGTCGACCACGGCGGTCCACCACCTCGGCGCGCTCGCACCCTCGGTGGTGCCCGGCTACGGCCACGCGCTCAGCATGCTCGCGGTCTGCTACGGCGTGCCGGTGTGGGGTTTCACCGTGCTGTGGAGCGCGCTGGCGCTCGCGCTGACGGTACGCCAGGTCCGCGACGGGCTGCCGGTGGCGCCGACCTGGTGGTCGTTCACCTTCCCGGTCGGCACCGTCGCCACGGGCAGCAGCGCCCTCGCGGCCTCGACGGGCCTCGTGCTCTTCGAGATCGGCGCCGCGGTTGCGACGCTCGGGTTGTTGGTGGGCTGGTTCGCCGCTGCGTACGCGACCCTCCGGCTCTTCGCTCCTCGATCGGTATTGCAACCAGAAGGTTGCAAGATGCTCGTGGAAGTGCAACACTGAGGTTGCAGTTCCACTATCTGAGGAGGACCTCATGGTTCACACCGCCGAGGAGCTCGCCGAGCTCGACAGCATCAGCCGGCAGATCGACATCCGGGCCAGCGCCGAGAAGGTCTGGTCCCTGATCACCCGCCCGGGGTGGTACGTCAACGACGGCACCGTCCTCGACGACGCGAACACCCGCGTCGAGACCGCCCCCGACGGCACCGAGATCGCCGTCGTCACCCACCCCACGATGGGTGAGTTCCGATTCCGCACGGTCCAGCTCGACGAGCCGCGCTACGCCGCGTTCCGCTGGCTCGGCACCCCGTTCCGCGACGTCACCGAGGGCACCTTGGTGGAGTTCTGGATCAAGGACAACCCGGCCGGCGGCGTGACCCTGGAGGTCCTGGAGAGCGGCTTCTCCACCCTGTCCGAAGACCCCGCGGTCTGGCTCAAGGAGCGCGAGGGCAACGACAACGGCTGGGCGATGGAGCTCGAGGTCGCCAAGACGTACGCCGAGGCCCTCGCGTGACCACGACCCCCACCCTCCCCGAGATGTGCGCGGCCCTGGGCGACCAGACCCGCTGGGACATCCTCACCCGGCTGGGGCAGGAGACCATGTCCGCCTCCGCCCTGGCCCGGGTGCTCCCGGTCAGCCGCCAGGCGATCGTCAAGCACCTCGACGTACTCTCCGACGCCGGCCTCGTCACCGCCGAGCGCCGCGGCCGCGAGATCGTCTACGCCGCCCTCGGCTCCCGCCTCAACGCCCTCGCCCACGAGCTCGACCGCATCGGCAACGCCTGGGACACCAGGCTCCGCGCCCTCAAGTCCCTCGCCGAGTCCTAGGCACCCCAGCCGATCGCCAGGTCGACCGCCCGCCGCCACCGAGCGAACTCGGCGTCCCGGGTGGCGGCGGACATGGCGGGCCGCCACTCGGCGGCCCGTCGCCA
>NZ_JZDQ02000039.1 GCF_000960475.2 Nocardioides luteus | reverse complement strand
CCCCTGGTCGTTGCGCGCTGGGCTCAGGCGACGGTGTGCGAGCGTCGCTGGGAGCGCCGGGCGGCGAGCAGCTCGCCGACGGCGCTGGACTGCTTCGGGTTCCGCGGCAGGCGGGAGTGGTGGGGCAGGGCCCGGCCGAGGACGTTGAGCCGGGAGCGTACGACAGCGGTCGGGGCCACGCGCATGACCGCCTGGGCGCCGAGGCCGATCCGGGCGAGGAACCGGTTGCCGTCGCGGCCACCGGCGGCGGCCGCGGCCGCGACCGTCCTGATCCCGCGCTCCTCGGCGAAGGAGACGGCCGACTCCATCAGCATCCGTCCCACGCCACGGCGGCGGAAGCTGGGCACGACGTGGGGCGCGAAGATCTGCACCGTCGGCTCCAGGTTGAGCGGGCCGAAGGTCGTCGCACGCAGGTAGACCGCCCCGACGGGCTCGCTGCCGCACTCGGCGACCAGCAGGCGCTGGTCCGGGGAGGCGTCGGCGTCACGGATGATCGTCTCGAGGTCGCTCAGCTGATCCTGGGCGTCCGCCATCCGCAGCGAGTCCTGCCAGATGCCGAGAAGGAAGAGCGCGTCATCGGCTCGAGCCTCTCGCATCGTCACCGGCACCCTGGTCATCGAACCCGACCTCCATGGGTGCCGTGCGTACAGATCATCACAATTCCTCCACGATCGAGCCTGTTCCTGGCGGGAATCGGGTTCCCCGAGTGATCATGGGTCACCTCGGCCCCGATGATACGGAGCCGATCATGGCGGCAACCGAGGCAATGATGCCACGGGGGAGATGTAACGGATTGGTGAAAAGACAGGTCCCTCGGGTGATTCGCCCTCCGAGCGTCTCTAATGTGACTCCGCAAGGTCCGACGTGAGCCGGGCCAGCCCATACGAAAGAGGGACTAAAGCAGTGAACTCATCATCCTCTACCTGGATGAAGCTGACCGCAGGCGTCGGCGCCTTGGCGCTCAGCTTCACCCTCGCCGCCTGTGGCGGCGAGACCGCTTCCGAGGAGCCGGAGAAGAAGCCTGCCGCCAAGGGCGACGGCACTCTCACCATCGGGCAGCTCCTCCCGCAGACCGGCAGCCTCGCGTTCCTCGGCCCGCCCGAGTTCGCCGGTTCGGACCTGGCGATCCAGGACATCAACGCTGCCGGCGGCGTGCTCGGCAAGGACGTCAAGTCCGTCGTCGCGGACTCCGGTGACACCACCTCCGCGATCGCCCCGACCGAGGCCGACAAGCTCATCGACGCCAAGTCCGACGTCATCATCGGCACCGCCTCCTCGGGCGTGTCGATGACCGTGATCGACAAGATCATGTCGTCCGGCACCGTGATGTTCTCCCCGGCGAACACCTCGACCGAGTTCGACGAGGGCGACTTCGCCAAGCCGGACCTCTACTTCCGCACGGCTCCGTCCGACATCTTGCAGGGCGCCGTCATGGCCAACCTGCTGCTCGAGGACAAGCGCACCAACGTCGCGATCCTGGCCCGCCAGGACGCGTACGGCGAGACGCTGGCCGAGGAGGTCAAGGCCAACCTCGAGGGTGCCGGCTCCAAGGTCGCCACCACGGCGTTCTACTCCGAGGACGCCACCTCGTTCGACGCCCAGATCAACGAGGTCGCCGGCTCCGGTGCGGACGCGGTCGTCGTGATCGCGTTCGAGGAGACCAAGAAGCTCATCCCGCAGCTCATCGCCGCGGGTGTCGGTCCCTCGAAGCTGCCGACCTACTTCGTCGACGGCAACCTGTCCGACTACTCCAAGGACTTCACCAAGGGTGAGCTCAAGGGTGTCAAGGGCACGCTCCCGGGCGCCGAGACCGCCGGTGACTTCAAGCAGCAGCTGCTGAAGGTCAACCCGAAGCTGGCCGACTACTCCTACGCGGGTGAGTCCTACGACGCCACCATCGTCTCCGCGCTGGCGGCCGTCCAGGCCGACAACGACAACGGTGAGGCCATCGCCAAGGAGATCGTCGACATCACCACCGGTGGTGAGAAGTGCACCACCTACGCCGACTGCGTGAAGCTCATCGAGGACGGCAAGGACATCGACTACGACGGCAAGTCCGGTCCGATCGAGCTCGGCGAGACCGGTAGCCCGACGGCCGCGTCCATCGGTATCTACCAGTACAACGACAAGGCGACCTACGCCCCCGTCAAGTACATCGCTGGGGAAGTCTGATCCACAGCGACAAGGGCCCCGGAGCGACGCTCCGGGGCCCTTGTGCCGTACATCCCTACTTCGAGACCCGCTCCGGGTCGATCAGCGAGCAGGTGATCCGCGAGGTGCAGACCCGCTTGCCTCGCTCGTCGGTGATCACGACCTCGTAGGCCGCCGAGGTGCGGCCCAGGTGGATCGCGGTCGCGGTGCCGGTGACGATGCCGGAGGTCGCCGAACGGTGGTGGGTGGCGTTGATGTCGACGCCGACCGCGAGCTTGCCCATGGTCGCGGCGTGCATCCCGGACCCGGTCGAGCCGAGCGTCTCGGCGAGCGCGACGGACGCGCCGCCGTGGAGCAGGCCGTAGGGCTGCGTGTTGCCCTCCACCGGCATGGTGCCGACGACCTTCTCGGCCGAGATCTCCAGGATCTTGACGCCCATCTTGTCGTTGAGGCCTCCCATGCCGTGGGGGAGTGAGGCGAAGAAGACCTCGCCTGCTGTCTGGTCGGCGGTAGATGCATCGGTCATAAATGCATGGTCGCACGCGCCGGTTGAACCTGTTGTCGGTGGTCGTGGATAGAGTCGACCCGTGGCTGATGTGACGCGTGACCGACTGCTCCTTCTCGATGGGCACTCGCTGGCCTACCGGGCCTTCTTCGCCCTGCCGGTGGAGAACTTCTCGACCGTCACGGGGCAGAACACCAATGCCGTCTACGGCTTCACCTCGATGCTGGTCAACGTGCTGCGCGACGAGACCCCGACCCACGTCGCGGTCGCCTTCGACCTGTCGCGGCAGACGTTCCGGCTGGAGGAATACTCCGAATACAAGGCCAAGCGCAACAAGACGCCCGACGAGTTCAAGTCCCAGCTGCCGCTGATCCAGCGGCTGCTCGACGTGCTGCACATCCGCCATCTGTCCCTCGAGGGCTACGAGGCCGACGACATCATCGCGACCCTGGTGACCCAGGGCCTCGAGGCGGGGATGGAGGTGCTGATCCTGACCGGCGACCGCGACTCGCTGCAGCTGGTCACGGAGTCCTCGACCGTGCTCTATCCGATGCGTGGCGTCTCCGACCTGGCCCGGATGACTCCGGCGGCCGTCGAGGCGAAGTACGGGGTGCCGCCGCACCGTTATCCCGAGCTGGCCGCGCTGGTCGGGGAGGACTCCGACAACCTGCCCGGCATCCCGGGGGTCGGGCCGAAGACGGCCGCGAAGTGGATCAACACCTACGACGGCCTCGACAACGTGATCACCCACGCCGACCAGATCAAGGGCAAGGCCGGTGACAACCTGCGCGCCCACCTCGGTGACGTGATGCGCAACCGGCGGCTCAACGCCCTGGTGCGAGACCTCTCCCTGGAGGTCGGCCCGGCCGACCTCGGGCGGGTCGAGTGGGACCGCGCGGCCACGCTGGAGCTCCTCGACGAGCTCGAGTTCCGTGGTGAGATCCGCACCCGGCTCACCGACGTGCTCGCACCGGAGGACGACGTCCCCGTCGACGACAGCGGCTTCGCGCTCGCGGGCGAGACGCTGGCGCCGGGGGCCGTGTCGGCATTCCTGGAGGAGCTCGGCACCACGCCGGTCGGGGTGCACGTGCGCGGAGCCTGGGGTTCCGGCACCGGCCGCGTGGACGGGTTCGGCTTCGCGACCCAGGAGCGGGCTGCGTACGTCGGGGTGGAGGGGCTCACCCCCGAGGACGAGGCGGCGTTGGCAGGCTGGCTCGCGGATGCCTCGAAGCCCAAGATCATGCACGACGCCAAGGGGCCCGAGCTGGCGATCGACGCCCACGGCTGGACGCTGCGCGGGCTGGTGACCGACACGGCGCTCTCCGCCTACATCGTGGCGCCCGACCAGCGCTCCTACGACCTCGCCGACCTGACCCTGCGCTACCTCAAGCGTGAGCTCAAGCAGGAGGACGACGGCGGCCAGGAGTCGCTCTTCGGCGACGACGAGGTCGGTGGCGACGGCGTCGCCACGACCACGATGCTCTACGCCCGGGCCGTGCTCGACCTGGCCGCCGAGCTCGACTCGGCCGTCGAGGCCGCCGGTGGACACCGGCTGCTCTCCGAGGTGGAGCTCCCGCTGCTGCACCTGCTGGCGCGGATGGAGAAGACCGGCATCGCGGTCGACACCGAGCATCTCGACGCCTTGGAGCGACACTTCGCCGGCCAGATGAAGCAGGCGGCGGACGAGGCCTACGGCGTGATCGGCAAGGAGATCAACCTCGGCTCGCCCAAGCAGCTGCAGGTGGTGCTCTTCGACGAGCTCGACATGCCGAAGACGAAGCGTACGAAGACCGGCTGGACCACCGACGCCGACGCGCTCCAGCAGCTCTACGTGAAGACCGAGCACCCGTTCCTGCTCGCCCTGCTGCGCCACCGCGACGTCACCCGGCTGCGGGTCACCATCGAGGGCCTGCTGAAGACCGTGCAGGACGATGGCCGGATCCACACCACCTTCAACCAGACGATCGCGGCGACCGGGCGGCTCTCCTCGACCGAGCCCAACCTGCAGAACATCCCCGTACGCACCGAGGAGGGCCGCGGGATCCGCAAAGGCTTCGTCGTGGGCAAGGGCTTCGAGTCCCTGATGACGGCCGACTACTCGCAGATCGAGATGCGGATCATGGCTCACCTGTCCGAGGACGAGCTGCTCATCGAGGCGTTCCGCTCCGGGCGCGACTTCCACTCGATCACCGCCGCGCGGGTCTTCGGCGTCGACCCCGACGCGGTCTCGGTCGAGCAGCGGGCCAAGATCAAGGCGATGAACTACGGCCTCGCCTACGGCCTGTCCGCCTTCGGGCTCTCCCAGCAGCTCGGCATCGAGCCTTCGGAGGCAAGGGGGCTGATGGAGGAGTACTTCGAGACCTTCGGCGGCATCCGCGACTACCTGCGCAGCCTGGTCGAGGAGGCCCGGCGCACGGGTTACACCGAGACCATCATGGGCCGACGCCGCTACCTGCCCGACCTGCTCTCGGACAACCGTCAGCGACGCGAGACCGCCGAGCGGATGGCCCTCAACGCCCCGATCCAGGGTTCCGCCGCCGACCTGATCAAGGTCGCCATGCTGCGGGTCCAGGCCGCCATCGACGAGGCCGGCCTCTCCTCCCGGATGCTCCTCCAGGTCCACGACGAGCTCGTCTTCGAGGTCGCCCCGGGGGAGCGGGAGGCGCTCGAGGCCCTCGTACGCGAGCAGATGGGCTCCGCCGCCGACCTCAACGTCCCCCTCGACGTCTCCGTCGGCACCGGCCGCTCCTGGCACGAAGCCGCCCACTAGCCGAGAAGTCACCCGCGTCGGCCGAAACGTCACCGGCGTCGGCCGAGAAGTCACTCGCGACGGCCGAGTGGTCACGCGCGTCGTACGCACCGCCGTCTCGGCCGACGCGGCTGACGCCTCGGCTGACGTAGGTGACGCCTCGGCGGGTGGGGTCAGCTGCGGTGAGAGGGCTGGGCGAGGCGCCAGAAGGTGACGGAGAGAAGGACGGCGACGAGGGTGGCGTCGACGCTGAGGACCGCCCAGACGAGACCGTCGGCGCTGGTCTGGATCGCACCGAGGGCGATGACGGCGGCGACGGCGATCCAGAGAAGGTACGCCGAGAGCCGGCTGCGCCGGGCCAGGACCGAGTAGACGAGCAGCTGTAGCACGGACAGCACCGTGCCGAGGATCGCGAAGACCCAGAGCAGGCCCTCGATCTCGGCGTAGTCGGGGCCACCGATGAAGATCATCGCGAGCCAGGACAGCAGCCAGGAGCCGGCGATCGCGCACACGCCGAGCCCGGCGACGAGGGCCAGCGACTTGAGCAGGGCGGAGCGGCGGCTGGCCTCGGCCGACATCGACGGGAAGGCGATGATCACCACGAACTGCGGCAGGAACAGCACCGCCTTGGTGAGGATCAGGCCACCTGCGTACAGGCCGGAGACATGGTCCGAGAGCACGTTGCGGGCGATCAGGATGTCGACGTTGGAGAGCGCGAAGAAGGCCAGCAGCGCGAACGAGCCGTGGAGCATCTCGACCACGACGGGCTTGATGGGCCCCGGCTCCTCCGCGGAGGACGTACGCCGCCGCAGCACCCACCATCCGACGACCGCCGGCGCGAACTGGGCCAGCGCGACCCCGGCCATCGCGGCGCCCTCGGTGGGGCGGACCCACATCGCGGCGGTGGCGACCAGGACCCGGGGGATGCCGAGGGCCAGATACACCATCGCCAGGCCGAGCCAGCGGCGCTCGCCCTGCAGCACCCCGGCCTGGCCGCCCATGATCGTGAGCGGCACGGCACACACCGCGACCAGCAGCGCGGGATAGATGGAATCCAGCCGCAGCCCGCGCCAGACCAGCGGCGAGGCGGCGAGCATGACCACGCCGACGACGATGGCCGCCCGGTAGGTCGCCCGCAGCACGGTCCGCTCGATGGCACGCTCCTCGCCGGGCGTGTCGGTCACCCGGCGTGAGGCCGTCGCCTGCATGCCGAGCTGGACCACACCGACCACGAGGAGCAGCGACATCATCGAGGCGACGCCGCCGTACTGTCCGGGGCCGAGGATCCGGGCGGCGATGATCTGGAAGCCGTAGGTCGCGACGTTGGTGACCATGATGCAGACGGCGAGGAAGCCGCTGCTGTGGATGAGCGCGGACAGCGTACGCCGACGGGCGCTGGTCGGGCTGTCGGTCATCGTGGGCACCTGGAAAGCCTAGGCCGCGGCAGGTCACATGCCGGCACCGGCATCCGCCCAGGATCGGAACTCGTTCGCCACAACTGACATCTCGGTCGACGGATGTGACGTCTCGGTCGACGGATGTGACGTCTCGGTCGACGTACGTGACGGCTCGGCAGGGGGGCGGCTGGGTAGGGTGGCCGGCGTGAGCGATCGGCTGGTGCCTACGGTGTGGGCGGTCGCGCTCGGGGTGCTGATGCTGGGGCCGGCGCTGGGCGCCGGGTTCGTGCTCAGCTACGACATGGTGTGGGTGCCCGATCTCGTGCTGACCAAGGACGTGCTCGGGCTCGGGTCGGGGCTGCCGCGGGCGGTGCCGTCGGACGCGGTGGTCGGGGTGCTGGACGAGATCGTGCCGGGCCTCGTGCTGCAGAAGATCGTCCTGCTGGGAGCGCTGGTGCTGGTCGGGGCCGGTGCCGCCGAGCTGGTGCGCGAGCGCTCGCTTCCCGCGCGGCTGGCGGTGGTGAGCCTGACCGTGTGGAGTCCGTACGTCGCCGAGCGGCTGTGGATGGGTCACTGGCCGATGCTGCTGGCCTATGCCGCGGTGCCCTGGCTCGTCCTCGCCGGCCGCAGGTGGGCCGCGGGGAACCCCGGTGTGACGTGGATGCTGCCCGTCCTCCTCGCCGGAAGCCTGAGCGCGAGCGCCGGCATCGTCTCGGCCGCGGTCCTGCTCGCCACCGGTCTGCGCCGCGGCCGGCGCCCGGCCCTGCTGCTGGCCGTGGTGGCGGCGGTGAACGCCCCCTGGCTCGTCGCCAGCCTGACCCACACCTCCCAGGCCGCCTCGGCCACTGGGTTCGACGTCTTCGCTCTGCGCGGCGACGCCCTGCCCGCCCCGCTGGCCGCGCTCTCGCTCGGCGGGATCTGGAACACCTCGGTCGTACCGGCGAGCCGGGAGGGCTGGCTCGCCTGGGTGGCGCTGGTGCTTCTCGGTGCCCTGGTCGCGACCGGGGCCCGACGGTGGTGGAGATCCGAGCGCCAGCGAGTCACAATCCTGGCGCTGTGGGCCGTCGGTCTGGCGGTCGCCGTCGCCGGCTGGGCGGCGCCGCAGGCGCTCGACACTCTCTCCCAGCAGGTCCCCGGTCTCGCCCTGCTCCGCGACAGCAGCCGCCTGCTCCCGCTGTGCCTGCCGCTGCTGATCCTGACGGTGGCCGCCGGTGTCGACGCGCTGGGGGAGAGGCTTCGAGGATCGGCTCCGCGATGGGCGGCGGCCGTGGTCGTCGTGCTCGTCCCGGTCACCGTCCTCCCCGACGCTGCCTGGGGGCTGGCCGGCGGCATCGGCACCGCCGACTACCCACAGGCCTGGCGCCAGGCGCGCGCGGCGCTCGCCGAGGAGACCGCACCGGGCGACGTACTCGTCCTGCCCTGGTCCGCCTATCGCGCGCCGTCGTGGAACGACGGCCGGCCCGTGCTCGACCCGCTGCCCAGGATGCTGACCCGGACAAGCGTCGTGAACGGCGACCTGCTCATCGGCAGCCACCTGATCCGCGGGGAGGACCGGCGGGCGGAAGAGGTCGCAGACGCGCTGGCCGGGACCGACGTCGCGGGACAGGTCACCAGCCTGCGACAGCTCGGGATCGGGTACGTCATCACCGACCGCTCCGCGGGCGATGCGCCGCAGATCGCCGGCGAGGTGGTCTACGAGGGCGGCGGCATCCTCGTCCAGCGGCTGCCCGAGCGCGAGCACCGGATGCCCGAGACGACGGTCGCTCCGGCCATGGCCGGAGCGTGGGCGGCGTACGGCCTGGCCTGGCTCGCCGCCGCAACATCAACAGTTCTGCTACTGATCAGTACGCTTCGCCGGCCGGCTGCTAAGGTTCGCGGCTAGGAGAGGGAGGTCACATATCCATGGGCAACATCATTGCCATCGTCGCCAGCATTCTTGTTGGCGGCGGAGTCGCCGCAGCGACCATCGTCGGAGTCGTCACCAGCACCACGAACGACACCGTCGAGAATCCTCCGAGCGTCTCTCAGTCGACGGTTCAGTACGGCACCACCAACAACTGAGCCCGGCACATCCGACAAGGGGCCCGGCGGTGATCCGCCGGGCCCCTTCTCCGTCTCGATCGTCTCGATGACCGACGACGTCAGTCCGCGCCGACCACGTGCCCCTGCAGCGCGGCGGCGAGCACGGCGTTGAAGTTGAGCTGGCTCTGCTCCCAGGTGTGCTTGCGGGCGTGCCAGCGGGCACCCTCGGCCAGCTCCTTGCGGCGGATCTCGTCGCCGAGCAGGTGGTCGAGCGCGGCCACGAACCCGGCCTGGTCGTCGACCAGCACCCCGGACTCGCCGTCGTCGATCGACTCGGTCGTCCCGCCCGCGTCCCGGAAGGCGACCGTCGGGGTGCCGTGCTGGGCGGCCTCGGTGACGACCAGGCCCCAGCCCTCCTTCAGCGACGGGAGCGCCATCAGCCAGGACCGCTCGTAGACCGCCTCCTTGGTCTCCTCGTCGACATGGCCCAGCAGCTCGACGAAGTCGCCCGCCCCCACCCGGGAGACGTACGCAGCCAGCTCGTCGGCCCACCAGCCACCGCCGACGATGCTCAGCCTCAGGTCCGGGTAGGACGCCCGCAGCGCCACCGCCGCGTCGACCGCGAGCTCGACCCGCTTGTGCGGCACGAGCCGCCCGACGACGCAGATTGAGGGGTGCTCGGTCTTGGCCGGGTTGTCGCTCAGCGCCGGGGCGGCGCCGTTGTGCACGACCGCGACCCGGGCGGGGTCGACGCCCAGGGTGGCCAGCTCGGCGCGGGTGGCGCGGGAGACCGCGACGTACTGCTTGCGGCGGTAGAGCCGCGGCGCCAGCCACGACTCGACCCACCAGCCGATCCGCCCGGACAGCCCGGGGTAGACCACCGGCCACTGCTCGCGGTGGACATGGTGGACGAGCACGGTGACCGGTGCCCGCGTGCCGAGCGGCGTGAAGAACGGGAGCCCGTTCTGCACGTCGATCACCGCATCGACGCGACCGATCGGGCCCAGCCGGCCCAGCGCCAGCAGCAGCACGCCCCACAGGTAGATGCTGAGCTTGCCGCCGCGGCGCACGTAGCGAATACCGTCACGCGACTCACGAGCGAGCGCGCCCGGGTAGGCCGCGGTGAAGACGGTCACCCGCGCCCCGGCATCGACCAGGCCGGCGGTGATCTGGTGGAGGTAGTGCTCGGCCCCACCGGCTTCAGGATTGTCAGAATCGCGCCAGCTGAACACGGCGACATGGCCGCCGTTCAGCTGCGCTCCCTCGTTGGCGCGCAAAATACAGTGCTCCCCTGGATCTCGCAGTTCCCCGCTGCTGAGTGCTCCCTCCCCAGGGGTCACGCAGTTACTGGAGAGTAGGACATTTCGTGACCAAATGCACACCCACCGGGGTAATCGGTTAGGGTTCCCGCCGTGGCGAACCTCCTCGACTCCCAGCGCAACGCCCCCGCAGGCCGACGCTGGCGCGCGACGCTGGGGCGCTCCGTACGTCTGTTCAGCGACTTCCGGGTGGAGCAGACCGATCCGGCGCGCTTCTACACCGCGCTGGCGGCCGACTCGGTCGGCCAGCTGGCCCACTACACCGACGGAGAGACCCTCGAGGGCACCGTGCTGCTCGACGTCGGCGGCGGGCCGGGCTACTTCCGCGACGCCTTCATGGAGGCCGGCGCGACCTACCTGGCGCTCGACGCCGACGCCGGTGAGATGAAGGGCGCCGGGATCGTCGCCGAGGGCAGCATGCTCGGCGACGGGATGCGGCTGCCGGTCCGCACCGGATCGGTCGACGCCTGCTACTCCTCCAACGTGCTCGAGCACGTCCCGACGCCGACCGCGATGCTCGACGAGATGCTCCGGGTCACCAAGCCCGGCGGCGTCGTCTTCTGCTCCTACACGCTGTGGTGGGGTCCCTGGGGCGGCCACGAGACCAGCCCGTGGCACCTGCTCGGCGGCCGGTTCGCGCGCCGCCGCTACCGCCGCAAGCACGGCCACGAGCCCAAGAACAGGTTCGGCGAGTCGATGTACGCCGCGACCGCCTCCACCGGGCTGCGCTGGGCGCGTGCCCAGCGCAGGGCGGGCAACGCCGAGATCCTGGCTGCGGTTCCGCGCTACCACCCTGCGTGGGCGGCGTGGCTGATGCGGGTTCCGGTGGTGAGGGAGGTGCTCTCGTGGAACCTCCTGCTCGTGCTGCGCAAGACGTGACCCCGGATCCGTCCAGCGCCATCCCCGCTGCCTCGGGCTCCGCGTCGGCCACCTCCAGGCTCAGGATCACCGCGTACGTCGCGATCCTGACCGCGATCACCTTCACCCAGGCGCCGGGCCGGATCGTCGCGGACACCAAGTTCGACCTGAGCGCCGACCCGTGGGCCTTCCTGGGCCGGGCGATGACCATGTGGGACGCCCAGGGCGCCTTCGGCCAGGTGCAGAACCAGGCGATCGGCTACCTGTGGCCGATGGGTCCCTTCTACGGGCTCGGTCAGCTGGCACAGCTGCCGGAATGGGTCATCCAGCGGCTGTGGTGGGCGCTGCTGCTCAACCTGGCCTTCCTCGGCGTCCTGGCCGTGGCGAGCGAGCTGCGGCTGGGGCGGCCGTGGGCGCAGGTGGCCGGGGCGGCGGCGTACGTCCTGACCCCGCGTGTGATGACCATCCTCGGCGCCAACTCGGTCGAGCTGTGGCCGACCGCGGTCGCGCCGTGGGTGCTGCTCGCCGTCATCCGGGCCAGCGGCACCACCACCACGAAGGACCTCGTGCGCTGGTGCGCGGTGGCCGCCCTCGCGGTCGCCTGCGCGGGCGGCGTCAACGCGACCGCGGTCTCGGCGGTGCTGGTCCCGGGCGTGATCTTCCTGCTCACCCGCACCGGCCTGCGGCGGTTCGCCGCGCTCGCCCTGTGGGGCGTGTTCACCATCCTCGCCACCCTGTGGTGGACGATCCCGCTGGTGCTCCAGGGCCGCTACATCCCGCCGTTCCTCGACTACATCGAGACCGCGGCGGTGACCGCCTCGACCACCGGCCTGCTGCCGACGCTGCTCGGCACCTCCGACTGGGTCGCCTACGCCGACCCGCTCTACTACCCGGCCGGGGAGAGCCTGCACGCCACCCCCTACCTGATCCTGGACGCTGCTGCCGTCGTCGCGATCGGGCTGGCGGGGCTCGCCGGCGTGGGCCGTGGCCGCCGGCATCCGGAGAGCCGGTTCCTGATCGGCTGCGTCCTGGCCGGCGTCGTCCTCGTCGGGATCGGCTACACCGGCGCGCTGGCCGGCTGGGGAGCGGAGGCCCGTCAGGACCTCGTCGACGGCGCCCTGGCCGCGGTGCGCAACAGCCACAAATACGACGCGGTGCTCCGCCTCGGTCTCGCCGCCGGTGTCGTGCTGACCGTCGAGACCATCCTCCACCGCGTCGAGCTCGCCCGAGCCTCGACGGCGAGCACGAACGCGACGAGCGCGAGGGCCGCGCAGTGGCTGCGGAGGGTGTTCGTCATCGCCGTCGTCGCCTCGCTGGCCGGCCTGGCGGTGCCGTGGGTGCGCGGCCAGGTGCCGCCACCGGGATCGATCGAGAACGTCCCCGGCTTCTGGACCGACGCCGCCGACTACCTCTCCGAGAACGACGACGGCGGGGTCACCCTCGTGGTCCCTGCCGCCAGGTTCGGCGACTACCTGTGGGGCAGCACCCACGACGAGGTCCTGCAGCCCTACGCCGACTCCCGCTGGGCCGTACGCGGCGTGGTGCCGCTGGCTGAGCCCGGCAACGTGGTCTGGCTCGACCGGGTCACCGAGGAGCTCGAGCGCGGCACCCCCAGCGCGGATCTCGCGCCGATGCTGGCCAAGGCCGGCGTCACCCGGCTGCTGGTGCGCAACGACCTGCACTGGGGCACCACCGGTGCGCCGCCGCCCTCCCTGGTGCACGCCACCCTCGACCAGTCACCGGGCCTGAGCCGCGAGGCGAGCTTCGGCACCGAGTTCGGCAACACCACCTTCCACCGCGAGCAGGGCACCCGCGTGCTGGTCGACGGGGGACTGGCCGGGGAGTACCCCCCGATCGAGATCTACGAGGTCGACGACGCGGCCTCCGGCGCGACCCTGATCCCTGCCCGCACGACCGTGATGGGCGACCCCGGCGAGCCGGCGAGCGGCGCCCAGGCGGTGCTCACCCCCGACGACACCCGGGCCGATGAGGACGCCGAGGAGCCCGCCGACGTCATCCTGACCGACGGGCAGCGGCGGCGTACGACGCTCTTCTCCGGCGTCCGGGCCAACTCCTCCTCGACCCGCACCACCGAGGAGGGCGTCGACTCCGACAAGCCCGAGAGCTTCCACCGCTACCTGGAGGACCAGGAGCGGTGGCAGAGCACCGTGGTCTGGCGCGGGGTCGAGGCCGTGGAGGCCTCCAGCTCCGCGGCGACCCCGGAGGAGGTCCCGGTCGACCGCGGAGCGGCACCTTCGGCCGCCCTGGACGGCGACCCCGGGACCGCGTGGCGCACCGAGGGCGGATGGGGGCACAGCCCCGAGGGCGCCTGGCTCCGGGTGCGCTTCGAGGACGAGGTCGACCTGGGCAAGGTCACCATCACCCTGCCGAAGAACGTGATCGGGGTCGAGCGGCTCGAGCTCGTAGCCGGCGCCCAGATGCGGAAGGTCTACGCCCCGCTGCCGGGGGAGGAGGCGACGTACGACCTCACCGGGTTCAGCGCCCGCAACCTCACCATCACCGCCCGCGGCGCCACCGGCTACGGTCCCTGGGGGATCAGCGAGCTCGACATCGACGGCGTCGACGCCCAGCGCCTGGTCGCGCTCCCGAAGCCGCCCGGCGACGCCACGATCCGCAAGATCCGGCTCGGTCGCGACACCGACCGCAGCGGCTGCATCAACCAGGGCGGGGTGCTCTACTGCGAGCCGTTCCTGGCCGCCGGCGGTGACGACGGCGACCACCTGGACCGGCTCGTCACGCTCACCCGCGAGGAGTCGTTCGGTGTCACCGGGACGGTGTCGCTGCGCCGTGACCACGCCTACGCCGCCGCGGCCGCCGACCTCGCCGGCGTCGACATCACCGCGCCGAGCAGCGGAGACATCGCCCAGTCGGCGCTCGCGATGATCGACGGCGACCAAGGGACCTCGTGGCGGGCCCCGTCGACCGGTCCTGCCGCCGTCACGCTCGTGCTGCCCGAACGACAGCGGATCAAGTCGCTGCGGCTCCTGGTGAACGAGGCCGCGGCGGTCAGCATCCCCACCGAGGTCGAGATCACCGACCTGCGCCGCCCCAAGAAGCGCACGGTCACCCGCCACGTCGGCGACGACGGCAAGGTCGCCGTCCCCGCGGGCTGGCGCACCGACCGGCTCCGGATCCGCATCACCGAGACCGACGCCGCCTACGACCAGCCCTCGAGCAGGGCCGACGCCAAGGAGCTTCCGGTCGGTGTCTCCGAGCTGCAGGTCAACGGCCGTGCGCTCGGCGACGGCCGGCTCCGGGCAGGCTGTGCCGCCGGGCCACGCATCCAGGTGGGCGACCGGTTGCTGCGTACGTCGGTCAACGGGTCGCTCGCCGACCTGCTGCGCGGCGGCGAGGTGCCGCTGAAGGTCTGCGGCACCTCGCCGCTCACGCTGGCCGCGGGGGAGAACACCCTCCTCGCCGATCCTGTCGGCGCGCTCCGGGTCGACAGCCTCGAGCTCAGCTCCGACGTCATCGCCGCCGCGGAGCCGCCGGAGGCGGTCGAGGTGGAGCGGAACGATCGTGACGCCGCGGTCTCGGCGAGCGTCTCTGCCGAGACCTACGACCGGGTCCTCGTGCTCCCGCAGAACATCAACCCCGGGGCCACCGCGACCCTCGACGGCAAGGCGCTGCGCGCCCAGCGGGTCGACGGCTGGCAGCAGGGCTGGATCGTGCCCGCCGGCGCCGGGGGAGAGGTACATTTCGGCTTCGCGCCCGAGGGCACCTACCGTGCCGGGCTGCTCGCCGGTGCGGGCGGCGCGGCGCTGGTCCTGGTGCTCGCGCTGGTGACCTCATGGCGCCGCCGGGGCACCCCGCCCAGCCTCGAGCTGTTCCCCGAGGCCGCCCCGTGGCGCTGGTACGACGCAGGTGTGCTGGTCCTCGTGGCCGGGCTGCTCGCCGGCTGGTGGGGTGCGCTCGCCGCGGTCGTGGCCTGGCTGCTGCCGCGCCTGACCGGCCGCCGCCCCGACCTGGTGCGCCTCCTGGCCGCCGGGTCAGGAGCGGCGCTGCTCGCCGGTGCCCTGGCCGTCGAGATCCTCCCGACCGCCTGGGACCTGCCCTGGGACCCGCCCGCCTGGGCGGCTCAGGCGCTCTCGCTGGTCGCGGTCGTGCTGGCCGCCGCCGCGGCCTCGGCGGGACCGCGCCCGGCGACGGGCTCGGCGGCGGACTCGGCGGCGGGCTCGGTCACGACCACCGTCCGGCGCAACGGCCGGCGCCCGGAGGGACGCCAGCCGCGCAGGCGCATCACCCTGCGCTCGAAGAAGAGGTAGGAGAGGGCCGCGACGGGAACGGTGACGACGAGCGTCATCCCCAGCACGGTCCAGAACCGGTCGTTGAAGGTGCCGAAGCCGAGCAGCTCCATCCCCATCAGCAGCACGAACATGTGGATCGAGAAGATGCCGTAGGAGATCTCTCCCAGCGCGCTGGGCACCGGACCGGCCAGCCAGCGACGCACCGGGCCCTCGAGCTCGGGACCGAAGACCAGCGGGACGATCACGCAGACCGCGACCGCGCCGTAGAGCACGCACTTGAGGGCCGACTCGGCCGGCGTCGGCGCGTCCACGAGGCCGGTCGGGCCGGTGATCGGCGTGCAGGCGGCCACGAAGAGCCCCAGCGCCAGCAGCCACCAGCCGGCCAGGTCGCGCGCGGCGGCGTCCAGCCGCGCACGCATGCCCGGGTCGACCGAGCAGGCCGCGAGCGCGGTCCCGGCGAGGAACCACGGCAGGTACGCCGGCAGCCACTCGGCCGCGAACGGCTGGTCGAACCAGCTCCGGGCGCCGGCCGCGAAGACCACGCCGCCCACCGAGAGCAGCAGGCAGCCGATCAGCACGCGGCGTACGTCCAGGCGGTGCCGTGGCGTCAGCAGCCGCACCAGGAGCGGCAGGGCGAGGTAGAAGGCGACCTCCGTGCACAGGCTCCACATGTGCGCCAGGCCGTAGGCGTGGGAGTCCTGGGTGTAGATCTGGGTCAGGGTCAGGTTGGCGATCCACCCGCTGACACCGACGTCGGAGTTCGCCGGCGCGAAGACCAGGCAGACGATTACCACGACCCAGTAGAGTGGCAGGATCCGCAGCGCGCGCTTCCACAGGTAGCGGCCGGTGCCCGGCGGGCGGGTTCCGGCGGCGCTGGCCGCGAACCACGGCCTGGCCAGCAGGAACCCGGAGACCACGAAGAAGAGCGCGACGCCGAGGTCGAAGTGGGCGAGCATCGCCCCGGTCCAGCCCTGCGGGTAGCGGCCGGTGTGGAAGCCGACGTGGGTCAGCACCACCATGAGGGCACCGACCGCGCGCAGCGCGTCGAGGGTGAGGAACCGGCGGTCCATCAGTCCTCACCCCCAGGTCCCGAGATCGGGTCGCCGAACGGAACCACCTCGCCGACCTCGATGCCGCCCAGGCACGGCTTGGAGCCGGGCGTGAGGCTCTGGAACCCGACGGTGTCGAAGCGGCCCTCGCCGGTGCGCACGTAGAGGCTGCGGAACCCGGGCTCGATCTCGACGTCGTAGGAGTGGTCGCCGGCGGTCACCCGCATCCGGCCCGCGTCCTTCGCCCCGGCCACGTAGGCGATCCGGATCCACCAGCCGGCACCTTCGACGCCGCCGTCGAGACCGACCTGGAGCGGCGTCTGCCGCACTCGCAGCGTGCACCGGTCCAGGCTGGGTGTGGCGTCCACGGCGCCGACCGAGCGTCGTACGGTGTCGACCGCCGCCGGCCGGATGTGACCGTCCTCGTCGACCAGGTAGAGGTTGTCGGTGCTGGCCCGGGGGAAGTCCATCTTGTCCGACAGCGGTCGGAGGACCCGGCTCACCTGGTTGTAGGGGTAGGACGCGCCCCAGACCATCCACTCCGGCACCGGCCCGTCCGCCATCGGCAGCGGCTCCTCGACGTCGGCCAGGTCGGCGCGGACGGTGTCGATGTAGCGCCGGGTGTTGTCGTCGTCGTGCCAGCCCTCGGCGTAGGAGTAGGACGAGAAGAGCCCCAGTGCGGTCACGATCGCCGTCGCGACCGCGACCCGCTTCGGCACGTCGAGGAAGGCAGACGTACGCGTCGGGGCCAGCGTCTCCACCGCCCCGAGCAACGGCAGCGTGGCCAGCGCGAGCGCCATCGCGGTGACCGCGATCGTGTCGGTGAGGTAGCGGTAGGCGAGCGCGATGTCGGCGCCGACCCCGCCGGCCCGGATGGCCGTGATCAGGGCGATGTCGATGACGACGATGCCGCCGACCAGCCACCAGGCGCGCAGCGCGATCGAGCGGGTGCGGGCGAGCTCGTAGGTCAGCAGCGCCAGCACCCCGACCGCGAGCACCGAGACCACCGCGCCGGGCTCGGCCCAGCCGGCCGAGTTGCCCTCGATCCACTTCCAGCGCAACGGGCCGCCGACCACGCCCGGCGCCCACGACTCGAACAGGAACCGCTGGGTGACCAGCGCGAACCCGTTGGCGTCGGAGCTTGCCGCCGCCTTGGACGATCCCGCGCCCAGGGTGAGGTAGGCGACCGCGGAGCCGATCGAGACGACCCCGTAGAGCAGCACGCCGGGCAGGTAGCGGCCCGCGACGGTCCGCACCCGGGTCAGGATGTCACCGGTGGCGAACCAGCCCAGCGCGAGCACGGTGTAGGGCCAGAACAGCAGCATCGCCTTCTCGCCGAAGGCGATCGCCGCGAGGGTGATGAGCATCGTCAGCAGCGCCCAGCGGAACCGCCGCGTACGCAGGTAGGTGAGGTGGGTCCACGACCCCCAGAAGATCGCGGCGAGGAACGGCAGCTGGGTGATCCCCGGGCCCCAGGTCAGGAACGCCGGCAGGCTGATCGAGGAGAACAGGAACACGGCCAGCGGCGGCAGGATCCCGCGCCGCTTCCCGAACGCGGAGCAGAGGAACACCAGGGCGCCGAGGTCGGCGACCGCCTGCAGGATCAGCAGCTCGACGGCCGGGTAGGCCCACGCATAGGGGTCGAGCGAGAAGTTCCAGGCCGTCAGCGCGAACGCGCCCGGCATCAGGTGGCCGGCGAAGCCGTGGAAGAGCAGGTCGGCCGAGAGCCCGTCCGACATCAGCTTGGACATGAAGTTGGCGTCGTCGAAGCGATACCACGACCCGTTGAGCGCCCAGGCACGGAAGGCGAGCTGGGCCACGATCATGACGAGCGCGGCGGCGAGGACCTTCCTCGGGGTCGCCAGCACGCCGTCGTCGGCGGGCGCGGCGGTGGCGGATGCGAGGTGGGGGGATGACACGAAGATGAAGTGTCGCACAGTGGTTTGTGACCCGTTGCACACCTCTCGGGGTATTGCTGCTACGGTTCGCGGATCGAGGGGGGAACTGAAGCCTTGGGAGGGGCAGAAACATGCGAAGAGTGATTGGTTACGTCTTTGTGCTGGTCGGCGCGTTTGCGCTGGTCGCCGCCGCAGTGGCCGGCTTCTGGGCCAAGGACGCCGCCGCCAAGTTTCCACTGAACGTCGACTCGCGCACCGTGCTCGAAGGCACGGCCAGCGGTGCACAGGCCAAGTCGGACGACCCGGTACCGGTGAAGTACGTCAACGTGACCAAGGCCGACCCCAAGGCGTCCACCGATGACGTCGTGGTGCTGATCGAGCAGGCCTGCGTCGTCGTCCAGGACGGCAAGCCGGCACCCGACTGCCCCGACCCCAAGACCGACCCGCGTGCGGTGAACATCTCCAAGAGCGCCTACGCCCTGGACCGCACGACTGCCGAGCCGGTCAAGGACCAGGCCAAGTACGTCGGCGACGAGTTCGCGACCGAGGGCATGACCGGCTACGTCGCGAAGTTCCCGTTCGGCACCGAGCGTCACGACTACGAGTACTGGGACGACACGCTCGGCAAGTCCGTCGTCGCCACCTACGTCGATGACGTCGAGGTGAAGGGCGTGAAGACCTACCAGTTCGAGGTCTCGATCCCGGCCACCGAGGTGACGCTGGACGAGGGCGAGTCCGAGGGCACCGAGGACGACACGGTGGGCACCTACGAGGGGGCCCAGACGATCTACGTCGAGCCGACCACGGGTCAGTACATCGACCAGACCGGGTCCCAGAAGGCGGTCACCGGCGACACCACGGTGATCGACATCGAGGTGAGCTACACCGACGAGACCGTCGCCAAGAACGCCAAGGACGCCAAGGCCAACATCTCCAAGCTCAACCTGATCGGCACCTGGATCCCCGTCGTCGGCCTCGTCGTCGGCCTGATCCTTCTGGTGGCCGGCCTCTGGCTGGTCCTGCGCGGCCGCAAGCCCAACGGTGGCGCTCACGCCGCTGCGGACGACCGCACGCTGGTCGACGCCTGAGGCGCACCGCTCGCCGGAATCAACGTTCGCGGGCCCGGAGGCAGACAGCCTCCGGGCCCGCGCTCGGCTTCCTGGGCTGCCCTCGTGGCTAGCTGCGCGCCAGATCGGCGCCGAAGATCGCGGTGCCGGGTGTCAACAGCCCCCGGGTCCGTGACCAGCCGCCCCAGACCCGCTCGTGGTCCTCGGGCCACTCGGGCTCGACCAGGTCGGTGATCCGGAACCCGGCACCGGCCAGCAACGACACCCAGTCTCCGAGGGTGCGGTGGTGCTCGACGTACGACACCTCGCCGGTCTCGTCGTCGACCTCGACGTAGGGGGTGCGGTCCCAGTAGGACTGGGCGGCGATGAGGCCCTCGGGGCCGGGGTCGTCGGGGAACATCCACCGTGTCGGGTGGGTGATCGAGAACGCGAACCGCCCGCCGGGGCGCAGGACGCGGGCGGTCTCGGCGATCGCGTGGGCGATGTCGCTGACGAACTGCAGTGCCCCGAAGGAGCAGAACACGATGTCGAAGGAGTCGTCGGCGAAGGGCAGGTCGGTCGCGGTGGCCTGCACCGCGGGCACCACGACGCCGGTGTGCTCGTCGAGGCGCCGGGAGTGCTGGAGCTGACGGCCGGAGAGATCCAGCCCGATCGCCTGCCCGCCCTGGGTGTTCACCCAGCGGGAGCACTGACAGGCGCCGGAGCCGAGCTCGAGGACGTCCTTGCCGCCGACGTCGCCGAGGATGCCGAGATCGGACTCGGTCAGGCCCTCCGGGCCCCAGACGAACCCGGCCTCGCCGAGGAACGGCCCGTGGGTCGCCTGGTACTCGTCGGCGTAGCGGTCCCAGTCGGGACCGTTGGCGCGGCGTGACTCGGCTTCACCGACCGTACGCCGCTCGGCTCTGACGATCGGGCCGGTGGTCTCGATGGTTTCGATCGCGCCGAAGGGATCGATGGGCGCCTCCGGTCGGACGACCGGGCTGATGGCTTGGTCCACCTCTACAGGGTAGGCCCCGCAGGGTGACGCCGACAGTTGGACGGGGCCTGTGAGTGGAGCGTAGGCTTGGAAACTGCGTCTGAAGTCTGCCCGGGTCCCGGACCTAGTGGACCTTGGCCTGCTACCTCGACAGCCGGTTCACACCGGGCGACGAAGCCTGTTTGTGCGGTGCCGGCGAG
Source organism: Nocardioides luteus (assembly GCF_000960475.2). Taxonomy (GTDB): domain Bacteria; phylum Actinomycetota; class Actinomycetes; order Propionibacteriales; family Nocardioidaceae; genus Nocardioides; species Nocardioides luteus_A. Next base: position 36,488 of record NZ_JZDQ02000039.1, on the reverse strand, counting down.
GGGCTGCCGATCCGAGACCTCAGATGTGTGTGACCCGACGATATCTGTCCACCCAAGGAAACCACCTCCCTTATGACGAGCACGCTCAACATTCCTCTTCCTGACTACGACGCGCCTCAGGTCGCGATCAACGACATCGGGTCGGAAGAGGACTTCCTCGCCGCGATCGACGAGACCATCAAGTACTTCAACGACGGCGACATCGTGGACGGTGTCATCGTCAAGGTCGACCGGGACGAGGTCCTGCTCGACATCGGTTACAAGACCGAAGGTGTCATCCCGTCGCGCGAGCTCTCGATCAAGCACGACGTCGACCCGTCCGAGGTTGTCGAGGTCGGCGACAAGGTCGAGGCCCTGGTGCTCCAGAAGGAGGACAAGGAAGGCCGCCTGATCCTGTCCAAGAAGCGTGCGCAGTACGAGCGCGCCTGGGGCACGATCGAGCAGGTCAAGGAGGAGGACGGCGTCGTCGAGGGCGCGGTCATCGAGGTCGTCAAGGGTGGTCTCATCCTGGACATCGGCCTGCGTGGCTTCCTCCCCGCCTCCCTGGTGGAGATGCGTCGCGTCCGCGACCTGCAGCCGTACGTCGGCCAGACCCTCGAGGCCAAGATCATCGAGCTCGACAAGAACCGCAACAACGTGGTCCTGTCGCGCCGTGCCTGGCTCGAGCAGACCCAGTCCGAGGTTCGCCACGGCTTCCTGACCCAGCTCCAGAAGGGTCAGATCCGCAAGGGTGTCGTCTCCTCGATCGTCAACTTCGGTGCGTTCGTGGACCTCGGCGGCGTCGACGGTCTCGTCCACGTCTCGGAGCTGTCCTGGAAGCACATCGACCACCCGTCCGAGGTCGTCACCGTCGGTGACGAGGTCACCGTCGAGGTTCTCGACGTGGACATGGACCGCGAGCGTGTCTCCCTGTCGCTGAAGGCGACCCAGGAGGACCCGTGGCAGCACTTCGCCCGCACCCACCAGATCGGCCAGATCGTCCCGGGTAAGGTCACCAAGCTGGTGCCGTTCGGTTCGTTCGTCCGTGTCGAGGAGGGCATCGAGGGCCTGGTGCACATCTCCGAGCTGGCCGAGCGCCACGTGGAGATCCCCGAGCAGGTCGTCCAGGTCAACGACGACGTCATGGTCAAGATCATCGACATCGACCTCGAGCGTCGCCGGATCTCGCTCTCGCTCAAGCAGGCCAACGAGACGGTCACCTCGACCGACGTCGAGGAGTTCGACCCGACCCTCTACGGCATGCCGGCGACCTACGACGACCAGGGCAACTACATCTACCCCGAGGGCTTCGACCCGGAGACGGGCGAGTGGCTCGAGGGCTACGACGAGCAGCGCGCGAAGTGGGAGGAGCAGTACGCTCAGGCCCACGCCCGCTGGGAGGCCCACATCAAGCAGCAGCAGGAGGCCGCCGAGAAGGCTGCCGAGGCCGGCGAGGCCACCTCCTACTCCTCCGGTGGCTCGGTCGACGAGACCATCTCCGAGGACGAGGGCGGCTCGCTCGCCTCCGACGAGGCGCTGCAGGCTCTCCGTGAGAAGCTGACCGGCGGTCAGTGAACGCACCCGCGTAGCGCGGAGCTGATGCTCTGAAAACGCACGAATGCCCGGCCCCTTTCGAGGGGCCGGGCATTCGGCTTTTTAGGGCAGCCTGGCCGCGGGCTGGAAGTCCGGGTCGATGGCGTGGGACCGGGGAGCGGCCTTGGGACGGTCGCCGTGGACGACGGCGAAGGTGGCGTAGGTGGCGAGGGCGAACAGTGGGATGAGGATCAGTGCTGTGGTCATGGCAGTAATTCTTCGCTACCAGGTATTCCTGCCACATTGGCAGAAATGCCTAAGTTGCGCGAATTCCTGCCAACTGGCACTCTTCTGAGGTGCTTAGGAACGTTGCTGCGGTGATCTGGGACGGTGTCGCCCCCTTCGAGTTCGGTGCGGTCTGCGAGGCCTTCGCCATCGACCGGCGTGACGACGGGGTGCCCTACCTCGATTTCGCGGTGTGCGCGCCGACCGCGGGGATGGTGCGCACCAACCTCGGCTTCGGGGTCGAGGCCCTCCACGGCCTGGAGCGGCTGGAGGACGCCGACCTGATCGCGATCCCCGCCTTCGGCGGCCCCAGCGGCACGCTGCCCGTGGACGTGAGGGACGCGCTGCTGCGCGCCCACGCCCGCGGTGCCCGGTTCCTGACCGCCTGCTCGGGCGCCTTCGCGCTGGGGGAGGCCGGCCTCCTCGACGGCATCGAGTGCACCACCCACTGGAAGTACGCCACCGAGCTGCAGCGCCGCTTCCCGGAGTCGAAGGTCGTGCCCGAGGTGCTCTACGTCGACACCGGGCAGATCGTCACCAGCGCCGGCACCGCCTCGGTGCTCGACGCCGCGCTGCACATCTGGCGCCAGGAGTACGGCGCCGCGGTCGCCTCCGCGGTGGCCCGCCGGATGGTCGTCCCGCCCCAGCGCGACGGGGGACAGGCGCAGTTCATCTCCCACCCGGTCCCCGAGCCCGACGCGGAGACGCTGGGGCCCCTGCTGTCCTGGATCACGGCCCATCTCCACGAGGAGCTCGACGTGGACTCGCTGGCCCGGCAGGTGCTGATGTCGCCGCGTACGTTCGCCCGGCGGTTCCGCGCCGAGACCGGGGCCACGCCCTATGCCTGGATCACCGCCCAGCGGGTCCGCCGCGCCGAGGAGCTGCTGGAGCGCAGCGACCGGTCGGTGGAGTGGATCGCGGGCGAGGTCGGCTTCGGGAACGCGGCGGCGCTGCGCCACCACTTCACCCGGGTGCGGGGTCTGTCCCCGCAGGCCTATCGGCGCCGGTTCGCCTGCGGGGAGCCCGCGACGGCCTAGTAGGGTCTCGCCATGCGCGTAGGACTCACCGGCGGGATCGCCTCGGGGAAGAGCACGGTGTCGAAGCTGCTGGCCGAGTGCGGGGCGGTGATCGTCGACTCGGACAAGATCGCCCGTGAGGTCGTCGAGCCGGGCACTCCGGGGCTCGCGGCCGTGGTCGAGGAGTTCGGGCCCTCGGTGCTGACCGAGTCCGGTGAGCTGGACCGGGCCAAGGTGGGCGAGATCGTCTTCGCCGACGAGGGCGCCCGCGAGCGGCTCAACGCGATCGTGCACCCGCTGGTCGGGGCGCGGTCCGCGGAGCTCGAGGAGGCGGCGCGGACGGCGGGAAGGCTCGTCGTCAACGACATCCCGCTGCTGGTCGAGGTGGATTACGCACCCTTCTTCGACGAGGTGATCGTGGTCGACGTGCCGGTGGAGACGCAGATCGAGCGTGCGGTCGCGCGCGGGATGGCCGAGGCCGATGTCCGCGCTCGCATCTCCGCGCAGGCCAGTCGCGAGGACCGGCTCGCTGCGGCGACGTACGTCATCGACAACACCGGCAGCCTCGAGGACCTGGAGAAGCGGGTGCGGGAGATCTACGACTCACTCGCCGGAACGCGGTCATAGGCGGGGGTTGCTGACATACTCGGCCGCGTGACTGGGGGCAAGCACACCGAATCAGGGGATCAGCAGCGTCGCGGGTGGCGCTGGATGCGGCCGGCGATCGCGGGGACCGTGCTGGTCCTGGCGGCCGGCGCGGGAGCAGCGGCGGTGACCCTCTGGGAGCCGACGGAGGTCGAGCCGGGCAGGCCGGTGGTGGCCACCACGAAGACCGACCCGACGAAGGACACCACGCCGCTGGCCTGGGGCCCGACGCGCGGAGAGCTGGCGACGGCCCGTGAGCTGGTGGCGGGCTGGGACGACGACAAGCTCGCCGGACAGGTGATCGTCGGCCGCTACCACGGCACCGATCCGCGCAAGGCCGCGAAGATGGTGCGCAAGCTCCATCTGGCCGGGGTCAGCGTGACCGGCGAGAACGTCGTCGACGAGGCGCAGGTGCGCAAGACCACGGCGGCGGTCTCCCGTGCGGTGGCGGCCGACGGTCGCTCGTTCCCTGCGGTGATCGGTGTCGACCAGGAGGGCGGGGTGGTCTCCCACCTGCGCGGCGTGGCCACGGAGTTCCCCGAGTTCGCGCGTGCGGGGGACGCCATCGAGGCGAAGCCCGGCAAGGGTGTCGCGGTGACGAGCGAGGCCGCGCGGACGACCGGGCTCGAGCTGCGGGACCTGGGCTTCACCTGGGCGTTCGCGCCGGTCGCCGACGTGACCATCGGTGCGGCCGACCCGACGATCGGATCCCGCTCGCCGAGCGAGGACCCGAAGATCGCCGCAGCGGCGGTCTCGGCGGCCGTGCAGGGCTACAACGCCGCCGGCCTGGTCTCCACCACCAAGCACTTCCCGGGCCACGGAGCGGTCACCGGCGACACCCACCTCGGGCTCCAGGAACTCGACTTCGGGATGAAGAAGCTGAAGCGGCGCGACCTGGTGCCGTTCGACGCCGCCGTGGACGCCGGGGCTCCGGCCGTCATGGTCAGCCACGTCGACGTGAAGGCGGTGGCTCCCGGGAAGCCGGCCAGCATGGCGGCGCCCATCTACGACCTGCTCCGCGACGACCTCGACTTCGACGGCGTCGCCGTCACCGACTCGCTGGGCATGGGCGCGGTCACGACCACCACCAAGAAGCCCTCGGTGGCCGCCCTCGAGGCGGGCGCCGACCTGCTGCTGATGCCCGCCAACTCCAAGGCCGCCCACCGCAGCGTCGTCAAGGCTCTCCGTTCGGGGCGCCTCGACCGCTCCCGTGTCGAGGACGCGGCCGCCAAGGTGGTCGCCATGCAGCTGTGGCAGCAGCGCATCGCCGGTGGGGTGCCGGTGCCCGAGGACGTACGCGAGCAGGCGGAGAAGGCCTCCGCGGCCCTCTCCGAGGCGGGCTCCGAAGGCTGACCCCCACGGCGGCTGGTTCATGGCACCATCGACGCATGAGCGTGGTGCTGCACGTCGACCTGGACCAGTTCATCGCGGCGGTGGAGGTGCTCCGGCGGCCCGAGCTCGCCGGCAAGCCGGTGATCGTGGGTGGGCGTGGGGACCCGACCGAGCGGGCCGTGGTCTCGACGGCCTCCTACGAGGCGCGGGCACACGGGGTCGGATCCGGGATGCCGCTGCGGCTGGCGGTGCGGAAGTGTCCCGATGCGGTGCTGCTGCCGGTCGACAGCGTCGCCTACGACGCGGCCTCCGCGGGCGTGATGGACACGCTGCGGTCGCTGGAGTGGGGCGGCGTACCCGTCCTCGTCGAGGTCCTCGGCTGGGACGAGGCGTTCCTCGGGCCCGGCCCCGGCCACGGTGATCTCGGCGACCCGGTGGCCTTCGCCCAGGACGTACGCGACCTGGTGCTCGAACGCACCCGGCTGCGCAGCGGCGTCGGGGTCGGCGACAACAAGCTGCAGGCGAAGCTCGCGACCGGGTTCGCCAAGCAGCGGGTCGACGGTGCGGTCGCACGCGAGGCCGGAGCCGGCGGTCACGAGCCCGGTCCGGACGGTCAGCTGCGGGGGACCGGCGTCTACCGGATCACCCACGAGACCTGGGACGCCGAGATGGGCCACCGCCCGACCGACGCACTGTGGGGGATCGGGGCCAAGACCGCGAAGCGGCTCGCCGGGCTCGGGATCGAGACGGTCGCCGACCTGGGCGCGGCCTCGGCGGAGGGCCTGGCGGCCGCGATCGGTCCCACGACGGGTCCGTGGCTGCGCCGGCTGGGTCGCGGCGCCGACACCAGCCCGGTCGATCCGTCGCCGTGGGTCGCCCGCGGCCACGGCCACGAGGAGACCTTCCAGCAGGACCTCGTGGAGTGGCCCGACATCGTCGCCGCGACCCGCCGGCTGTGCGCCGAGTGCCTCGAGGACGTGGTCAAGGAGGACCGCCCGGTGACGCGGGTGGAGATCAAGGTGCGGTTCAAGCCGTTCTTCACCGTCACCCGCGGCCACAAGCTCCCCGAGCCCACCCTCGACGGTGATCGCCTCGCCGACGAGGCGGTGGCGCTGTTTGACCGCGTCGAGAAGGACCGGCCGATCCGCCTGATCGGGGTACGCCTCGAGATGGCCCCGCCGCCCGGAGGCTACTGACCGCCGAGACGTCACTCCCGTCGGCCGACCGGGCTGACGCCTCGGCATAAGAAAGACTCGGCGCCCCTCGTGATGAGGGACGCCGAGCCAGGTGGTTGGTGGTCAGGCCGCCAAGTCGGGATCGGCGAAGCGGCGCAGCTTCTGCAGAGCCTCGCGCTCGAGCTGGCGTACGCGCTCGGCGGAGATGCCGTGCTTGACACCGATGTCGGCGAGCTTGTGCTGACGGCCGTCGGTGAGGCCGTAGCGGGAGCGGACGATGTCGGCGGAACGCTCGTCGAGCTGGCCGACCAGCGAGTTGAGCCGCTCGCGCGACTCGACGTCGATGACGTCCATGTCCGGCGACGGCGCCGACTCCTGAGCCATCAGGTCGCCCAGCGAGGTGTCGCCGTCCTCGTCGATCGGGGTGTCGAGCGAGACGTGGTCCCGACCCCAGGAGAGCAGGTCGAGGACGCGGTCGATGTCCATACCGAGCTCGGCGGCGATCTCCTCCGGCTCGGGGTCACGGCCGAGCTGGCGTTCCAGGGTGCGGCGGGCGCCGCCGACCTGGTTGAGCTCCTCGACGACGTGGACCGGGAGCCGGACCACGCGCGCCTGCTGGGCGATGCCGCGGGTGATCGCCTGGCGGACCCACCACGTCGCGTACGTCGAGAACTTGTAGCCCTTGGTGTAGTCGAACTTCTCAACGGCCCGGATCAGGCCGGTGTTTCCTTCCTGGATCAGGTCGAGCATCGGCATCTGCGCGCGGCCGTACTTGCGCGCGATGGACACCACCAGTCGCAGGTTGGCGTTGATGAACTCACGGGTGGCGCGGTGGCCCTCCTCGGCCAACCACTCCAGCTCGGCTCGGGTGGCTCCACCGGGTGCCTTCTTGCGGCCGACGCGGCCCTCGGCCAAGAGGTGCTCGGCCATCAGGCCGGCCTCGATCGCCTTGGACAGCTCAACCTCTTTGGCGGCATCCAGGAGCTCGTTGCGGGCGATCTCGTCGAGATACAGCCCGACGCTGTCACGGCCCTCGATCTCTCGGGTGGCGGTGGCGGTTGCGGTGCGTGTCGCCATGGGAACCTCCTCACGGTGAGGTTTGTGGCCTCACGGTGGTTTCAACGCTTCGCCCCTCCCAGGTGTTCCCTGGTAGAGCGCCTTGTCATCGAATCCGTCTTCGATCTCTTGTCCGGTTCGACGTACGCCACGGGCGATAAGTTGCATCATGAGGTGAATCTCAGGGGTTTCTCATGGAGTACCCCGAGATCCCCGCAGATATGCCCTACGAAGCGGTCACCTGGTCGATCATCCAGGCAAGGCTGAACGCCCGGTCCTCCCACGCCTTGTAGCGTCCCGAGACTCCTCCATGTCCGGCCGCCATCTCCGTCTTCAGGAGTACGTCACCGGGATTCTCTGCCGTCGCGCGGAGCTTGGCGACCCATTTGGCGGGCTCGACGTAGAGCACGCGGGTGTCGTTGATGCTGGTCTCGGCCAGGATCGGCGGGTAGTGCTGGGCGGCGACGTTCGTGTAGGGGTCGTAGGAGGACATGTAGTCGTAGGTCTCCCTGTCGGCCTCCGGGTTGCCCCACTCGTCGTACTCGGTGACGGTCAGCGGCAGCGTCGCGTCGAGCATCGTGGTCAGCGCGTCCACGAAGGGCACCGCGGCGACGATCGCGCCGACGGCGTCGGGCGCCTGGTTGGCGACCGCGCCCATCAGCAGCCCGCCGGCGGAGCCACCCTCGGCGATGATCTTGCTGGGCGTCGACCAGCCCGACTCGGCGAGGTGGCGCGCGCAGGCGATGTAGTCGGAGAAGGTGTTCTGCTTCTTCAGCATCTTCCCGTCGTCGTACCACGCCCGGCCCATCTCGCCGCCGCCGCGGATGTGGGCGATGGCGAAGCCGATCCCACGGTCCAGCAGGCTCAGCCGCGCGATCGAGAAGTAGGGGTCCATGCTGGCCTCGTAGGAGCCGTAGGCGTAGAGCAGCACCGGGATCGGACCCTGCTCGTGGAGGCCCTTCTTCGCCACGATCGAGATCGGCACCCGTACGCCGTCCTCGGCCGTCGCCCACAGGCGGTGCTCCTCGTAGTCGTCGCGGTCGTAGCCACCCAGCACCGGGGCCTGCTTGAGCAGGGTCAGCTCGCGGCTGCGTACGTCGTAGTCGTAGACGGAGGCCGGGGTGCGCATCGTGGTGTAGCCGAGCCGCACGACCGGGGTCTCGAAGGAGGGGTTGGAGCCGGAGCCGATGGTGTAGAGCTCGTCGTCGAACTTCACCAGGTAGTCGTCGGCGACACCGTTCTCGCCGAGCTCCAGGATGCGGAGCTGGGTCAGGCCCTCGCTGCGCTGGTGGACGACCAGGTGGCCGGCGAAGGCGTCGACGTCCTCGAGGCGTACGCCCTGGGTGTGGGGGACGAGCGGCCGCCACTCGCTCCGCGGGGTCGGCGCGGTCGGCGCGGTGGCGATCTCGAAGTCGGGGCCCGAGGCGTTGTGGGTGACCAGGAAGACGTCCTCGCCGGCGATGATGGCGTGCTCCACGGAGTACTCGACGCCCTCCTCGCGGGCGGCGAAGACCTGCCAGCCGGCGTCGGGGTCGTCGAGGTCGAGGAAGCGGTATTCGGCGGTGATCTTCGCGGCGGTGCCGATGAACATGAACCGGTCGGACTTGGTGCGCCCCACGCCGACCCAGAAGCGGTCGTCGGTCTCGTGGAAGACGAGCTCGTCCTCCTCCTGCGTGGTGCCGAGGCGGTGGCGCCAGATCTTGTCGGCACGCCAGGACTCGTCGGCGGTCGTGTAGTAGAGGTTGGCCGAGTCGCGGTCCCAGGTGGCGCCGCCGTGCACGTTGGTGAGCTCGTCGCTCAGCAGCTCGCCGGTGGTGAGGTCCTTGACGCGTACGGTGTAGCGCTCGTCGCCGGCGACGTCGGTCGCGTAGGCGAGCAGGGTGGTGCTCGGGCTCACCGAGGACCCGCCGAGGCTGAAGAAGTCGTGCCCCTCGGCGAGCGCGTCGAGGTCGAGCAGCACCTCCTCGCCGGGCAGCGCGGGCTGGTCGTGGGTGACGTCGGCCGGGGTCGGGGGAGTCCAGTCGTCCGGGTCGGCGACCTTCACCCGGCAGCTCGCTCCGTACTGCTTGCCCTCGAAGCTGCGGCCGTAGTACCAGTAGCCGCGCGAGCGCGTCGGGACGCTCAGGTCGGTCTCGAGAGTGCGCGCCTTGATCTCCTCGAAGATCTGCGTGCGCAGGTCGGCGAGGTGGTCGGTCTGCTCCTTGGTGTAGGCGTTCTCGGCCTCGATGTAGGCGATGACCTCGGGGTTGTCCTTCTCACGGAGCCACTCGTAGTCATCGGTCCGGGTCAGGCCGTGGAACTGCTTGGACGAGGGCTTCTTCGGTGCGACCGGCCAGGGCGTCGACGAGTGTGCTGCAGACATGAACGAGACCCTATCCTCGCGACCCACGAACCTCCGCGCACGGGACACGCGCGCATCAAGCATCGCAACGCGCTATCGCACACCATGGGCGCCGGCCGCGATACCGCACCGCCTCGCCGTGACGACGGAGCCCGGACCGGGGGAGGGGCTCAGGACTCGGTGTAGGGCTGGAGGTCGGGGTCGTCGGCGGCGTAGGACCTCACCGGGCCGGCGGGAGTCTCGGCGGTCTCGAAGCGCACCGTCACGACGCCGCGCCCCGAGCCCCAGACCCAGCCGCGGCCCATCTCCGCGTGGACCACGTCCATCCCGGCCGCCCAGGTGGGCCGCCGCACCGGCTCGGGCAGCGGGAGGTCGGGCTCGGCCTCGTCATCGACGTCGTCGCCGAAGAGGTCCTCCTGGATCCAGTCGGCCAGGCCGGAGACACCGACCCCGAGAAGGCGTACGCCGCCGGCCGTCTCGCCCGCGGTGAAGAGCTCGCCGAGCAGGGTCCTGGCCAGCCGGGCGATGGTGCCGGCCTGGTCGGTCGGGGCCGGGAGGGTCGCGGAGCGGTTGATCGTGGTGAAGTCGTAGAGCCTGACCTTGATCGTGATCGTGCGGCCCGAGAGCCCGTTCTTCTTCAGCCGGGCCGCGACCTCGGTGGCCTGCCGGGTGAGGATCTGCTCCATGAGCGGCCGGTCGGTCAGATCGGTGTCGTAGGTGCCCTCGACGCTGACGGACTTGGTCTCGCGCTCGGGTTCGATGCGCCGGTCGTCCTGGGCCCGGGCCAGCTTGTAGAGGTTGGTGCCGTGGGACTTGCCCACGAGGCGTACGAGCTCCTCGACGCTGACCTGCTCCAGGTCGGCCACGGTGTGGATGCCCGCGCGACGCAGGCGCTCGGCGGTGGCCGGGCCGACGCCGGGGATCACCTTGACGTTCATCGGGCGGAGCAGGTCGAGCTCGGTGCCGGGCGCCACCACGACCAGGCCGTCGGGCTTGTCCAGGTCGCTGGCGATCTTGGCGATGAACTTCGAGCTGGCCAGGCCGACGCTCGCGCTGAGGCCGCCGGTCACCTCGGCGACCTCCGCACGGATCCGCTCGGCCGTCGCGGTCACGGTGTCGACCTCGAGGTCGGGGAGGCCGGCCGCGGCGAGATCGACGAAGGCCTCGTCGAGCGAGAGCGGCTCGACCAGCGGCGACAGGTCGCGCAGGATCCCGAAGACCTGCTCGCTGACCCTCTTGTAGGCATGGAAGCGCGGATAGAGGAACGCGGCATGACCGCACAGCGCGCGGGCCTCGCGGGTCGACATCGCCGAGCGGACCCCGAAGGTCCGAGCCTCGTAGGAGGCGGTGCTGACCACGCCGCGGCCGCCGATGCCGCCCACGATCACCGGCTTGCCGCGCAGGGACGGCTTGTCACGCTGCTCGACCGAGGCGAAGAACGCGTCGAGGTCGAGGTGCATCACCGACGCCTGCGCTCTCATGGTGGCAACCTATCTGGCGGCGGGGACACTCTGTTTCGGGCCGTTGACCCTCCACAGGTGTGGTTGGGGACGGGGTTGTCCACAGGCCTCGGATTTGGCGCCGAAACTGTCGGTGGGTCGCGGGGATCGTGGTCCGCATGACCACGAAACTCTCCATCGCCCGTCCCGAGGACGTCCTGGCGGCCGTCCCTGTCCTGCTCGGCTTCCAGCCCGAGAAGTCGATCGTCATGCTGACGTTCGGCGGTGCGCACCAGGTCCACGGCAGGATCGACCTGCCCCCGCCGGGTGAGGTCGAGGCCTGCTTGGACAGCCTGATCCTGCCCGCGGTCCGCCACCAGGTGCGCGGCGTCCTCCTCGTCCTCTACGACAGTGGCCCACGCTTCGGGGTGAAGATCGCCCGCCGCCTCGCCGAGCGGCTCGCCGAGTGCGACATCGACCTGATCGGGTGCCTACGTGTCCAGGACGGCCGCTGGTTCGACCCGCTCGGGTTCCACGGCGTTCCCGACGACGGCGTCCCCTTCGACGTCGGCGCGCACCCGTTCCGTGCCCAGGCGGTCTACGACGGGCAGCTGGTGCGCCGCTCCCGCTCCGAGCTGGCCGCCTCGATCGCCTCGGACCCCGCGGCCGTCGCCGAGACCGAGGCGGCGCTGGGTCAGGCCTCCTCGATGAAGATCTACGAGGTCGGCCGCCTGGTCGACGACGCGGTCGCCGGGACGCTGCTGTCGGCCGACCAGATCGCCTCGCTGCTGCTGGCCCTGCGCGACCCGCAGCGGCGCGACGCCGCCTGGGGCGGGATGACCCGGGAGGAGGCCAGGGCCCACGTGCGCCTGTGGACCGATGTCGTACGCCGCAGCCCCGACGACCACGTCGCCCACCCGGCCGCGGTGCTGGCCTTCGCCGCCTGGCTCGGCGGTGACGGCGCGCTCGCCTGGTGTGCGCTGGACCGGTGTTTCGCCAGCGACCCTCACCACGGCCTCGGGGTGCTGGTGGCGCAGATGCTCGAGGGTGCGGTGCCCCCGAGCGCCTGGGAGGAGGCGCTCGGCCAGTCCGACCTGCCGGCCTAGTCGTTACGGTAACGCAGCCGCTTCCACCGGCGGCTCACTCCCGAGCGCGGGTCGAACCACGCGTTGCGGGTCACCACCACGTACGTCAGGGGTGCGTCGATCTCCCGGAACGCCTGGCGGGCGGCGGCGAGCCAGCGGAGGTCGACGTCCTCGATCTCCGTGCTGCCGGTGCCGATCGTCTCGGGCTTCGCTTCGGCAGGTCGAGTGAGCCACACGATCGGGTCCGGCACACCGACCCGGCGCCGCATGCTGTGGATGATGTCGGCCCGCAGCCACGGGTCGGTGGGCTCGTCCTCGCGATGTGCGTGGGCGACCTCCTTGCCGCCGGGGATGCCGAGGTGGACGAGCGGCAGGAACGAGCGCCGGTGCTCGGTGGCGGTGTGGTCGAGCACGGCACGTCTCAGCCGCTTCTCGATCACGGGCGAGAGCGGCTCGTGCAGCCCTTCGACGGTCGTCTCGGACAGGGTGGACAGGGAGGCCATGGGCCTAGCGTGCAACGGATGCCGGATCGGCGCGACCCGCTTTCCACAGGCATGACGCGGTGCTCGGCCGCGAGATGAGGCAGGATGTCCCTTATGCCTTCTCTCCACATCACCGGCGACGAGGCCGCCGACAAGCTCCTCTCCGACGACCCGTTCGCGCTGCTGCTGGGCATGGCCCTCGACCAGCAGTACCGGATGGAGGATGCGTTCAAGGGAGGCCACAAGCTGGTGACCCGCCTCGGCCATCTGGATCCCGCCACGATCGCCGAGATGGACCCCGAGGAGTTCAAGACGATCGCCTCGACCCCGCCGGCGATCCACCGGTTCCCGGGCTCGATGTCGGCGAAGGTGCAGGGGATCGCGGCCATCGTCGCCAACGAGTACGGTGGTGACGTCACCCGGTTGTGGACCGAGGCCGCCAGCGGTAAGGACCTGCTCAAGCGGGTCCAGGCGCTTCCTGGCTTCGGGAAGCAGAAGGCGCAGATCTTCGTCTCGCTCCTGGCCAAGCAGCTGGGGGTGCGGCTCGAGGGCTGGCAGGAGGCCGTCGGCGACTACGCGCTCGATGGTTACCGTTCTGTGGCTGACGTCGTCGACGTTGCGTCGTTGCAGAAGGTGCGTGACTACAAACAGCAGAAGAAGGCCGCAGCCAAAGCAGCCGGATGAGCTGGTGGGGAACACGCGCCCCGGATGGGGACTGTTCACCATCACCGTGGCAGAATGAATCTGCGGCTCTTGACGACCCCGGGCCCTGCCGCGCCCAAACTGAGTTTTTGATAAGTCTCGACCAAGTTCGACGGAGAGGTGTTCGTGTCCTCGAACGCGCGCAAGATACCCGCTGAGGTACTCGCCCACCCTGCCGTGAAGGCACTGATCGACCAGGCCAAGCCGACCGGCCGGGTGACCCCCGACCAGGTCCGCCAGGCCAGCGAGGATGCCGCGGTCGAGCCCAGGCATCTGAAGGCACTGCTCGGTCACCTGAGCACGCTCGGCATCTCGGTGGACCTCGGCACCGCCGTCACCGGCCGTGCCGCGGCGGCGGCGACCTCGACCCGCAAGACCACCACGGCCAAGGCGCCGGCGAAGAAGGCCGCCGCCAAGAAGGTCGCGGCTGAGCCCGAGAAGCCGGCCTCGAAGGCGCCGGCGAAGAAGGCCGACGAGCCCGAGCCCAAGAAGACGACCGAGATCGACGAGGACGGCGAGGAGATCGTCCTCGAGGACGTCGACGTCGATGTCGACGACGTCGATGAGATCGATGTCGACGACACCGACGACACCGACGACTCGGACGACGACGAGGCGACGATCGTCCAGATCGGCCCCGACGGCAAGAAGATCCTGCCCGACATCCCCGACGAGCAGTTCGAGAAGGACGTCGCCGCCGATCCCACGATCAAGGAGGACGAGAAGGAGGCCGAGAAGCAGAGCTTCGTCGTCTCCACCTCCGACGACACCGACGAGCCCGAGCAGACCGTCATGGTCGCCGGTGCGACCGCCGACCCGGTCAAGGACTACCTCAAGCAGATCGGTAAGGTCCCGCTGCTCAACGCCGAGATGGAGGTCGAGCTCGCCAAGCGGATCGAGGCCGGTCTCTTCGCGGAGGAGAAGCTCGGCAAGGGCGGCAAGATCACCCCGAAGATCCTCGACGAGCTCGAGTGGATCGCCGAGGACGGCAAGCGCGCCAAGAACCACCTCCTGGAGGCCAACCTCCGTCTGGTGGTCTCGCTGGCCAAGCGCTACACCGGCCGCGGCATGCTCTTCCTGGACCTGATCCAGGAGGGCAACCTGGGTCTGATCCGTGCGGTCGAGAAGTTCGACTACACCAAGGGCTACAAGTTCTCGACCTACGCGACCTGGTGGATCCGTCAGGCGATCACCCGCGCGATGGCCGACCAGGCCCGCACCATCCGTATCCCGGTGCACATGGTCGAGGTCATCAACAAGCTCGCGCGCGTCCAGCGCCAGATGCTCCAGGACCTGGGCCGCGAGCCCACCCCGGAGGAGCTGGCCAAGGAGCTCGACATGACCCCGGAGAAGGTCATCGAGGTCCAGAAGTACGGCCGCGAGCCGATCTCGCTCCACACCCCGCTGGGTGAGGACGGCGACTCCGAGTTCGGCGACCTGATCGAGGACTCCGAGGCGATCGTCCCGGCCGACGCGGTCTCGTTCACCCTGCTCCAGGAGCAGCTGCACGCAGTGCTCGACACGCTCTCCGAGCGTGAGGCCGGCGTCGTGAGCATGCGCTTCGGTCTGACCGACGGTCAGCCGAAGACTTTAGACGAGATCGGCAAGGTCTACGGGGTCACCCGCGAGCGCATCCGTCAGATCGAGTCCAAGACGATGTCGAAGCTGCGACACCCGTCGCGTTCTCAGGTTCTGCGAGACTATCTCGACTGATTCTGGCTAAGATCCCTCTCGAACGCCTTCCCGGACATCTGGGAGGGCGTTCGCCATTTCCGCAGACTCGCCCGCTGCGGCGGCGGATTCGGCTAGGTTGCACGGGTCGAACGTCCGCCTTCCGGGAGGTTTCTCGTGCCTAAGCGTCTTTCGCGTCCCCACCGCCCCGCCCTCGCAGCGGCCGGCGCACTGCTCGGAGGCCTGCTCGTCGCGGTGCCGATCACCGCGGTGGCGTCAGCGTCGGAGCCCGACTGGAGCGCCTGTCTGGAAGGCCCCGCCGACCGGCAGGCGGTCTTCGAGCGGGCAGCCGAGACCAGCGGGGTGCCGGCCGAGGTGCTGCTGGCGGTCTCCTACATGGAGTCTCGCTGGGACGCCCATGGTGCCGCGCCGAGCACGTCGGGCGGCTACGGGCCGATGCACCTGACCGACCTGCCGGCGCTGGCGAAGGGCACCCAGGCCCACCCCGACCCGCTCGGCAAGGGCGACGGCTCCCATCAGGCCCGCACCACGCGCCAGCGTGAGGAGGCGGTCCGGCTGGGTGAGGTCGAGACGCTGCGTACGGCCAACGACATCACCGGGATCCCGGTCGCCGACCTGCGCGAGGATGCGGTCGCGAACATCTGCGGCGGTGCCGCGGTGCTGGCCGACTACCAGAAGGCGGCCGGTGGGGCCGAGGACCTGGCGGACTGGAGCGCCGCCGTCGGTCGCTACAGCGGTGCCGCCGACGAGGCGACCGCGCTCAAGTTCGCGCGGCAGGTCTTCGCGACGCTGAGCACGGGGGAGTCGCGTACGACCAACGACGGGCACCGGGTGACGCTGGCTGCGACGCCGGTGAGCGCCAGCGAGGAGGCCGTCGGGCGGCTCGGTCTGGCCGAGTCCGGCACCGGGGAGGCCGTCGAGTGTCCGGCGGTGCTCGGCTGCGAGTCGCTGCCCGCGCCCTACGAGCAGACCGGCGACACGATCGGCGACTACGGCAACCACGACCTCGCCAGCCGGCCCGAGGAGGGGTCGGTCGACTACATCGTCATCCACGACACCGAGACCTCCTACGACGGCACCGTGCGGCTCGTCCAGGACCCGACCTACCTTGGCTGGCACTACACGCTGCGCTCGGTCGACGGCCACGTCGCCCACCACATCCCCGGCAAGGACATCGGCTGGCACGCCGGCAACTGGTACGTCAACAGCCACTCGATCGGACTGGAGCACGAGGGCTACGCGGCCGACGGTGCGTGGTACACCGAGGCGATGTACCAGACCTCGGCCACCCTGGTCCGCTACCTGGCCACGAGCTATGCGATCCCGCTCGACCGCGCTCACATCATCGGCCACGACCAGGTCCAGGGCGTCGCGCCGGCCAACGTCGCCGGGATGCACTGGGACCCGGGCCCCTACTGGGACTGGAGCCACTACTTCGACCTGCTCGGGGCGCCGATCAAGGCCGACCGGCGCGCGCGTAGCGAGATCTGGACGGTCCACCCCGACTTCGACACCAACACCGGCAACCTGATGACCGGCTGCACCGAAGAGGGCGCCCCGTGCCCGAGCGACCGGGGCACCAACTTCGTCAATGTCTACTCCGAGCCCTCCGTCGACGCCCCGCTGCTGCCGGACACGGTCGTCGGCGGGTCGGCCAAGGTCTCCAACTGGGGACCGCGCCTGGCGGCCGGTCAGAAGGTCGTGGTCAACGACCGGACCCGCTCGGACTGGTGGGGAGTGTGGTTCGGCGGCAAGCAGGGCTGGATCCAGAACCCGCGCGAGGTACTGCTGCCCTCGGCCGGCAAGGTCGTCACCGCCAAGGCCGGCACCACCGCCAAGGTCTACGGCACCGCCTACCCGACGAAGGCCGGCGACTACCCCGACGGGGTGACGCCGCGGACGATCGCGCCGCTGCAGTACACGATCCCGGCGGGCCAGAAGTACGTCCTGGCCGACGCCAAGGTCCCGACCGACTACTACAAGGCGAACAACTTCAACTGCGCCACGGTCGACGGCGTCCCCGACTGCATCGTGATCACCGGCGACACGGTCTACTACCAGATCTGGTTCAACCACCGGATCGCGTACGTCATGGCAGACGACGTGACGGTCACCAACGGCTGATCACATCGATCACTTGTGTCACACCACTCAGGGAGTTCCTGCACTTCTCGGGCATTGCAACACCTGAGAAGTGCAGGAATACCCGGTTAACCGGGTATTCCTCCCCGGCCCTACTCACGTGAGGAACAGCCCCACGACCCAGGTGATGGTGGCGAGCGTGGCGGCGGTGGCGTCGATCAGGATGAACAGGCCGATCGCCTTCAGGGCGGTCCAGGTGGAGGCCCAGGCCTCGCCTGCGTCGCCGCCGTGACGGCGGAGCTCGGCGAGGAAGACGCCGAGCGGGAAGCCGACGAAGACGCCGACGACGGGGATCACGAAGAAGCCGACGATGGCCAGGATCCCACCGACGATCTGGGTGGACAGCGGCATCCCGGAGTCCTTGAGGCGCTTGCCGGGGACGGCGTACTTGGTGATCAGCCCGATGGCGATGAAGGCGGCGGAGATGCCGAAGATCACCCACCCCGTGGGCTCGCCCAGCCAGATGGCCCAGCCGAGGATCGCGGCGGCGACGAGCAGCGCTCCGCCGGGGAGGATCGGGACGATGATGCCGGCGATGCCGAAGGCGATGACCAGCGCGACGAGGCCAATGACGATCCATTCAGGGACGAGACTCACGGGGCGACCCTAGCCCCCGTGACGCCTCGAAACGCGCCGGAGGCCCGGACCGTCGTGGTCCGAGCCTCCGGGGAGTTGGTGGGTGGGGTCAGTTCTTCTCGGTGAGCTTGTGCGTCTCGTCGGTGATCGAGCTCGCGATCTCCTTGAGCTTCTCACCGTGCTCGCGGGCGTGGTGGGCGCAGAACAGCAGTTCGCCGCCGGAGTGGAGCTCCGCGCGGACGTAGGCCTGCGCTCCGCACCGGTCGCAACGGTCCTCGGACGTGAGCGGCGAGCTGGTGGCAACGGCAGTGGTCACATCGGCCTCATTTCTGATCATGATTGCGCCGGGATAACGTACGTGAGTCGTAGAAGATTCCCTAGATCGCTAGCGTTTCCTCGCGGACTCTTACCTCCGTCGCACCTCTAATCCTTGCAGTTGTCGCTCCGGGTTGGGGATCCGGGTCGGACCTACCCCACGGGACATCGCTGTCCGTGACAGACATTCTTACCTGTCAATTGATCATTTCGTGCATCGAAACCGGCAAGTTCCGCGTAACGGACCGATCACGACGTCGATGTGCCGCCCCGTGGCGCGCTGCCCGGTTGCCGCGTGCCTGCGTGAGACCCGGGCGTGTCGCACGGTAGATTTCATCTGAGCAGTACCCGAGCAGCAACGCTTCAATGCAGGACAGCCAGGAGCCGATCATCTCTGACAACACCTACAACGCCGCGCACCTCCTCGTCCTCGAGGGCCTGGAGGCGGTTCGCAAGCGTCCCGGTATGTACATCGGCTCGACCGACACCCGTGGTCTCATGCACTGCCTGTGGGAGATCATCGACAACGGCGTCGACGAGGCGCTGGCCGGAGTGGCCGGCCACGTCGAGGTGACGATGCACTCCGACGGCTCGGTGGAGGTCTACGACGACGGCCGCGGCATCCCGACCGACAAGGAGCCCCGCACCGGGCTGCCCGGTGTCGAGGTGGTCGCGACCAAGCTGCACGCGGGCGGCAAGTTCGGTGGTGGCTCCTACAACGCGACCGGTGGTCTGCACGGTGTCGGTCTCTCGGTCGTCAACGCGCTCTCCAGCCGGATGGACATCGACGTGGACCGCTCGCCGGCCCAGCAGGGGATCTCCTTCCGCCGCGGTGTGCCCGGTGTCTTCGACGGCGACGGCCCCACGGCCGGCTTCACCCCGCAGAGCGGTCTGAGCCGCAAGGGCAAGCGGGTCGCCAAGGGCAAGACCGGCACCCGGATCAGGTTCTGGCCGGACCGACAGATCTTCACCAAGGACGCCCGCTTCGAGCTCGAGGGTCTGCTCGGCCGTGCCCGGCAGACGAGCTTCATCGTGCCCGGGCTCGAGCTGGTCATCCGCGACCAGTCCGGACCCGACCCGATCGAGGAGAAGTTCCGCCACGACGGCGGCATCGCCGAGTTCGTCGACTTCCTGGCCAAGGACGAGCCGGTCAGCGGCGTACTCCGGCTGCAGGGGTCGGACGTCTTCACCGAGACCGTGCCGATGCTCGACGACGCCGGCCACATGACCCCGCAGGACGTCGAGCGCGAGCTCGGCGTCGACATCGCGGTGCGCTGGGGAAGCGGCTACGACACCGAGATCCGCTCCTTCGTCAACGTGATCGCCACCCCGAAGGGCGGCACCCACGTCAGCGGCTTCGAGAACGCGCTGACCAAGACGTTCAACGACGCCATGCGCGCGGCCAAGGTGCTCAAGGTCAACGACAAGGACATCGTCAAGGAGGACATCCTCGAGGGCCTCACGGCCGTGGTGACGGTGCGCCTGGCCGAGCCCCAGTTCGAGGGCCAGACCAAGGAGATCCTCGGCACCCCGGCGGCCCGCAGTGTGGTGCGCAAGGTCGTCGCCGCGGAGATGAAGACCTTCCTCACCGAGTCGCGCGGCGCGCAGAAGCAGCAGGCCAAGCTGGTGATGGAGAAGGTGTACGCCGCCTCCAAGACCCGGCTCTCGCTGCGTCAGCAGAAGGAGAACCAGCGGCGCAAGAACGCGCTGGAGTCCTCCGCGCTGCCCTCCAAGCTCGCCGACTGCCGCACCACCGACGACCGCGCCGAGCTCTTCATCGTCGAGGGTGACTCCGCGCTCGGCACCGCCAAGGTGGCCCGCAACTCCGAGTTCCAGGCGCTGCTGCCGATCCGCGGCAAGATCCTCAACGTCCAGAAGGCCTCCGTCGGCGACATGCTGAAGAACGCCGAGTGCTCCTCGATCATCCAGGTCGTCGGCACGGGCACCGGGCGCAGCTTCGACCTGGACGCGGCGCGCTACGGCAAGATCATCTTCATGGCCGACGCGGACTCCGACGGCGCCCACATCCGTACGCTGCTGGCGACGCTGTTCTTCAAGTACATGCCCGAGCTGATCGCCGCCGGCAAGGTCTACACCGCGGTCCCGCCGCTGCACCGGATCGAGATCTCCAACCCGAAGAAGGGGATGGAGAAGTACATCTACACCTACTCCGACCCCGAGCTGCAGCGGAAGCTCGCCGAGCTGAAGAAGAAGAACGTCACCTGGAAGGACCCGGTGCAGCGCTACAAGGGTCTGGGTGAGATGGACGCCGACCAGCTGGCCGAGACCACGATGGACCCGCGTCACCGGACGCTTCGCCGGCTGACGCTGGACGACGCCGACGAGGCGGCCGCGGTCTTCGACCTGCTGATGGGTTCCGATGTCGCTCCGCGCAAGGAGTTCATCGTCGCCGGGGGCGGTCAGCTCTCCGAGACCGATCTCGACTTCTAGGCGCCACGGTGGATCAGAAGGCAGCACGGACAGCGGCGACCAAGGCGTTCAAGGCGGGCGGGATGCCGCTGCGCAAGGGCCATCACCGGCTCGGTGACCCCAAGAGCGACGACATCGTCTGGTACATCGACCTGCGCGCCCAGGGAGCCGGCCCGTCCGCACCGCTGCGCTTCGAGATCGGCTGCTGGGTCGCCGCTCTCGGTCACCCGGAGCCGGAGGGCGGCCCCGTCGACTGCCCGCTGCTCCTGGACCGCCCGGTCGCGGCGACCACTCCCGCCGAGATGGGGGAGGAGGTCGGCGAGCTCGTCGGCCTCGTCGGCGATCTCGACTCGGTCTCCGCGCTGCGCGAGGCGCTGACGGACGGAGCGCTCGGGCGGCCGCTGGTCGACCAGTCGCTGCGTACGTTGCTGGACGGGTAGCGGCCCTAGCGCTCGGCGGGCAGCGCGAAGAGGTCGCCGACCTCGCCGAGGTGGCCGAGCTTGTCGGGGTTGAGCACGTTGTGCATCCGGACGATCCGGCCGCCGTCGACATCGAGCGCGATGACGCCGAGCAGGGCGCCGTCGGCACCGCGGGTGAGCATCGCGGGCTGGCCGTTGGCATCCGAGAGCTCGAGGCGTACGCCGAGACGCCCGCCCTGACGCATGAGCCCGAGCAGGAAGCGGGCGACGGCGACCGCGCCGAGCATCGGCTTCTGGATGGCCGGAGCCCGGCCGCCGCCGTCGGCGACGAACACGACGTCGTCGGCGAGCAGCCGCTCCAGGCCGCTGATGTCGTTCGCGGACAGCGCGGCGACGAACTGGGACGCCAGCTGGTCGCGGCGCTCGCGGGAGGGGTCGAAGCGGGGCGTGCCGTCGGCGATCCGCTTGCGGGCGCGGGTGAAGATCTGGCGGCAGTTGGTCGCGCTCTTGTCGACGATCGGGGCGATGTCGTCGTAGTCGTAGCCCAGCACCTCGCGCAGCACGAAGACCGCGCGCTCGACGGGCGTGAGCGACTCGAGGAGCACCAGGAACGCGGTGCTCACGGTCTCGTCGAGCTCGAGACGGTGCGCAGGGTCCTCGTCGGAGACCAGGATCGGCTCGGGCAGCCACGGGCCGACGTACTGCTCGCGGCGGTGGCGGGCCGAGCGCAGGGTGTCGATGGCGATCCGGGTGGTGACCGTGGTGGCGTACGCATCGAGGTTGTCGACCTCGCCCGTCTCCTGGGTGCTGCGGTGCATCCGCAGGAACGCCTCCTGGACGACGTCCTCGGCCTCGGCGACGCTGCCGAGCATCCGGTAGGCGATCGAGAACATCAGCGGGCGGAGCCCGTCATGGGCGCTTGCGAGGTCCACGAGTGCAGGACCTTACGCCAGCTGTCACAGGAGCGCAGGTCGTTTCGTCGGTGGGGTCAACAACGACGAGAGGAACACGAGATGCGTATCTTCATCGCAGGCGGAACGGGCGCGGTCGGCATCCGGATGGTGCCGCTGCTGGTGGCCGCCGGGCACGAGGTCTACGGCTCGACCCGCCACGAGGCGGGGTGCGAGACCCTGGCCGGCATGGGGGCGACCGGCATCGTGATGGACCCGCTGAACGCGCGAAGCGTCGCCGACGCTGTGGCCAAGGCTTCGCCCGAGGTGGTCGTCCACCAGCTCACCGCGCTGGGCGGCATCAGCGGGAACCTGAAGAAGTTCGACCACGACTTCGCGATGACCAACCGGCTGCGTACCGAGGGCACCGACCACCTGCTGGCGGCGGCCCGGGCGGCCGGGGTGCGGCGGTTCGTCGCGCAGAGCTTCGGCGGTGGCTGGCCCCTCGAGCGCACCGGCGACTGGGTCAAGGACGAGACCGCTCCGCTCATCGCCGACCCGGGCAAGGAGGCGCGGGAGACCCTGGCGGCGATCCGTCACCTGGAGTCCGTCGTGGTCTCGACAGGCTCGGCCTCCGATGGTTCCGACCTCGAAGGCGTCGTGCTGCGCTACGGCAACTTCTATGGCCCCGGCAACGCTGCGTCCCGTGACGGCGCCATCGGTGAGCTGCTGCGCAAGGGCAGGATGCCGGTGGTCGGCGGCGGTACGGGGGTGTGGTCGTTCGTCCACATCGACGACGTGGCCTCCGCGACCGTCGCGGCCATCGACCGGGGTGCGCCGGGCATCTACAACATCGTCGACGACGAGCCCGCGCCGGTGAACCAGTGGATGCCGTACCTGGCCGAGCAGGTCGGTGGCCGGAACCCGATGCGGCTGCCGGCCTGGCTCGCCCGGCCGCTGATCGGCGAGTTCGGGGTCGCCCTGATGACCTCGGTGCGCGGGTCGTCCAACGCCAAGGCCAAGCGTGAGCTCGGCTGGACCCCGTCCTACCCGACCTGGCGCGAGGGCTTCCGGACCGGGATCGGCTGATGCTGGTTATGGTGGCGCGGTGAAGATGATCGCGTTGCAGGACGAGTGGTGGCCGGCGATGACCTGCTTCGGGTGCGGGCCGGCCAACGCGGAGGGGCTCCAGCTGAAGAGCTATCCGCAGCTGGACGGGAGCGTCACCGCGACCTTCCAGCCGTGGCCGCAGCACGACAACGGCGGCGGGTTCCTCAACGGCGGGATCATCGCGACCCTGCTCGACTGCCACAGCGCCGCCGCGGTGCACCAGGAGGCCTTCCTCAACGGCTGGATGCCGGCCGAGGGGGAGTCGCTGGCCTATGTGACGGCCGGGATCGACGTACGTTATCGGCGGCCGGCTCCGCTCCGGGAGCCGGTTACGCTCGTCGCCACGACCAAGGACGCCGACGAGGACCAGATCACCTCGCTGGTGCGCCTGGAGTGGGACGGCAAGGTCCGGGCCGAGGGCGAGGCGCTGTGGAAGCGGTGGCGCCCGCGCAGCTAGCCGAAACGGCCCCCGACGGTGTCGGGGGCCGTTCCATGTCACCTCAGTCGAGCAGCTCGGTCACGGTGCCGGCGGCCACGGTGTGACCGCCCTCGCGGACCGCGAAGCCGAGCCCGACGTCCATCGCGATCGGCTTCTCCAGCTCCACCCCGAGCTCGATCGTGTCGCCGGGCATGACCAGGGCGATGTCACCGAGGTCGATCCCGCCGGGCACGTCCGTGGTGCGGAAGTAGAACTGCGGCCGGTAGTCCGCGGCGAACGGCGTGTGCCGGCCACCCTCGGCGGTGGACAGCGCGTGCAGGTTCGCCCGGAACCTCCGGTGCGGCCGTACGCTGCCCGGCAGTGCCACCACCTGGCCGCGACGGACCTCGTCGCGCTTGACGCCACGCAGCAGCACCGCCGCGTTGTCACCCGCCTCGGCGGACTCCAGCGACTTGCCGAAGGTCTCCAGACCGATCGCGGTGCTGGTGACCGTCGCGCCGAGACCCACGACCTCGACCTGGTCGCCGACCTTCAGCGAGCCGCGCTCGACGGCACCGGTCACCACCGTGCCACGGCCGGTGATCGTGACGACGTTCTCGATCGGCATCAGGAACGGCTGACCGAGCTCACGCTCGGGCACCGGCACGTAGCCGTCGATCGCGTCCAGCAGGTCACCGATCGCCGCGGTCCACTCGGGGTCGCCCTCCAGCGCCTTCAGCCCGGAGACCCGGACGACAGGGACGTCGTCGCCGGGGAACCCGTACTCGGAGAGGAGGTCACGGACCTCCAGCTCGACCAGGTCGAGCAGCTCCGGGTCGTCGACGGTGTCGGCCTTGTTGAGCGCCACCACCAGGTAGGGCACGCCCACCCGGCGGGCGAGCAGCACGTGCTCCCGCGTCTGCGGCATGGCGCCGTCCTGAGCGGAGACGACCAGGATGGCGGCGTCCACCTGAGCGGCGCCGGTGATCATGTTCTTCACGTAGTCGGCGTGCCCGGGCATGTCGACGTGCGCGTAGTGGCGGGTGGCGGTCTCGTACTCGACGTGCGAGATGTTGATCGTGATCCCGCGCTGCAGCTCCTCCGGGGCACGGTCGATGCCGTCGAAGGCGATGAAGCGGTTCACGCCCGGGTCGCGCTCCGCGAGCACCTTGGTGATCGCGGCGGTCAGCGTCGTCTTGCCGTGGTCGACGTGACCCATCGTCCCGATGTTGAGGTGCGGCTTGGTCCGCACGAACTGGCTCTTGGCCATGAGAGTTCCTTCGTTCGTCAGAAGATTTCGGGGTGAGCCAGGACCCTCCGGCAAGCCCTCACCGCGCTGTCACCGCGACGAGGGGGCCGGTGCGGGCCACCCTCCTCCGCGGGTCCTGCGAGGCAGGAGGAGGGTCAGCTTCGAGCGCCGGTGCAATCGACTGACGGAGCCCACGTGGGAGCGCCCGTCAGGCCGGTGCCTGACAGGTCGAGCTCGGAGACCACGCGGAACATGGGGATCACGTTAGGCATCAACATCGGACCTCGCAAAGTAATTCCTAGCGGGCCTCCAGGCGGACCACGACCGACTTCGAGGTCGGCGTGCGGCTGCCGTCGGCGTAGGAGTCGAGGGGGATGAGGACGTTCGTCTCCGGGAAGTAGGCGGCCGCGGAACCGCGCGGCGTGGCGTACGCGACGAGGCGGAAGCCCTCGGCACGGCGCTCGCCGTCGGTCCAGACCGAGACGATGTCGACGGTGTCGCCGTCGGCGATGCCGAGGTCACGGAGGTCGTCCGGGTTGACGAAGACGACGTGGCGCCCGCCCTTGATGCCGCGGTAGCGGTCGTTGTAGCCGTAGACCGTGGTGTTGAACTGGTCGTGGGAGCGCAGCGTCTGCAGCAGCAGGTGACCCGGGGGAGCGGTGAGCGCGGTCAGCGGGTTGGCGGTGACCCGGGCCCGACCGGTCGCGGTGTTGAACGTGCGGGAGTCGCGGGGGCCGTTGGGCAGGGCGAAGCCGCCGGGCGCCTTCAGCCGGGCCTCGAAGTCCTCGAACCCGGGGACGACCGCGGCGATGTGCCAGCGGATCCGCGAGTAGTCCATCCCCATCGCGGTCCAGTCGATGCCGCTGGCGGAGCCGAAGAGCGCCTCACCGATGGCGCAGATGATGCCGACCTCGCTGCGCAGCTCCTTCGAGCCGGGAAGCAGGCGGCCGTGGGAGGCGTGGACCATGCCCATCGAGTCCTCGACGGTGACGTACTGCTCCCGGCCGCCGGTCTCGTCGCGCTCCGTGCGCCCCAGGCAGGGGAGGATCAGGCCCTCGCGGCCGTGGTGGAGGTGGCTGCGGTTGAGCTTGGTCGAGATCTGGACGGTGAGTCCGACGCCGGCCAGCGCGGCCGTGGTGACGGCGGTGTCCGGGGTCGCGGCGGCGAAGTTGCCGCCCAGGGCGAGGAAGACGTCGACCGCGCCCTCGCGCATCGCCTCGATCGCGGCGACCACGTCGTAGCCCTCCTCACGCGGCGGCGTGATGCCGAACTCGGCGCCGACCGCGTCGAGGAACCACGCCGGCGGCTTCTCCCAGATGCCCATCGTGCGGTCGCCCTGCACGTTGGAGTGGCCGCGGACCGGGCAGGCGCCCGCGCCGGGCTTGCCGATGTTGCCGCGCAGCAGCAGGAACGAGGCGATCTCGCGGATCGTGGCGACCGAGTTCTTGTGCTGGGTCAGGCCCATCGCCCAGCACACGATGATGCGCTCGCGGCTCTCGACCAGGTCGGCCAGCGACTCGATCTCCTCGCGGGAGATGCCGCTGAGCCGGGTGATCTCGTCCCACTCCATCGCCGCCCACGCCTGCGCGGCGACCTCGAAGCCGTCGGTGTGCTCCTCCAGGAACGCGTGGTCGACGGCGTCGCGCTCGACGAGCACCTTGTTGATCCCGGCGAACAGCGCCAGGTCGCCGTTGACCTGCACGGGCACGTGGAGGTCGGCGAGCTTGGTGCCGACGCCGGAGACGCCGCGTACGGTCTGCGGGTTGCGGAACCGCCCCAGCCCGGCCTCGCGCAGCGGGTTCACCGAGATCACCTTGGCGCCGTTCTCCTTGGCGGACTCGAGCGCGGTGAGCATCCGGGGGTGGTTGGTGCCGGGGTTCTGGCCGACCACGAAGATCAGGTCGGCGTGCTCGGCGAGGTCGTCGTAGGTGACGGTGCCCTTGCCGATGCCGATCACCTCGCCGAGCGCAGTGCCGCTGGACTCGTGGCACATGTTGGAGCAGTCGGGCAGGTTGTTGGTGCCGAGCTGGCGGGCGAGCAGCTGGTAGACGAACGCGGCCTCGTTGGAGGCCCGGCCCGAGGTGTAGAAGACCGAACGATCCGGGTCGGTCGCCCGCATCCGCTCGGCGATCAGCGTGATCGCGTCGGACCAGGAGATGGGGGAGTAGTGGGTCTCGCCGGGTGCGATGTACATCGGCTCGGTCAGCCGGCCCTGCGCCTCCAGCCAGTGATCGTCACGCTCGAGGAGGGAGGCGACCGAGTGGGCCGCGAAGAAGGCGCGGTCGACCCGCTTGCGGGTCGCCTCCCAGGCCACCGCCTTGGCGCCGTTCTCGCAGAACTCGGCGGCCTTGCGGTGGTCGGGGTCCGGCCACGCGCACGAAGGACAGTCGAAGCCGCCGACCTGGTTGACCTTGAGCAGCGTCTGCAGGCTGCGCCTCGGGCCCATCTCGCGCAGCGCGTACTCCATCGAGTGGGCCACTCCGGGGATCCCGACCGCGGCCGTCTCCGGCTCGCTGACGCGGAGGGTGGGTTCGGGCAGGTCGACGGAGTGCTCGGTGCTCACGCGTTGCACCCTACTCCGAGGCGATGGCCTTGAGGACGTCCTGCCTTCCCGCGCGGATGGCCGGGAGGAGCGCGGCCAGGACGCCGACCGCGACGGCGATCGCCAGGAAGACGGCGAGCTGGTCGATCGGCACCGACAGGCTGGTGAGGTCGTCGCGCAGCGCGTCGCGCAGCAGCACCCCGAAGAGGACCCCGAGGGCGAGCCCGAGGACCGCACCGAGGACCGCGATCGTCACCGACTCCAGGGTGATCATCCGGCGCAGCTGGCCACGGGCGAGCCCGATGGCGCGCAGCAGCCCGATCTCGCGGGTGCGCTCGATGACGCTGAGGCCGAGGGTGTTGACGATGCCGATCACCGCGATCACGATCGCCAGCGCGAGCAGGCCGTAGATCATGTAGAGCAGCTGGTTGACCTGGCCCTTGATCGACTCGGCGAACTCGTCCTTGTCCTGCACCGCGACCACCGGCCGGTCCTCGATGAGCTTGTCGAGACGGTCGTGGACGACGGCCGGATCGGCACCGCGGGCGAGCAGGATGCTGAGCGAGGCGTCCTCACGCGGCACCTTGGCCGAGACGAGATCCTCGATGCGCACCGTGATGTCTCCGGTCACCTGGCTCCGGGCGATGATCCCGCTGATCTGCGGGTGCAGCTGGCGGCCGCTGACGAAGGTGAGGTCGATGCGGTCGCCGAGTCGCCACTTGTGCTTCGTCGCCGCCTCGTCGGTGACCAGCACCTGGCCCGGTTTGACCTCGTCGCTGCCCTCGAGCACGTCGAGGTCGTAGATCTGTGGCAGGTGGTCGTCGACGCCGAAGAGGAACTCGACCTCGTTCTTCTTCGGGTTCTTCAGGTCGACCTTGCCGACGACGGCCTGGGCGATCTGCGAACGGGAGACGGTGGCGACGCCCTCGACCTTCTCCATCTCGTCGCCGATCGAGGTCGGGAACGGGGTGAACGTCGGGCTCTGCACGATCAGGTCGGGCTTGAACTGCTCCTCGACCACGTCGCTGATCGAGGCGTTCATCGAGGCGGCGAGCACACCGATCAGCGAGACCAGCGCCAGCCCGATCATCAGCGCCGACGCGGTGGCGCCGGTACGCCGCGGGTCGCGCATCGCGTTCTGGCCGGCCAGCCTGCCGGTCATCCCGAAGAGGGCGCCGGAGACGGTCGCCAGCGCCGCCAGCACCGGGCGGCCCAGGAACGCGCTGATCCAGGCTACCGAGAGGATCGAGATGCCGGCCCCGACGCCCACCCACAGCGCCGGGCTCGTCGGGATGTCGAACCCGCCGGGCAGGCTGATCTCGGGGATCCCGATCCGTGGCATCGCCGCGAGCAGGAGACCGAGGGCCAGCAGGACGATCCCCACCGACGTACGCAGGACGGTGGATCTGGCCGGAGGCTGGGTGTCCTCGCGCATCGCCGCCACCGGTGGCACCCTGGCGGCCCGCCGGGACGGCAGCAGCGCGGCGGCCAGCGTGACGAAGACACCCACGGCGTAGGAGGTCGCGATCGTGCGCGGGGTGAGGACGAGGACGTCGGCGGCGATCTCCAGCCCCGCCTGCCGGAAGACGGCAGCGAGGCCGTGCGCGAGCCCCCAGCCGGCGAGGATGCCGAGGGTGGCCGCGACCAGGGCCATGACCAGCGCCTCGAAGAGCACCGAGACGGTGACCTGGCGGCGAGACGCGCCCAGGGCGCGCAGCAGCGCCAGCTGCCGGGAGCGCTGCGCGATCAGGATGGAGAACGTGTTGACGATGATGAAGGCGCCCACGATCACCGCGATCACCGCGAAGACGATCAGGAAGACCGAGATCACGTCGAGGAACGAGCCGATCGCGTCCTCGGACTCCGCGACGAGCTTGTCGCCGGTGACGGCCTCGAAACCCTCCGGCAGGACCGTGTTCGCGGCCTTCACCAGCTCCTTCTGACTGACCCCGGGAGCAGCGGTCAGCGAGACCGCGGAGTAGAGGTCCTTCCCCTCGGTGAAGAGGCTCTGGGCGCCGGCGGTGCTGAAGACGAGCAGCTGGGCACCGGCGGTGCCACCGCCGTTGAAGGCGGCGATGCCGGTGAGGGTGACCTTGCGGCGGGTCTCGCCCTGCGGCGCGATCAGGGTGACGGCGTCGCCCACCCGGTAGCCGGCCTTCTCGGCGGTCGCCTCATCGAGGACGAGCTCCTTCTCGCCGGTCGGCCAGCTTCCCCGGGTGAGCTCGAGCGACGGCTCACCGAGCAGGTTGGGGGTTCCGGTGTGGTTGAAGGCCAGCGTCGGCGCGCCGGAGCTGCTGACCAGCTTGTCGTCGGTGTCGAGCACGTAGAGCCCTGCCCCCCGGACGACCCCGTCGGCGCGGGCGACCTCGGGCAGCGTACGCAGCTTCTCGATGGTCTCCGGCTCCAGCATCGCCCCGCCGCCACCGCCGGGCCGGCTGGCCTCGGCCGAGCTGGCGCTGTTGACCGGACGCACCTGGCCGTCGGGTGTGGAGCCGTTGATGATGTTGGAGAAGGTGCGGTCGAGCCCGTGCGAGAAGGTGAGTACGCCGGCCAGGAACGCCACGCCCAGGACGATCGCGAGCGTCGACATGATCAGGCGCACCTTGTGCGCCGCGAGGTTGCGCAGTGTCAGCCGGAGCACGCCGCCACCTCCCCGCTTCGCGGGGTCACTCCCTCGCTCGGCACGAGCGGACGAGCAAGCTCCGCGCTGCGCGCGGTTACTCCCTCGCTCGGCGCGAACGGACGAGCAAGCTCCGCGCTGCGCGCGGTTACTCCCTCGCTCGGCGCGAACGGACGAGCAAGCTCGCCGCTCGACCTCGCTCCGGTCGTCTCGCCGCTCGACCTCGCTCCGGTCGTCGCCGTTGCGCAAGCGCCAGAGTACGGACGTGACGGCGTGCCGATTGTCTGGTTCACTCGCTGACGCTCGTTCACCTCAGGCGCCTTCGCCGATCGGGGCCAGTCCCATCGCCCGCGACTGCAGGTCGGACATGTGGGCCAGGATCTCCTCGCGGCTCGGCGTGGCGAGCTCGTCGACGATACGGCCGTCGGCCAGGAAGACCACCCGGTCGCAGTAGGAGGCGGCGACCGGGTCGTGGGAGACCATGACGATGGTCTGGCCCAGGTCGTCGACGCTGTGGCGCAGGAAGTCGAGCACCTGGGCGGCGGAGGTGGAGTCGAGGTTGCCGGTCGGCTCGTCGGCGAAGACGATGTCGGGCCTGGAGACCAGCGCCCGGGCGCAGGCGACCCGCTGCTGCTGGCCGCCGGAGAGCTCGCTCGGCTTGTGCTTGAGCCGCGACCGCAGGTCGACGGTGTCGATGACCCGGTCGAACCACTCCCTCTCCGGCTTCTTCCGCGCCAGGGAGAGGGGCAGCAGGATGTTCTCCTGCGCGGTCAGCGTCGGGACCAGGTTGAACGCCTGGAAGACGAACCCGATCTTGTCGCGGCGCAGCGCGGTGAGGCGGCGGTCGCGCAGCTTGCCGAGCTTGCGGCCGCCGACGATCACCTCACCCGACGTGGGTTTGTCGAGCGCAGCCAGGCAGTGCATCAGCGTCGACTTGCCGGAGCCGGAGGGGCCCATGATGGCGGTGAACTGTCCCGCGTAGAGGTCCAGCGTCACGCCGTCGAGCGCGCGGACCTCCGCGGCGCCCTTGCCGTACGTCTTGTGCAGGTCGATCGCCTGGGCGGCGATCTCGAGTCGGTCTGCGTCGGTCACGACCCCAACTCTGGCGCACCCGTGGTGAGCGCGCATCGGGGTTCATCCCGATTTCGACGTGCATCTCGACCATCGACGTAGATCTCGACCCGCTTCGCGGGTTCGCAGGCTCACCCGCTGCGCTGGCGCCCTTCGGGCGCCGCACTCCCTCGCTCGGCGCGAACGGACGAGCAAGCTCGCCGTTTCGACCTCGCTCGGTCGTCACGCTCGATCTCTTCGCGTTACGACCCTGCTCGCTCGCAGGGTCGCAGGCTCAGACCTTCTGGTTGAGAAGACCGGTGTCGACGTCGTAGATGAACCCGCCGACCTTGACGTCCTCGGGGACGAACGGGTGCGAGCGGACCTTGGCGACGTCCTCGGCGAGCGCGCGGACCTGGTCGTCGACGACGTGCAGGTGGAGCCAGGACGCGTCCTGACCGGCGGACTCGGCGAGCTTGGCGCGCAGCTCGGCCTCGGTGTTCGAGGCGACCGCGCAGCGGGTGTGAGGCACGATCAGGATGCGCTTGACGTTGAGGAGGTGTACGCCGAGCACCAGCGCCTCCATCGCCTGCGGGGTCACCCGGCCGCCGGGGTTGCGGAAGATCTTGGCGTCGCCGAGGCCCAGGCCCAGCATGGCGAGCGGCTCGATGCGGGAGTCCATGCAGGTCACGATGGCGACGCCGGCGTGGGCGACGCCGTCGAAGCCTCCGTCGTCGAACTTCTCGGCATAGTCACGGTTCGCGGCAAGCAGGTCATCGAAATCGGCCATGGGGCCAAGGTAGCCGATATCGCGGCGACGACCGCCGGCTGTGTCAGATAGCGTGCACGATGTGATCGATGCCCTACTCGAGCCCAGCGACCTGCCCCACCGACTGCCCCGTTTCGCGGACATCTCGATCGAGGACTACGGCCCGGCGATCGAGCAGGGAATGGCCGAGCAGCTGGCGGCGCTGGCTGCGCTCACCTCGTCGGCCGAGGAGCCGACGTTCGAGAACACCCTCGTCGCGCTGGAGCGGTCCGGCGAGCGGCTGGACCGGGTCCTGCGGGTCTTCTTCTCGCTGCTCTCCGCGGACTCCGACGACGACCTGGACGAGCTCAACGCTGCGTACGCTCCGCGGCTGGCGGCCCACCAGGACGCGCTGCTCCTCGACGACGCGCTCTTCGAGCGGGTGAACGCCGTCTACGAGAAGCGGGCGGAGCTGGAGGGTGAGGATCGCTACCTGGTCGAGCGCTACCACCGCGACTTCGTGCTCGCGGGAGCCGCCCTCGGGCCGGAGCAGAAGGCGCGGCTGCGAGAGCTCAACCAGGAGATCTCCGCGCTGGAGGCGGCCTTCGGGCAGGCCTCCCAGGCCGACTCCAACGACCTCGCCGTGGTCGTCGACACCGTCGAGGAGCTCGCCGGGCTGACCCCGGGGGAGATCTCCGCCGCCGCGGCGGCGGCTTCCGGGCGCGGCTTGGACGGCAAGTTCCTGATCACGCTGACCCTGTTCACCGCCCACCCCTACCTGTCCGTGCTGGAGAACCGGGAGCTTCGGCAGCGACTGTTCGAGGCGCAGCTCGCCCGCGGCTCGCGCGGCAACGCCAACGACACCCGCGGCATCGCGCTGGATACGCTGCGGCTGCGGGCGGAGAAGGCACAGCTGCTCGGCTTCGACAGCTACGCCGGCCTGGTGACCGCCGACAACACGGCCGGCACGCCGAAGGCGGTCCGCGACATGCTGGAGCGGCTGGCCGCGCCCGCCGCCCGCAACGCCCGGGCCGAGCAGGCCGCCCTCGAGGCCTCGGCAGGTGGACCGATCCAGGCCTGGGACTGGCCCTACTACGCCGAGAAGGTCCGGGCCTCGGAGTACGACGTCGACCTGGCCGTCCTGCGGCCGTGGTTCGAGGCCGACCGGGTGCTGCGCGACGGCGTCTTCTTCGCTGCCGGCGAGCTCTACGGTCTGACCTTCGAGGAGCGACCCGACCTGCAGGGCTACCACCCGGAGGTACGCGTCTTCGAGGTCTCCCGTGACGGGTCCCCGATCGGGTTGTTCCTGCTCGACCTCTACACCCGGGACTCGAAGAAGGGCGGTGCCTGGATGAACTCCTACGTCACCGCCAACACGCTGCTGGGCGAGCCGTCGGCGGTCGTGACGAACAATCTCAACGTGCCCAAGCCGGCGCCGGGGGAGCCGACGCTGCTCACCTTCGACGAGGTCAACACGCTCTTCCACGAGTTCGGCCACGCGCTCCACGGACTGCTGGCGCGGGCGACCTACCCGCGCTTCGCGGCGACCTCGGTCTACCGCGACTTCGTGGAGTACCCGTCCCAGGTCAACGAGATGTGGATGCTCTGGCCCGAGGTGCTCGCCAACTACGCGGTGCACCACGAGACCGGTGAGCCGATCCCGGACGACGTGCTCGGCAAGCTGGAGGCGTCCGCGACCTTCAACGAGGGCTTCGCGACCTCCGAATACCTGGCCGCCGCGCTGATCGACCTGGCCTGGCACGAGCTCGGCCCGGCCGACGTACCGACCTCACCCGAAGCGGTGGGGGAGTTCGAGGCGGCCGCGCTGGCGGCGGTCGGCCTGGACAGCCCGGCGGTGCGGGCGCGCTACTACACGGCGTACTTCAAGCACATCTTCGGCGGCTACGCCTCGGCCTACTACTCCTACATCTGGTCCGAGGTCCTCGACGCCGACACGGTCGCGTGGTTCAAGGAGAACGGTGGCCTGACCAGGGAGAACGGCGAGGCGTACGTCCGCTACGTGATCGGCATCGGCGGCACCCGCGACCCGCTGGAGTCCTACGCCGAGTGGCGCGGACGGCCGGCCCCGATCGCTCCGCTGCTGGAGCGCCGGGGCCTGGCCTGAGGGATCAGCGGTCCCGTGGGTCCGCCGGGCCCGCCCAGCTGGACTGCGGGTCGCTGGCGGGGAACGTCTCTTCCTCGATCTCGTCCTGAGGATCGCGCTCCTCGCCCTCTTCCTCGACCCGCTCCGGGGTGGGGAAGGGGATCGGGGCCTCGGTGCTCTCATCCGCTCCGGTCACCGGGTCCCGGGTTTCCTTCTCGACCATGCTCTTGCTCCCATCTGAAGACGTCGATGCGGTCGTTCGATGCCGTTCAGCATCCACTGTGCCACGCCACGGCGATGTCACGGTTGCGTCAGGAGCGGCTCAGCGCGTCCTTGACGCGGTCCACGATGGAGTGGAACGGCATCGTGGCCAGCTGCTTGGGCACGGATCCGGCCGAGCCGGGGTGGGGTCGCGTCGGGGCGATGAGCTCGGTGGCGGTCAGGCGCTTGCCCATCATGTGCCGCTCCGTCTCGCCGAGCGTGGCGAGAAGCAGCGGGAACTCGACACGCTCCTCCTCCTCGGCATGCTGCTCGACCGCGATCTGGAAGATCGGGAAGCTTTCGTCGAACTCCGGGCTATCGACACCGACCTCCTCGAGCCGGGCCAGCATCTCGGTGGCCTCCTTCTCGTCGGCGTTGAGGGCCTTGGTCAGCGTCTCGCCGCCGCGGGCCGACGCGACCGGATGGACGACGAGCTCCTCGGCGGTCTCGTGGACCGCGAGCAGGACCCGGAGATCGTTGAACGCCTGGCGCTTGGCCGCGCCCTCGGAGCTCCCCACCGTCGCGCAGAGCTGGCGGATGCCGGCGTGCTGCTGCAGCAGGATCCTGACCACGTCGCCCTCCGGTAGCTCCGAGGCCTTCCTGAGGTCTTCGGTCACGTGGGACATGGTTCGCTCCTGTCTCAGGGGTCTGGATGGACATCGTCCCTGGTACCCGCGGCGTGTTCTGGCCATACACCTGTCCAACTGACCACCGATCTGAGAAGGTTCAACTGTGATGAGGCAGGGGGTGTTGCGGGTCGCCGTGGTCAGCCCGCAGGAAGTGGTGATGCGGGGCCTGACCACCATGCTGGCGGACTATCCGGACCGGCTCGTGGTGACGGCGCTGCCGTCCGTACGCAGCCGTGCTCCCGGCGTCGACGTGATCATCTACGACACCTTCGGACTGCACCTCGCCGACGGGTCCGACCTGGTGCATCTGCTGCAGGAGACCGACGCCGAGGTGCTGATCTTCAGCCGCGACATGCGGCCCGATCTACGGGTCAAGGCCTACTCGTTGGGCGCCAAGGCCTGGGTGTCGATGAGCGTGCACGCGGGTGAGCTCGTACGTGCCATCGAGCTGGCCGCGGCCGGCGAGTCGCTGGGCGAGCGCGAGGACCGGCTCGGCACGGTCGCGGGACTCACCACCCGGGAGGTCGAGGTGCTCGCGCTGATCACCCAGGGGCTGTCCAACAAGGACATCGCCGCCAAGCTCGTGGTGAGCGTGAACACGCTCAAGAGCCACATCCGTCAGGCCTACCGGAAGATCGAGGTCACCACCCGCAGCCAGGCGGTCAGCTGGGCGATCACCCACGGGTTTGCGCCACCTGACGAGAATTCCGTGGAGTCGGGTGCATCGGTGGGGGCACGGATGGTTACCGATAGCGTATCGACAGAGCAGTCTGGGTGACTTCCCCCTGCTCCGGCTCGGTGGATGACACCACGATTGCGCTGTCGGTGCCGCGGTCTCGGCAACGGACCCGGGACCGCGGTTCTAACCCTCAGGGGTGGGTGAGCTGTGGGGGTTGAGCTCACCCCTGGGGGCCATTTCTCTCCCCAATCCTCGGGATCCGGGTTTTTCCGGGACAGACTCTCAGTATGGACAGGACGCAGGACTCATCGCATCAGACGGAAGACCTCGTCGTACGCCACCTCCCGGTGGCGCGCTCGCTGGCCGCCCGCTATGCGGGGCGCGGCGTCGAGGTCGACGACCTCCGCCAGGCCGCGCGGATGGGACTGGTCAAGGCCGCCCGCGGCTACGACCCTGAGCAAGGTGCGTTCCTGAGCTACGCCGTCCCGATGGCCACCGGCGAGATGCGTCGCTGCTTCCGGGACCTGGCCCGCTGCGTACGTCCCGATCGGGTCGCCGACGACGACCGCGGGCCGCTCGTCGAGCAGGTCGGGGAGATCGACCCCGGTTTCGAGAGCGCGGAGGCGCGGGTCATCCTCGAGGAGGCGCTCAGCGACCTCGGAGAGACCGAGCTGGAGATCCTGCGGCTGCGCTACGCCGAAGGCCTGACCCAGGCAGAGATCGGCGAGAAGGTCGGTGCGACCCAGGCTCAGGTCTCGCGTACGCTCGCACGGATCCTCCGCCGGATGCGGACCGCGGTCGCCGCGTAAGCGGCGGTTCTTCTGGGTACCGGTCGCTCATGAGCACCCCAGCCGTCATCTTCACCGTGATCGGGCTGATCGTCGTCCTGGCCGGTATCGCCGCCTGGATGTTCGACGCCCGCCGAAACAAGCGCGTCGCCGACGACGAAGAGCGCTTCGAGCAGCCGAGAAGGAGGAGGAGTTGAGATGCCGCAACGTGCCTGGAGCAAGAAGCGAGAACGACAGTACGAGCACATCAAGAAGGGTCTCCTCGACCGCGGCGAGAACGAGGACACCGCCGAGGAGATCGCCGCTCGTACGGTGAACAAGGAACGCGCCCGCGAGGGTGAGTCCCGTGAGCGCAGCCGCACCTCGACCAAGGACATCTCCTCGGGTCGCCGTGGTGGCCTGCGGAGCCACCGTGGTCCTGGTGGGCGTACCAAGGCTCAGCTGTACGAGGAGGCCAAGGACAAGAACGTCAAGGGGCGTTCGAAGATGAACAAGGCCGAGCTCGAGAAGGCTGTCGGGCGGTAGAGCTGCCTTGTGTCGGGCCGCGCTCTCGTGAGCGGGCGTGGGTCTGGTGTCGGCCGGGGGTCGAGCTTGTCGAAACCGCCCTGTGGGGCGGTTTCGTCGTGGGTGCGGGCTTTGGTGGGATCTGTGTGTCGCGGACTGGTGATGCTCCGGTGGTCGAGCTTGTCGAGACCACGTGCTGGCTTCGTTGGGTGTTGCACCGGCCTGTGTGTCGCGGCTTGGTGGTGCCCCGGT
>NZ_JZDQ02000038.1 GCF_000960475.2 Nocardioides luteus | reverse complement strand
AGGTCGAGAAACACTCGAGGACAGGGTCGGCGGCCCAGACCAGCCACAAAATAACAGTCGCCGACCGCGGCCTCACCAAACGCTGCGACCGATTACCGGCGCCACCAACGCCGCCTCCGCGGCGTCTGTTCGCGACGTACGTTCTTGGCCGCCTCCACCCGCGCCGCCCGACGCTCACGCCACGCCTCCAGGGTGGCGTCGACGTCGCGGGGCATGGTGATCAGCGGCGGTCCCTCGGGAGCGCCGTAGCGGGCCGCGATGACGCGCTCGTTGAACTCCTCGATGATCCTGCGGGCGCCGTCCTCGGTGGTCTGGGTGTCGAGGAGGTCGTCGAGCTCGGCGTCGTCCTTGCGGAGCTGGACGGACCGGGGGAGGAGGACGATCTGCTCGCGCTCGATGAGCTGCTTGACCCACCAGTCGGGATCGTGGTCGCGGTCGAGGTTCTTGATCGGCCTGCCGGCGCCGGGCAGGTTGTCGAACTCCCCGCGCTGGATCGCCTGCTGGACCTGCAGGTCGACCCACTTGGTCTGGTTGGCGACCCGCGCCGCTGCCGCCGCCTTGCTCGCGTTGTCGTCCAGCGGCGCAGGCGTCTCGGGGCGGCCTTCGGGCCGGTCCTCGCTCTCGGGCATGTCGATCACCTCCGGAGGAGACGAGTTTACCCAGCGGCGGTGGTGCCCCGGGGGAGAAGGAGCAGGAGCCCGGCGACGCAGGCGGTGACGCCGCAGACCGCCCACACCGTCAGATAGCCCGACAGCGGTGCGTGCGCCTCGCCGGAGATCGAGCCGTCCGCGGCGAGCGCGATCGCGAAGACCGCCGAGGCGATGGCGCCGCCGACGGTCTTGGTCGCGTTGGTCATGCCGGTGGCGAACGCGGTGCGCGAGGACGGTGCGGCTGCGGCGGCGGACGCCGGCAGGGAGGCCACCAGCGCACCCGAGCCGAGCCCGACGACGGCCATGTTGAGGAGCCCCTGCCCGGTGGAGTCGTGGAACGGCAACCACATCAGGTAGCCGGCGGCCACCAGGAAGCAGGCGACCGCCTGGGCGCGTACCGGACCGAGGAACCGGGCCCACAGCGGCAGGGTGAAGGCGGAGACGGCCATCGCGATGACGTACTCCGCGATCAGCAGCGACACGAACGACGCGTCGGCACCGAGCCCGAAGCCGGTCTCGGCCGGATCGGTGCGCGCGAAGGTCGACAACGGGATCTGCGCCCCCAGCACCGACATCCCGAACAGGAACGCGGTCAGCTGGAT
Source organism: Nocardioides luteus (assembly GCF_000960475.2). Taxonomy (GTDB): domain Bacteria; phylum Actinomycetota; class Actinomycetes; order Propionibacteriales; family Nocardioidaceae; genus Nocardioides; species Nocardioides luteus_A. The sequence goes on along the minus strand of NZ_JZDQ02000038.1, from coordinate 57,961 downwards.
CGGCCACTGGTGGCGCGAGACCAGCAGGCGTACGTCGATCAGCGGCTCCCGCCCGCCGGCGTCTTCCAGCGCCGTCTCGATGCGCCAGAACGGGATCAGCGTGAGCAGCCCCAGGCCCACGAGGGCCCAAGCGAGGAGGGACCCGGCCCCGAGGACGCGTACGCCGACGAGACCCGCCATGACCAGGCCGAGCACCACGGTGAGCACCGTCAGCCCGAGCCAGTCGAAGGCGCCGCCGCTCGCGCCGGAGTCGGGCTCGATGCCGACCGCGATGACGACGAAGACCGCGGTGACCGCCACGGCGGGGAAGGCCAGGATCGCGGTCATCGGGAGCACGCCGACGAGCGCACCGGCCGCGATCGCGCCGATGATCACCGAGAGCTGCAGCGCGCCGACCAGCACGCCGGCGGCCCGCCGGGTCAGCGCGGAGTCGCCTCCGGTGCGCTTGTGGACGATGGCGACCTCGAGCGGCAGCCAGATGACGTAGGCGCCCTGGACCGCCCAGGCGACCAGGAACGAACCGAAGTCGGGAGCGACCACCGTCCACCAGGTGGCGAGCGCGGTGATCCCGGTCGCCAGCAGGAGCACCTTCTTGTGGCCGATCAGGTCACCGAGCCGGGCGAGCGGCGGCACGCACAGCGCGGAGACGATCAGCTGCCCGGCCTCGAGCCAGTTGAGGTCGGCGTCGGAGACCCCGAGGTGGTCGGCGAGGTCGGAGAAGATCGGGGTGTAGTAGCCCTGCAGGATGCCGCTGGCGAACTCGACGGCCACCAGGAAGCCGACGATCACCCAGATCCCGCGGGCGGCCTTCTCGAGGCCGGTGGACTGGCGTTCGGTGGTCACAGCGACTCGATCAACCTTCGGTAGAAGCGGATCCCGTCGAGGTAGTCATCGACCCCGATGTTCTCGTCGGCGGCGTGGATGGTGGCACGCTGGGCGGCGGTCATCCGGAACGGCGCGAACCGGTAGACCCGGTCGCTGATCTCGTAGAAGAAGCGCGAGTCGGTGGCGGCCATGACGGTGTAGGGAGCCGGCACGGCCTCGGGGAAGACCTCCGCGATGGCCTCGGTGATCAGGGAGAACGCCTCGTCGCGAGGCGAGACCGGCGACGGCTCCCCGGCCCGGACGACCTCGATCTCGACCTGCTTGTCACCGATCGCGGCCCGCAGCCGTTCGACGACCTCGGCGACCGTCTCGCCGATCATGATCCGCAGGTTGACCCCGGCCGAGGCCGCCGAGGCGATGACGTTGGCCGCCGGGCTGCCCTCGAGCGTCGTGATCGCCACCGTGGTGCGGGTCAGCGCGGCCGGCTCGGGCCCGAGCCGCGGCAGCAGCCGGGCCAACGCGGGCGCCAGCCTACCGGCGTTGGCCAGCACCGGCCGCAGGGGCTTGGCGGCGTACGGGGCGATCTGCTCGAACATCTCGACCGTCGGCGCCGGCAGCTGCACCGGCATCGACATCCGGTCGAGCCGCGTGATCGCTCGGGCCAGCCGCGCGGTCGGCCCGTTCTGTCGCGGGGTGGAGGAGTGGCCGCCGTCGCCGGTCACCCGGAGGCGTACGTCGGTGGTGCCCTTCTCGGCGACGCCGACGACCCCGACCGGAGCGGCGACACCGGGGAAGGCGTCGAACGCGACCGCGCCGCCCTCGTCGAGCACGAACCAGGGCGTGACTCCCCGGGCCCGCAGCTCCTCGACCGCCGCCCGCGCGGCCTCGCCGGTCGTCTCCTCGTCGGAGCCGAACGACAACCACACGTCGTACGCCGGCTCGAACCCGGCCGCGAGGAGCTCCTCGACCGCGGCGCAGATCGCCACCAGCTGGCCCTTGTCGTCGAGCGTGCCGCGCCCGTGGATCACCCCGTCGACGATCTCGCCGCCGAACGGGTCATGGGTCCACTCGCCTGCGATCGGGACGACGTCCTGGTGGGCCATCAGCACGATCGGCTTCTCGGCCGAGGCGCCGGGCCAGCGGAAGAGGAGCCCGTGGCCGCCGACGGGGGTGAGCTCGAGGGTCGCGTGCAGCAGCGGGAAGTGCTCGCGCAGCGCCGCGTGGAGCTGCTCGAACGCCGCATCCTCCGCGCCCGAGCCGTCGTTGACGGTCGGCGCCCGAAGTGCGGCCTGAAGAGCGGCGACGGGGTCGAGTGTCATGGCCGAAACCTAACCCGCCCACCGTGAGGCGGATCACCCTGTTGGCGACTCCGTCACCAGTTTGTGGCGCTCCCGGGCAGCTGCACGTCGCGCGGGTGGATGACGTAGGTGATCCCGTCGGTCGAGGTCTGCCAGACCCGCTCGAAGTTCTCGCGGGTGTAGACGTTGCGGACCTCGTCGTCGGACGGATGGTTGGGGTCGTAGAGGATCGGATCGCCCTCGGCGGTGAAGCCGCCGATGACGAGCAGGTGGCCGTCGGTGTCGTAGCCCGCCTCGGGCATCTCCGAGCGCTCCCAGTTCGCCGAGACGACCAGCGGGAAGCCGGCCGCCACCAGGGTCTCGGCCTCGGCCAGCGAACGCAGCCGGGTCACGACGCCGTCCAGGCCCCAGCGGCCGGCGTAGGCGGTGTTGAACGGCCAGTTGCCGGCGCCCTCGTAGGCGTAGTCCCAGGTGTTGATCGCGGCGTAGGCGACCTGCGGGTCACCGTTGGGGGCCTCGATGCCCTCCAGCTCGCTCGCCGGGACCTCGTGACCCCAGTGGTACTGCACCATCGTCGTCGACGTCGGTGAGCACCAGACCTGGCCGCCGCCACCGAACTCCGGGTATTCGCCGCGGTGGATGTTCTGGCTGAACGGCGGGACGCCGAGGTCGATCGCGTGGTCGAGCGTCGGCGTGCTGGTGCCCGGGTAGGCGGAGTCGGGCAGGTATTCGTTGGTCAGCGTCGCGACCGACCGCAGGCTGGGCGAGACGGTCGCGCCCTCGGGCCGCAGCAGGGTGACCCGGGTCTGGAACGCCTCGGGCTCCTTGCCGGTCCGGGCGACGTACGTGTCGGTGTAGAGCCCCGCGTCGGTGTCGCTCTGCCCGTCGACGGAGGTGCGGTGGATGTCGCCGGCCGCGAAGTCGTCGCCGGCCGTCCACCGGCCCATCACGAACCACTTCGTCCAGGTGCCGTCCGCCTTGCGGCCGCGGAACCGGATCTCGGCCCACGTGCCGGTCGGGGTGTCGACGTCCCACGAGGTGACCGACTCGTCGATCGGATATCCGGTCGTGACCACGGGCGAGGTCCAGCTGCCGTACTCGTACGTCTTCGCCGAGCCGTCACCGAACGGGTCGGTGTAGGTCGTCGTCTCGCTGCCATGGCCGATCAGGAGGGTGCCGTGCCGGTCCGGGCGCAGGTTGCTGGACCGGCCCTTCGCGAAGTCCTCGAGGCTGTTCCAGCGGGTGAGGGTGATGTCGGTGGGCTGGGTCTCAGGCTCGGTCGCCTGGACCGGAGTCGTGGGTGCGACCAGGACGGTTGCGGCGGCGAGGGCGGCAACGTACGCGAGGCGGGACCGAGATCTCATGTCGGAACGCTATTCCTCCGCGGAGCGCGCGGCCACGACAATTCGTCGGTGCCTGCTGGCATCCTTGATCGACGTGAACAACTTCGCATCCGACGGCTGGTTCAAGGACGAGTTCCACAAGAGGTACGCCGAGTCGGCCAAGGAGATCGGCCGGTTCAACCTCGCCGTCTTCGGGAAGACCGGCGTCGGCAAGTCGACGCTGGTCAACGCGGTCTTCGGGGCGGAGGTGGCCAGGACCGGGATCGGTGAGCCGGTGACCAAGGAGTCGACGCTCTACCTGCACACCAGCGGCTTCTTCGGGCTGCTCGACACCCAGGGCCTGGAGATCGGGATCGAGGGCGACCGGGTGATCCGCGACCTGGCGAAGCTCATCCAGGAGCGGCGCCGCAAGCCGCAGTCGGAGCAGATCCACGTCGCCTGGTACGCCGTACGTTTCGCCGACCGCCGCTTCGAGGACACCGAGGCCGCGTTCGTCCAGAAGCTCGCCGACCTGGGCCTGCCGGTCGTGCTGGTGATGACCCAGGTGCCGACGTCGCCGACCGGCGCCTACCACCCGGACGCGGTCGAGTTCGCCCAGCAGATCGACGCGCGCGGGCTGCCCGTGCACGGGGCGAGGGTCTACCTGACCAACGCCAAGGCCGACGACTTCTCGGGCCAGCAGGTCCACGGCCTGCAGGAACTTGTTGATGCCACCTTTCGATGCGCGCCTGCAGGCGTCGAGGAGGCCCTCACCGCGGCGCAGAGGGTGGATCTCAAGCGGAAGCAGGAGCAGGCGAACACCGTGATCGCGGGTGCCGCGACCGCGGCCGGGGCGGCCGGCGCCACCCCGATCCCGTTCTCCGACGCGGTCGTCCTGGTGCCGATCCAGCTCGGGATGATGGCCCGCATCTCCGCGATCTACGGCATCGAGGTCGACAAGGCCGCGATGGCCTCCATCGCGGCCACCGCCGCCGCCACCCAGGCCGGGCGCACCGTGGCCGGCAACCTGCTCAAGCTGGTCCCCGGCTTCGGCACCGTCGGTGGTGGCGCGATCAACGCCACCGTCGCCGCCGGTTTCACCGGCGCCATCGGCGCCGCCTGGTCGGCCGTCTGCATCAAGCTCGGCGAGGGCAAGCTGCGCGGTGTCAACGGAGCCCTGGACACCGAGAGCATCCGGTCGCTCTTCCTCGACGAGCTGAAGAACCAGATCTCGAGGCTGAAGCTGCACGCCAAGGAGAAGTGAGGGGAGCCGCCACTAGGGTGCTGACGTGGTCAGCCTCCTCTCGCTCCCGCTCCTGCAGACACCTCGCGCCCGGGTCGCGCGCACGCTCAGGGCGGTGACCGGCCGTCCCGGCCCCCTGGCCGGGCGGACCGTGCTGATCACCGGCGCCAGCTCGGGGATCGGTGAGGCGACGGCGTACGCCGCGGCCCGACGCGGCGCGCACGTGCTCCTCGCCGCGCGGCGCTCGGAGGAGCTCGAGCGGGTGCGGAAGAGCATCGAGGAGAGCGGCGGGCAGGCGTCGACCTACCTCGTCGACATGGCCGACGGCGACTCGATCGACGCGCTGGTGGAGCGGCTGCTGACCGAGCACGGGGCGGTCGACTACCTCGTCAACAACGCCGGCCGGTCGATCCGGCGCTCGCTCGAGCTGACCCACGACCGCTTCCACGACTTCGAGCGGATGATGGCGGTCAACTACTTCGGCGCGGTGCGGCTCACGATGGGCCTGCTGCCGGCGATGCGCGCCCAGCGGTTCGGCCACGTGGTCAACATCGTCACCTGGGGCAACCAGATCAAGGCGCCGAAGTTCGCGGCCTACATCGCCGCGAAGTCGGCGCTCGACGTGTTCGGGCGGATCCTGAGCCGCGAGGCCTACTTCGAGAACGTGACCTGCACCAACATGCGCATCGCCATCGTGCGGACGCCGATGATCGCCCCGACCGCGGAGTACGAGGGCCGTGGCGAGAGTCCCGAGGAGTGCGCCGAGCGGGTCGTGCGGGCGCTCGAGGACCGGCCGGTGACGGTCGACGGCGCCTTCGGCTCCGTCTTCGAGATCCTCAACATCGTCGCGCCCCGACTGGCCGATCTCGCCATGGCGGTCTCCCACGCCCGCACCCCGGACTCGGCAGCCGCCCGAGGGGCGGCCCGGGCCGGGGACTGAGTCACCAGCGGCCGCGGTGGACGACCTCCTCGAGCGGGGCACGCTTGCGGCGGGTCGGGGAGCCCTTGGCGCCGCCGGTGGCGGGGTGGCCGATGGTGACGGCCCCGATGGGGTCGAAGGTGTCGGGGATGTCGAACGCCTTGCGGACCGCGGCGTCGGACTCCGGCGGGATGCCGAAGTAGAGCGCGCCGAGGCCCTCGTCGACCACGGTCTGCAGGATCAGCATCGTCGCCATCGCGGTGTCCATGTGCCAGAACGGCATCGGCCAGCGGGCCTCGTCGCGGTCGGTCCAGCCCTTGTCGGGCTGGGCGTAGCGGTCCAGATAGGCGGCCTTGGAGGAGCACGGGATCACGATCACCGGGGCCGTCATCATCCCGGTCAGCCACCGGTCGGGATCGTCCACGTCGGCCGTGGCCTCCCAGTAGCGGCGTACGTCCTCGGGGGTGTCGAGCACGAGGAACGCCCAGCCCTGGGAGAAGCCCGCCGACGGCGCCCGGGTGGCGTTGTGCAGGATCCTGTCGATCACCTCAGGGGCCACCGGGTCGCCGGTGTAGCTGCGGACCATCTTGCGGCGGCGTACGACCTCGGAGAACTCCATAGGCCCAGTGTCCCGTCTAAGGCGCTCAGGCCGGGACCGAGGTCGGAAAGTAAGGCGCGCGACCGATCCGGGCACCTACCTCAGCGGAGGAGTCTTCTCGATGTCAGCAGAACACAGAACCAGGAGATCGAGATGTACACCACCGTAGGTTACGAAGCAGAGGTCAAGTACCGCCGCCAGCAGATCCAGAAGGACCTGGGCAAGCGCCAGCAGGCTGCTGCGGCCCGTCAGACCCGACGCAACCGCACCCGCTGAGATGCGGGCGCGGGACCAACAACGCCGAGCAGGAGAGATCCCGCTCGGCGTTGTTCCATGTCCGGGGCACGGAAAAACAGACCCGGTGGTGTCCGATAGGGCGATGATTGCGCCCATGGCGCAGAGTGCCGAGAGGCTGGTCGGGCGTGACGCCGACCTGGAGACGTTGACGAGCCTGGTGGGGCTGGTCGGTCCGGACGGCAGCGCGCGCCCGGGCGGGGGCAGGCATGTCCTCCTCGCCGGCGACGCCGGGGTCGGGAAGACCCGGATCCTGCGCGAGCTCAGGGGCCGAGCCGCCGCGGACGGCAGGCAGGCGCTGGTCGGGCACTGCCTCGACTTCGGCGACAGCGCCGAGGCCTATCTGCCCTTCACCGAGATCCTCGACAGCATCACCACGGCACTGCCCGACGTGGTCGCCCAGGTCGCCGACGTACATCCGGGGCTCCTGCGGATGGCGCCCGTCGCCCGTGCGCTCGGCGGGGCTGACACCGCCGTGCAGGAGGCGCTCGACCGGGGGAATCTCTTCGCCGCGATCCACGCGCTCCTGGAGCACGCGGCCGAGAAGGCGCCGGTGCTGGTCGTGGTCGAGGACACCCACTGGGCCGACCAGTCGACGCGTGACCTGCTGACCTTCCTGTTCACCCGGCCCTTCGACGGCCCGGTCACGATCGTCGCGTCCTACCGCGCCGACGACCTCCACCGCCGTCACCCGCTGCGCCGCCAGCTCGCCGAGTGGAGCCGGCTGCCCTCGGTCGAGCGGTTCCACCTCGGCCGGCTCTCGGACGACGACGTACGCGTCCTGGTCGCTGAGCTCGCCGGCGACCCGGATGCGGGGATCGACGTCGAGAGCGTCGTACGCCGCGCCGACGGCAACGCCTTCTTCGTCGAGGAGCTGGTGCAGGCCGCGGGTGCCGACGAGCTGCCCTGGGACCTCGCCGACCTGCTCCTGATCAGGCTGGAGCAGCTCGACGCGACCGCGCGCGAGGTGGTCGACACCGCCAGCGCCGCCGGCCGCGACGTCAGCGACGAGCTCCTCGAGGCCGTCGCCGGCCTCGACCGTCCGACCCTCGACGCCGGGCTGAGGCAGGCGATCGAGCGCGCGATCCTGGTCCCGCGCGAGGACGGCTACTACGTCTTCCGGCACGCGCTGCTCGGTGAGGCGGTCTACGACGACCTGCTGCCGGGGGAGCGGGTCCGGCTCCATCAGCGCTACGTCCAGGCGCTGAGCGGCGACCTCGCCACCGGCAGCGCGGCCGGACTCGCGCGCCACGCCCGTCTTGCCGGCGACCATGAGACCGCCCTCCGGGCCGGGATCGCGGCCGGGGACGAGGCGGCGGCCGCCGGTGGTCCCGACGAGGCCTCCCAGCACTATCAGCAGGCGATCGCCCAGCTCGCCGGCCGTGCCGGCTCGGGCCAGGACACCCAGCGTCTGGTCGACCTGGTGGTCAAGGCCAGCGATGCGATGGTGGCCGCCGGGCACGCCGACCGGGCCGGGAAGCTGGCTCGTGAGCAGCGCGAGTCTCTCCCGGCCGACGCCCCGGGTCTGTGGCGCGCCCAGCTGATGACGGTCGAGATCGAGACCAGCTTCGCCTACGTCAACGACGTCAGCGTGCGGGCGCTCGCCGATGCGGCGGTGGCCGAGCTGCCCGAGGATGCCCCGCCCTTGGTCCGCGCACGGCTGCTCGCGGCGTACGCCCGGGCGTTGATGATCTACCGCCGCTACGACGACGCCGAGCGGGCCGGCCGGGAGGCGCTGGCGCTGGCCGAGGAGCTCGGCCGGACCGGTCTCGCCGCGGAGGTGGCCGCGACGCTGGCCGGGTCGTGGGGTCGCCCGCCGCAGGACTGGATCGAGCCGCTGCGCGAGGCCGTGGCCAGGGCGGCCAAGGTCGGCGCGCTACACCCGGAGCTGCGCGCCCGGATCCAGCTCGGCTTCGCCCTCGACGCCGCCGACCGTCTCGACGAGGCCGGCGAGAACTACCGCTGCGCCTTCGAGCTCGGCGTGAAGCGGGGCGTCCCGTGGGCGCCGTACGCGTTCGACGCCCGGATCGCCTGGCTCGACCATCTCCACATCACCGGCCGATGGGACGAGGCGCTCGCGCTCACCGATGCGTACGGCATCCCGTCGGCGCTGTGGCCGTGGCTGGAGTCCAAGCGGCTGATGATCGAGCAGGCCCGCGGTGCCGATGTCGGGGCGGAGGCCCGGCGGCTGCGACCCTCATGGAAGCAGGAGGTGGCGACCGCCAGCGAGTCCGCGCCGGTCGAGATCAGAGCGGCCGCGGCCCGTGGGGACATCGACGGGGCGATCGAGGCCTACGACGCGGGCGTCACCGCCCTCACCGTCGGCTGGGGGAAGTGGTTCGGCGTCCGTGCGCGGCTCTCGGCGATCGCCGTCGGTGCGATCGCCGGGGCGATCCCGGCACTCCCCGTCGGGGAGCGACCGGACGTGATGGCGGAGGTGGACCGCATCATCGGCCAGGGCACGCGGCCCGCCGGGTCGAAGCAGCCCTGGGGACTGGAAGGTCAGGCGTGGTCGGCGCGGCTGCGGGCCGAGGGGCTCCGGGCCCATTGGCTGGCCGGCGTCTCCGTGCCCGAGCAGGACGACCTCATCGAGGCGTGGCGGGAGACCGTGGCCGCCTTCGAGGCCTTCCCGCACGTCCACGAGCTGGCCTGGTCCCGGGTCCGGCTCGCCGAGGTCCTCCGGGCCGGCGGCGACACCGCCGGAGCGCGTGAGCTGGCCGATCAGGCCCGAGCCGCTGCCAAGCTGCTCGGTGCCCAGCCGCTGCTCGACCACCTGCTCACCCTCGGCACCACGCCGCAGCGGTCGGCGGCCGGTCCCTCCAGCCAGCTCACCGCCCGCGAGGCGGAGATCCTCGCCCTCGTCGCGGCCGGGCGGAGCAACGGCGAGATCGGCAAGCAGCTGTTCATCTCGACCAAGACCGTCTCGGTCCACGTCTCCAACATCCTGGCCAAGCTCGGCGCCTCCGGGCGCACCGAGGCGGCGGCGATCGGGCGGCGCCGCGGACTGGTGGACTGAGCTGGTCGGAGAACTCGTCCATCCGCAGTAGACGGACTCGGTGCGTCCAGCCGATGTCCACAGCGCCGGAGTTGGCGAGCATCGAAGGGTCCCATCCGTGTCCGTTCTTCGCGGGAGCCCTTCGTTGTTCAAACTCACCAGCGCCAGCTTGGCGAACAGAGCGGTCGTCGCTCTGCTGACACTCCTGATAGCCGCCGCCGGCGTGCTGTCCCTGACCTCCTTGAAGCAGGAGCTGTTCCCCGACTTCGAGCAGCCACAGACGACGGTGATGACCGTGGTCCCCGGCACCGGCACCGAGGTGGTCGACGAGCAGGTCACCGTACCTCTGGTCAGGGCCTTGGAGCAGGTCGACGACGTCGACGAGGTGACCTCGACGTCGTCCAGCGGGGTCTCGGTGATCTCACTGACGACCGACTTCGGCGTCGACCAGGACCAGGTGGTCGCCGACGCCCAGGAGGCGATCGGGTCCGTTCAGCTGCCCGAAGGTGCCGAGCCGGAGGTCTCCAGCGGTGGCTTCGGGGATCTCCCGGCGATGACGTTGACGGTCTCGTCGGACGCCTCCGAGCAGAAGCTGGGTGAGCGACTGAACGACGTCGCGGTCCCCGAGCTGCGCACCGTCGAGGGCGTACGCGACGTGTCGGTCAGCGGCGTCACCGGCCAGCGGATCACGGTCACCCCCGACGCCGACGAGCTGAGGGCTCATGGCTTGACCGCGGACGCCGTCTCCCAGGCGCTGACCGCGAACGGGTCGACCACCCCGGCCGGCAGCGTCGTCGAGGACGGCGACACCGTCTCCGTCCAGGTCGGCGACCAGCTGACCTCGGTCGACGACGTCAAGAGCCTCCCGCTCACCGCCTCGGCAGGTACGTCCGGCGGAACCGCCCAGGGCGGCCGGCCAGTGGGCGGCCAGCAGACGGCGCCTCAGGGTGCCGACGCCCAAGGATCGGCGCAGCCGAACGCACCGCCGGTGAAGCTCGGTGACGTCGCGAACGTCGAGATCACCGACGACCCCGTCACCTCCCTCACCCGCGTCAATGGGAAGCCCGCCGTCTCGCTGTCGATCACCGCCACCGACGACGCCGATCTGGTGTCCCTGTCGGCCGACGTCGAGGACAAGCTGGACGGCTTGGAGAAGCGTCTCGGCGACGGCGCCGAGATCACCGTCGTCAGCGACCAGGCCCCGTTCATCGCCGACTCGATCGAACACCTCGCGATCGAGGGTCTGCTCGGCCTCGCGATGGCCGTGATCGTCATCCTGATCTTCCTGCGCTCGGGCCGCCCGACGATGGTCAGCGCGCTCTCCATCCCGCTGTCGATCCTGGTGACCTTCATCGGGCTCCAGCTGTGGGGCTACTCGCTCAACATGTTCACCCTCGGCGCGCTGACGATCGCGATCGGACGTGTCGTCGACGACTCGATCGTCGTCATCGAGAACATCAAGCGGCACCTCGGCTACGGCGAGGAGAAGCTCGACGCGATCCTGAATGGCACCAAGGAGGTCGCCTCGGCAGTCACCGCCTCGACCATCGCCACCGTCCTGGTCTTCATCCCGATCGCGGTCGTCGGCGGTTTCGTCGGCGAGCTGTTCCGGCCGTTCGCGCTGACGGTCACGATCGCGATGGTCTCCTCGCTGCTGGTCGCACTGACGATCGTGCCGGTGCTCTCCTACTGGTTCCTGAAGAAGCCGGACCACCCGGCCGGCGCCGAGCTCCCGGCTTCCGATCTGGAAGAAGGAGAGGAGGCCGAGCCCAACGTCCTGCAGCGCTACTACCTGCCGATGCTGCGCTGGACGACCCGGAAGCCGGTCGCGGTGATCACCGCGGCGGTGCTCCTGCTCGGCGGCTCGCTCGCGCTGATCCCGCAGCTCAAGGTGGAGTTCATCGGCGACACCGGCGGCGACAGCGTCAGCGTCACGCAGACCTTCGACTCGGGCCTGGCGATCGACGAGGTCACCAGCCGCGTGACCGAGACCGAGAAGGTCTTGCACTGGGTCGAGGACGTCGAGGACGTCGTCGTGACCGCGAGCCTGGCGGGCTCCGGCGACATGATGATGGGGGGTCCGGACGAGGGCACCTCGGGCGACACCACCGCGACGTACACGGTCACCGTCTCCGACGGTGCCGACGTCCCGACGGTCACCGACCGTGTCGAGGACGCCGTCCAGGAGCTGCCCGACCCGAACGCGATCACCGTAGGGGTTGGCGGCGGTGGCGGGGTCGGCGGCTCGACCGTCGACGTGGAGGTCATCGGTACCGACCGCGCGACGGTGGAGAAGGCGACCGACCAGGTGTACGCCGCACTCGAGGACGTCCCCGAGACGACCGAGGTCAGCAGCAGCCTGGCCGCGGAGCAGCCCACCCTGCGCGTCCAGGTCGACCGGGCGAAGGCCGCGGAGCACGGGCTCACCGAGCAGGCGATCGCCGGGATCGTCGCCTCGGCGATGACGCCGCAGGCCGTCACCGAGATGACGATCGACGACCAGCAGCTCTCGGTCTACGTCGCCGGGCCGTCGGTGAACACCACCGAGGAGGTCGGCAACCTCGCGCTCGGCACCGGAAGCCTTCGACTGAAGGACGTCGCCACGATCAGCGAGGTCGCCGGGCCGTCGAGCCTGGCCCGGACCGGCACGGACCTGGTCGCCACCGTCTCGCTGACGCCGGCCGACGGCGAGCTCGGGGCCGTCCAGACCGAGGTCGGCGAGCGCCTGGACGAGCTCGACCTTCCCGCGGGCGCCAGCACCTCCGTCGGCGGCGTCTCGGAGCAGCAGTCCGAGGCGTTCAGCCAGCTGGGCCTGGCGATGCTGGTGGCCGTCGGACTCATCTTCGTCCTGCTCGTCGGGATCCTGCGCTCGCTGGTGCAGCCGCTCATCCTGATGATGTCGATCCCGTTCGCCGCGATCGGGTCGCTGGGCCTGCTCTTCGCCACCGACACCCCGCTCGGCGTCTCCGCACTGATCGGCATGCTGATGCTCATCGGCATCGTGGTCACGAACGCGATCGTGCTGATGGACCTCATCAACCAGTACCGACGCCGTGGGCAGTCCGTCGCCGACGCCATCCACCACGGCGCCGGACGCCGGGTACGGCCCGTCGTGATGACCGCGCTGGCGACGATCTTCGCGCTCGTACCGATGGCCACCGGGATCACCGGAGGAAACGGGTTCATCTCGCAGTCCCTGGCCATCGTGGTGATCGGGGGCCTGGTCTCCTCCACGTTCCTGACCCTGCTGCTCGTGCCGGCCGTCTACCAGCTCGTCGAGGGCCGCCACGACCGACGCGAACGCCGTCGTCAGCGTCGTCGGCAGCCGAAAGGAGCCCGGCGGCGCACGATGACGGTCGCCGAGCTGCGTACGGCCATCGCGGACATGCCCGGCGAGAGCGAGGTCGAGGTCGACATCGTCCGCGGAGAGGGAACCGCTCTCTCAGGAGCCCGGGGTGACCAGGCCTGACTCATAGGCCCAGATCACGAGCTGGGCGCGCCCGGGGGCGTCGAGCTTGGTCATCATGTTGTTCACATGCGTCTTCGCGGTGAACGGCGAGATGACCAGCTCGTCGGCGATCTCCTGGTTCGACAGGCCACCGGCCACCAGGACCAGGATCTCCCGCTCCCGGGGCGTCAGCTCCTCCAGCCGTCGCGCGTCGTAGCGCCCGGTCGGGGCCACCGTCCGGTCGATCTTCAGATAGCGGCCGATGAGGCTGCGAGTGGCGGCGGGGGAGAGCAGCGACTCCCCGTCCCGCACGGCGCGTACGCCACGGACGATCTCGTCGGGCTCGGCACCCTTGCCGATGAACCCGTCGGCGCCGGCGCGGAGGGCTGCCAGCAGGTACTCGTCCTCCTCGAACGTGGTGAGGATCAGGACCCGCGTGCCCTCGAGGCCGGGATCGGCACGGATCGTCGAGGTCGCCTCGATCCCGTCCATCACCGGCATCCTGATGTCCATCAGGACCACGTCGGGGTGGAGCTCGCGGGCGAGACGTACGGCCTCGCGGCCGTTGACCGCCTCCCCGACGACATCGATCTCCCCGCTGCTGCGGAGCAGCTGGACCACGGCCGACCTGATCAGCACCTGATCGTCGGCGACCAGCAGCGTCACGGTCATTCCTCGGCTCCTGTCCTGGCTTCTGGCTTGGCTTCTGGCTCGGTGACGGGAAGGGTGGCCGAGACGACGAAGCACCCCTCGGTCACGCCGTACTCGACGGCTCCACGGACCGATGCGACGCGCTCCGCCATCCCCACCAGCCCGTGGCCCGTGCCTGCATGGGACCGCGCGACGAGCGGGTTGGACACCCGGATCGAGACACTCCTGGGTCCGATCTCGACATCGAGGTCGGCGGTGCCCGGCCCGTGTCGCAGCGCGTTGGTCAGACCCTCCTGGATCACCCGGTAGGCGACGATGTCGACAGCCGTGGAGATCGGCGTGGGGTCGCCGGACATCTCGTACGTCACCGCCAGCCCGGACCTCTCGAACTGCTCGACCAGGTCGGTCACGGCGGTCAGGCCACGTGCGGACGGGGTCTCGGGCGTCTCCTCGGGGGAGCGAAGCGTCGCGAGCATGTCGCCGATCTCCCGCAGCACCAGCCGTGACGACTCCCGGATGGTCTGCAGCGCCTCCCGGGCGGCATCGGGCCGGTCGGCGATGGCCGAGGAGGCCACGCCCGCGTTCAGGCTGATCACGGTGATCTGGTGGGCCACCGCGTCGTGCAAGTCCCGGGCGATCCGCAGCCGGTCCTCGGCGACCCGGCGGCGTGCCTCCGCCTCGCGGGTGGCCTCGGCCCGCAGTGCGCGATCGGTGATCTCCGCGATGTAGGCGGCTCGGATCCGGGCGGTCTGACCGAGTGCCACCGCCAAGGCCACCTGGACGGTCACCGGGATGCTGTACTGGACGATGAGGGTGCCGATGATCACGCCGAGCACGGTCACCAGGGCCGCCGCGACCACGACGCCCATGCTGATCGCGATCCGCCACGGATTCCGTGCCGAGACCGTGTAGACCGCGATCAGGAGGCCGAGGGTCGACACCGGCGTCGTGGTGAAGGTGAGCACGAGCGCGCACTGGAGTGCGACGGCCCCGGCCAGGACGACCCACGGGAACCGGGTACGCACCAGCAGCAGTGCCGTGAACACCCCGACCAGGACATAGCCGAGCGGGGTACGCCCTTCTCCCACTCCATCGGTGATGGGAGCGAAGAACGCCAGGCCCGCGAAGAGTGCGACGAGGGTCTCGCGAACGGGTGCAGGGACACGCGCCAGAAGGCTTGCCTCGGTCGCCTGGTTCACGACCCCAGTGTGCCGGTCGCGGACCGGATCCGTATCGACCGCTCGGGCGAGGCGCCCTACTGCGCTCGCAGTAGGGCTTCGGAATGAGGCACCCGTGACCTGCACCTAAGGCAGGCGCCTCATGCCTGGCACTACCTCAGGGGCCGAGTCTGGATGCATGACGTACACCAGCCAGATCAGCTACGCCGCCGAGGTGGCGTACCGCCAGCAGACCATTCGGCGCGCGACCGCGGCCGACCGCCTCGCCCGCCAGGTCAAGCGCCGCCGTCCGCGCCGGATGGACTCGATACACAACTGAGTCCTCGGACGACGGTAATGCAGGAGAATCCCGGGCCCGGAGGCGCGATGATAGGGGACATGGCGCAGAGTGCTCGGTCCTTCGTAGGTCGCGACTCCGAGTTGCAGACCCTGACCGGGCTGCTCGGAGTCGCCTCGACCGACGCTGCCACCGATGCCCGGCGCCAGCACGTCCTCCTCGCCGGAGACGCCGGCGTCGGCAAGACACGCCTGCTCACCGCGCTGCGTGACCGCGCGGTGTCCGACGGCTGGCAGGTGCACGCGGGACACTGCGTCGACTTCGGCGAGAGCGCCGTGGCGTACATGCCGTTCTCGGAGATCCTCGACCGGATAGTCGCCGATCTTCCCGACGTCGTCGAGCGGGTGGCTGCCGACTATCCGGCGCTGGCCAGGCTGAGGCCCGTACGCCGGGTGATGGGCGCCAACCAGGGGGCCGCGCCGACCGGCACCGACCGTGGCCAGCTCTTCGACGCCGTCCACACGCTCTTCGAGGCGGCCGCCGAGAAGGCGCCGCTGCTGGTCGTGGTCGAGGACACCCACTGGGCCGACCAGTCCACCCGCGACCTGCTGACCTACCTCTTCACCCGCCCCTACGTCGGCCCGGTCGCGATGGTCGCCTCCTACCGCGCCGACGACATCCACCGCCGCCACCCGCTGCGCCGCCAGGTGGGCGAGTGGGGCCGGCTGCCCGACGTCGAGCGGATGGTGCTCGAGCCGCTGACCGACGACTCGGTGCGACGGCTGGTCCACGAGCTGGCCTCCGGAAAGGTCGACGCCGAGCGCGTCGTCCGCCGCGCCGAGGGCAACGCCTTCTTCGTCGAGGAGCTGGTGCAGGCCGGCTGCGACGAGGACCTCCCGGTCGACCTCGCCGACCTGCTCCTGGTGCGCCTGGACCGTCTCGACGGAGCGGCCAGGAGTGTCGTCCGCACCGCGTCGATCGCCGGACGCCGGGTCACCCACGAGCTGCTCGCCGCGGTGACCGAGATGAAGACCGACGAGCTCGACGACGCGCTGCGCACCGCGGTCGAGCAGAAGGTGCTCGAGCCGACCGGCTCGCGCTACACGTTCCGTCACGCGCTCCTCGCCGAGGCGGTCTACGACGACCTGCTGCCCGGCGAGCGGGTGCGGCTGCACGCCCGGTTCGCCCAGGTGCTGAAGGAGACGCCCGGGCTCGGCGCCGCCGCCGAGCTCGCGCTGCACGCCAAGCACGCCGGCGACCTCGCGACCGCGCTGCGTGCCCGCATCGCCGCGGCCGAGGAGGCCCGCAGCGTCAGCGGTGTGGGCGAGGCGGCCCACCACTACGAGAAGGCGCTCGGCCTCGCCGCGGACCCGAAGGTCGCCCAGGCCGCCGCGATCAACCTCGACCGGGTCTACGAGCGTGCCGCCGACACGCTCATCCTGGCCGGCCTCCCCTCACGCGCCGACGCGATCCTCGCCGAGCGGCTCGACGCCATCCCGGCCACGCCGTCGGTCGGCCGTGCGCTGCTGCTGGCGACCCGGGCCGAGGCGGCCCTCGCCATGGAGAACGGCGACCCGCTCACCCACTCTCACGACGCGATGGTCGCCCTGCCCGACGACGCCGAGCCGAAGGCGCGGTGCGCGGTGCTCGCCGTCCGCACCCGCACCCTGGTGACCTTCCGCCGGAGCGAAGAGGCCGAGGCCGTCGGCCTCGAGGGCATCGAGATCGCCGAACGACACAGCCTCTCCAAGCTGGCCTCCGACATGGCCACCAGCCTGTCCATGCTCAAGGTCCGCACCGGCCGCGGCGGCGGCGACAAGGTCGAGGGCTTCCGGCAGGTGCTCCGCGAGACGATCGAGCAGGCGCGCCGGGTCGGCTCGACGTACGCGGTCAGCCGGGGGCTGTTCACGCTCGGCCGCTCCTACGACGAAGCAGGCGACTATCCCGAGGCGCTGAGATGGTTCCGCGCGGTGATCGACGACGCCGGCGGAGAGTCGCTGCAGTGGTCGCCCTACGCCGCGGCGGCCCGCTCGGACATCGTCCGGATCCAGATGGTCCTGGGGGAGTGGGACGAGGCGCTGGCGCTGACCGGCGGCAACCTCCCCGACGCGCCGCCGATCCCGGTGGCGCTCCTCGACTCGCTCCGGATGATGATGGAGCAGGCCCAGGGGGCGTCGGTCGGTGAGGCCGCCAGGGCGCTGCGTCCGTTCTGGACCCAGGAGGGCCTGATCGCCCTCTACGGCTCGATCGTGGAGATGATCGCAGTCGCCCGTGCCGGCGACGCCGAGGGAGTCCTCAGGGTCTACGCCGACGCGGTCGAGACCCTCTCGCAGTTCTGGACGGAGTGGTTCGGCGGCCGGGTGCGCCTCGCGGTCGTGGCCGCCTCCGGGATCGCGCAGCTGCTGCCCTCGCTTCCCGCGGCGCAGTGGCCGGCGCTGGTCGAGGCCGTCGACGGGCTGCGCAGCGACGGCGAGCAGGTGGTTGCCCAGTACGAGCCCGGCGAATGGGGGCCTGAGGGCCGCTCCTGGACCGCGCGGCTCGAGGCGGAGGTGCTCCGCGTCCATTGGCTGGCCGGCATCGACGCCCCGCCCCAGGAGTCGCTGCTGGCGGCGTGGGCGCGCGCCGAGCAGCAGGTCGAGGCCTACGGCGACGTCCCGGGTCTGGCGTCCGTCCGGGCGACGTACGCAGCCATCCAGCGCGCCACCGGCGACGTCGCCGGCTCGCGGGTGACCGCCGACAAGGCCAGGGAGACCGCGAAGCGGCTCGGCCTGCAGCCGCTGCTCGACGAGCTGAGGTCACTCGGTGCGACGGCGGTCAAGCAGCAGCAGGCGACGTCGACGGCGCTGACGCCGCGGGAGAGCGAGATCCTCACGCTGGTCGCGGCGGGGCGGAGCAACGGCGAGATCGGCAAGCAGCTGTTCATCTCCACCAAGACGGTCTCCGTGCACGTTTCCAACATCCTCGGGAAGCTCGGCGCCGGGAGTCGCACGGAGGCGGCCGCGATCGCGCGCCGCCAGCAGCTGATCAGCTGAATGTTGTGGTGCTCGATGAGAACGTGTGGCTGAATTGTCACCATCACCACACGTCGGTCAGGGACAGTTGTGGCCGGACGTCGAGGAGCAGATGTGAAGCAGGGCGAGCAGCACCCGATCGCGGCCGGAGTCACGGCGCTCGTGGCGGTCGCCGTCGGGGTGGGACTGATCGTCGGGATCGGGATGTTCGTCGGCGTCAACCTCATGGGTCTCGGCGGCGGAGGAGCTGCCGGCGACCAGGCCACCGACCCCGACGCGGGGGCCTCGCTCTACGCACCGCCGCCCAAGCCGACCAAGACCGCGACCGGTCCGGCGATCACGCTCAACGCCTCGCCCACGAGCACCCCGGAGAAGCAGGGGGCTTCCGTCTCCACCAGCCCGTCTGCGTCCAAGACGGTCGCGGCCAGGCCGGTGAAGAAGGAGATCACCCTCCAGGCCGGCACCGTCGCGGCGAAGCCGATGGAGCGGATCGATCTCAGCGGGATCTACCCCGGCGGCGAAGGGGCGATCCTCCGGCTCGAGCGCAACGACGGTCAGGGGTGGGAGGACTTCGGCATCCCCGACATCCCGGTGAGAGGCGAGCAGTTCTCCACCGTGATCCAGTCCGGCCGGGTCGGCAAGCACGAGTTCCGGGTGAGGGACGTCGACACCGGCACCTACTCCAACCCGGTGACCGTGACGATCGGCTGAGGATGGCACCTGCGGACGGAACAGGGGTTGGGTCGCTTGGTTGTATGGGGGTATGACGGTTCCCACGATCAAGCTCAACGACGGCACGTCGATCCCGCAGTTCGGTCTCGGCGTCTGGCAGGTCCCCCAGGACGAGACCGAGCAGGTGGTGAGTGAGGCCCTCGAGGTCGGCTACCGCCACATCGACACCGCGCAGATGTATCAGAACGAGGCCGGTGTCGGTGCCGCGCTGAAGAGCGCCGGACTCGACCGCGAGGACGTCTACGTCACCACCAAGCTCAACAACTCCCAGCACGACCCTGCCAAGGCGAAGGCATCGCTGGAGAGGTCCCTGGAGCTGCTCGGCCTGGACCGGGTCGACCTGTTCCTGATCCACTGGCCGCTCCCGACGCGGTACGACGGGACGTACGCGAAGACCTGGGAGGCGCTCGTCGGCCTCCGCGACGCCGGCCTGACCACCTCCGTCGGCGTCTCCAACTTCCAGCCCGACCACCTCGACAAGATCGTCGCCGAGACCGGTGTCGTCCCGGCGGTCAACCAGATCGAGGTCCACCCCTACTTCACCAACGAGGCCGCCCGCTCCGCCACCCTGGCCCACGGCGCCAAGGTCGAGTCGTGGTCCCCGCTCGGCCAGGGCGGCGGAGAGCTCACCGACCCGGTGGTCACCGAGATCGCCTCCGCGCACGGCAGGTCGCCCGCCCAGGTCCTGCTCCGCTGGCAGATCGACCGCGGCGACATCGTCTTCCCCAAGTCCGTACGCCGCGAGCGGCTCGAGGAGAACCTGGCGATCTTCGACTTCGAGCTGAGCGACGACCAGGTCACCGCCCTCGCGGCCCTCGACAAGGGCGAGCCCGGCCGCTCCGGCCCGAACCCGGACGCCTTCGACTGGATCCCTTCATTCTGACCGAAGCACCCGCCGAGCCGGCTCGTCACGACGAGCCGGCTCGGCGTGGTTTTCGGTCAGGACGAGCCGACTCGGCCTGATTTCTGGCGGGCTGGAATAGGGGGCGTAGGGTCTTCGTTGTGGACAGTGAACGAAGTTGAGTTGATTCGACTCAACTTGTTTGCAACACTCGGCGGCAGCAGCCGCTGGGCGGCAGACCAACAGCCTTCCGGGGCTCCCGGATCCACATACACACAGCTTCAACAAGCGGAGGTAGCAAAGATGGCACGTGCCGTCGGTATCGACCTCGGGACCACCAACTCGGTCGTCTCGGTTCTGGAGGGTGGCGAGCCCACCGTCATCGCGAATGCCGAAGGCGCCCGTACGACGCCTTCCGTGGTCGCGTTCAGCAAGTCCGGTGAGGTGCTGGTCGGCGAGGTCGCCAAGCGCCAGGCCGTCACCAACGTCGACCGTACGATCAAGTCGGTCAAGCGTCACATGGGCACCGACTGGAAGGTGACCATCGACGACAAGGACTTCACGCCGCAGCAGATCAGCGCGTTCGTCCTGCAGAAGCTCAAGCGCGACGCCGAGGCCTACCTCGGTGAGACGGTGACCGACGCGGTCATCACCGTCCCGGCCTACTTCTCCGACGCCCAGCGCCAGGCCACCAAGGAGGCCGGCGAGATCGCGGGCCTGAACGTCTCCCGCATCGTCAACGAGCCGACCGCCGCCGCGCTGGCCTACGGCCTCGACAAGGGCGACGACCAGACCATCCTCGTCTTCGACCTCGGTGGCGGTACGTTCGACGTCTCCCTCCTCGAGATCGGTGAGGGTGTCGTCGAGGTGAAGGCGACCTCCGGTGACAACCACCTCGGTGGTGACGACTGGGACAACGCGATCGTGAAGTGGATGGTCGACAAGTTCAAGGCCGCCAACGGCGTCGACCTGTCCAAGGACAAGATCGCCGCCCAGCGTCTCCAGGAGGCCGCCGAGAAGGCGAAGATCGAGCTCTCCTCGAGCCAGAACACCTCCATCCACCTGCCCTACATCACCCACGGTGAGTCCGGCCCCCTCCACTTCGAGGAGACCCTGACCCGGGCCGAGTTCCAGAAGATCACCGCCGACCTGCTCGACCGCACCAAGAAGCCGTTCGAGTCGGTCCTCAAGGACGCCGGTGTCGCCCTCAAGGACATCGACCACGTCGTCCTGGTCGGTGGTTCGACCCGGATGCCGGCCGTGACCGACCTGGTCAAGAGCCTGCTCGGTGGCAAGGAGCCCAACAAGGGCGTCAACCCCGACGAGGTCGTCGCCGTGGGTGCCGCGCTGCAGGCCGGTGTGCTGAAGGGCGAGGTCAAGGACGTCCTGCTCCTCGACGTCACCCCGCTGAGCCTCGGCATCGAGACCAAGGGCGGTGTCTTCACCACCCTGATCGAGCGCAACACCACCATCCCGACCAAGCGCTCCGAGATCTTCACCACGGCTGACGACAACCAGCCGAGCGTCGAGATCAAGGTCGCCCAGGGCGAGCGCCCGATGTGGTCGGAGAACCAGCCGCTGGGCAACTTCGAGCTGACCGGTCTCCCGCCGGCGCCGCGTGGCGTGCCGAAGATCGAGGTCACCTTCGACATCGACGCCAACGGCATCGTGCACGTCTCCGCCAAGGACCAGGCCTCGGGCCGCGAGCAGTCCATGACCATCTCCGGCGGCTCCGCGCTGTCGAAGGAGGACATCGACCGCATGGTCAAGGAGGCGGAGCAGTACGCGGAGGAGGACGCCAAGCGTCGCGAGTCCATCGAGATCCGCAACCAGGGTGACAGCCTCGTCTACACCACCGAGAAGTTCATCACCGACTCCGGCGACAAGGTCCCGGACGACGTGAAGACCGAGGTGCAGGCCGACCTGGACGCGCTCAAGAAGATCCTCGAGGACACCGAGGCCGACAAGGACGCCATCCAGACCGCGATCACCAAGCTCGGTGAGTCCTCGCAGAAGATGGGTGCGGCCATGTACGCCGCGGCCGAGGCCGAGCAGTCCGCTGCCGGCGGTGCCACCGGTGCCACCGGCGAGGCCGACGACGACGTCGTCGACGCCGAGATCGTCGACGAGCCCGTCGAGGGCGAAGAGGGCGACAAGAAGTGACCAAGCGGCGCCCCGGCGGGGCGGAGGAGGCCGTCGAGGAGACGACCTCCGAGTCCCCGCCGTCCGAGACCGACCCTGTGACAGAGGCCGGCGAGGAGTCGAGCGAGGACTCCGAGGTGGACGCTCCTGAGGGCGACACCTCGGACTCGGACGACTCCGTCGACGCCGGCTCCGACAAGGCTGCCTCCGACGAGGAGGCGGTCGAGGAGACGACCGACGACGAGGACGAGACCGACGACGAGACCGAGGACGAGGCAGACGTGGTCATCGATGACGAGAGCGAGGTGGACTTCATGGGCGATGCTGCCGACGAGGTCGACAAGCGCGTCGCCGAGCTGACCACCGACCTGCAGCGTCTCCAGGCCGAGTACGTCAACTACAAGAAGCGGGTCGACCGTGACCGCGAGCTGGTCTCGCAGAACGCGACCTACAAGGTGCTCTCTCCGATCGTGGACGTGCTGGACACCATCGACCGTGCCCGCGAGCACGGCGAGGTCGAGGGCGGCTTCAAGGCCGTCGCCGACCAGCTCGAGAAGATCGTGACCAACCTGGGTCTGAAGAAGTTCGGTGAGCCGGGCGACATCTTCGACCCCACCCGTCACGAGGCGCTCAGCCACATGGGCACCGACCCGGAGGTCGAGGAGACCTCGGTCAAGCTGGTCGCCAAGGCCGGCTACATGATCGGTGACCGGGTGGTCAGGGCCGCGCAGGTCCTGGTCGTCGACCCGGAGTGACCTGGAGTGACAACAGTGGGTGGTCGAGCCTGCCGGGAGACCGGCAGGCTCGACCACCGAGAAGAAGGGAGGAGGGGCTAGGTGGCTGAGAACGACGGGATCCGGCCGGACTGGATCAACAAGGACTACTACGCCGAGCTGGGTGTCAAGAAGGACGCCTCGAGCGACGACATCAAGAAGGCGTATCGCAAGCTCGCGCGGGCCAACCACCCCGACTCCAACCCGGGCGACGAAGCCAAGCACGAGAAGTTCAAGAAGGTCGCCGAGGCCTACGACGTCATCGGCGACGCCGAGAAGCGCAAGAAGTACGACGAGGTGCGCACCCTGGGCGCCACCGGCGGTTTCCCGGGCGGCTTCGGCACGGGCGGTGGCCGCGGCTACAACTTCGAGGACCTCTTCGGTGGCGGCGGCGCCCAGGGCGGCGGGCTCGGCGACATGTTCGGCGACCTCTTCGGTGGGGGTGCCGGCGGAGGCTTCGGTGGGCGGCGTACGGCCCCGAGGGCTCGGCCGATCAAGGGCGCCGACGTCGAGACGAGCGCCACGATCGGGTTCACCGACGCGCTCGACGGCGTCACCATCTCGCTGCGGCTGACCTCCGACGCCGCCTGTCCCGACTGCAACGGCACCGGCGGCAAGCCCGGCACCAGGCCACGGGTCTGCCCGGAGTGCGAGGGCGCCGGCTACGTGGTCAACTCCGTCGGCGGTGCGTTCTCGATGAACGAGACCTGCCCGCGCTGCGGTGGCCGCCAGCTGATCTACGACGAGGCCTGCCCGACCTGCCACGGCTCCGGCCGCGGCACCTCGGCGCGCACCATCCAGGCGCGCATCCCGGCCGGCGTCAAGGACCGTCAGCGGATCCGGCTCAAGGGCAAGGGCGCAGCCGGGGAGAACGGCGGCCCGGCCGGTGACCTCTACGTCACCGTGCACGTCACGCCCCACCGCGTCTTCGGTCGCAAGGACGACAACCTCACCGTCGACGTACCGGTCGGGTTCGACGAGCTGGCGCTCGGCGCCGAGGCCAAGCTGCCGACGCTGACCGGCTCGCCGGTGACGCTGCGGATCCCCCCGGGCACACCCAACGGGCGTACGTTCCGGGTCCGTGGCAAGGGGTTCAAGCGCCCTGACGGCACCGTGGGCGACCTGCTCGCGACCGTCGAGGTGCAGATCCCGGCCGTGCTCGACGCCGACGCCAAGGCCGCCGTCGAGGCCTACCGTGCCGCGATGGCCGACAAGCCCCTGCGTACGTCTCTTCTCGAGGAGTCATGATGAGCGACGGATTCGGCAGTCCGGCCCCGGATGCCGCGGTCTACGTGATCAGCGTGGCCGCGGAGCTGACCGGGCTGCACCCGCAGACGCTGCGCACCTATGAGCGGATGGGCCTGATCACCCCCGGTCGCACCGGGGGTGGCGGGCGCCGCTACTCGTTCCACGACATCGAGCTGCTGCGCTCGATCGCCGATCTGACCGCGGCCGGCATCGGCATCGAGGGCGTCCGCCGCATCCTGGCTCTCGAGCAGCACGTCGACGCCCTGCGCCGGCGCAACGAGGAGCTGCTGCACGAGCTGGCCGCGACCCGCGAGGCGCTCGCCCAGGCACGGGCCGCCGCACCGGAACCGAAGAGCCCCGCCAGCAGGCTTCCTGCGGTTCGGCAGGACCCGCCGGGCCAGGCGGTCGTGGTCTGGCGGCGGCAGCGGGGATAGCACGTTTCCTACTGATCGCTTGACAGATTTGTTGGCGAGTTGTGGGTTTTGGTTAAAACCGATGTTGGTCCGACGCCCGCATACTGATGAGTAAGCCGCGAGTGTCGGACCAACCCCCATATGGTCGGGGCACGCGCGGCGGACCCGGTGGAGCCGACCCGAGACGGACCCACCGGGTCCTTCCAATTTCAGGCGAGCAGGCTCAGTTGGGGAACTTCCCGGCCTGGGCTGCTGCCTTGCAGGACTGGTCACCCGGGAGCAGGTCGATCTCCAGGTTCGGCAGGGTGACCTTGCCCTCGATCTGGGCCTGCCGGACGTCCCCGTAGACGGAGTTGAGGTCGGCGACGGTCGCGTCGATGCCGGTGAAGCCCTGGCCGTTGTTGTGGCCGCCGTTGCCGCTGGACAGATACCAGCTCGGGTCGAACGCCTGAGGAACGCCCATGGGGTTGGCTGCGTAGGGAGCGGTGCCCGGGTTGGTGGTCAGGTCGGTCGTGGCCAGCCCGATCTGGGCGGTCCCCTGGAGGTTGATCCCGGGGGCGCCCGCGGCGCGGAGCTGGCTGATGTCGAAGGCGGCCATCTCGGCGCTGATCTCGTTGGTCGACGGGTCGTCGTCCCCGGAGGTGAGCCTGATCGTGTAGCGGCCGAGCGGGCCGACCTCCTCGACCCGGGAGAGGCAGAAGCCGTTCATCGTCGCGCTCGCGAAGCCGGCGCGCAGCACCGGTGTCCAGTCGCCGCCGCTGCTGGCGGACGCCTGGGTCTGCACCAGCGCGGTGCCGAACGCCGCGTCGGCGGCGTGGATGTTGGTCGAGGAGAACGTCGAGCTGCCGTTGTTGATCGTCAGCGTCGGGCTGAAGACCGCGGACGCGGAGGAGGCCATCGTCGCGACCATCGACCCGAGCAGGGCGAAGCCCACCGTCGTCGCCGCGATCATGCGGCGCCATCGTGTGCCGTACGTGCTCATTCCGCGGTCACCGTGATCGTCGTGTTGGGAAGCTGGATCGAGTTGAGCGGGTTCGTGGTGCCGCCCGGCGGGTAGACGTAGGGGTCGTTCGCCGCGTTGTCGTCGTGGGTGAACAGGTAGTAGAACTCCAGGTTCGCCGAGAGGATGTTGTAGTCGCCTCCGGCCGCCAGGCCACTGAGGATCGCGGTGACCAGGTCGTTCCAGCCGCCGGTCCCGTCGCCGGCGAGCGTACGGATCTTCAGCCGGCACACGTCACCGTTCCAGCCGGCGGTGCAGATGGTGTTCTTCTGGGCCGTGGTGGTCAGGCCGGCGGCGATGATCAGGATGCCCGCCAGGTTGGTCACCGTTCTCCACGGGATCGCCACCCACGAGTCCCCGGTGGTGAGCAGGTTCGTCTTCACCCCGGGCCCGCCGACGGTGAACGGACCGTCCGGAGCGATGCGGAGGGCGTGCGGCACCTTGGCGGTGGGGGCGGGAGCCGTCGACGATCTCGCGGTGAGCACCGGAGCGCCGAACGAGGCGACGTTGCTGCGGAAGACCAGGTCGCTGAAGGCGATCTGGAAGAGACACATGTTGCCCGTGGCGGCGTAGTAGTAGGTGTAGCCCTTGTTGCTGTCGCAGTTGCCGCCGCTGGTGTTGGTGTAGATGCCGTGCACGTCGGCGGCCACGTTGGTGGTGCTGCTGCCGTTCGGCTCGCCCGCGGTCAGGACCCACCGTGTACCCGACAGACAGGGGAACATCCGGGTGCCGAAGAGGCGGCTCTGAAAGGTGCCGTTGTCGCCGCCGTTCTTGAGCGGCACGACCTGTCGTCGCTGCTGCGGGTCGCTGCTGCCGGGCTGGTCGCACCGGAACGGCTGATAGCTGTCGTTCTGGCTGTTCGCGTCGGCCGAGGGCCACAGTGCCGAGGACATGATGAGGAGTGCGAGCGCGGTGATGACGACGAGGCGCTGCTTGCCGACGGTGAGGTCGTGGGACACGGCGGGTCAGCCACCGGAGACACGGTCGGACGGACGCGGCTTCTTCTCGCCCCAGGACCAGATCATCGAGCCGCCGATGATGCCGAGGACGGAGCCCAGCACGAAGCCGCCCAGGTTGGCGGTGGGGAAGGCGCCGAGCGCGATCAGGAACGCGACGATCCCCGAGAGCGACTTGTAGTGCGGTGCCAGCCAGGTGACCAGGCCGAACATGATCAGCGAGCCGCCCATGACGTAGCCGGCCGAGTACGACCAGCCGCCCGTCAGCGCGATCCCGATGTCGAACGACATCCAGTAGATGATCCAGGCGCCGGCCACGATCAGCCACAACGCACCCCAGAAGGGTCGCGTACGTCGCCACGCGCGGAACCACGAGCGGCCCGCGGCGAGGAGCGTGCCGAGCCGATGGGCCCGGCGAACCTTCTCCGGTCCGGAGTCGGAGGAGAAGCCGAGGTCGTCTGTCAGCGTGTTGGTCATGAGCAGTCGGCCTGTGTCTTGGCTCCCGGGACGACCCTGAGGCTCAGCTTCGGGAGAGTGATGTTGCCCTTGAGGTTGAGCCCGTAGCTGTTTCCGTTGAGGCCGGCCACGTTGAGCTGGCGGGCGTAGAGGCCGAAGGCACCTGCCTTGGGCATCTGGTTGGCGTTGCCCTCGAACGTCAGCCCCGCCGAGTCGCCGACGGTCTCGGCCGACTGGCCGAGGTTCATGCCGGAGATCTTGTTCCCGTAGCCGCTGAGCGCGTCGGAGTTGAGGTACAGGTTGGTCGCCGAGATCGCGTTGCTCAGGCTGCCGTTGACGAGCTTGCCCGTGGTCGGGTCGGTCGTGGTGCCGGTCGGGATCGACGAGCCGCTGTAGCTGTCCGGGACGTCGTCGCCGGCGGTGATCATCAGCGAGTAGTTGCCGACGAGCGGGATGTTCTCGGTGGCGATCCCGCACAGCCCGGCGAGCTTGGCCTGGTAGATGCCGAGCTCGGTGACCCCGCACTGAGCCTGTACGTCGGCCACGTCGGCGTCGCAGTCCGTCGACCCCTGGCGGCTGGTCGGGGCGAGATAGCCGGCCGCGTGCTCGGCGTCGAGGTAGTTGGAGTAGAGCTTGAACTTCGAGTTCCCGGTGGTGAAGTTGACCGCCAGCGCGTTCTGCGAGACCGCGCCGAACATGGCCACCAGCGCGGCACTCCCGACGATCATCAGCGGCAGCGAGCGTTTGCGGCTGCCGCGGCGTACGGACTCGGCGTCTGCCTTCATCTGCGCCGACTGCTCCGCGGCGTGGTCGATGGCCGCGTACGCCGCTCGGTAGAGGCGGCCGGTCAGCCGGCCCCAGACGTGGGACACCCCGGTCTCCTGGCCCCAGGGCTCCGTGCGCTCGAAGCGGCGGGCACGGGGACTCATGCGATCGCTCCGTCCTGGGCCTGCTTGCGGGCTGGCTTGCGGGCCTCCTTGCGGGCGCGCTTGCGCGCGTCCTTCTCGGCGATATCGGTCAGCTGCTTGTCGGTGTAGGGCGTCCAGGCGACGATCAGGGCGCCGCCGGTGACGCCGGCGACGGTGCCGATGATCAGGCCGCCGAGGTTGGCAAGCGGGAGGGCCGCGATCGCGAGCGCGACCGAGACGATCCCCGGGAACGTACGCTGCGACGGGATGAACATCGCGATCAGTGCCGCGGCGGCCATCGAGAACGAGATCAGGACCGGCGGCAGGGTCTGTTCGCCAAAGGCGGCGAAGATCGTGAAGTCGAGGCTCTTGGAGAGCATCGAGGACCCGATCAGCCATGACGACCACAGCAGGATCAGGCTGCCCCAGAAGGGACGGGTGCGTCGGAAGCGCTTGAAGCCACGCGGCGTGGGGCCGTTGGCCGAGGGGTTCGTGGTCGGGTCGGGCGTCGCGTCGGGACCGGTGTCGGTGGGCGTCGTGTCAGGCATGTCATCTCCGGCAGGGGCTGGTGCTGAGTCGTTGGCGGGCGCTCCGGAACGCCCGCCAACGGCTGCTGGTCGGTGGGTTGGAGGTGTTACGGGTTGAGCTTGATCGACAGGCTGCTGAGGCTCAGCGAGCTGAGCTGCACCGCGTACGCCTGTGCCGACAGGTTGTTCAGCACCTGCTCGCCGCTCCGGCCACTGGTCTGTGCGGCCTGGAGTGCGAACCCGTCGGCCACGTAACCCGGACCGCCCGGGTCGAAGCCGGCATCGGCCTGCGACTGGCCGAGGGTGACGTTGGCCATGGTGGCGCCGCTCGGGGTGTTGAGCGACGCGGCGTTCAGGGCCACGTTGCCGAGGTTGATCTGCGGGTCGCTCGAGGTGATCCCCAGGTTGAGGCTCAGGCCCGGGAGGACGTCGACCTTGGGCGTCACGACGTTGAGCCCGTTGGCGACCGAGCCCTGCGTCTGAGCGTAGATCGTGCCCTGGTTGTTGCCGGTCGAGCCGACCTCAGTGGCGCCGGTTCGCATCTTCAGCGAGTCGGCGGTGAGGCTGGTGTTCAGGTTGAATCCGCCGGTGGAGGAGATGACCGCCCCGACCATGCCGGACAGCATCGCGTACCCCATACCGGCGGAGACGAGCGCCGCCGGCAGTGTGACGGCCGCGAAGCGGCCGAGGCTGGTATGGCCCAACTTGTTCATGTGTGCTCCCTCTTTGAGCCCGTCCCTCACGGGCTGATGAACCCCGAGAAGATGCGCCGCCCGCACGGATGAATACCCTGGGCGGCATCCAAACTGTGATGGGCGCCACGTGCTACGGTCAAGCACATCTGGACAATTTGTCCCTAAATGTCTACGAAGTGTGGCTATTCCTGCCTGGGTTTGGCTGCGCTGTCGTCGGTCTGCCCGAAAGAGAGCCTGGTTGTGTTCGGACGGTCTCTGAATCACCCTGTCGCTGACAAGCGTGGCTTCGCTGCAGCGACGGTCGGCTGGGTGGCGCTGATCGCCTTCCTGCTCGCGATGACCGTGGTCGTGGCCGCTCTGTTCGGCTCGTTCACGGTGAAGGGTCACAGCATGGAGCCGACGCTGCTCTCCGGTGATCGGATCCTGCTCGACCCGCTGCACAACGACGCCATCGAACGTTTCGACCTGGTCCAGGGCGTCGAGCCGGGCCCCGAACGCTTCGGTGGGGGCGCGCAGGTCGTCAAGCGGGTGATCGGGATGCCCGGTGACCGGGTGGCGATCGCCGGCGGCGAGGCGCCGGTCGTCTACGTGAGCCCTGCCGGTTCCGGCGACGTCTTCCGTGTCGTCAACCCGGCCTGGCGTACCCGTGTCGGGACCGAGGTCGGCATGTGCTGCGACCGGGGCGGTAGGTATGACCGCAACGCCTCGGCCGGCGTCTGGGTGACCGTCCCGAAGGACGCGCTGTGGGTCCTCGGGGACAACTGGGGCGGCTCGACCGACTCGCGCGCCTTCGGCTTCCTGCCGGTCGCGGACGTCTCCGGCAAGGCCTGGCTGCGGCTGCTGCCGGCCGGCTCGTTCGGAGGGTTCGACGACGGCGGGGCCGAGCTCGTCGAGGTCTCCGGTCCGGTCTCCGGTGTGGAGGAGCCGTGAGGAGAGTCCTCGCCGCGAGCGGCATCGGTGCGGGGGTCGCGGCCTTCGCCGCACTCACCATCGTGGTCGCGGCGCTCG
This sequence comes from Nocardioides luteus, assembly GCF_000960475.2. Classification (GTDB taxonomy): domain Bacteria; phylum Actinomycetota; class Actinomycetes; order Propionibacteriales; family Nocardioidaceae; genus Nocardioides; species Nocardioides luteus_A. The sequence goes on along the minus strand of NZ_JZDQ02000038.1, from coordinate 28,203 downwards.
CCTTCTCCGTCACCGTGTCCGGGACGAGCATGGAGCCGACGCTGCGCGACGGTGACCGGATGTTCCTCGAGTTCTGGACCCATGACGACATCGAGCGCTTCGACGTCGTCGAGGCGGACGCGCCGAGCTCGGTGGCGGGGGAGGGTGCCCGGATCCTCAAGCGTGTGATCGGGATGCCCGGTGACCGGGTCTCGGTGACCCGCGAGGCACAGGTGCTGGTCCAGCCGGCGGGCGAGGAGGAGATCTACGAGGTGGACAACCCCGCCTGGTCTGCCGACGCCGCCGTGGAGCAGGAGTGGATGACCGTGCCGGAGGGTGCCTACTGGCTGCTCGGGGACAACTGGGGCGCCTCGACCGACTCGCGCAGCTTCGGTTTCATCGATGCCGCGGCCGTTCATGGCAGGGTGGTCTTCCGAATGCTCCCCGTCGGTCGGAACGGGACGGTTGCCCGCGACGTCCGACTTGCTCTCGTCGAACCGGGCTCGCCGCGGTGAGGCTGTGTGCCTCGTGCCTGCCTGCGGGCCTGTGGACCGATATCTGAGCGATCGGTGGACATTTTGCCCCGAGTTGTCAAACAGTCGACTAGCCTTTCGCGCCAGGGAGACCACGACACTGCTGGCACCTGGGGCGGTCTCGTGGATGAGGGAATGAAGGTCAGGTCTTGTGTCTCACACCATTTCGGCTGCGTTGGCCCTGTTCGACGACTTCAACTGGTTCGAGTTCTGGTCGGTCCCGCTCTTCACCGCGCTGATCGGCTGGCTGATCAACTGGTCGGGGCTGTGGATGCTGTTCTCCCCGATCCACTTCCACGGCATCACCGTGCCGGGGCTCAAGCAGACCGCCGGCTCCCTGCCGCGCCGGATCCAGGAGATCCCGGGCATCCTGCGCGGCGGGATCGGCTGGCAGGGGATCGTGCCCGCGCGGGCCGCGAAGATGGGCTCGATCGCGGTCGACCGGGCGCTGTCGCAGATGGCGACCGCCCGCGACTTCTACGAGCAGCTCGAGCCGGACAAGATCGCCGCCCACATCGTCGACGTCTTCCGTCCGGAGATCCCGTTGCTCGTCGACGAGATCATGTGGCGCGAGCATCCCCGGTTCTGGCGTGACCTGCCGCGGCCGCTGCGTACGGTCGTGGTCCAGCGCGTCCAGGACCGGCTGCCTGCGGTCGTGCGTGACGTGACCGTCGAGATCGGCAACCACATCGACCAGCTCTTCGACCCGAAGATCATGGTGATCGAGAACTTCGAGAAGGACCCCTCGATCATCGTGCGGATCTTCAAGGACTTCGGCGCCCGCGAGCTGCGGATGATGGTGGTCTTCGGTGCGGTCTTCGGGTTCCTGCTCGGCATCCCGGTCGCCGTCGTCGACCAGACCTTCCACCTGTGGTGGCTGCTGCCGATCCTCGGGGTGCTGGTCGGGTGGACGACCAACCTGCTCGGCATGCTGCTCATCTTCGAGCCCGCCGAGCCCCGACGGATCGGTCCGGTCAAGATCCAGGCACTCTTCGCCCGGCGGCAGTGGCAGGCCTCCGACGTCTACGGCAAGCACATCGCCCAGGACGTGATCACGCTCGAGCACATCGGCGAACACCTCCTCAACGGCCCCTCCGGCGACCGCACCCGCCAGATGCTCGCCGCGGCCCTCGAGCCCGCGGTCGACGCGGCGGTCGGTCCCGCCTACGGTGCCGTCCGGGTGGCGGTCGGGACCAGGAGGTTCGACGCGATCCGGTCCTCCGTCGCCGAGCAGGCCGTCGACTACACGATCACCCCGCTGCGCGACGCCGCCTTCAGTCAGCAGCAGTCGTGCAACATCCGGCGGCTGATCGCCGACCGGTGCCGTGCGCTGCCTCCGAGGACCTTCGTTGAGATGATGCGGGCAGCGATCAAGGAGGACGAGTGGCTGCTCTACGCCCACGGGGCGATCATGGGCCTGGCGGGCGGGTTCCTGCACGTGGCGGTCTTCGAATGGTGGAACGTGCTGTGAGCGCCCTCCACATCAACACCGAGCCGGGAGCCCGGCGACCCTCGATCTCGCCGAAGGAGGAGCTCGTGCAGGGCCGTGAAGGGATGCACAGCCTGCCCACCCCCGCCCCGGGCGGCGGTCTCGTCGACGAGGCGATGGACGTCCTCCCGGGCCTGCTCAGGATCTCCGCGGTCACGGTCGCCCACACCGCGGGCTGGGGTCTGCGGACGTACGCCCGGGGCGTGGGGCGGGTCGCGAAGGCGGTCGTCGACCCCGACGAGGCGGTGCGGCTCACCGAGGACGTGGCGACCAACGCCCGCCAGGTGACCGCCCTCGCGAAGCGGGTCGCCACGGGCAACCCGGTCACGGGTCTGCTGGAACGGTTCGCGCTGCCGGCGGCCGAGGGCGCGAGGGCGGCGATGGAGGGTCGCGCCGCGCGGGTCAACGGTGTCACCCCGGGCACCGGCCCCGACCAGCTGCGGCGGACCGGCGAGGAGCTGCTGCGCCGCTCGCGCGACGTGTGGGACGAGAACGAGCGCCATCCCGCCTTCGTCAGCATCCTCAACGAGCTGGCTCCCGACGAGGCCCGCATCCTGGTGCTGATGCTCAAGGACGGCCCGCAGCCGGCGGTCGACGTGGTCGAGGGCGGTCTGATGGGCCAGCTGCGCGGCTCCCCGATGATCGCCCGTGGCCTGACCATGATCGGGGCGCAGGCCAGCGTCCGCTATCCGTCGCTGGTCCCGCAATACCTCAACAACCTGACCCGGCTCGGCCTGGTGTGGCAGTCCGAGGAGCCGGTCAGCGAGCTGATCCGCTATCAGGTGGTGGAGGCACAACCCGACGTACTCGAGGCTGTGCATGCCAAGGGCGGTGCCCGGATCAAGCGGCGCTCGATCCACCTGACGCCGTTCGGGCAGGACTTCGCCCGGGCCTGCTTCGCCGATGCCGAAGATCTCGACGGGCTGCCCGGCCACGAGATCCCGCCCGGTGCGGCGACGGAGGCCTCAACCGAATAGCAGACGGTTCGGGGTGTTTGCGTTCGCGTGTGGGTAGGGTACGCATACTGACGGTCTGGAACTCTGGCGGAAGGAGCTCGGATGTCGCCGGAGTGGCAGGACTCGCTGGTCAGCTGGTTCGACGACTGGGCTGCCCACGTCCACTGGCTCTCGTTGATCACCATCCCGATCTTCACCGGGGTGATCGGCTGGCTGATCAACTGGTCGGGCCTCTACATGCTCTTCGCCCCGCTCTCCTTCAAGGGGTTCCGGGTCCCCGGCCTGCGTGAGCTGACCAGGGTGCTGCCGCACAAGCTGCAGGAGGTCCCGGGCTTCGCCCAGGGCGGGCTCGGCTGGCAGGGCATCATCCCCGCCCGGGCCGCGAAGATGGGCTCGATCGCCGTCGACAAGGCGATCGCCAAGCTCGGCACACCCAGCGACTTCTACCAGCAGCTCGGCCCCTCGGAGATCGCCACGCACATCGTGGAGACCTTCCGTCCGGAGGTGCCCGAGCTGGTCGACCAGATCATGATGCGCGAGCACCCGCGGCTCTGGCGGGACCTGCCGCGGGCGGTCAAGGACGCGATCGTCACCAGGGTCCAGGCCCAGCTCCCGACCATCGTGCACAAGGTCACCGACGACATCGGCGTCCACATCGACCAGCTGCTCGACCCGAAGCTGATGGTGATCGACCACTTCCGCAAGAACCCTGCCCTCGTGGTCAGGATCTTCCGCGACTTCGGGCAGCGCGAGCTCAACCTGATGGTCGCCTTCGGCTTCATCTTCGGGTTCCTGCTGGGCATCCCGGTGGCACTGATCGACCAGACCTTTCACCTGTGGTGGCTGCTCCCGCTTCTCGGCGTGGTCGTCGGCTGGGTGACCAACCTGCTGGGCATGTGGCTGATCTTCGAGCCCGCCGAGCCTCGGCGCATCCTCGGGATCAAGGTGCAGGGTCTCTTCCCGCGCCGCCAGGAGCAGGCCGCGGAGGTCTACGCCGACATCATCGCCACCGACGTGATCACGCTCGAGCGCATCGGCGACTTCCTGCTCGACGGTCCGCGCGGCGACGCGACCCGCAAGCTCCTGATCAACGCGCTGATGCCGGCGGTGGACAGGGCGGCCGGGCCCTACCGGGGTGCGGTGCGGATCGCGCTCGGCTCGGAGCGGTTCGACCGGATCAGCACCTCGGTCGCCAACGAGGCGGCGGATCGTACGCTGGTGCCGTTCCGCGATCCCGGCTTCAGCCGCCACCAGGCAGACAAGATCCGCGACCTGGTCGCGCGGCGCACGAAGGAGCTTCCGCCGGGTGACTTCGTAGACATGATGCGGTCAGCGATCAAGGAGGACGAATGGATGCTCTACGCCCATGGCGCGATCATGGGGCTCGCGGGCGGCTTCCTTCACCTTCTAATCTTTCCGACATGAGCCTCTTGGGCAAGGTCCTCCCGACCGCCTCCGCCGTGGCCGGCACCGCTCCCGGTCTGGCCCGGGTGGCGGCCGGTGCTGCCTGGCAGACCGCCGGGTGGGGGCTGCGCACCTCCGGTCGTGCCGGCATCCGGGTCGCCCGGGCGATGGTCGACCAGGACGTACGCGTGGGGTTGGTGCGGGAGACGGCCGAGGCCGTCGGGATCGTCGCCGGCACCGCGGCCCGGATCATCCTGCCCGGCGCCAACCAGGTGATGGAGCTCTCCGACGCCGACTACCAGGCCGCCGGTCAGGAGGTCGTGCTCGCCCGCACGCGGGAGGCCGAGGCGTCCCAGGACTCGCTGCCGGTGCTGCGCCGTCGCGGGGCCGAGCTGCTCGACCGGTCCCGCGACGTCTGGGCCGACGAGCAGGGGCATCCGGCGTACGCCCGGATCCTCGACGAGCTCGCGCCCGACGAGGCGCGGATGCTGCTCTACCTGCTCCAGGCGGGGCCGCAGCCGTCGGTCGACATCCGCACCGGCGGCCCGGCGGGTCTCGTCGGCAGCACGATGATCGCGCCGGGGCTCAACATGATCGCCGGGCGCAGCGGGGTGCGCTATCCCGAGCGGGTCCCGGCCTATCTCAACAACCTGTTCCGGCTCGGGCTGGTGTGGTTCTCCAAGGAGCCGCTGCCCGATCCGCTGGAATACCAGGTCCTCGAGGCGCAGCCCGACGTGCTGGAGGCGCTGCACTCGGTGAAGTTCGCCAAGATCGTGCGTCGTTCGGTGCACCTGACGCCGTTCGGCGAGGCCTTCGGGCGCACCACGCTCGTGGACGAGGACTCCGCCGAGTCCGCCTACCCGGAGCATCAGGCTCCGGTGACCGGCGGCGCGGATCTGCCGAAGGCCTGAGCACCACGGCGGTGCTCAGTTGCCGCCTCCGCCGCACGACGAGCCGCCGCCGCATGATGCGCTGCTGCACGAGGACGAGCTGTGGCCGTCCCCGGAATGACCGTCTCCGCCCTGGGCGCCGAACCACGAGCAGCTGTAGCTGGTATCCGCGCCCCACGTGACACCGTCGTGCCCGCGGTGAACCGGTGCGCCGTGCCGTCGCCTGCGCTGTCTGCGCCGGCTGTGGCGGCGCAGGTTGCTGCGACTGAAGACCATCGTCAGCGCGACCACGAGGACGACGGTCGCGATGAATCCCAGGAATCCGAGCCCGATGAGCAGGTCCATGTCAGCTCCGCGACTCTGCCCGGCTGACGGCTCTGGTCAGCGTCTCGAACTCCGGGGCGACCGTCTCGGGCGAGATGTCGCTGTCGCGCTCGAGCATGACGCCCGGCAGGTCTCGCCCGGCGTACGCGTCGACCAAGGTCTCCAGGAGCGAGAGCACCGGCGGCGGCATCGGGTGGGCGTGGGTGTCGAGGTAGAGGCCGTCGCGCTCGATGCCGCCGGCCACGTGGACGTAGGCCACCGCGTCCAGCGGAAAGCGTCGGAGATCTGCTGCCGGGTCGGTGCCGCGGGCGGTGGCGGAGGCGTGCAGGTTGGCGACGTCGAGGACGATCCGTACGCCGGTGCGGTCGACGAGCTCGGTCAGGAAGTCCGGCTCCGTGTAGGTGTCCTCGGGCCAGGCGAAGAGGGCCGCGATGTTCTCCACGGCGAGCGGGACGGGGAGGGACGACTGGGCGATGCGTACGTTCTCGCACAGCACGTCCAGCGACTCCCGGGTGCGCGGTGGCGGCAGCAGATGGCCGGCTTCCAGGACGTCGCCGTGGAGCTCGGAGGGGGAGTCGGCGGCGCGTACGAAGGCGGCATGCTCGGAGACGACCGGGCTGCCGAGCGCCTCGGCGAGCGCGGCCAGATGAGCGAGGCGCTCGGCCGACGGCTCCGCGGCACCGGCGAGACCCAGCTCGACGCCGTGCACGACGACGGGCACACCCAGCGAGGTCAACGCGGCGGGAAGGCGGTCCACGGAGACGTTCTCGGCGACGACCTCGGTGAACCCGAGACGGCCGGCCGATGCGTACGACGTCAGGAGGTCGGCGATCGACGGACGCCAGGCCACCGCCGTCCCCTGAACCCGTCGCGTCATGGCTCAAGTGTGGTCCGGGCGGTGGTGGTCCGTCTCCTGAATTCCTTCGCCGGTCCGGTAGTCTGAGATGACGTTTCCCGTTACCCAGTAGCCCATCGCCGGTCCTGGCGCGAGGCCCGTGTAGGAGCCCCCACGTTGGCGCGCAAAGTCGTTCGTTCCCTGCCGTTTCATCGCGCCGTGGTGCGGTTCGCGGCATTCATCGGCGTCGCCGCGGTCACGGGCCTGGTGGCCTCCGGCATGGCGATCCCGTTCATCCACCTGACCGGTGTCGCGGCCAAGTCGGGCGCCGAGGCGATGGACGAGCTGCCCCTCGACCTCGACATGGGCGAGCTCTCGCAGACCACGCGGATCCTGGACGTGCACGGCAAGGTGATCACGACCCTCTACGACCAGAACCGGTCCTACAAGGCGCTCGACCAGATCTCGCCCAACATGCCGAAGGCGCTGCTCGCGATCGAGGACAGCCGCTTCTACGAGCACGGCGCGATGGACCTCAAGGGCACGCTGCGGGCGCTGCTGCGCAACTCGGCCTCGGAGTCGGGGTCGGTGCAGGGCGGTTCCTCGATCACCCAGCAGCTGGTCAAGACGACCCTCGTCTACAGCGCCGACACCGACGAGGAGCGGGCCGCCGCGACCGAGAAGTCCACGGCCCGCAAGATCCGCGAGCTCCGCTATGCGATCTGGCTGGAGGAGAACCACGACAAGGACTGGATCCTCGAGCGCTATCTCAACGCGGCCTACTTCGGCGACTCCGCCTACGGGGTCCAGGCGGCCGCGAAGCACTACTTCGGCGCCGACGCCTCCGACCTGACCTGGGGACAGGCCTCGATGCTGGCCGGGATGGTGAAGAACCCGACCGGCTACGACCCGACGGACTTCCCCGATGCCACGATCGCTCGCCGCAACCTGGTCCTCGAGCGATTGGTCCAGGTCGGCGACCTGCCGCGGGCCGACGCCGAGAAGGTCAAGGCGAGCACGCTCGGGCTCCACGTGCAGGACAGCCGCAACGGCTGCTTCGGGTCGTCCGCGGAGTTCTTCTGCGACTACGCGCTGCGGTGGCTGCTCGCCGACAAGTCGCTGGGCGAGACCGAGGCCGAGCGCTGGCGGCTGCTGCAGACCGGTGGCCTGACCATCCGGACGACGCTGGACTCGAGCTTCCAGAAGGCGGCCCAGAAGTCGGTGAGCCGCCACGTCTCGCCCACCAACAACGCCGTCGGCGCCCTGGCGATGGTCGAGCCCGGCACCGGGATGGTCAAGGCGCTCGCGCAGTCGCGGCCGATGGGGGAGAACCGCAAGAAGGGCGAGTCCTACCTGAACTACCTGGTCCCGAAGGAGTACGGCGACGCCAACGGCTTCCAGGCCGGCTCGACCTTCAAGGTCTTCGTCGGTGCCGCGGCGATCGAGAAGGGGTTCCCGCTCCGCCAGGAGATCAAGTCGCCCGAGAAGAAGACGTTCAACCAGGCGTCCTTCGCCAACTGTCCCGGCGAGGGCACCTTCAACCCCAACCCCTACCCGGTCGGCAACTCGACCACCTCGGGCAACAAGAACCTCTACACCGGCACCCGGGAGTCGGTGAACACCTTCTACGTCCAGCTCGAGCAGTTCACCGGCGTCTGCGCTCCCTACGCGCTCGCGAAGAAGATGGGCGTCCATCTGACCGATCCCGCCCACGAGCGCTTCCCGTCGTTCACCCTCGGTCCGATCGACGTCAGCCCGCTGGAGATGGCCGAGGCGTACGCCACGTTCGGCGCCCGCGGCAAGCACTGCGACTCGCGGCCGGTGACCCAGATCGTCGGCCCCGACGGGAAGACGATGAAGGAGTACCCGGCCTCGTGCCAGCAGGTGATGCGTACGGGCACGGCGGATGCCATGAACGACATCCTCCGCGGCGTGCTGCAGCCGGGCGGGTTCGGGCAGAAGCTCGCGCTGAGCGTGCCGTCCGCCGGTAAGACCGGGACCACCAACAGCAACCGCGCGGTGTGGTTCAACGGCTACACGCCCAAGCTCGCGACCGCGTCGATGATCGCCGGTGCGGACTACGAGGGCCACTGGGTCACCCTCAACGGGCAGCGCCTCCGTGGCGGCTACGTCGCCTCGGCCTCCGGGTCGACCGTCGCCGGCCCGATGTGGGCCGACGCGATGCGGGCGATCGACGGCAAGCTCGGCTCCGCCAACTTCGTACGCCCCGGCGCCGGCGTCATCAACGGCAAGGGCATCAAGATCCCGAAGGTCGAGGGGCTCTCGGTGGCCAAGGCCACCGCGCGGCTCAAGGCGGCCGGTTTCAAGCCGGTCGTCGGCAAGCGGGTGAAGTCGCGCTGGAAGGCCGGCACGGTCGTGGGCACCGTCCCGGCCAGCCGGGCGATCAAGGGTGCGACGGTCGAGATGCTCATCTCGAAGTGGCGCGGGTGACGGGCGGATGTTCACCGAGGTGACTCGGTGGATGGTCGCTGACTTCGTGGAGTTCCATGAAGCCGGTGTGCGCTGACCGAGCTACCTCGGTGAACATTCAGCGGGTCGATCGCGCCTGAGCTGCCTCGACGGCCTCGCGGAAGGCGCGGGCGACGTAGTCGGGGACGGGGAGGCCGCGGTCGCGGGCCCAGAGGAGCTCCTGCTCGACCCGGGCCACGTCGGCGGCGAGGTCGCGACCCTCGTGGTCGACGCCGAGGGTCTCCATGACGTCGCCGAAGTCGGCCAGCTGGGTCGCGTTGTTGACGCCGACGGGGGCGAAGGAGATCCGGCGCATGCGCCTGACCAGCCACCTCTGCCAGGCCGCGAGGGTGGCCCAGTGGGCGCGGGCGGAGAGCTGGTAGAAGGCGTAGTGACCCGGCTCCTGACGCTTGATCGGCGCGATGACGGTCTCGGCGACGGCCTGCTCGCCGGTCTCGACGACGCCGTCGTGGAGCAGGTTGTAGGCGATCACCGCGGAACGCTCGGTGGCCATCCCGGTCAGGTAGTAGAGCATGCGGCACACGTCCTGGAACGGCTCCAGGTGAGCCAGCAGGCCGAGCACCTTCAGCTTCAGGCCGACGTGGTCCAGATCGGTGGTCGCCGGTGGTCGCCCGACGACCTGCTGGAGCCGGTCGAGGATCAGCCCGTGCTGGATCTCCTGCGGCTGCCACACCTCGGCATAGAACCGCTTGTCGACCTCGGGTGGGTTGGGCAGCATGGTGGAGATCTCGAGTACGTTGCGGTCGACCTCGAGCTCGACCCGAGCCATGTAGTCGAGCACATGTCCGAACCGAGCGCCGAAGCCGGCCGGGTCGTTCACGGTGAAGTCGACGGAGTCCATCGGGATCGGTGGGTGCTCCTCACCGAGGCGCGAGACATGGGCGACGAGACGATCTTGATCAGTGGGCATCCGAGGCGGCTCCTGGTGGGGGAGTCAAGCGGCAGGCCACAGTTTGCCCGGCCCGAGCGGGGTTGTAATCCGATTTAAGTAAAGCGATGGGTGTTGGCCTCGACACGTTCCACCGGGCGTCTCCGACTGCTCGACCAACCGGGGGAGGGCGGTGGTCGAGCCGGGCGTGGGCGGCGTGTCGAGGCCAACACGTTCGGGCCGAGTCTCAGGAGGCGCTCGCGGAGGTCTCCGCACCGGCCGGCTCGGTGGTCGGGTCGGTCGTCGGTTCGGTGGTCGGTTCGGTCGTGGACGGGATCTGGGATGGGGTCTCGGTCGGTGTCGGAGTGGGCGTCTCGGTGGGCGTTGGGTCCGCAGTGGGCGTCTCGGCAGGTGTTGGGTCCACGGTGGGCGTCTCGGTCGCGGTCGGCGTCGGTGTCGGCGTCGGTGTCGGTGTCGGCGCCTCCGTCGGGGTGTCGGCGGCCGCCTCGGAGGGTGCCTCCGTCGGAGTCTGGGTCGGCGTCTCGGTGGGTGTCTCGGTGGGTGTCTCGGTGGGTGTCTCGGTGGGTGTCTCGGTCGACAACGGACCCGAGGCGGGAGACGGGGCAAGGGAGCCGCCGTCGCCGAGGGAGGCGGATCCCGACGGTGAGGAGGAGATCGGCGAGGTCGACGCGCCGTCGGAGGACCGGGGCGGCCGGGCGCTGGGCGTGGCGCCGGCGGGCGGTTCGCGGTCGGCGGGCGAGGTGTCCGGGATCTGGGCGGCGGGCAGGACGACACCGGTGGGCACCTCGAAGGTCCCGAGCCGATAGCCGTCGGCGATCTGCAGGACCGCCGAGACGTACGCCTCGCTGTGGTTGTAGCGGAGCACCGCCGAGCGCTGCCCGGCCTCGGTGGACAGGTCGGCCGGGCCGGAGCACAGGTAGACAGCGGCCGCGAGCGCGGCGTCGTCGACGTCCTGCGGGTCCCGGCGGCCGTCGCCGTCGGCGTCGACCCCGACATCCGACCAGGTCGACGGGAGGAACTGCATCGGCCCGACCGCGCGGTCGTGGACGAGGTCACGGTCGTAGGTGCCACCGTCGGTGTCGAGGATGCGTGCGGTGCCGCCGGCCCCGGTGAGAGGTACGCCGAAGATCCCGGGTGTCGCGACCCCCGATGGGGACAGCGTGTTGCCCCCGGCGCGGCCGTGGTCGGACTCGACCCGCCCGATGGCGGCGATCAGGGACCAGTCGAGGTGGCAGTCGGGGTCGGCGTCGGCGAGCACCGTCGCGGCGCGCTGGTAGGCGGAGAGTGCTGTCTCGGGGATGACGCCGGCGGCGGCCTTGGCCGCGAACCCGGCCGGCTGGGCCGCGAGGGCGGGAACGGCCCTGGGGATGGGCTCGACCGCGGAGACGCTCACCGGCGGCAGCAGCTCCTGGACCGGCACCCGGATCGGCACCTCGATCGGCGCCTGCCGCACGATCGCCGGCGCGTCGACGGGCCGAGGCTCCTCCTGGATCGCGTAGATCGTCCAGACGGCGGTGGCGGCGGCAACGGGCAGAGCCGCTGCCTTGAGCAGCAGACCGGGTCGCGGGGTCATCCTCGGTCACATCCTCGGGGTTGGCGGTGGTGTCATCGATCCACCCCATGTGAGCCCCGGTCGCGACGAGTTGCGTGCGATTCGGGCCGAGAATCCCCCAAACTACTCATTTTGGCGATGCCCCGAGACAGAAGCTCGTGCTCGGCGGCGAGGGTCAGTCGCCGCCGCCCCCACCACCGCAGCTCGAGCCGCAGGAGGAGCTGCTGCAGGAGGAGCTGTTGCAGGAATGGTGGTGACCGCCACCGGAGTCGTAGGAGGAGCTGCACGAGGAGCCGCTCGAGCCGCAGCTGCTCCCGCCTCCTCGGCGCGGGCCGCGGCGGCGGTTGGTGCGACCGGCCTTCAGTGCGGTCTGGGTAAGTGCGTAGACGACCAGGCCGAGGATCACGAGGATGATCAGGGTCTTCACGTGGAGCTCCGTTTCCAGGTGCGGCGGGTGAGGTGCCAGATCTGTGAGCCGAGACCGACGGTGAGCACCCGGCGCCCGTCGATCCTGGTGAGCGCCAGCCGCCGCCGGCCGTCATAGACCTCGTGCAGGCGGACCCAGCCGGCACCGATGGTGGCGAGGAAGGCGCGTACGTCGTCGTGGGCGCAGCCCTGCTGCGGATGCTGCCCCGCCCAGGCATGGAAGCGGGCGCGCCAGTCCGGGAGCAGGTCGAGCTCGGGGGCGGCGTGATGGGCAGCCGACGAGCGCTTGTGGTGCAGCACCCGCGTCGTCGCGGTCGTGCCGGCGGCGTCGAACCCCGGCGGCGTACGTCCCGCCAGCAGGTCGTCGAGGACCTCGCGCTGGCGCGCGGCCAGCTGGTCGCGTACGGCGCCTGGGGAGTCCACGGGAGCAGTGTGCCCGATGGCCCCGGTGGCCGCCACGACATAGAAAAATGTCAAAGTTGAGTGGAACAGACTCAACTTTGGTTGTGTTGAGATAGATGCGGGTGAAAGGCACTCGCGGCAGACTGAGCGCGTCCCCAGGAGGAGTGCAGAGACAGATGAGCCAGTTTTCGGCAGACAAGTTCACCACCAAGGCTCGCGAGGCCATCGAGGCCGCGCAGCTCTCCGCCACGACGGCGGGCAACACCACGACCGAGCCGATCCACCTCCTCGTCGCGCTGCTGCAGCAGGACGAGGGCACCGCGACGTCGATGGTCACCAAGTCCGGTGTGGACGCCGAGGAGCTGTCGCGAGCGGCGGCTGCCGACCTCGCCGGTCTCCCGCGCGCCAGCGGTTCCACGGTGCAGCAGCCTGCTGCCTCGGGTGCGCTGACCCGCGTCCTCGCCGGAGCGATCACGCTGGCCACCTCGCTGAAGGACGACTACGCCGCCACCGAGCACCTGCTGATCTCGCTGGCCACGGTCGAGTCGTCGGCGCAGAAGGTGCTCAAGGGCGCCGGTCTCACCGAGAAGGGGCTGCGCGAGTCGCTGAAGGCGGTCCGCGGCAACCGTCGGGTCACGAGCCAGGACGCCGAGGACTCCTACGAGGCGCTCGAGAAGTACTCCCAGGACCTCACCGAGGCTGCCGAGCGCGGGAAGCTGGATCCGGTCATCGGCCGTGACGCCGAGATCCGCCGGGTCATCCAGGTGCTCTCGCGGCGTACGAAGAACAATCCGGTCCTCATCGGTGAGCCCGGCGTCGGCAAGACCGCCGTGGTCGAGGGGCTCGCCCAGCGGATCATCGCCGGTGACGTACCCGACTCGCTCAAGGGCCGCCGCGTGCTGAGCCTCGACCTGGCGGCGATGGTCGCCGGTGCGCAGTACCGCGGTCAGTTCGAGGAGCGGCTCAAGGCCGTCCTGGAGGAGATCAAGGCCGCCGAGGGGCAGGTCATCACCTTCATCGACGAGCTCCACACCGTCGTCGGCGCGGGTGCCGGCGGCGACTCCGCGATGGACGCCGGCAACATGCTCAAGCCGATGCTGGCGCGCGGTGAGCTGCACATGATCGGTGCGACCACGCTCGACGAATACCGGGAGCGCATCGAGAAGGACCCTGCCCTGGAGCGCCGCTTCCAGCAGGTCTTCGTCGGTGAGCCGTCGGTCGAGGACACCGTGCAGATCCTGCGCGGCATCCAGGAGAAGTACGAGGCCCACCACGGTGTCCGCATCACCGATGCCGCGCTGGTGGCCGCCGCGACCCTGTCCGACCGCTACATCACCGGCCGTCAGCTGCCCGACAAGGCGATCGACCTCATCGACGAGGCCGCGTCCCGGCTGCGGATGGAGATCGAGTCGTCCCCCGAGGAGATCGACCAGCTCCGCCGTGCCGTCGACCGGCTGAAGATGGAGGAGTTCGCGCTCTCCAAGGAGTCCGACGACGCGTCCCTGGAGCGCCACGCGGCGCTGCGCAAGGAGCTCGCCGACAAGGAGGAGGAGCTGCGCGGGCTGGAGGCTCGCTGGGAGCGGGAGAAGGCCTCCCTCGAGGGCGAGGGTGCGCTGCGCAAGCAGCTCGACGCGCTTCGCATCGAGGCCGAGCGGCTGCAGCGTGAAGGGTCGCTGGGCGAGGCGTCCGAGATCCTCTACGGCAAGATCCCGGTGCTCGAGGAGCAGATCGCCGCGGCGGCTGCTGCCGAGGACGAGGTCGCCGACCGGCTGGTCGGCGAGGAGGTCGCCGCCCAGCAGATCGCCGAGGTGGTCGAGGCGTGGACCGGCATCCCGACGGGCAAGATGCTCCAGGGCGAGCAGGCCAAGCTGCTCGAGATGGAGTCCGTCATCGGACGCCGGCTGATCGGGCAGAAGTCCGCGGTCACGGCGGTCGCCGACGCGGTCCGGCGCTCTCGTGCCGGCATCGCCGACCCCAACCGTCCCACCGGCTCGTTCCTGTTCCTGGGTCCGACCGGCACCGGTAAGACCGAGCTCGCCAAGTCGCTGGCCGACTTCCTCTTCGACGACGAGCGCGCGATCGTACGCATCGACATGTCCGAGTACTCCGAGAAGCACTCCGTCGCCCGCCTGGTCGGAGCGCCTCCGGGCTACGTCGGCTACGACGAGGGTGGTCAGCTGACCGAGGCGGTGCGCCGTCGGCCCTACTCGGTGGTGCTGCTCGACGAGGTCGAGAAGGCTCACCCCGAGGTCTTCGACATCCTGCTGCAGGTGCTCGACGACGGTCGCCTGACCGACGGCCAGGGCCGCACGGTCGACTTCCGCAACACGCTGCTCATCCTCACCTCCAACCTGGGCTCGAACTTCCTGGTCGACCCGGTGCTGGACGAGCACGCGAAGCACGAGTCGGTCATGGCGGTGGTCCGGGGATCGTTCAAGCCCGAGTTCCTCAACCGCCTCGACGAGGTCGTCATGTTCGACGCCCTCTCGCTGGCCGACCTCACCAAGATCGTCGACATCCAGCTCGGTCTGCTGGAGAAGCGCCTGGCCGCCCGCCGCATCTCGATCTCCGTCACCCCCGAGGCTCGGGAGTGGCTGGCCGAGACCGGCTACGACCCGGCGTACGGCGCCCGTCCTCTCCGCCGCCTCATCCAGTCCGCGATCGGCGACCCGCTCGCGCGGATGCTCATCGGTGGTGAGGTCTCCGACGGTGGCGACGTCACCGTCGACCGTGACGGCGATGGCCTGACCCTGAAGGCCTGACCCGCCGAGGCGTCAGCCCTGTCGGGCGAGGCGTCACCCCGGTCGGCCGAGTGGGCACTCAGATGCCCACTCGGCCGACGTACGTGACGCCTCGGCAGGTCGGTAGCCTCCACGCATGCGGACCGGTCGGATCATCCTGCTCAACGGGGCATCGAGCTCGGGCAAGAGCAGCGTCGGGCGGGAGCTGTTGCCGCTGCTCGAGGACCCGTGGTTCCTGGTGCCGGTCGACGGGATCAGCGGGATGCGGTCGACGGTGCACACGCGTGAGCTCGACGAGGCCGGGATCGCGGAGATGCTGCGGCGTACCCGGCTCGGCTACCACCGCGCCGTCGAGGCCCTGGCCTCGGTCGGCAACGACGTGATCATGGACTATCCGCTCAGCGAGAGCTGGCGGCTCGACGACCTGCTCGAGGTGCTCGACGGCTACGACGTCACCCTCGTCGAGGTCTGGTGCTCGCCCGAGGAGCTCGAACGCCGGGAGACCGCCCGCGGCGACCGGCCCGCCGGCCTCGCCCGATCGCAGACCCTCGTCTACACCCACCCGTACGACATCCGCGTCGACTCCACGACCGCCACCCCGGCCGCGTGCGCGCAGGAGATCGCCCACGCCCTGCCCGCGCTCACCGCTCCCAAGGCCTTCGACCGCCTCCGCGCCGGCCGCGCCGAGTAGGCACGTACGTCGGCCGAGGCGTCACCCCGGTCGGCCGAGGCGTCACCCCGGTCGGCCGAAGCGTCACCCCGGTCGGCCGAGGCGTCACTCCGGTCGGCCGAGCCGTCACTCCGGTCGGCCGAGCCGTCATCGCGGTGCCCACTCGGCCGACGCGAGCGACGTCTCGGCCTGCGCCGGCGACGTCTCGGCCGACGCGCGTGACCTCTCGGCAGGCGAAGTTGGCCGGGATGAGAAAATGATTCCCGACATGTCTGAAACGAAGCTTCCCCGCCCCGGTCAGGCCACCCTCGCCGGGTGGCTCATCGTGCTCGCGTCGCTGTTCACCGTGGTGGCGGCCTGGGACCAGATCGCCGGGCTGCGCAGCCTGGACACCCGGGAGCGGGTGGAGGAGGTGCTGGCCGAGCCGCCGCTGGCCGGCTCGGGGATCGACCTCGACAGCATCCTCGACCTCATGCACGTGATGGCGCTGGTCACCGGCGCGATCGCGGCAGCGGCCGTGATCCTCGGCTGGCACGTCCTGCAGCGCAGCAAGCAGGCCCGGCTCGCGCTCACGGTCATCGCAGCGCCGCTCTTCTTCGCGGGGATGTTCGGCGGTGGGTTCTGGTCCACGCTGGCCGCCGTCGCCGTCATCCTGCTGTGGATGTCGCCGACCCGCGACTGGTTCGACGGGGTCACACCGGCCAAGCGCGAGGCGCTCGACACCGGCGACCCCGACCAGACCTCGTACGTCGCCCCGACCGCGCCCGCGACCCCGACCGAAGTCCCGACCGCAAGCCCGACCGCAACCCCGGGCGAGACCCAGCCCGGCACGACCACCGGCCCGGCCCGCCTCGCGGAGCAGCAGCCGCCGCCGTGGACCGGCGCGGTGGCGCACCCGACGAAGGCCGCACCCAGGCGTCGCCCGGGTGCGGTGATGGCGGCAGCCGTGCTGACCTGGATCGGGTCCGGGTTCACCGCGCTGATGATGCTCGCCTCGGCGGTGACGGCGACCGCCAACCCCGACGTGATCCTCGAGCAGGTGCGCAAGCAGGCCGAGAGCGACCCGAACATGCGTGAGGTCGCCGGGCTCTACACCGCCGACATCATCATCGCCTCGGCCTGGGTCATGGCCGTGCTGGTGACGATCGTGTGTGTCGCCGCCGCCGTGTTCGCAGCGTTCGCGGTCCGCCGCCACTCCTGGGCCCGGGTCGCGCTGATGATCTCCGCCGGCATCTCGGCGCTCTCCCTGCTCCTCTTCGCCCTCGCCTTCCCGCCGGCGGTGATCCTCTTCGGCGCCGCGGTGGCGACCTTCTCGTTCCTGCTGCGACCCGAGGTCGCGGCTTGGTTCCGTGGCTGAACCCGAGGCTCGGAGCCTTAAAGCAAGGCAGCCGACCCGGCGGGCCGGATAGGCTCCGCGGCATGTCAGATCAGTACGGCTCCTTCGACAACCCCTACGGCGGCAAGCCGCCGTTCCAGGGGCAGGAGCCGCCGCCCCCGACGCCCTACGCCCCACCCCTGCCGTACGCCACCCCGCAGCCGACCCAGCCGACCCAGCCGCAGCAGCCCCAGGGATGGGGTCAGGCGCCGCCGGCCTACGGCCAGTACGCGATGGGTCAGCAGCCCCCGGCGTACCTGCGTCCTCACTACCCGCAGCCCGATCCCGACACCCGTCCCGGGACGGTGGTCGCGGCGTCGGTGCTGACGATCGTGGGGTCGGTGATCGCCCTGCTGATCTCGCTGTTCATGGTGCCCGCGGGGATCGCCGACTACAACGACCCGTCGTCCTCGGAGAAGGGCGTGACGCTGGCGATGGTGATCTGGTTCGCCACGTGCGGGGTGCTCAGCCTGATCGCGATCCCGCTCGGGATCATGGTGCTGTTCCGGTCCAAGGTGGCCCGGGTGCTGCTCACGATCGTGGGTCCGCTCGCCGCGCTGCTCGCGCTCTTCACGGTGCTCTATCCGGCGCTGATCATCGCCGTGCTGGTGATGCTCTACTCGGGCAGAGCAGGCAGTTGGTTCGCCAGGCGTACGCCCGGCGACCCGCTCCGGCCGACGGCGGTGCCGGGCATGACACCGCCGACCCACCAGCAGTTCTAGGGAACGAGCGAGTCGTCCTTGGCCCCGTTGTCGGAGCCACGGACGATCTTGTAGACGCGCAGGCCGATCCAGGCCACGACCGCGATGACCACGATCAGGATGACGATGTTCTGGAAGCGGCCGACGATCGGCTCGACCTTCTCCCAGTTGTCACCGAGCTGGTAGCCGGCGACGACGAAGATGGTGTTCCAGATCGCCGAGCCGACGGTGGTCAGGATCAGGAACTTCCAGATCGGCATCCGGGTGACGCCGGCGGGCACCGAGATCAGCGACCGGAAGATCGGGATGAAGCGGCCGAAGAAGACCGTCCACGCGCCGTACTTCTCGAAGAACGCCTCCGTCTTCTCCAGGTCGGAGACCTTCACGAGCGGCAGCTTCGAGCCGACCCAGTAGACCCGCTCGCGGCCGATCAGCGCACCGATCAGGTAGAGCGCGAGCGCACCGACGACCGAGCCGAGGGTGGTCCAGATCAGCGCCTCGGCGATCGTGAACCGTCCCTGGGCGGCCGTGAAGCCGGCCAGCGGCAGGATGATCTCCGACGGCAGCGGCGGGAAGAGGTTCTCCAGCGCGATGCCGAGTCCCGCACCCATCGGGCCGAGCTTGTCCATCAGGTCGACCGCCCAGCCGGCGACGCCGGTGAGCTCCTCGGGCTGGGTGGCGGTGAGGATCATGAGGCTCTCTTCGCAGTGTGTGGGTGGGCCGGGCGGGCGAAGCCTAGCGACCGAACCTGAAATCCACGCTGTGGGTCCCTAGGAGGCGGCGTTGACCGCGTCCAGGTCGGCCCGGGTCAGCACGGAGCGGATCTCGAGCGAGACATCACGCAGCGACTCACCGGGCTCGGGCGACCGGTCGATCGCACACACCACAGTGTCCACGACCGCACCAAGCGGACGGAGCGCGTTGACCGCGTCGCGCACGGCGCCACCGGAGGTGATCACGTCCTCGATCAGCGTCACGCGCTTCCCGGAGAAGGACGGCCCCTCGGCGAGCTTGGCGGTGCCGTACTCCTTCGCCTTCTTCCGGATGAAGATCGCCGGGATGCCGGTCTTGGCCGACACCATGGTCACGATCGGGATGCCGCCGAGCTCCAGACCGCCGAGCAGCTCGGTGCCCTCCGGCAGAAGCTCCACCATCCGCGCCGCGACCCGGTCCAGGAGCGCCGGGTCGGCCTCGAAGAGGTACTTGTCGAAGTAGGTGTCGCTGACCTGCCCCGAGCGGAGCGTGAACTCGCCGTGCAGGCGGCAGGTGGCGTCGATGTCGGCAGCAAGGGTCTGGTCCGTGGTCACGCCCAATAGCCTAAGTCCCATGAGTGAGCGCCAGCGAACGGCATCAAGGACTGCTCGACGACTCCACGGCATCCCGCCGACGATCTTCTCCGAGATGTCGGCCCTGGCCGTCGCCACCGGCGCGGTCAACCTCGGCCAGGGCTTCCCCGACGTCGACGGCCCGGACGAGATCATCAAGGAAGCCGTCGCCGCACTGGAGGGCGGACGGAACCAGTACGCCCCTGGCCCGGGCATCCCCGCACTGCGAGAAGCCGTCGCGGCCCACCAGGCCCGTCACTACGGCCTCACCTTCGACCCGGCTCGCGAGGTCGCGGTGACCACCGGCGCGACCGAGGGGATCGCCGCGGCGATCCTCGCCCTGGTCGACCCGGGCGACGAGGTGATCCTGGTCGAGCCCTACTACGACAGCTACCCCGCCATGGTGCAGTTCGCAGGCGGCGTACGTCGCCCGGTGACGCTCAGCCTCGACCCGGACGCACCCGGCGGAAGACTGCCGCGCGAAGCCCTCGAGGCGGCGGCCTCGGCGAAGACCACGGTGCTCCTCCTCAACTCCCCGCACAACCCGACCGGCACCGTGCTGACCCGCGAGGAGCTGGAGACGGTCGCCGCCTTCGCCAGGGACCACGACCTGACGGTGGTCTCGGACGAGGTCTACGAGCACCTGACGTTCGACGACACCCCGCACGTCCCGATCGCCACGCTCCCCGGGATGCGCGAGCGCACCCTGACCCTGTCGAGCATCGGCAAGTCCTACTCCTTCACCGGCTGGAAGGTCGGCTGGGCGACCGGCCCCGAACACCTGGTCCAGGCGCTGCTCGGAGCCAAGCAGTGGCTGACGTTCACCTCCGGTGCGCCGCTGCAGCCGGCCGCTGCGTACGCGCTCGAGCATCTCGACCACTGGCCCCGGGAGCTCGCCCTCGACCTGCAGGGGCGGCGCGATCTCCTCTGTGGCGGGCTGAAGGAGATCGGCCTGGACGTGACGATCCCGGAGGGCACCTACTTCGCCGTCTCCGACATCGAGCCTCTCGGCTGGGCCGACGGGCTGGAGTTCTGCCGGGCGCTGCCGGAGCGCGCCGGGGTCGTGGCGATCCCGTTGCAGGGGTTCTACGACACCGATGCCGGGAAGCACCTGGTGAGGTGGACCTTCACGAAGCAGCGCGAGGTGATCGAGGAGGCGCTGGAGCGCCTCACCCACGGGAACCTGACGCGTTAGTGGTCCGCCCGGCGGTCGGCCTCGTCCTCCGCCGGGGTGCGCGGGTGGACCGCCAGACCCATGATGTCGCGGTCCGGGCGACCGTCGTGGTCGAGGTCGCGGGCCAGCCGCGACGCGGTGCGCCGCCGGCGCCACCACTCCACCATCGCTGGCAGGAACGCGAGCGCGAAGAGCAGCAGGATCAGGTAGTCGACGTTGTCGGCCAGCCAGGGCCAGCGCGCGCCGACGAAGAACCCGAACAACGTCACTGCGAGCACCCACAGCACGCCACCGACGAAGCTCCAGAAATAGAACCGCCGCCGGTCCATGTGGGTGACCCCGGCGACGACGGTGACGTAGGTGCGTACGAAGGCGATGAAACGCCCGATCACCAATGCCTTGTTGCCGTGCTTGTCGAAGAACTCCCGGGTCTGTTCGAGATGTCGCTTCTTGATGAAGCGGCCGTCGCGTTCATAGAGCCGCGGTCCGATCTTTCGCCCGATCTCATATCCGGTCACGTTGCCCGCGAAAGCGGCAGCGAGGAAGAAGAGCATCGCGATCACGATCTCGACGCCGGGAGGCCCGGGAAAGATGTCGATCTTGCCGGTCGCGATGAAGATCCCGAGCGCGATCAGCAGGCTGTCGCCGGGCAGGAACGGAAAGAAAAGACCGCACTCGATGAAGATGATGATCAGGCTGATCCAGAACAGCGGCTCACCGAAAGTGGCCAGCAGAAAGTCCGGACTCATCCAGTCCAGACCGGCCATCATCGGCGCAAAATTCCCCGCACCTGTCACGCGCCCTACGGTACCCATAGGTAACAAGTCTTGTTGTCGAATATTCTGACTCGTCGATGAACGAGACACGTCAGTCCGAGGGTGATTCCCGAGCTCCGTACGACCCGATGCCCCACGGGCAGCCGGAGGTCGGCCTGGGTCCATGGCAGGGCGAATGGCCCGAGGGGGACCACTGGGACCCGGACCTGCTGGCCAACGGCGACCGCCGCAACGTGGTCGACCGTTACCGTTACTGGACCCTCGAGGCGATCGTCGCCGACCTCGACCAGCGCCGCCACGGCTTCCACGTCGCCATCGAGAACTGGCAGCACGACTTCAACATCGGCACCATCGTCCGCACCGCCAACGCCTTCCTCGCCGCCGAGGTGCACATCGTCGGCAACCGCCGCTGGAACCGTCGCGGTGCGATGGTCACCGACCGCTACCAGCACGTCCATCACCACCCGGACGTGCCGGCGCTCGCGGCGTACCTCCACGAACGGGACATACGCCTCCTCGGCATCGACAACCTGCCCGGCTCGCTCCACCTGGAGACGATGGCGCTGCCCAAGTCGGTCTGCTTCCTCTTCGGGCAGGAGGGTCCGGGTCTGTCCGAGCAGGCCCGGGAGAGCGTCGACGGCACCTTCTCGATCGCCCAGTTCGGCTCGACGCGGTCGATCAACGCCTCCGCCGCCGCCGCGATCGCGATGCACTCCTGGGTCGTCCAGCACGCCGATCTGTCCTCCGACGACGCCTGGCGCGGCTGAACGGATCAGCGCAAAGAGCACGTCGATCCCCCTGGGCGCACCAGGGGGATCGACGCGTCGTGACCGATCAGCGGATCAGTTGGTGTTCCGCTCGTAGCAGACGACCCAGTGGTCGCCGGTCTGCCACTCGTAGCGGCTCGGCTTGCTGTAGGCCCGGGTCCGGCTCGGGCAGTTGTTCGCGACGGCCCGCTCGAACGAGTCGGTGGACGGGTAGGTCGTACCGGCCTTCTTGAAGGCCGAGATCGACTTGTAGGTGTGCGAGCTCAGGCACGAGTAGGGCCCGACGTACGTGCCGCTGAGGCAGCCGCGGGTGCGCTGGGTGAGCGAGACGCCCTCGAGGAACTTGGCCCGGTTGGTCGGCAGGTTCTTGAGGGTGTCCTTGCCCGGGAGCACGACGTCGCACCGGAACCAGCGCTGGCCGGCGTCGAACTGCTCGACGTTCGGCACGAAGAACGCCGTGGTGTACGCCGACTGGTTCCGCTTCGAGTAGGTGCTGCCCAGCTTGTCACGGAGCGCGTGGACGCACGTCTTGACCATGTGGGAGTAGTTGGCCTCACGGGTGAGGGACGCCTCGGTGCGGGTCGTACCCGAGACGAGGGTGCCCAGCGCGATGGTCTTCGCGGTGTGGGCCGTGCTGCACGAGACCTTCTTGCCGGTCTGGGACCAGCCGCTGTAGGCGGTCCAGCCGTAGTTGTAGCAGGTGCCGACCGTGGGCTTGGGCGGCACTGCCGCGTCGGCCTGGGTGGCGGTGAGTCCGATGAAGGAGAAGACGCCGACGACGAGCCCAAGAACGAGGGCCACCATCATCGGCTTCTGCACGGGCGCGACGGCGCCGGCACGAAGACGAGACATTGATCGTGCTTTCGGATGAGTGGGATGTGGCGGGCTGATCATCGCAGCGAGATGCCCGGCGGGGCATAGTCAATTCGGGTGGTTGTAACCCGGTTACGACCCGGTGTCAACGGTGGGAACCCGATCCGCTAAAGTTAACTTCTGGGTCGCCCGGATGTGCCCCTTCTTCTAGGGTGCGTGGCCTCGGGGCCGGGCGGCAGCGGGGGTTTTCAGGACCTCTCGATCCGATAGCGGATCCGCACCTGCTCGCCGGACTGCAGGACGTCGATGACCCGCATCCGCTCGCTGGTGATGCGACGGGGGAGCAGCGGCGCTCCGGCCCCGAGGGTGACCGGGCAGATCCCCGCGACGACCTCGTCGAGCAGGCCGGCGTCGTCGAACTGACCGACCAGGTCGCCACCGCCCACGAGCCAGATCCCGCCGTCGACGGCGGCCGCGATCTCGTCGTAGACAGGTCTCACCTCGCCCTGCACGAAGTGCACCTCGGTGCCCTGGACCGCCGGCAGGTCGGTGGCGTGGGTGAACACCCACACCGGCCGGTCGTCGTAGTACTCCCGCCACTTCTCCGGCCCGGTCAGCATCTCCGGCGCGTGCTCGATCATCCAGCGGTACGTCGTGCCGCCCATCACCAGCGCCGCCGACTCCGCCATCAGCCGTTCCCAGGCCGTCTCGTCGTCGCCGTGCGGCGTGTCGAAGAGCCAGTCCAGCGAGTTGTTCTCGTCGGCGATGTAGCCGTCCAGCGAGGTGGCGGTGAAGTAGGTGACCTTGGGCATGTCCCGACGCTACGCCCGGAAGGCGTCCCCCGACTCCAGACATGTACGCAGCGCTGCCAGGCCGCGGGACGAGTGGCTCTTCACCGTCCCCTCACTGATCCGCAGCTCGCGCGCTGTCTCGGCGACCGACAGCTGCAGCCAGTGGCGCAGGACGACCACCTTGCGCTGCATCTCCGGGAGCGCCTGGAGCGCGTCGAAGAGCTCGGACCGCTCCTCGACCTGCTCCGCGGGGGCGGGCCGCTCCGGCAGGTCACCGAAGCGCTCCCGCTTCCACCACGGCCGCCGGGCCTGGTCGATGTGGGCGCGGACGAGGATCGTCCGGACGTACGCCTCCTCCGAGCCGGACTCGACCCGCCGCCACGCGGCGTACAGCTTCAGCAGGGCCGTCTGCACCAGGTCGTCGGCCCGGTGCCAGTCGCCGCACAAGGCATAGGCGGTTCGCACCAGGTGCGGGCGTCGTGCGGCGACGAACCCGGAGAATGCCTCGTCGTGTGCGCTCACGGAAACAGCCCTCCGCCCGTCTCCGGGTCGGTCTCCCTGGCCTTGACCATGGCCAGGACGTCCTCGAGGGAGCGTGTGTCGCGGTCCTCGGATCGGGGTCCGTCGGCCACCTCGACGGTGTAGACGAGGGTGAGGCCGTCCTTCTCGCGAGCGATGGCGACCTGTTCCTTCCCGTTGACGGTGATCCGTGCGGCCGCGGACCGGCTGGCGCCGTCGGCGAACTTCTCCCCGAGATCAGGATCGGCAACCTGCTCGAGGATCTCCACGCCGTCCTCGGCCGGGACCAGCTCCGATCCGTCCCCGAACTCGACCGCCTCGGACATGCTCGCGCTGTAGCCGCCCGTCGACGCGGCCAGGTCCCTGTCGATCTCCTTGTCCCGGTGCGCGATGTATCCCTCGATGGTCTGCCCCGGAGCGGCGTACGCCACCCCGTAGCCTTCACCGCTGCCACCGCCCTTCGGCCGGTTTCCGGTGAAGAGGATCCATACCTCCATGCCCTCGCGCTCGGCGACGGCTGCCTCGGAGTCCCAGGGCAGGTCATAGCCGAGCGGGTTGTCGATCTCGCGGGTGATCGTCCAGCCGTCGCCGACCCGGATCGATCCGCCGACCGACCATCTGGGCTCGACGTGGTGCGCGGCCACGTCCTCGGCCCACTCGCCGAGGCTCTTCCCGTTGGTCCCAGCCGCGTCGGCGTAGGCGATCTCGGTCGGGTTCATGAAGTTCGCGTAGACCGTCTTCTCGCCGTTGGTCGCGGCGAGGAACAGCTGGGAGTAGTCGTGTCCGAGGAGCCGGCGGATCTCCTTCCGCTCGATCCGTCCTGCCTCCTCCCAGCCGTCGTGGAGGGTCACCTCGTTGGTGTCGAAGTCGTACCTGAGCGGGGAGGCGTCGCTCAGCGGCGGCTGTGTGGGATAGGAGCCGAGCGCCTCGCCGGCCTCCGACTGGGTCGCGATCGGTGGCGGTGGTGCTGCCCGGTCACGCCACGGTGCATAGGTGGATCCCAGGCCGATCACGGCCGCGACGAGGAGTGCGGTCCCGCCGGCAGCGACGGCCCGCCGACGGCGTACGGCCTTCTTCCCGGCGGCCACCAGGGCAGCCGGTTCCGCGGACGTGGGTGGTGGGTGCGGGATCGCCAGATCCAGGGCGTCGTGCCAGTCCATCGTGCCTCCAAGGTCAGTCTCACCCGTGGATACGGATCTCATGGCTGATCGGTTGTCCTGGTTGATCGATCCAACTGCCGGCGTTGGGCGGGGTGGCGCGGGAGCGCATTACGCTGGCCACCAGCGCACCGGTCGACAACGGATCTTCAAGGAGACCTCCAGATGCCCATCGCCACCCCCGAGAAGTACGCCGAGATGCTCGCGACCGCGAAGGAGAAGGGGTTCGCCTTCCCGGCTATCAACGTCTCCTCGTCGCAGACGCTCAACGCGGCGCTGGCCGGCTTCGCGGAGGCCGGCTCGGACGGCATCATCCAGGTCTCCACCGGTGGCGCGGAATACCTCTCCGGCCCCACGGTCAAGAACATGGTGACCGGCTCGGTGGCCTTCGCGGCGTACGCGACCGAGGTCGCCAAGTCCTACGACGTCAACATCGCGCTGCACACCGACCACTGCCCCAAGGACAAGCTCGACGGTTTCGTACGTCCCCTGCTCGAGCTCTCCTCCGAGCGCGTCCAGCGCGGCGAGGCGCCGCTGTTCCAGAGCCACATGTGGGACGGGTCGGCGGTGCCGCTGGCCGAGAACCTGCAGATCGCCGAGGAGCTGCTGGCGCTGGCCAAGGCCGCGCACATCGTGCTCGAGATCGAGGTCGGCGTGGTCGGCGGCGAGGAGGACGGCATCGTCGGCGCGATCGACGACAAGCTCTACTCGACCCCCGAGGACGCCATCGCGACCGCCGACGCGCTCGGCATCGAGGGCTACCTGACCGCGCTCACCTTCGGCAACGTGCACGGCGTCTACAAGCCGGGCAACGTCAAGCTCCGTCCCTCTATCCTGCGCGACGCCCAGGACGCGGTCGTCGCCAAGCTCGGCCTGCCCGCCGGCTCGAAGCCGTTCGACCTCGTCTTCCACGGAGGCTCGGGCTCGAGCGCCGAGGAGATCGCCGAGGCGGTCTCCTACGGGGTGGTGAAGATGAACATCGACACCGACACCCAGTACGCCTTCACCCGCCCGGTCGCCGGCCACATGCTCGCCAACTACGACGGTGTTCTGAAGGTCGACGGCGAGGTCGGAAACAAGAAGCAGTACGATCCTCGCGCGTGGGGCAAGCTCGCTGAGGCCGGTATGGCCGCTCGGGTCGTCGAGGGAGCCCAGCATCTGGGTTCCGCGGGCAACTCCATCGGCTGAGCGACACGCCGAGGACAGGCCGATGGTCCCGGTTCGGAAAACGTTGTGGCACACGGCATAGCGAACTCGGGCTTATGTCGTTGTGCCGGTCATTGGTAAAGCGATTCAATGCCCCTAGCTGGACGGCGACTCACGGGTAACGAAGTCGGACCGTCTTCTCGGCGTTGATCTTGGGAGGGACATCCTCGGTATGGAAACCACTGCGCGAAACCGCACCATCGGCGGAATCGTCATAGGCGCGATCATTCTGATCCTGCTGCTCGTCTTGTTCTCGTGCACCGTCAACGGCGACCCGCAGAGCTCGCCGAAGAAGGATCCGACCACCGGGGAGTCTTCGCTCCCCAGTGATCCGGACACCATTGAGCCCGACGACAAGCCGTCGGAGAAGGACTCCGACGAGCCGGAGGTCGTCGACGACGACATCGTCCCGGCCGCCAACACCGGCGTGACCTTCATCCCCGCGGGCAACGTGCCCTCGGGCAGCACGCCCACCTGTGAGCTCGACCCGAGCGCCTGTGAGGACACTCGTCCGCCGGGTGCCGGTGTGGACATCTGTGAGATCAAGCCCGATCTGGCTCAGTGCCAGCCGCCGGCTCCGCCGACCACCCCGCCGGGTGACGGTGAGCCGACCACTCCGCCGGACGACGGCGACGACTGCCTGCTGCCGTTCGACCTGCTCTGCCCCGAGGACCCCGGCCCCGAGGACCCGGGCCCCGGTGACCCGGAGGAGGACACCAACGCTCCTGACCCAGTCTCGGTCAACGAGTGCACCGTCAACAGCAACTCCTCCGCGACCATCGAGTGGTCCGAGGCCAAGGACAAGAGCGGGATCGACCACTACACGGTGACGTCGCGTCCGAACGCCGGCAACCCGGGTGACACCGACAAGACCTCGGCGACCTTCCCCGACCTGCGGCCGGGTGAGACCTACACCTTCTCGGTCACCGCGACCGACAAGGCCGGCAACGAGTCCGAGGACAGCAACCCGGTCGACTGCGTCATGGACGTCACGGCGCCGGAGGTGCCTGCGGACCTGACCGTCGAGGCGGGCAACCCGAGCGACAGCACGCTCGACGTGAGCTGGTCCCGGTCCGAGGACAACCAGGACGGCGTCGGCGACGTCACCTACAACCTCTACCGCGACGGCGAGCTCATCGCGTCCGGCAACGACACGTCCTTCGAGGACACCGGCCTGAAGGCAGGCACGGAGTACACCTACTCCGTGCAGGCCGTGGACGGTGCCGGCAACGAGTCCAAGCGCTCCGCCGGGGTCTCGGGCACGACGACGAAGATCGCGCCGACGGTCCCGACCGGTCTCGACGCGAGCAACGAGGGTGCGCTCGGCTTCGACCTCGCCTGGAACCCGTCGAAGGACGAGGACGGTGTCACGCCTCCTGAGGAGATCGACTACCGCGTCCGCGTCACCGGTGGCGTGTGCGTCGGTGGCACGACCACCGGCGAGACCACGCTCCACGTGACCTGCATCCTGCTGTGGGACACGGTCGAGGTCACGGTGACCGCGATCGACGGTGACGGCAACGAGTCGGCCCCCAGCCGGTCGCTCACGGTGAAGTCCGACGGCACCGAGCCCCAGCAGTTCAAGGGCAACACCGCTCTCCGCTCGAACACCCCGGGCGAGGGCGAGCCCGCCGCTCCGGCCGACGAGCCGGTGACGCCGGACGCTCCGGCCGAGGTGCCGGGCGACGCTCCGACCGACGAGCCGACCGAGAAGGACGCGCCGCTGCTGCCGGGTCTGGACGACATCCTCCCGGGTGGCGACGACGCCGCCGAGGCCCCTGCTGAGGAGCAGCCGGCCGAGCCCGAGGCGACGCCGAGCGAGTCGGAGTCCCCGGCTGCGCGGCCGACCACCGAGGAGCCGACCGACGAGGCGGCGACCGAGGACGCTCCTGCCGAGGAGGACGAGGGTGGCCTGCTGGGCGACATCGTCGACTCGGTGACGAGCGCCGTGGCCGCGGTGTTCTAGTCGATCACACGCCGAGAAACAGGGCGGGGAGAGCCGAGAGGCTCTCCCCGCCC
>NZ_JZDQ02000037.1 GCF_000960475.2 Nocardioides luteus | reverse complement strand
TTTTCGGTCAGAACGAGCCGACTCGGAAGGGGTCAGGAGTTGACGGTGATCGGCTCGCCGCCGGAGACGAGGCGCCAGTCGACCGAGGCGAAGGCGGCCGGGTCGATGACCTGATGCGCGGTGACCCAGTCGATGATCAGCTGCCGGATCTCGACCTGCTGGTTGTAGACCACGGGGGCGTGGCTGACGTGCGGGAACCCGCCGCCACCGGACTGACGGTAGTTGTTGACCGCGAGCACGAACTCCTGGGCATCGGTGACCGCGACGCCGTCGTAGGCGAGACCGGTGATCCGCGAACCCACGGCGGCCGCGATGTCGATGTCGTAGGTCAGCGCGGCATCCAGCCCGGCGATCGTGTCGAAGTTGTAGTCGGGGGTGCCGTTCGGCGCGGTGTCGGTGGGCGCGTTGGTCACCTGGTCGATCGGGAACGGACCGGTGCCGCTGACCTGCTTGAAGTAGCGAGCGGTGTACTCCAGGTAGTCGCGCAGCTGGGCGCCGGTGATGCGCACCGCCATCAGGGTGTTGTCGTAGATGTAGAGACCGGCGACGTCGCGTACGGTCACCTCGCCCGCAGGGAAGGCGGCGGCGCGGCTGAACGGGGCCGCGATCGAGAGCACCGGCAGCTCCGCGTCGGAGCCGGTGAGGGCCGCCTTGACCGCGTCGGCCTGGACGAAGTTGACGAAGTCGATGATCGGTACGTCCTCGACGACCGCCCGCGCGGCCAGCATCTCCACCGCGGAGGTGCCGACGACGGAGTTGACGTAGTCGATCACGACGTCGTGCTGCTCCTGCACCGCGGCGGTGACCTCCGGGTCGGGGTCGACGGTGTTGGAGTTGAGCGTCTGCGACGTCGCCGACTCCAGGACCCAGGCAGGCCGGCCGTGACGCTTCTCGCGACGTACGACCAGGTCCATCACGGAGACGCGCATGCCCCAGTAGAGCGGCTCGGTCAGCAGCACCTGCTTGCCGGTCGCGGTGTTGGTGACGTAGCGCTGGGCGATCTCCCGGTGGGCGTGGCCGACGAGGATCGCGTCGACGTCCGGCACCTGCTCGGCGACCAGGGTCGAGGCGTTCTCCGGGGGCAGCTCGTCGCCGTAGGAGCTGGAGGTGTCGGCACCGGAGTGGGCGCTGATGATCACCAGGTCGCAGCCGGCCTTCTTGAGCTCGGGGACGAAGATCTTGGCCTGCTCGACCAGCCCGGGGAACTCCATCCGGCCCTCGACGTTGGCCTTGTCCCAGATCGCGATGCCGGGGTTGGTCAGACCGAGCACACCGACCCGCAGGCGGCGGCCTCGGCCGAGGTCGTAGTCCTTGATGATGTAGGGCGGGAAGACCGGCAGCTTGGTCGACGGGTCGACCGCGTTGGCGCCGAGCAGCGGGAAGTCCACCTGCTCCTCGAACTTCCGCAGGGTGTCGATGCCGTAGTTGAACTCGTGGTTGCCGAGCGCGGCGGCGTCGTAGCCGACCAGGTTCATCGCCCGCGCCATCGGGTGGACCGCGCCCTCGGTGATCGGGTCGATCCGGGCGTAGTAGTAGGCCAGCGGGGTGCCCTGGATCGTGTCACCGGCGTCGATGGTGAGGATCGGCTCGCCGCGACGCTCCGCACGGACGGCGTCGATCAGCGTCTTGGCCTTGGCGACGCCGATCTCGTTGCCGGCGCTGTTCGCGAACTCGGCGTTCTTGTAGTAGTCCCAGTTGAAGACGTTGCCGTGCAGGTCGGTCGTGCCGAGCACGGTCAGCCGCACGGTGTCGGGCTTTCCGGCGTAGGCCGGGGTGGCGGTGTAGCCGGCAGCACTCAGCGCCGCGGCGCCCGTGACAGCAGCACCGGACAGGACAGAGCGGCGGGTGGCGTGAGGCATCGGTAACGTCCTTGCACGAGTAGGTAATCAGCTGCAAGGCAATTCCTACCACCTCGGGCGCAACTCGGCTGCACCTTTACGCTCGAGCAGCCAGATGCTTCTTCTTGACCGGCTTGCCGTCCAGGGTCACCAGGCGCCGCTTCTTGACCGTCATGCCCTCGGGCAGCGTGCCTTCCTTGAGCATGCGGATCGGACACCGCTTGCAGCGCGTCTTCGACACGCAGCACTCCGTCTTGGGAGGCTTCCTCTTCTTGCCCACGCCCGAAGGGTAACAGCCGGGTTAGGCAAGCCTTACTTCCACGAGGGAGGCCACCTCGGTGGCACAGCCCCAGCTCAGCGTCACCCCGGCCCCGCCGTGGCCGTAGCAGTGGACGACCCGTCCCTCGCGCTCCAGCCGGACCGACGGCCGGGCCGGACGGAGCCCGACCAAGTGGGCCCTGACCTCGGCGTTCGCGATCTCCGGCACGGCAACGGTGGCGTCGGCCAGGATCCGCTCGGCCGTACGCGGGTCCGGGCTCTGGTCCCAGGCGTGCGGCACCGACGTACCTCCGACGACGGTGTCGCCGCCGCGCGGGAAGACGTAGGAGGGGGCCTCGCCCTCGGCCTCCAGCCACTCCTCGGTGGCGCCCGGCTCGAGGACGACGATCTGGCCCTGGACCGGATAGAGGCTGGTGTCGCCGACCAGCTCCCGCGCACCGAGGCCGGTCGCGTTGACCACGACGTCGGCGTCCAGGCTCTCCAGGTCGTCGACGACTCCGGTCGAGATGGTCCCGCCGGCATCGGTGACCTGTCGCTCGAGCCACGGCAGGTAGACCGGCATCTCGGCGATCGGGGCGGTGAACTCGGCCCGGTCGTCGCTCACGGTCAGGTCGGTGAGCGGCGCGGCCCACCACAGGTCGGCCTCGGGGTTGTGCTGGGTGCCGTGCACCATGCGTACGCCTGCCTCCGGCTCCTCACGAGCCAGCCGGGCGAGCTCGACGAAGGTCTCCGCGGCCCAGGCCGTCACCCGCTCGCGCGGCTCGGCCAGGTAGGGGAACCAGAACCCGCCGGCCACCGCCGAGGTGGTTCCGCTCGTACGCTCCCGGCCGATCACCGCGACCTCGTGACCGGCCTCCAGCAACCGCACCGCGCACGAGAGCCCGATGACTCCGGCTCCGACCACCGTTACCCGCATGCGCGCAGGCTACTAGGCGCCCGTGTAACACGTCGTTCGTAGGACTACTCGCCCGATCTGGTCGGGCGAGTAGTCCTACGAACGACGTGTTACACGAGCCGTTTGACGCCTCCGGCCGATCTCATCGCTCCTCGGCCAGGCGGCGAGCCAGGACCGGGACGACGATGACGGCGGCGACGAGGTGCAGGGTCATCAGAGTGACCGCGCTGGCGATGTCGAAGCCGAAGGTGGCGTCGGGGACCAGGGAGAGGACGGTCAGCGCCACGGCGGTGACGACGAACGTACGCCGCGGGCGACGCGCGACGCGGGCCATGACCGCGGCCATGGCGACGCCGATGAGCGAGAAGAACGCGGTCAGCTGGGCGAACCCGAGGAGCGGGATCGGCGATCCGGCGGTCTCGAAGCTCACCCCGGCGGCCGAGGCAGTCGCCGCGAGGGCGGTGACGACGGCGGTCGCGGCAACGGTGGCGGCCACGCCATGGAACCAGACGGCCTTACGGGTGGTGGCGCGGGTGGTGGCGTACTCGGTGTTGGCGATGGTGGACATCTCGATCTCCTGTGAAGTGGTCGGAGGCTCTGTCTGCCTCTCTCTGCCCACTCCACGAACGGCCGCGACCGGAATCGACAGGCCTCCCGAAAATTCCGAGAAGAAATTTTCGGGAGGCCGTCGGCGGATCGGCGAAGACCCGTCAGGAGAGACCGTTCGCCTTACGGATGACCTCGACGATGTCGGCCATGATCTCGGTGAGGCTGAAGTCCTTAGGCGTGTAGACCGCCGCGACCCCCGACTCGATCAGGGTCTTGGCGTCGGACTCGGGCACGATGCCGCCCACGATGACCGGTACGTCACCGAGACCCGCCTCGCGCAGCCCCTCGACCACGGACGGCACGAGCGACATGTGCGAGCCGGAGAGGATGGACAGCCCGACGACGTGTACGTCCTCGGCGACCGCCGCGGCGACGATCTGCTCCGGGGTGAGCCGGATGCCCTGGTAGATGACCTCGAAGCCGGCGTCACGGGCCCGGACGGCGACCTGCTCGGCGCCGTTGGAGTGACCGTCCAGGCCGGGCTTGCCGACGAGCATGCGCAGCTTGACGCCGAGCTCCTCGCCGGTGGCCTTGACCCGGTCGC
Organism: Nocardioides luteus; assembly: GCF_000960475.2. Taxonomy (GTDB): domain Bacteria; phylum Actinomycetota; class Actinomycetes; order Propionibacteriales; family Nocardioidaceae; genus Nocardioides; species Nocardioides luteus_A. The sequence continues at coordinate 55,361 of NZ_JZDQ02000037.1, read as the reverse complement.
GTACGGCCGACAGCTCGGCACCGGCCTCCGCAGCGCCGACGGCGCCGGAGACACCGGTGGGCGCGCGGAACTCGCCGAAGACCTCGCGCAGGGTGCCGGCCCACTCCCCCGTGGTCGCGCCCGCACGGGCGGCGGCCAGGGTGGCCTCCATCAGGTTGGCGTCGGTCTTCGCGGCAGCGGCCAGCGCGGCCAGCGCCTCGGCCACCGCCGCCTCGTCGCGCTGGGCCTTCCACGCCTCCAGGGAGGCCTTGGCGGCCTCCTCGGCACGGGGGTCGGCGACCATGATCGCGGCGTCGAGGTCCGCGGTCAGCGGGCTCGGCTCGGTGGTGGTGAACTTGTTGACGCCCACGATGATCTCCTCGCCGGACTCGATCGCGGCGCGGCGGCGCGCGTGCGAGGAGACCAGCTCGGACTTCATGTAGCCGGTGTCGACCGCGGCGATGGCGCCGCCCATGGCCTGGACCCGGTCGATCTCCGCCTTGGCGCCCGCGACGAGCTCGGCGACCTTGGCCTCGACGACCGGCGAGCCGTCGAAGAGGTCGCCGTACTCGAGCAGGTCGGACTCGTAGGCCAGCACCTGCTGCAGCCGCAGCGACCACTGCTGGTCCCACGGACGCGGCAGGCCGAGCGCCTCGTTCCAGGCCGGCAGCTGCACCGCGCGAGCGCGCGCGTTCTTGGAGAGCGTGACCGCGAGCATCTCCAGCACGATGCGCTGGACGTTGTTCTCGGGCTGCGCCTCGGTCAGGCCGAGAGAGTTGACCTGGACGCCGTAGCGGAAGCGGCGCATCTTCGGGTCCTCGACCCCGTAGCGCTCGCGGGTGATTTCGTCCCACAGCTCGACGAAGGCGCGCATCTTGCACATCTCCTCGACGAAGCGCACGCCCGCGTTGACGAAGAACGAGATCCGGCCGACGACCTTGCCGAAGTCCTCCTCGGAGACCTGACCGGAGGCCTTGACCTGGTCGAGCACCGCGATGGCGGTGCACATCGCGTAGGCGATCTCCTGCACCGGCGTCGCGCCGGCCTCCTGCAGGTGGTAGCTGCAGATGTTGATCGGGTTCCACTTCGGGATCTGGTGGACCGTGTAGGCGATCATGTCGCTGATCAGGCGCAGGGAGTGCTCCGGCGGGAAGACGTACGTCCCGCGGGAGAGATACTCCTTGATGATGTCGTTCTGGGTGGTGCCGGCCAGCTTGGCGGCGACCTCGGCCGGGTCCATGCCGGGGTTCTGCTCCTCGGCGGCGACCTGATACATCGCGAGCAGCCACATGGCGGTCGCGTTGATCGTCATCGAGGTGTTCATCTCGGTGAGGGGGATCTGGTCGAAGAGCTTGCGCATCTCCCCCATGTGCATGATCGGCACGCCGACCTTGCCGACCTCGCCGCGGGCGAGGACGCTGTCGGGGTCGTAGCCGGTCTGCGTGGGCAGGTCGAAGGCGACCGAGAGACCGGTCTGACCCTTGGCGAGGTTGGTGCGATAGAGCTGGTTGGACGCCTCGGCGGTCGAGTGGCCGGCGTACGTGCGCATCAGCCAGGAGCGATCCTTCGCCGGGCGGCTCTGCTCGGAAGGCGTGGTGTCCGTCATAAGAGGCATGCTAGCCCCTCGGTTACCGATCAGTAACCGGCTCCGGTGTGGAAGATGTCACTCGTTCGGCCACTTCGTTCACTTAGGCGATGAGCGGGGAGTTCTCCACCTCGAGCACACGATAGAGCCTCGAGAGGTGGAGCATACGCCGCACCGCGGGCGTGCAGCCCTGCAGCGTGAGACGGCGACCCTCGGCATGGGCCTGCCGGGTCGCGACGGCGAGCAGCTTCAGCGCCGTGACATCGGCACTGGACACGCCGGAGACATCGAGCACGACGTCACCCTCCACCGAGTCGAGATGGTCATAGATCACGCTTCGCGCCATCCAAGTGCTGCGTACGTCGAAGTCTCCGTTCAGCACCAGCGTCGGCCCGTCGATCACGATCTCCATGCCTGCCTCCATCCCCAGAAATGGGTTGCCCTCACACAGAAGAGACGCTCCCTCTCGCCCACTATGACGCGCGGCAGCCCGTATTGGTTGCACCTCACCAGCCTCATTGGCCACTTCAGTCACTATTTTCTGTCAAATGACCACGCTCGCCGGGACGTGGGGCGTCCGCATAGGCTCAGCCCATGGTCAACCTGACACGCATCTACACCCGCACCGGCGACGCCGGTGAGACCCGGCTCGGCGACATGAGCCTGACCGCCAAGACCGACCTGCGGCTGGAGGCGTACGCGACCACCGACGAGGCCGGGGCGGCGATCGGTGTCGCGCTGGCCCACGGCGGTATCGACGAGGACGTCGTGAAGGTGCTGACGACCGTCCAGAACGACCTCTTCGACGTCGGCGCCGACCTCTCGACCCCGGTCGTCGCCGACCCGGAGTATCCGCCGCTGCGCGTCGAGCAGGCCTACATCGACCGGCTCGAGGCCTGGTGCGACGACTACAACGAACCGCTCGAGAAGCTCCGCTCGTTCATCCTCTCCGGCGGCACGGTCGCCGCGGCTCACCTGCACGTGGCGCGCACCGTGGTGCGTCGCGCCGAGCGGGCGGCCTGGGCGGCGTACGAGGTCCACGGCGAGACCATGAACAAGCTGGCCCTGACCTACCTCAACCGCCTCAGCGACCTGCTCTTCATCCTCGCGCGGCACGCCAACCGCGAGCAGGGCGACGTCTTGTGGGTGCCGGGCGGCGAACGCTAGAGGTCCTGGAGCTCACAGCCAGCCGCGGCGTCCCGCCTCGTAGCCGAGCTGGAGGCGGGTGTCGACCTGCGCGCGGTCCATCATCTGGCGCACCCGTCGCTGGACCGTACGCAGCGACAGCCCGAGCTGCGCCCCGATGGAGGCGTCGGTCAGGCCCGCGAGCAGCAGCGAGAGCACCTTGGTGTCGAGGGGCTCGAGGCGGTCGGCCGCCGTCTCGACGGTGCCCTCAGGCGTCGCGACGAGCTTGGGGGCGGAGGCCCAGATCAGGTCGAAGAGGGCGATGATCGCGTCGAGGAGGCCGCTGGGGTGGAGCAGCAGGGCGTCCTGGACGGTGTTGTGCTCACTGTTCATCAGCGGGATCAGGGCGATCTCCCGGTCGACGATGAAGGCACGCAGCGGCACCGTCGGCACCACCCGCAGCTCGATCCCGATCTCGAGGCCGGAGTCGATGGTCTCGTAGATGCCGGGGGTGTCGAAGACGGAGCGCTCGAGCACGATGTCGTGCCTGACCCCGCGTTCGATCGCGGCCCGCTCGGCCTCGTCGGCGTCCTCGCGGGTGACGACCGCGGCCTGCGGCTTCTGCAGCGCCTGGATGCACTTCTTGGCCGAGTACTGCAGCTGGGCGAACCGCTGGGCGATCGCCTCGGTGCCGTGCACGACGTCGACGACGTCGGCGACATCCCGGCGGGCGACGGAGCCACGGTAGAGACCGGCGAGCTCGGTCATCTCGACCTGCGCGCGGCGCAGCTCGTCCTGGCGCTGGACGAGCAGCGCCCCGAGCGCCACCGCCGGCGGGGAGGCGACGTAGCGGTCCTGGCCCGCCGAGGCGCGGGCGACCAGGCCCTTCCCCTCCAGCGCGGCCAGCACGGCGGAGACGCCGAAGGTGTCCAGGTCGGCCGCCTCGGCCAGCTCTTCGAGGTTGGCCGACGGCGCTCCGACCAGCTGGCGGTAGACCGTCTCCTCGAGCTTGTCGAGACCGAGCGCATCGAGCATCCGAGATGCCTTTCCGTGGCGGGGAACGAACCACGGACATCATGGCAGATATACGACACGTCACATTCCCGCCATAGCGGTTCGACTTGCAATCACCGGCAACTTGGCCGAAAGTATTCATCGCCACCTCGGTCCGGATCCCCCCGCTCGGATCGAGGTGGCTTTCCTTTTGCGCAACGAAGTCGTCCGGATCGGTTCGGATTCGGTTGCCTGGGACGGGCGTCCCAGCGTGCGTCTATGCAGGCCGGTGAATGCACCGGAACCGCCGCGGGGTGCGCCGCTGGTCTAGACCAGCGCCTCCGCAACGAACGAGACGCTGCTCACCACCAGCGTCCACGAAGTCGCAGAACCCGCCTCATGCTGGAAGAATGGATCGGGTGCCCTTGCTCGAAGCTCTCACGAACGACCTGATCCGCGAGACCTTCGACCCCCAGACCATCGAGCGCGGCGAGGCCTACGCGGCCCAGGGCCGCGTCGGGGAGCCCCAGGTCACCGAGATCGGCAGCAGCACGCTGCGCGCGGCGGCCGAGGTCCGAGGCACCGGCCCGGCCCCCTACCGCACGACCCTCAACCTGGAGTCCCGCAACGGCGTCGCCCGGGTGACCAGCTCGTGCAGCTGCCCCGTGCACAACAACTGCAAGCACGGCGCCGCCCTCGGGCTGGTGCTCGCCGGCTCGCGCACCTCGACGGCGCCGCAGGGCCCGTCGTGGGAGACGGAGCTGCGTACGCTGCTCGGCCAGCTCGCCGAGGACAACAAGCCCGAGGACGACCTGCCGGCGCTGGCCCTCGAGATCGATGTGCACAGCCCACGGTCGGCCATGGGCGGCTCCCCCACCGTCGAGCTCAGGCCGATGCGGATGGGCAACCGCGAGCGCTGGGCGAAGACCGGTGCCGACTGGGCCAACATCCCCAGCGCGCTGCCCGGCAAGGACTTCCCGCGCAGCCAGCTGCTCCCCCTGCAGGAGCTGGCCCGGCAGCTGCGGCCCGACCGGCTGCTCTACGCCCGCGGCTCCTCCCTCAGCCTGGCCGACTTCGGTGAGCACGCGGTCAGCCTGCTCCGCGACGCGATCCGTGGCGGCGTGACGGTCCTGCCCGGCGAGAACGTACGCGGCGTGGTGCTCTTCGACGATCCGCTCTCGCTCGCCGGGGAGCTGCGCCGCGAGGACGGCGAGGCGGTGCTCCGCTTCGGCCTGGCCCACGGCGACCGGGTCTACGCCGGCCCGACGGTGCTCCCGATCGGTCGCCCGACCCGCTCGGTCGGCATCCTCGATGCCGGCATCCTCCATCTCGGCGACCTGTCCGGACCGCTCTCCACGCACGCCCAGCGGCTGGTGACGGCCCGCGACCCGCTGACCGTCCCCGAGCCGGAGATCGGCACGCTGAGCGCCCTGCTGGGCCCGCTGGCGCGCCTGGTGCCGCTGCGCTCCACCGACGACTCCCTCGACATCCCTGAGCCGCCCGCACCTCGCCTGACGCTGACCGTCACCTGGCGCAGCTCGACGCATGCCACCCTCGGCTGGACATGGGCCTACGGCGTACGTCACTACCCGGTGGACTCCCGTGAGGACCTCGGCCTGGTCCGCGACCCGGCCGCGGAGGCCGTGCTTCGCGAGAGGGTCTCCGCCGAGCTGCTCCGCAAGCAGGAGGTGCGCGACGGCGACGCGCTCGCGCTCGCCATCCACGACCTCCCGGCGCTGCGTGAGATCGAGGGCGTCGAGGTCACCGAGGTGGAGCGGCCCGACTTCCGCGAGACCGACGAGGACCCGGAGATCTCCTTCGAGGTCACCTCGCCCGAGGGCGCCTCCCTGGGCGGTCAGGACTGGCTCGACCTGCAGGTCGTGATCCGGATCGGCGGCGAGCCGGTCCCGCTGCCCGACGTGCTCGCGGCGCTGACCCGCGGCGACGACCACCTGATCCTCCCCAGCGGCACCTACATCACCACCGACCGCCCGGAGCTCGACCGGCTGCGCAACGTCGTCGAGGCCGCCGGACAGCTCCACGAGCGCACCGGCGACGGCCTCGCGGTCGGCAAGCACGACCTGGGCGTCTGGGCCGAGCTCGCCGAGCTCGGCGTGGTCGACCAGCAGGCCGCCGAATGGGTCCAGCGCGCCCAGGCGCTGCGCGACCTGCGCGAGATCCCGCGGCCCACCCCGACCGGTCTCGCGACCGAGCTGCGCCACTACCAGCTCGACGGCTTCCACTGGCTGGCGTTCCTGCACGACCAGGGCCTCGGCGGGATCCTCGCCGACGACATGGGCCTGGGCAAGACGCTCCAGGTGTTGGCCACGATCTCCCACGCCGTGCACACCCAGCCGGGCCCGCGCGCTCCCTATCTCGTGGTGGCGCCGACCTCGGTCGTACCGGCCTGGGTCCAGGAGGCCCGCCGCCACACCCCCGGCCTCCGGGTGAGCACGGTGAGCAAGCGCGTCGACTCCGTGGCCGAGGCCCGCGAGGACGCCGACGTGGTGGTCACCACCTACGCCATCCTCCGGCTCGAGCAGGACGCCTTCGCCGGGCGCCCCTGGGCCGGACTCGTCCTCGACGAGGCGCAGCAGGTCAAGAACCACCAGTCCAAGACGTACGCCGCGGCCCGCCGCATCGACGCCCGCTGGCGCCTCGCGGTGACCGGCACGCCGTTCGAGAACCGCCTGATGGAGCTGTGGGCGCTGCTCTCGATCACGGCGCCCGGCCTCTACCCCAGCCCGCGGATGTTCCGCGACGCGGTGGTCTCACCCGTGGAGAAGTCCGGTGACGACGGCGCGCTGCGCCGGTTCCGGACCCGGCTGCGCCCGTTCCTGCTGCGGCGTACGAAGGAGCTCGTCGCCGACGACCTGCCGCCCAAGCAGGAGCAGGTGCTCGGCGTCGACCTCAACCCGGCCCACCGCAAGATCTACGACGCCCACCTGGCCAAGGAGCGGCAGCGGATCCTGCACCTGCTCGACGACTTCAACGACAACCGGGTCGCGATCCTCAGCGCGCTGACCAGGCTGCGGCAGCTCTCCCTCGACCCCGGACTGGTCGACCCCGAGGACGACGACGTCGGCTCGGCCAAGCTCGACACGCTCGTCGACCACATCGAGGAGCTCGCCGCCGAGGGCCACAAGGCGCTGGTCTTCAGCCAGTTCACCTCCTTCCTCGGCCGGGCCCGCACCCGGCTCGCCGAGGCCGGCATCGACGCCGCCTACCTCGACGGCGCCACCCGCGACCGCGGCGCGGCGATCGAGAGCTTCCGCGACGGCGATGCCCCGGTCTTCCTGATCTCGCTCAAGGCCGGTGGTGTCGGCCTCACCCTGACCGAGGCCGACTACGTCTTCGTACTCGACCCGTGGTGGAACCCCGCCGCCGAGGCCCAGGCCGTCGACCGCGCCCACCGCATCGGCCAGACCCAGCACGTCATGGTCTACCGGCTGGTGTCGACCGACACGATCGAGGAGAAGGTCATGGAGCTCAAGGAGCGCAAGGCCGAGCTCTTCGCCAAGGTCGTCGACGGCGAGGGTGCCATGGGCTCCACCATCGGCGCCGACGACATCCGGGCCCTGTTCGACTGATCCGGCGGGGCGTCGCTCTCGTGTAACACGTCGTTCGTAGGACTACTCGCCCTGTCAGAACGACCGGATAGACCTACGAACAGCGTGTTACAGGGCCCGCCGCCGCGCCACCGTCGCGGCGAGGGCCGCAGCCGGGAGCATCAGGACGGCGACGACCAGGAGCGCCCGCAGGGTGCCGATCTGGTCCCCCACCGCCCCCAGGATCGGCGGGAAGCCGAGGAAGGCTCCGTAGGCCAGCGTGGAGACGACCGAGACCCGCGCGGCGGCCCGGGTCTCGTCGTCGGCGGCGATGCTGATCCCCAGCGGGAAGCCGAGGGCGGCGCCGAAGCCCCACAGGACGATCCCGGCCAGCGCGAGCCCGAAGGAACCGGCGAGCACGGTCAGTACGATCCCCGCACCCGCGAGCGCCGCCGAGGTGATCAGGACCGGCTGCCGGCCGACCCGGTCGATCACCTTGGCGCCGGCGAAGCGGGCGAGGCTCATGCAGAAGACGAACGCCGCGTAGCACGCCACCCCGACCCGGTGGCTCACGTCGTAGCCGTCGATCATCGCCAGCGAGACCCAGTCGTTGGCGCTTCCCTCGGCGGCGGCGAAGGCGAGCACCATCAGCCCCAGCAGGAGGGTGTGGGGCGAACGCCAGGCGGCGAGCAGCTCCCGCCGCGGCGAGTGGCCCTCCGGGGGTGCGGCGGTGGGCAGGAAGCCCGCGGTGCCCCACCAGCAGACCGCCAGCGCGACGGCCGCGACGCCGGCGACGTGCCACACCGTCGGCAGCGTGCCCACCAGGGCGATGCCCAGGATCCCACCGAGCACGGTGCCGACGCTCCACATCGCGTGCAGCTGCGGCATCAGCGTCTTGCCGCCCCGCCGCTCGACCGCGGCACCCTCGACGTTCATGGCGACGTCCCAGACCCCGTAGCCGACGCCGTACGCCACCAGGCACAGGGCCACCAGCCAGGCCTGCGCCAGCCAGCTGCCGGAGATCGCCACCAGGGTCAGGGCGGCGACGCAGAGCATCGCGCAGCGGCGTACGACCCGGGCAGCGCCCCAGCGCATCACCAGTCCCCCGGCCAGGGGCAGCGCGGCGACGGATCCGATGCCCATCGCCAGCAGCATCAGGCCGACGGCCGAGTTGTTCAGACCGAGGCTGTCGCGGAGCGCGGGGATGCGGGAGATGAAGGTCGCGGACAGCAGGCCGTTGGTCGCGAACGCCACCACCGATCCGGCTTGGGCACGGCGGAGAGGCGTCACAAGGTAAAGGCTAGTGACCTCGGGGCCGTGCCGGATGCAGGGACCGGATGCAGGAACCGGATGCAGGAACCGGATGCGGGAACCGGATGCGGGGATCAGTCCTGCTTCTTCTCGTAGGGACCGCCGCGGCCGAAGATCGGCAGCACCCACGGCTGGCGCAGCGGGGCGCCGGCGAGCGCGACGACCGCGAAGGCGGTCGCCAGGACCCAGGCGATCCCGTAGAGCGCGCCACCGAGCCCGAAGGTCACGATCGTGACGGCGAGCAGGGTGAGCTGCAGGTTGAGGGCGCCGGCGGCGTGGTGCTTCACGAACTCGGAGCGCTTGCCGACGGTGTAGTAGAGGATCGCGGGACCGATGACGACCGGCACCCAGGTCGTCGCCTGGGCGAGCGCGGCCAGCAGCCGCTCCTCCGTGGTCGGCGGCGGCAGCAGGTCACGAGCGGGCTTGGCCGGCGCCGGGGCGGGCGTGGGCTGCGCGACGAGGTCGCGGGTGATCGGCTCCAGGGCGGCGTACGTCTTCGCCTTCATGGTCAGGTCGAAGCGGACGTCGAACTCGGCCTGGTCGAGCCGGCCGTCGGCGTAGGCGGCCTTGAGCAGGTCGATCACGCGGTCGCGGTCGGCATCGGTGCAGCGGAGCTCGTCGCCGACAGGCGGGGCGGGCGGGATGGGCTGGGCGGGAATGGGAGCGGTTGAGGACATACCTCAACGATCCGCCGCAGATGCCCTCCGGACAATCAGGGAATCCCCCGAAAGCAAACCGACCGACCCCGGTGTTGCGCCGGAGACGGTCGGAGGAAGACGCTCAGAAGACGGTCCAGGTGGACCGCATCGGGCGGGACTCGAGCCAGGCCTGGAAGCCGATCAGGGTCTGCTGGTCCATCGCCAGGTCGATGTGCTGACCGTTGGCCTCACAGGTCACGATCAGGTTCTCGGGGTAGAGGACCAGCTCCTCGATCCCCTCGGGAGAGCGGCTGGAGATGTAGGACATCTCGGTCCGGCGCCAGACCCGTTTGGGCTTGGGCGAGAGCGAGAAGATCCGGAACCACTCCAGCTGGGCGTCACCGGAGTAGCGCCCGATACCGATGACCCAACCGCGCCCGGGACTGGTGTCCCGGACGCGGTGGCTCAGTTCGAAGACGCCGCCGTTGCGAGCGAGCAGGCGGCGACGTACGGCGATCCCGATGCCATAGGCGAGGACAAGCAGAAGCAACGCGGCCACAACGACCAAGAGCAGCTCCCACCATGCCATTCGGGTATCGCCCCTCTTTCCCTAGGAGGCCTTCTCGACAGCGCGGATGCGTGCCTCGGCACGACGGATGCGCTTCTCGGCGTCGTTGTTGGTGCCGAGCAGGCGACGGGCCTCCTCGAGCTCGACCTCAGCCTGGCTGAGGTCGATCTCGTGGGCAAGCAGCACGTGCTCGGACAGGATCGAGACGCGGTCGTTGGCCACCGAGAGGAAGCCACCGTCGACGGTCGCGATGACCTCGGTGCCCTCCTCCGGAGTGATCTCCACGACCGCCTCGGTGAGAGCCGACAGCACCGGCGCGTGACCGCGCAGGACACCGACATCACCGTCGACCGTTCGGGCGATGACCATGGTGGCCCCGCCGCTCCAGACCACGCGGTCTGCAGCGACGAGCTCCACCTGAAGTGCGTCCGTCATCAGAGGCTCTTCTGGATCTCGGCCCACTTCGCCTCGACGTCGTCGAGGCCACCGCACATGAAGAACGCCTGCTCGGCGACGTGGTCGTACTCACCGTCGGCGATCTTGTTGAACGCCTCGATGGTGTCCTTGACCGGAACCGTCGAACCCTCGATGCCGGTGAACTGCTTGGCGACGTAGGTGTTCTGCGAGAGGAACCGCTGGATCCGGCGAGCGCGGGAGACGATGATCTTGTCTTCCTCGGAGAGCTCGTCGACACCCAGGATCGCGATGATGTCCTGCAGCTCCTTGTTGCGCTGGAGGATCTGCTTGACGCGGACGGCGCAGTCGTAGTGGTCCTGGCCGATGTACTGCGGGTCCAGGATTCGCGACGTCGAGGTCAGCGGGTCCACCGCCGGGTAGATACCCAGCGAAGCGATCTCACGGGAGAGCTCGGTGGTCGCGTCGAGGTGGGCGAAGGTGGTCGCCGGAGCCGGGTCGGTGTAGTCGTCGGCCGGCACGTAGATCGCCTGCATCGAGGTGATCGAGTGACCACGCGTCGAGGTGATCCGCTCCTGGAGCAGACCCATCTCGTCGGCGAGGTTGGGCTGGTAACCCACGGCCGAAGGCATCCGGCCCAGCAGGGTCGAGACCTCGGAGCCCGCCTGGGTGAAGCGGAAGATGTTGTCGATGAACAGCAGCACGTCCTGGCCCTGGACGTCGCGGAAGTACTCCGCCATCGTCAGCGCCGAGAGGGCCACGCGCAGACGCGTGCCCGGCGGCTCGTCCATCTGGCCGAAGGTCAGGGCGACCTTGTCGTAGACGCCGGCCTCCTGCATCTCGTGGATGAGGTCGTTGCCCTCACGGGTGCGCTCGCCGACACCGGCGAACACGGAGACACCACCGTGGTTCTTGGCGACTCGGGCGATCATCTCCTGGATGAGGACGGTCTTGCCGACGCCCGCACCACCGAAGAGGCCGATCTTTCCACCGGTCACGTAGGGGGTGAGGAGGTCGATGACCTTGATGCCCGTCTCGAACATCTGGGTCTTGGACTCGAGCTGGTCGAAGGCCGGAGCCTTGCGGTGGATGCCCCAGCGCTCCTTGACCTCGACCGTGGACGGGTCGACGTCGAGGATGTCACCGGTCGCGTTGAACACGTGGCCGAGGGTGACGTCACCCACCGGGACGGTGATCGGAGCGCCGGTGTCGGTCACGGTGGCACCGCGGACGACGCCGTCGGTCGGCTTCAGCGAGATCGCGCGGACCATGCCGTCACCGATGTGCTGGGCAACCTCGAGCGGCAGGACGGAGGTCTCACCGTTGACGGTGACCTCGACCTCGAGCTTGTTGTAGATTTCCGGCATGGCGTCGACGGGGAACTCCACGTCGACGACCGGGCCGATCACGCGGGCGATGCGGCCCGTCGTGGTCTTCTCGTCAACCTGTGCGGTCATTTTCTAGTCAGTCTTTCTGTGGGTTCTCAGTCGTTCGCAGCCTGGGCATCGGCGAGCGCGTTCACGCCGCCGACGATCTCGCTGATCTCCTGGGTGATGCCTGCCTGGCGAGCCTGGTTGGCAACCCGGGTGAACTTCTTGATGAGCTCGTCGGCGTTGTCGGTAGCCGACTTCATCGCCTTCTGACGCTGGGCCAGCTCGGAGGCGGCCGCCTGCAGCAGCGCGAACCAGATCCGGCTCACGACGTACTGCGGGAGCAGCGAGTCGAGCACGGCCTCGGCCGACGGCTCGAACTCGTAGAGCGGCAGGACATCGCCCTCGGCCGGAGCCTCGGTGCCCTCCACGACCTCCAGAGGCAGGAGACGTACGGCGGTGGGCTTCTGCGTCATCATGGTGATGAACCGCGTGTAGACCACGTGGACCTCGTCGACGCCGGGAGCAGCCGCGGTCTCCGCCTCGGTGCCCTCGACGAAGACCTCGATCAGCTTCTGGCCGATCTCCTTGGCCGCGTCGTACTCCGGACGGTCCGAGAAGCCGGTCCAGGCCTGCGCCACGGAACGGCCGCGGAACTTGTAGAAGGCCTCCGCCTTGCGTCCGGTGACGTAGAGGTCGACCTCCTTGCCCTCGGCCTTGAGCTTCTCGACCAGGCCCTCGGCCTCCTTGAGCACGCTCGAGGAGTAGGAGCCGGCCAGACCACGGTCGCTGGTGACCACCAGCACGGCGGCACGGGTGGGCGCCTCCGGCTCGGTGGTCAGCGGGTGGTCCACGTTGGACCAGGTCGCCACCGCCGAGACGGCGCGGGTGAGCTCACGGGCGTACGGCGCGGCCGCATTGGCCCGCTGCTGCGCCTTGATGATCCGGGACGCAGCGATGAGCTCCATGGCGCGCGTGATCTTCTTCATCGACTCCGTCGACTTGATCCGCGCGCGGAGTTCACGCACTGACACGGCCATGGTCAGCCCCGCTTCTGCTTGACGATCTGCTCCTGCTCGACGTCCTCGTCAGCCAGGGCCTCCTCCTTGGCGGAGCCCGGCTTGATCGAGGCACCCTCCGAGGTCTCGAACTGGTCGAGGAAGGCGTCGTAGGCGTCGTTGAGCGCGGTCTCGGTGGAGTCCTCGAACTTCAGGGACTCGCGGATCGCGGCCAGGATGCCCTCGTGGGAGCGGCGCAGGTAGTCGAGGAACTCCTGCTCGAACTTGAGCACGTCCTCGGTCGGGACGATGTCCAGGCGGCCGGTGGTGCCGAGCCACAGCGAGACGGTCATCTCGTCGATCGGGTAGGGCGAGTAGGCCGGCTGCTTGAGCAGCGCCATCAGCCGCTGACCGCGGGCCAGCTGCTGCTTCGAGGCCGCGTCCAGGTCGGAGGCGAACATCGCGAAGGCCTCCATCGCGCGGTACTGCGCGAGGTCGACCTTGAGCGAGCCGGTGACGGCCTTGAGCGCCTTGGTCATCGCCGCGCCACCGACGCGGGAGACCGAGACACCGACGTCGATCGCCGGACGCTGGTTGGCCGCGAACAGGTCGGACTGCAGGAAGATCTGACCGTCGGTGATGGAGATGACGTTGGTCGGGATGAACGCCGAGACGTCGTTGGCCTTCGTCTCGATGATCGGCAGACCGGTCATCGAGCCCGCGCCCATGTCGTCGGAGAGCTTCGCGCAGCGCTCCAGCAGACGGGAGTGCAGGTAGAAGACGTCACCCGGGTAGGCCTCACGGCCCGGCGGGCGGCGCAGCAGCAGCGACACGGCGCGGTAGGCCTCGGCCTGCTTGGTCAGGTCGTCGAAGACGATCAGGACGTGCTTGCCCTCGTACATCCAGTGCTGGCCGATGGCCGAGCCGGTGTAGGGGGCGAGGTACTTGAAGCCGGCGGAGTCGGAGGCGGGAGCGGCCACGATGGTCGTGTACTCCAGCGCGCCGGCCTCCTCGAGGGCGCCACGCACGGAGGCGATGGTCGAGCCCTTCTGGCCGATGGCGACGTAGATGCAGCGAACCTGCTTGTCGGGGTCGCCCGAGTCCCAGTTCTGCTTCTGGTTGATGATCGTGTCGATGGCGACCGTGGTCTTACCGGTCGCGCGGTCACCGATGATCAGCTGGCGCTGGCCGCGGCCGATCGGGGTCATCGCGTCGATCGCCTTGATGCCGGTGGCGAGCGGCTCGTGAACCGACTTGCGCTGCATCACGCCCGGAGCCTGGAGCTCCAGGGCGCGGCGGCCGACCGTCTCGATGTCGCCGAGGCCGTCGATCGCGTTGCCGAGCGGGTCCACGACGCGGCCGAGGTAGCCGTCACCGACGGGGACCGAGAGAACCTCGCCCGTACGTCGGACCGACTGGCCCTCCTCGATCTTGTCGAAGTCGCCCAGGATGACGACACCGATCTCGCGGGTCTCGAGGTTCAGGGCGAGACCGAGGGTCCCGTCCTCGAACTCGAGGAGCTCGTTCGCCATGGCCGAGGGCAGGCCCGAGACCTGGGCGATGCCGTCAGCGGTCCGCGCGACAGTGCCGACCTCCTCGGTCTTCGCCGCCTCGGGCTTGTAGTCCGCGACGTACTTTGCCAGCGCGTCCCTGATCTCGTCGGGACGGATGGTGAGCTCCGTCATCTCTGCCTTCTCTCTCGTTCTTACGTCGAAGTCTGTGTCACACAGGGGTCATACGGCCAGTTGGGGCCGTGATGCCGGATCAGCCGGCGAGTGCTCGCTGCGCCCCGTCGAGGCGGCTGGAGATGGTGCCGTCGATGACGTCGTCACCGATCGAGACCTTGATGCCGCCGACGATGGCCGGGTCGACCACGATGTTCAGGTGGACCTCGCGGCCGTACTTCTTCGCGAGGGCCGCTGCCAGGCGGGTGGTGTCAGCCTCCGAGAGCGGCGCGGCCACGCGGACGACCGCGGTGCCTTCGCCCGCGACCGCGGCGGCGACCTTCTGGTATTCACCCAGCGCGACCGTGGCGGTGCGGTAGGTGCCCGCCAGCGCCTGCTTGGTCAGGGTGACCGTCGCCGGCAGAGCCTTGCCACCGAGCAGGTCGTCGACCAGCGTGACCTTGTCCTCGGTCGTGCGAGCCGGGTCGGAGAGCGCGTCGCGCAGCTCCGGCGTCTCCTGCACGGCCTGCTGGACCGCGAAGAGCTCGTCGGCGAGGCGCTTGGCCTCGCCGCCGGCGCTGCGGACCGCGGCGATCTCGCTGAGTCGCTCGACCGCGTCGCTCAGGTCACCGGCGTGCGTCCAGCGGTGCTTGACCGCGGACTCGACCACGCCGAGGCCCGTCGCGTCGACCTTCCCACCGAACAGCTCGCCGACGAGGCCGGTCTTGGCCTCTGCCGGCACCGAGGCGTCGGTGACGAAGCGGCGCAGCGCAGCTTCGGCGCGGAAGGTCTGGGAGACCTCGAAGAGGGTGTCGGCCGCCTTCGCCGCCGCCTCGGGAGAGGCGGAGACAGCGGTCTTCAGCTCCTCGGTCAGGGCGGCAACGGCCTCGGCCGACGCTCCACGGAAGTCCATCAGTGAACCCCTGCCTCGAGGTCAGCGAGGAACCGCTCGACCACACGGCTGGAACGCTCGTCGTCGTCGAGGGACTCGCCGACGATGCGACCGGCGAGACCGGTGGCCAGCGAGCCGACCTCGGTCTTCAGCGATGCAGCAGCCGCCTGGCGCTCGGCCTCGACCTGCGCCTTGCCGGCGTTGACGATGCGCTCGGCCTCGGCCTGCGCCTCGGCGCGGAGCTCGGCCTTGATCGCAGCGCCCTGCTCGCGAGCCTCCTCGCGGATGCGGGCAGCCTCGTGGCGGGCATCGGCCAGCTGAGCCTCCAGCTGGGCGAGCTTGGCATCGGCCTCGGCCTGCTTGGCGTTGGCGTTCTCGATACCGCCTTCGATCGCCGCGGTGCGGTCGGCATACGCCTTCTCGAAGTTCGGAACGATGAACTTCGCGACTCCCACGAAAAGGAGGGCGATGACGATGACACCGAGGATGATCTCCGGCACGTGCGGGACCAAGGGGTTGATCTCGGTCTCCGCAGCGGTTACCTGGGTAAGGATCATGTCGGAACCTTCAGTAGTTCCCTACGTCAGAGCACGAAGGCGAGGGCGAGGGAGATGATGAAGAACTGCTCACAAAGGGCGAAGCCGAGGATCGCGATGGCCTGCAGGCGGCTCTGGGCCTCCGGCTGGCGAGCGACACCGGCGACGTACGCGGCGAAGATCAGACCGACACCGACACCCGGGCCGATAGCGGAGAGGCCGAGGCCGATCATGTCTGCGGAGCCGTCCATTGTGGACTTCCTTTCGGTTGTGACGCGCCTTGCGTCAGTTGTTGTACATCGTTGGGTTTGGCTGGTCGAACGAGCTGTGGATCAGTGCTCGTCCGCGATGGCCCCGGCGATGTACATCGCCGAGAGCAGGGTGAAGACGTAGGCCTGCAGGAACATGATCAGCATGTCCAGGAAGGACACCAGGATGCCGAGCAGGAAGGAGAAGAGGCCGGCCGTGACGCCCTGCCACGCCGGAGCGTAGTGGAGGATCAGCCACGCGCCGCCGATGGAGAAGAGCGCCACCAGCAGGTGACCGGCGAACATGGTCGCGAAGAGACGGATCGCCAGCGTGAACGGCCGCACGATGATGTTGGAGAGGAACTCCAGCGGGACCATCATGATCAGGATCGGGCCGCTGACACCGCTGGGCACCGTCTGGTGCTTGAAGTAGCCGCCGAAGCCGTGCTTCGCGATGCCGACGATGTTGTAGATCAGCCAGGTGATGGCCGCCAGGGCCGCCGTGTAGCCGATGTGCGACATCGTCGGGAACTGGATCAGCGGGATGATCCCGTAGAAGTTGTTGACCAGGATGAAGGTGAAGACCGTGAACAGGTACGGCACGAACCTCATGTAGTCGTGGGAGCCGATGATGTCGCGCGCGATGGAGTTGCGGACCATCCCGTAGACGTACTCACCGGCGAACTGCAGCCGGCTCGGAACCACCGCGGCCTTGCGAGAGGCCGCGTAGAAGAAGCCGAGAACGATCACGACGGACAGCAGGACCAGGAGACTCACCTTGGTCAGGGCCCAGTCGCCGGACCCGACGATCGGCGGAAGGAAGAAGTCCGCGGGCCCCGGGATATGAGGCCCCGACTCCGACGCCATAACGGTGGCGGCAAGCGACTTCACGCTGTCTCCTGTTTGTTCGAACTTACGATTCTGGGTGGCGAGCCTCAAAGGCTCGGGCATCATCCCGGCGGCCGCCCCCGACGGCCCGGACGATATCAGGCGCTACTGGCGGGTCACGAGTCTGCCCCGGGCAGGTCGAAGAGCGGGATTCGCTCGCGTCGCACCAGGAACGCGAACGTGGTCGTCCAGGCAACCGTGAGCACCATGACCGAGAAGGCTGCCGGACGTACGACAGCGTCTCCTCCGGCCTGCGAAACGACCAGCAGGACGACGAAGAGGACCATGCCCGACAGCGTGAAGACACCGACGGCGGCAGGCAACGACAGGGCGGGCGACTTCGCCGCGATCCAGAACATCGCCCACGAGCCGACCGCCAGCACGACAACGGTGGCGATCGAACCGATCGCAGCACCGGTCAGACCATCGGTCCCGGCAAGAACAAAGGCCACCACGAGGGCCGCGAGCACAGCAACTGCGGACACTGCGGCAGAACCTCGCAGCACCTTGGACTTGCTGGTTGCGGTCGTCATCGTCGGCGGCCGTTCTCTCTGGGGGCATTTCACGTGTTCAGGAGCGTATCCCGAACGCTCGTGAAAACTATCACAAGCGTGTTTGGGTGCCCTAATTGATCGATCAAGGCACCGCTCTCAGCGCGCCTGGTGCTCCAGCGGGGTGACCTCCTCGGGGACCTCGAGGAGCTTGTCGGTGCGCTCGCCGCGGATCTTCGGGAGGACGAAGGTGAGCAGCACGATGAGGGCGGTGGCGACGACGACGCCGATGATGACGACGGGGCCGCGGTAGAGGGTGACGAAGACCGAGCCGAAGGACATCAGGCCGGCCCAGAGCCACATGATCAGGACGGCGCGACGCTGGGAGTGGCCGATCTCCAGAAGACGGTGGTGGAGGTGCTTCTTGTCCGCCGCGAACGGCGAGCGGCCGGCACGGGTGCGGCGTACGACGGCCAGGACCAGGTCGACGAGCGGGACCACCAGGATGGTCAGGGGGAGCAGCAGCGGCAGGAAGGTCACCAGGAGCGCGGTGGAGGCGTCGAAGGCGTTCACGTTCAGGCCGCCGGCGTTGTAGGAGCCCGAGAGGGTGACGGCGCTGGCGGCGAGGATCAGGCCGATCAGCATCGAGCCGCTGTCGCCCATGAACAGCCGGGCGGGGTGCCAGTTGTGGATCAGGAAGCCGACGCAGGCTCCGGCGAGCGCGACGGTCAGGAGCGCCGCGGTCGAGGCGCGACCGATGTCGTTGATCCGGGTGAACTGGTAGCAGAACAGGAACAGCGCCAGCGCGCCGATGCCGACCACACCCGCGGCCAGACCGTCGAGGCCGTCGATGAAGTTGACCGCGTTGACCACGGTGATCACGACGAGCCCGGTGAGCAGCGCGCCTTGGGCGGGATCGATGGAGAACTGGGTGCCGTCGGGGAACGTGATCAGGCTGTACTGCAGGTTGAAGCCCACCAGGATCGCCGTCGCCAGCACCTGACCACCGAGCTTGGTGAGGGCATCGAGCTCGAAGATGTCGTCGACGACGCCGACGATGCAGATCAGCGCGCCGGCGAGGATCACCACGCCGGTGTCCTGCAGCACGAAGTCGGGCGCATCGGCCAGGAACGGCAGCTCGCGCGCGACCAGGTAGGCCGCGATCAGGCCGCCCAGCATCGCGACGCCGCCCATGTAGGGGATCGGAACGGCGTGTACGTCACGGTCGCGGACCTTCGCGACGGCCCCCGTGCGCATCGCGAACTCGCGGGCGACGACGGTGAGCAGGTAGGTCACCACGGCGGCGACCAGGAAGAGGAGGACGTAGGCGCGCATCAGGCTTCTGTGTCGGCGTCCGTGGCGGGCAGGTCGGTCTCGGCCTCGGCTGCCGGATCAGGATCACCGGGGCGGCGGATGGCGACTCCGTGCGGGGCGATGATCTCGTTGATCCGGTCGATGCTGATCGCGCCCTCCCGGAGGACCTTCGGCTCGTCACCGGTGGCGGAGACGATCGTCGACGCCTCGCCGACGGGCGACTCGCCCCCGTCGAGGATGGCCTTGACCATCCTGCCGAGCATCTCGTCGGCCTGGTCGGCGTTGGTGGCGGCCGGCATCGTGGTGCGGTTGGCCGAGCTGGTCGCCAGCGGACCCACCCGGTCGATGATGCGGCGCAGGATGTCGGAGTCGGGGATGCGTACGGCCACCGTCTGGCGGGTCTCGCCCAGATCCCACTGCAGGGACGGCTGCTGGTGGAACACGACCGTCAGCGCGCCGGGCCACAGCTCCTCGACGAGGGTGCGCGCCCAGTCGGGGATCCGGGTCGCGAGGGCGTCGAGGGTGGCGACGTTGGAGATCAGCACCGGCGGCGGCATCGCACGGCCTCGGCCCTTGGCGGCGAGCAGACCGGCCACCGCGCCCTTGTCGAACGCGTCGGCGGCGACGCCGTAGACCGTGTCGGTCGGGACGATCACGAGCTCGCCGGCCTGAAGGGCCGCCGCAGCAGCATCGATCGCCTTGGTCTGCTCGTCCTCGGTCGCGATCGGATAGCGCTCAGTCACAGTGCTCATGTTGCCAGTTGCGCGGTCGTGAAGCGCGGACGGCCTGCCAGATCGAGATGATCGCGTACGTCCTGCCAGCGTCCGGTGGCCGCGAAGACGGCCGGCGCCCCGCCGTTGTCGGCGTTCGGCCCCTGCTCGTCGGCATGCTCGAAACCGACCACTCCCCCGGGCCTGAGCAGCTCGGCGGCCCGCCGTTCCAGGACCCGGATCGCGTCCAGGCCGTCCTGTCCGGAGAAGAGGGCGAGATCGGGGTCGTGGTCGCGCGCCTCGGCTGCCACCGACTCCCAGGCCTCGAGGGGGATGTACGGCGGGTTGCACACGAGCACGTCGACGGTGCCGTCCAGCTCGGCGAACTCGTCGGCCATGTCGCCCTGCCGCAGGTCCACGCCGGTGCCGGTCAGGTTGCGTACGGCCCAGGGGTAGGCATCCTCGGAGAGCTCGACCGCGTGCACCTCGGCGCCCGGGACCTCGTCGGCGATGCTCTTGGCGATCGCCCCCGATCCGGTGCAGAGGTCGACGACGACGGGGGCGTCGATCGCGGTGGCCCGGTCGATCGCCCAGCCGGCGAGCAGCTCGGTCTCGGGCCGGGGCACGAAGACACCGGGGCCGACGGCGAGCTCGACGTGACGGAAGTACGCCACCCCGGTCAGGTGCTGCAACGGCTCGCGCTCCGCGCGCCGGGCCAGCAGTTCCGTGTAGGTCTTCTCCTGGTCCTCCGACACGTCGTCCACGAGGAGGAGACGGTTGCGGTCGGTGTCGAGCACATGGGCCAGCAGGATGGCCGCATCGGCGTCGGGACTGTCGATTCCAGCCTCTTCGAGCTGCTTTCGGGCACTTGCCAGAAGTGTGCGCGGGGCGGTCATGGGCAACTGCTCCTGAATGTGTTAGTCATGCTTTACCCGGCTGAGGGTAACGTTCGGGCGCCTCAAGGGTTCTTCGGGTCATATCGGGGGACGCGGGACTGGCCGCACACCTCGCCGGGCGCTGTGCTGCCCCACCATCACACCCGAGAACTCCCCCGGAAGGAAACATCACCCCATGAAGTGGCTCTTGCTGCTTGCACTCATTCTCGTCCTTGCCCTGCTGGTCTGGTTCTTCTTCGGACGACCGATCCGCAAGGACGCCAAGGCCGCACACCGAGCCGACAAGGACCACCCGTCCACCGAGACCACCAGCGCCCCCGTCGCGGCCGCCACCGTTCCCGCGGAGGCCTCCGAGGCCGAGGCGGCTGCGGAGGAGCCCGCCGCTGAGGTTGCTGACGAGGCTCCGGCTGCTGAAACCCCGGCTGTCGAGGCCCCGGTTGCCGAGGTGCCCGCTGCCGAGGAGCCGGTCGTCGAGGCGCCCGCCGAGACCGCGGACGACGTGACCGACGCGGACACCGCTGCCGTTGTCGCCGAGGCCGAGAGTGTCACCGCGGCCGCCGCCGCCGCCGCCGACGCGACCGCCGAGCCCGAGGCAGCCGAGGCAGCCGAGCCGGCCGCCGCCGAGGCCGAGCCGGCCAAGACCACCGAGCCCGAGGCCCCGGCCGCGGAGGCACCCGCCGCCTCCAACGGTGCCCCCTACCCCGGCGCAGTGCTGCCGGCCGCCGACGGAAGCAGCTCTGACGCTGCGTACGACATCAAGGGCAGCAGCGGGAAGAAGTACCACACCACGGCGAGCCCCTACTACGGCCGCACGAAGGCAGCCGTCTACTTCAACTCCGAGGAGGCGGCCGAGGCGGCCGGCTTCGTGCGGGCGAGCAGCGACTTCTACGACCGCGGCAAGAAGGCCGAGACCGCCGAGACCGAGCAGCCGCTGCCGCCGGCGAGCAGCTACGGCGCCGGCAGCGCCGACCCGCTCGAGGACGGCTCCAGCCCGCACCCGGCGTACGTCGTGAAGGGCAACATCCGCAAGGACGGCGCGAAGCGCTACCACACCTCCGCCAGCACCGCCTACAAGCGGACCCAGGCCGAGGTCTGGTTCGACAGCGAGGCCTCGGCCGAGGCCGCCGGCTTCGTCATCGGCTTCAAGAAGAAGACCACCGCCTGAGCAGCCCCAGCAGATGCTCGAAGGTCGCAGTCACCCGGTGACTGCGACCTTCGACATTTGACGGCCCCAGGGGTCAGGAGTCGAGTGCGGACAGGCGGGCCGCCAGGTCGGCGTCCACGGCACTGCCGATCACCGGCTCCAGGTCGCCGTCGAGGACCTGGTCGAGGTTGTAGGCCTTGTAGCCGGTGCGGTGGTCGGAGATGCGGTTCTCCGGGAAGTTGTAGGTGCGGATGCGCTCGGAACGGTCGACGGTGCGCACCTGGGAGCGACGGGCGTCGGAGGCCTCCGCGTCGGCGGCGTCCTGGGCGGCCTGGAGCAGCCGCGAGCGGAGCACGCGCATGGCCTGCTCCTTGTTCTGCAGCTGCGACTTCTCGTTCTGCATCGAGACCACGATGCCGGTCGGGAGGTGGGTGATCCGGACCGCCGAGTCGGTGGTGTTGACCGACTGGCCGCCGGGCCCGGAGGAACGGTAGACGTCGATGCGGAGGTCGTTGTCGTTGATCTCGACATCGATCGGCTCGGCCTCGGGAACCACCAGCACGCCGGCCGCCGAGGTGTGCACCCGGCCCTGCGACTCAGTGACCGGCACCCGCTGGACGCGGTGGACGCCGCCCTCGAACTTGAGCAGCGCATACGGCGCGCGACCCGGCTCGGGGTTGCCCTTCGCCTTCACCGCGACGGTGACCGACTTGTAGCCGCCCAGGTCGGACTCGTTGGCGTCGAGGAACTCGAGCTTCCAGCCCTGACGCTCGGCATAGCGGGTGTACATCCGCAGCAGGTCGCCGGCGAACAGGGCCGACTCCTCGCCGCCCTCCCCCGACTTCACCTCGAGGATGGCGTCCTTGTCGTCGGTCGGGTCGCGAGGCACGAGCAGGCGGCGCAGCCGCTCCTCGGCCTCCTCGCGCTGCGGCACCAGCGCCTCGGCCTCCTCCGCGAACGCGGGGTCCTCCCCCGCCAGCTCACGGGCGGCCTCGATGTCGTCACCGAGCTGCTGCCAGGCGCGGTAGGCGTCGATGATCGAGCTCAGCTCGGCGTACCTCTGGTTGAGCTTCTTCGCCAGGCGCGCGTCGGCATGGGTCTCGGGCTCGGCGAGCCTCTTCTCCAGCCCCTCGTGCTCCTCGATCAGCCCTTCGACCGCTTCGAACTGTGACATCTCCGCCTCGCTTCTCGCCTGGGAGGAATACCCGGTCAACCGGGTGTTCCTGAACTTCTCCGGCGTTGCAATGCCCGAGAAGTTCAGGAATTGCCGGAGAAGTTCGATGAAATGCGCCGCGCCGGCCCCCACAGACACGTGGGGGCCGGCGCGTTGAAAGCTACTTGTTGCGCTTGCCGAAGCGAGCCTCGAAGCGAGCCACGCGACCGCCGGTGTCGAGGATCTTCTGCTTGCCCGTGTAGAACGGGTGGCAGTTGGAGCAGACGTCGGCGCGGATGGCGCCCTCGGCCACGGTGCTGCGGGTGGTGAACGAGTTGCCGCAGGTGCAGGTGACCTGGGTCTCGACGTACGTCGGGTGGATGTCGGACTTCATGAGGTTCCTCTCAAGACAGTGGGTTCCGGGTCGCCGCCGCAGGTTGCGGGACGTGAACCGGCACCGAGGATTCAGTGTATGTGAACGCCTGGGGCCGCGAATAATTCCCGACGGCCCCAGGGCGCACACAGACCTCAGCTCTTGGCGACCTCGTTGAGGAGCACCATATTGGTGGCCGAACCGGCGACCTTCTCGGCCAGGACCGAGGCGGCCTTGGCGCCGTCGAGCGTGGCCAGCGAGGCACGCAGCTTGCGCACCGCGTCACCCTCGCCACCGGCGAAGAGCAGGTCGTCGCGGCGGGTGCCGGAGGCGTTGACGTCGATGGCGGGGAAGATCCCGGCCTCGGCGTACTCCTCGCTCAGGCGAAGCTCGGAGTTGGCGGTGTCCTTGAAGGCCTCGAAGATGATCTCGTCGGTCTTCGAACCCGTCTCGACCGCGGCCGTGGCGAGGATGGTCAGCGAGCCGCCGTCCTCGACGTTGCGGGCCGCACCGAAGAACCGCTTCGTCGGGTAGAGCGCCGCCGAGTCGACACCGCCGCCGAGAATCCGGCCCGAGGCCGGGACGGAGAGGTTGTAGGCCTTGCCCAGGCGGGTCAGCCCGTCGAGCAGGACGACCACGTCGTGGCCGAGCTCGACCAGGCGCTTGGCCCGCTCGATGGCCAGCTCGGCGACCACGGTGTGGTCGGCGGGCTGCCGGTCGAAGGTCGAGGCGATGACCTCGCCCTTGACGCTGCGCTCGAAGTCGGTGACCTCCTCGGGACGCTCGTCGACCAGGACGACCATCAGGTGGCACTCGGGGTTGTTGGCGGTGATCGCGCCGGCGATCGCCTGCAGGACGGTCGTCTTGCCGGCCTTCGACGGGGAGGAGATCAGGCCGCGCTGGCCCTTGCCGATCGGCGCGACCAGGTCGATGACCCGGCCGGTGACCGGGTCGGAGCCACCCTCGAGACGCAGCCGCTGGTCGGGGTGGACCGGCGCGAGCTTGTCGAACTCGACACGGTGCTTGGCGATCTCGGGGTCGGCACCGTTGACCGAGTCGATGCGCACCATCGGGTTGTACTTCTCCTTGCGCTCGCCCTCACGGGGCTGGCGCACCTGGCCGACGATCGCGTCGCCACGGCGCAGGCCGAGGCGCTTGACCAGCGACAGGGAGAGGTAGACGTCGTCGGGCCCGGGCAGGTAGCCGGAGGTGCGGACGAAGGCGTAGTTGTCGAGTACGTCCAGGATGCCCGCCGCGGGCACGAGTACGTCGTCCTCGAGGACGGTCGTGTCCGGCTCGCCGCGGCCCGGGCGGTTGCGGTCGCGGTCGCGACCACGACGGCGACGGTTGCGGCGGCTGCCGCCCTCGCCGTCCTCGTCGCCGCCGGCGTCGTCGGCCGACTCGGCCGGCTTCTGGGCGTCCTCGTTCTTCTTCTCGGCGGCGGGCTGACCGGTCTTCGCCGGGCCCTTGTTCTGGCCACCGGCCTGACCGGACTGGCCACCCTGGCCACCCTGACCGGACTGGCCGCCCTGGCCGCCGCCCTTGTTCTGGTTCTGGTTCTGGTTGCGCTGGCGGCGCGGGCGCTGGGCGCCCTCGCTGCCGGCGTCAGCAGCCTCGGCGGACTTCTCCGCGGGCTTCTCGGCCTTCTCGGCCGGCTTCTCTGCCGTCTTCTCCGCAGGCTTCTCAGCGGCGGGCTTCTCAGCCTTCTCCACAGGCGCCGGCGCCGACTGCGCACGGCTGCCCTGGGCAGCCTTGATCGCGTCGATCAGCTGGGCCTTCTTCATCGAGTTCGCCCCGCTGATGCCCATACCGTTCGCCATCGCCTTGAGATCGGCGAGGAGCATTCCGCCAAGGCCACCGCGCTTCTTCGGGGCTGCGTTCGGCTCCGGTGCGGTGGATTCCATGGTCTCAGTCACGTGAGTCCTTTCCCACGTATCGCCGATCGGCGTACGACGCCGACGGCTCGTTTGTCAGAACCCCTGACGCGCCGATGCGCGCCAACCGAAGTGGCACGGCACGAAAGGGGGATAGCACGTCCGTAGACCTGAACGGCCCGACGGACGTAGATCCAGGCTAACACGCATGGCACCCATCACAGCAGGGCCCCGGAAGGCGGGTCAGAGGATGCGTACGCCGTCCATGTCGACACTCAGCGCATGGCACGCCCAGCCCGCCGGACAGCGGGCGAGGAGCTTGGTCGTCTCGGCCGACTCCACGCCGCTGCTGAACGCCAGGACCGTGGGCCCGGCGCCGGAGACGATCGCCGCGACGCCGTCGGCACGCAGCTCGTCGACCAGCGCGAGCGACTCCGGCATGGCGGGCCGGCGGTACTCCTGGTGGAGGAAGTCGCGGGTGGCTCGGTGCAGGTGCTCGGGCGCGTCGCTGAGCGCCGCGACCAGGAGCGCCGTACGTCCCGCGTCGGCCGCCGCGTCGGAGTGCGGGACGGTCTCGGGCAGCAGCCCGCGGGCGGCCTTGGTCTCGACGCCGGTCGCGGGCACGAAGACGACGACGCTCACCCGCGGGTCGACGGCGGTGCGGACCGCGAAGAAGCCATCATCCTCACCGGCGATCGTGAAGCCACCGTGGAAGGCGGGCGCCACGTTGTCGGGGTGGCCCTCGATCTCGGCCGCCTTCTGGAAGAGCGTGTCGTCGTCGAGGATCAGCTCTCCCCCGGCGACCAGGGCGCGCGCGAGCACGAGGCCGCCGATGATCGCGGCCGAGGACGACCCCAGGCCGCGGGCGTGCGGGATCCGGTTGCGACAGTGCAGCCGGAGACCGGCCGGCTGTTTGCCGATGATGTCGAAGGCGGCCCGCATGGAGCGTACGACCAGATGGGACTCGTCGAGCGGGACCGTGCCTTCGCCGGCACCCTCGACGGTGACCTCCAGCGTCCCGCCCGGCACGACCTCGGCGGTGAGCTCGTCACGCAGGTCGAGCGCGAGTCCCAGCGAGTCGTAGCCGGGGCCGAGGTTGGCGGAGGTGGCCGGGACGGTGACGGTCACCGGGCCTTCTACGAACGTCATGGGTGCTACGCGAGCCCTGCTGCTGCCGCCGCGGCCTCGAGGTCGGCGTCGATGACGATCTCCGGCAGCTCACCGAAGAACTCCAGGGCGGTGGCGGTGTCTTTGAGCCCGTGACCGGTGACGGTGATGACCGTGGTGGCTCCGGCGTAGGTGTCGCCCGCCTCGAGGTCGGCGAGCAGACCGGCGACACCGGCCGCCGAGGCGGGCTCGACGAAGACGCCGTCGTTGCGGGCCAACTGGGCCTGGGCGGAGAGGATCTGGTCGTCGGAGAGCGCGCGGAAACGGCCACCGGACTTGGCGGCGGCGGCCTCGGCGAGCTGCCAGGAGGCCGGGTTGCCGATGCGGATCGCGGTCGCCTTGGTCTCCGGGTGCTCGACCGGGTGGCCGAGCACGAGCGGGGCCGCGCCCTCGGCCTGGAAGGCACGCATGACCGGGGTCTTGGTGGCGTGGCCGGCCGCGGCGTACTGCTCGTAGCCGAGCCAGTAGGCGGATAGGTTGCCGGCGTTGCCGATCGGCATCAGGTGGTAGTCGGGGGCGTCGCCGAGACGGTCGACGACCTCGAAGGCCGCCGTCTTCTGGCCCTCGAGCCGGACCGGGTTGACGGAGTTGACCAGCGCGACCGGGTAGCTGTCGGCGAGCGCGCGGGAGAGCTTGAGGCAGTCGTCGAAGTTGCCGCGTACCTTGACCACCTCGGCGCCGTGGACCAGCGCCTGGGCCATCTTGGCGGCGCTGATCTTGCCGTTGGGGACGAGCACGACCGGGGTGATCCCGGCCTTGGCGGCGTAGGCGGCCATCGAGGCGCTGGTGTTGCCCGTGGAGGCGCAGACGACCGCCTTGGCGCCCTCGTGGACGGCGACGGAGATGGCCGCGGTCATGCCGCGGTCCTTGAACGAGCCGGTCGGGTTCTGCCCCTCGACCTTGAGCCACACCTCGCCCTTGGTGGCGCCGGAGAGCCACTCGGAGTGGACCAGCGGGGTGCCACCCTCGCCGAGGGTCACCGCCTTGGTGTCCTGGGGGATGTCGAGGAGGGTGCGATATTCCTCGATCACACCGCGCCACTGGCCGTTGGTCATTAGACTGCTCCTTCTACGCGCATCACCGAGGCGACGTCGCGGACGTACTCCATCTCGCGCAGGTGCTGCACGGTCGCCGCGAGCGCGGCATCGGGGGCCTCGTGGGAGACGACGACGAGCTGGGCGTCCTCGCCTCGGCCTTCTTGACGCACGGCCTTGATCGAGACGCCGTGCTCGGAGAAGGCGGTCGCGACCGCGGCGAGCACGCCGGCCTTGTCGGCCACGTCGAGGCTGACGTGGTAGCGGGTGACGGTCTCGCCCATCGGGCGTACCGCGCGGGCGGCGTAGGCGGACTCGCCGAAGCCGCGGGCGCCGAGCGCCTTGTTGCGCCCGATGGTGACCAGGTCGCCCAGGACCGCGCTCGCGGTGGGCTCGCCGCCCGCGCCCTGGCCGTAGAACATCAGGTCACCCGCGGAGGCGGACTCGACGAAGACGGCGTTGTAGGCGCCGCGCACGGTCGCCAGCGCGTGGGTGCGCGGGATCATCACGGGGTGGACCCTCGCCGAGACGTCGTCGCCGTCGAGCTCGGCGATCGCGAGCAGCTTGACGACGCTGCCCATGGCCTTGGCCGAGGCGACGTCACCGGCGGTCACCTCGGTGATGCCCTCGCGGTAGACGTCGCTGGCGGTCACCCGGGTGTGGAAGGCGAGGCTCGCCAGGATGGCGGCCTTGGCGGCCGCGTCGAAGCCCTCGACGTCGGCGGTCGGGTCGGCCTCGGCGTAGCCCAGCTCCTGGGCCTCGGCGAGCGCCTCCTCGAAGCCGGCACCGTAGGTGTCCATCTTGTCGAGGATGTAGTTGGTGGTGCCGTTGACGATGCCCATCACCTTGGTGACGTGGTCGCCGACGAGCGAGTCGCGCAGCGGGCGGAGGATCGGGATGGCGCCGGCGACGGCGGCCTCGTAGTAGAGGTCGGTGCCGGCCTTCTCGGCGGCCTCGTAGAGCGTCGGGCCGTCCTCGGCGAGCAGGGCCTTGTTGGCGGTGACGACGCTGGCGCCGCTCTCCAGCGCCTTGAGGATGAGGCCGCGGGCCGGCTCGATGCCGCCGATCACTTCGACCACGAGGTCGACGTCGTCGCGGGCGACCAGGCCGTGGGCGTCGGTCGTGAGCAGCTCGGCGGGGACCTCGACGTCGCGGGGAGCGTCGAGGCGGCGTACGGCCACGCCTCTGATCTCCAGCGGCGCACCCACTCTTGCGGCGAGATCCGCATCGCCCTCGAGCAGGAGCCGGACCACCTGGGACCCGACCACACCGCAGCCGAGGACGGCGACGCCCAGGGGTTTGACGGCGTGCGCGGTCGTCTTGTTGCTGCTCACGCGCCCAAGGGTATCCGGGACAGGCTCCAGGGACCGACTTCCGCTCTAGGCGCGGACACCCCCGGCCTGGTCCGGGTCAGGTCAGGAGTACGACCTTGCCGGTCGTCTCCCGGCTCTCGAGCGCGCGATGGGCCTCCGCGGCCTCGGCGAGGGGGAAGGTCGAGCCGACGTACGGCCTGCGGGTGCCGTCCGCGGCGGCCCCGAGCGAGGCCTGCTCGAACTCCTTGATCCGGCCCTGGACCCAGGGCCCGAGGATGTCGATGATCTTCGCGCCGCCTTCGTAGCCGTCCTGGTCGCCGGAGAACCGGACCATCCGACCGTCGGGCTCGAGCTGGGCGTAGACCTGCCTGGGTACGTCACCCCCGACCCCGTCGAGAAGGACCGTGATGCGGGGCTCCTCCTCTCGAAGCGTCTCGAGCCAGCCGTCCGCGCGGTAGTCGACGGCCGTGTGCGCGCCGAAGCCACGAGCGATCTCCAGCTTGGCCTCCGAGCCCGCGAGACCGATCGCACGGGCGCCCGCGTTGCGAATGCCCTGGAGCAGGATCGCGCCCATGCCGCCGGCTGCCGAGGTGACCACGACGACGTCGTCGGGAGTGATCTCGGCGGCCTCGAGCACTGCTGCCGAGGTGCGGCCGGTGCCGATGGCGGCCACCGCCTCCGGTGACTCCAGCCCCTCGGGGCGTCGGTAGAGCTGCGTCTCGTCCACGACGGCGAGCTCGGCATAGCCGCCGCTGCTCCCCGGACCGAGGTGGGCGACGACCTTCGCGCCCTGCCAGGCCTCGTCGACGCCCTCGCCGACCTGGTCGACGACCCCGGCGACCTCGCGGCCGGGCGTCGTGGGGAGCTCCGGTCGCGGCATCGTCGGCGGCAGGTCGGCCGCTCTGATCGAGGTGTCGAGACGGTGGACGCCGGCGGCCTCCACCCGGACGCGTACCTGACCCGGCCCCGGCGTCGGGTCGGGCACCTCCTCGAGGTGCAGGACCTCCGGGCCGCCGAACTCGTGCTGTCTGATCGCTCGCATGCCTCGAGTCAATCTGCTCAAGCTGACTTGAGGTCAAGAGCCCCAAGCCTTGGATGAGCTCAGCCTCAGGCGAGCTCCGGGATCGGCCGGAGCACCGCGGCGACATCCCGCGCCAGGCGAACGCGGCGGAGCAGCTCCTCCGCGTCCGGCTCCACGTCGGTGGTGACGGTGATCGCGTCGTCGCGGGCCACCACCCACAGCCGCTCGTCGACGACGTGGCTGGCGAAGCGGGACAGCGCGCGCGATTGTTCCTCGTCGGCCGCGATGACCGCCCCGTCGGGCGTGGTCACGTTGGTCTTGGCCCGGAACTCCGGCGGGAAGAAGACCGGCGTCGGCACCCGGCCGGTGCCGGTGTTGCCCGATCCCGGCGAGAGCCCGATCATCGCGGCCGTCTTCGGCAGGTGGGCCGGAACCCGCACGACGACCCAGCGGGCCGGGCGCCAGGGACCCTTCCCGGGGGACGCCTTGCCGTGCCAGTACTCGACCAGGATCCCGTCGCAGGTGCCGTCGACGACGAGGTCGCAGCGCTCGGCGCGTACGTCCGGACCCAGCACCTCCCACCGCACCGGCCGCTGCGCCGCGGCCTTGCCGGACACCACGGACCAGCCGAACGTCTGCGCCGCCCGGGTCACGCTGTCGCGCCGTTCCTTCGTCAGCCGGGCGAAGGCCGCTCGCGGCGCCTGGGACGGCGCCGCGAGCGGTCCTTCTGAGTAGACCCCCCTCGGCATGCGGACCATCGTAGGCTCACGAACCCTCGGATTTCGGGAAGGCGAAACCGAATTTCCTGCTTCGCGCGGTTTGATGGGTGCGTGCTGTTCCCCAACGCCGACCTCGAACGCATCCGCACCGGCGAGGTCGATCTCGCCTTCCGCCGCTGGAAGCGCCCGATGCACGTCGCCGGCGGTCGGCAGCGCACCCGGATGGGCGTGGTCGAGTTCGTGTCGGTCGCACCCGTCTCCCCCGATTCGCTCACCGAGGACGATGCCCGCCGGGCGGGTACGACGCTCACGGACCTGCTGGCGTTCCTGTCCCGCAAGGACGGCGAGGTCTATCGGATCGAGATGCGCTACGCCGGGGAGGACGAGCGGGTCGCGCTGCGCGCCAAGCGCCCGGGGAAGAAGGAGACCGACGCGCTGGTCGCCAAGCTCGCCGACATGGACCGGCGCAGCCGCCGTGGCCCGTGGACGCAGGAGCATCTCGAGCTCATCGAGGCCCGTCCTGGCGAGCTGGCCGAGACCATCGCGGCCTCGATCGGGCGCGAGAAGAAACCGTTCAAGGCCGATATCCGCCGGCTCAAGGAGCTCGGCCTCACCGAGTCCCTCCCCGTCGGTTACCGCCTCTCGCCGCGTGGGCGGGCGGTCCTCCGGGCACTTCGCCCCAGCTGAGGCGTCACCCCCGTCGGCCGAGACGTCACCCCGGTCGGCCGAGACGTCACTCCCGTCGGTCGAGTGGACAATCCGATGCCCACTCGACCGACGCAGCCGACGCCTCGACCGGGCTAGCCCATGTCCGTGGCGAAGAGGTCGTCCTCGGTCTCGCGCCGGACGATGACGCGGGACTCGCCGTCGCGGACCGCGACGACCGGGGGCCGCAGGGCGTGGTTGTAGTTGGAGGCCATCGAGCGTCCGTACGCACCGGTGCCGGGGACCGCGATCAGGTCGCCGGGAGCGATGTCGGCGGGCAGGAACTCGTGCTTGACGACGATGTCGCCGGCCTCGCAGTGCTTGCCGACCACACGACCGAGCACCGGCCCGGCGGATGAGGCCCGCCCGGCGAGGGTGGCGGAGTAATCGGCGTCGTAGAGAGCCGTGCGGATGTTGTCGCTCATCCCGCCGTCGACGCTGACGTAGGTGCGCGTCACGCCGCCGTCGAGGGCGACCTCCTTGACCGTGCCGACCGTGTAGACGGTGCACATCGAGGGGCCGACGATGGCCCGGCCCGGCTCGATCGAGAGGTGCGGCACCGCGAGTCCGAAGCCGCGGCACTCGTGCTCGACGATCGCGGTGAGCTCCTCGGCCAGGGCCTTGGGCGTCGAGGGGTCGTCCTGGGTGGTGTAGGCGATGCCGAAGCCACCACCGAGGTCCATCTCGGGCAGCTCGGTGCCGAGCTCGTCCCGGATCCGGGCCTGCAGCGCCAGCACCCGACGGGCCGCGACCTCGAACCCGGAGGAGTCGAAGATCTGGGACCCGATGTGGGAGTGGAGACCGCGCAGCTCGACGTTCGGGGCGTCGAGGAGGCGGCGTACGGCCTCGAAGGCGTCGCCCGAGGAGATCGAGAAGCCGAACTTCTGGTCCTCGTGGGCGGTGGCGATGTATTCGTGCGTGTGGGCCTCGACGCCGGCGGTGACCCGCACCATCACGCTCGCGGTGATGCCGGTCTCGGCGGCGATCGCGGCGACCCGCTCGACCTCGGCGAAGGAGTCGACGATGATCCGCCCGACGCCGGCCACGATCGCCCGGCGCAGCTCCATCGGCGTCTTGTTGTTGCCGTGGTAGCCGATCTTCGCCGGGTCGACCTCGGCCCGCAGCGCGACGGAGAGCTCGCCGTTGGAGCACACGTCGAGGCAGAGCCCCTCCTGCGCCACCCAGCGCGCCACCTCGGTGCACAGGAACGCCTTGCCGGCGTAGTAGACGTCGTAGCCGGTGAACGCGTCACGGAACGCGCGGGCGCGCTCGCGGAAGTCGGCCTCGTCCAGGACGTACGCAGGTGTGTTGATGTTCGCGACCAGGTCGGGCACCGCGACGCCGCCGACGGTGAGGACGCCGTTCGCATCCTTCTCGGCCGTCGCCGACCACAGCGCGGGGACGAGGGCGTTGACGTCCTCCGGGGTCTTCAGCCACACCGGCGAGGTGCCGGTGAACGAGCCCGGCGATGCGTGCGCGCTCACATCCGCTCCGGGGCGGAGACGCCGAGCAGCCCGAGGCCGTTGGCGAAGACGGTGCGGGCGGCGGAGACGAGCGCCAGCCGGGCCAGGTTGACGGGAGCCACCGGCTCGTCGCCCTTGGGCAGCATGCGGCAGTCGTCATCGTCGTACCAACGGTGGAAGATCCCGGCGGTGTCCTCCAGGTAGCGGGCGACCCGGTGGGGCTCGCGCAGCTCGGCGGCGGTCGCGACCACACGCGGCAGCTCGGCCAGGGCGCGCAGCAGCTCGCCCTCGCGCTCGTGGGTGAGCAGCGACGGGTCGAAGGTGTCGAGGTCGATCCCCATGCCGAGGTCGGCCGCGTTGGCCATCATCCGGCAGGTGCGCGCGTGGACGTACTGCACGTAGTAGACCGGGTTGGCGCTGTCGGCCTTGGCCCACAGGTCCAGGTCGATGTCGATGTTGGAGTCGCTGGAGTAGCGGGCCAGCGCGTAGCGGGCGGCGTCCACACCGATCGCCTCGACGATGTCGTCGATGGTGACCACGGTGCCGGCACGCTTCGACATCCGCATCGGCTGGCCGTCCTTGAGGAGGTTGACCATCTGGCCGATCAGGATCTCGAGGTTCTCGTGGGGCGTGTCGCCGAACGCGGCGCACATCGCCATCATCCGGCCGACGTAGCCGTGGTGATCCGCGCCCAGCATGATGAAGCAGCGGTCGAAGCCGCGCTCGCGCTTGTCGAGGTAGTAGGCGAGGTCGCCGGAGAAGTAGGCCCCGTTGCCGTCGGCCTTGATGACGACGCGGTCCTTGTCGTCACCGAACTTCTCCGTGGCCAGCCAGATCGCGCCGTCCTTCTCGTAGACGTTGCCGAGCTCGCGGAGCTTCTCGATGGCGCGCTCGACGGCACCGGACTTGTGGAGGTTGTCCTCGTGGAAGTAGACGTCGAAGTCGACGTTGAAGTCGTGCAGGCTCTTCTTGATCTCCGCGAACATCAGCTCCACGCCGATCGCACGGAAGACCTCCTGCGGGTCGTCGGCCTCGAGCGCGTTCGGCTCCTTGGCCAGGACCTGCTTGGCGATCTCCTCGATGTACGCCCCGCCGTAGCCGTCCTCCGGCACCGGCTTGCCCTGGGCCCAGGCCAGGAGTGAGCGGGCGAAGCGGTCGATCTGGCCGCCGTGGTCGTTGAAGTAGTACTCCCGGGTGACCTCGGCGCCGGACGCCTCCAGGACACGGCCCAGCGCGTCGCCGACCGCGGCCCAGCGGACGCCACCGAGGTGCAGCGGGCCGGTCGGGTTGGCGGAGACGAACTCCAGGTTGATGTTGTGACCCTTGAAGGAGTCGTTGTTGCCGTACGCCGCACCGGCGGCGACGATCTCGCCCGCCAGCTTGCCCTGGGCGCCGGCCTCGACGGAGATGTTCAGGAACCCGGGACCGGCGATCTCGACGTCGGCGATCCCGTCGGTCGCCTTCAGCTTCTCGGCGACCTGCTCCCCCAGCGCGCGCGGGTTCATCCCCGCCTTCTTGGCCAGCTGCAGCGCCACGTTGGTGGCGTAGTCGCCATGGCCCTTCTGCCTGGGTCGCTCCACCGTGACAGTGCTCGGAACGCCGTCGGGAAGGGTGATCGCACCCTCATCGACGAGCGCGGTGAGGACATCGACGACCGCGGTGGAAAGCTGCTCAGGAGTCACGGGGTCCAGCGTATAAGCGCCAGTCGGTTTCACCGTTATCCGTCCCAGCCTGTAGGGTTCCATCTGCACCGCTCAGGTGGTGCACTGCCTCCGTAGCTCAGGGGATAGAGCGCCGGTTTCCGGTACCGTAGGCCGCAGGTTCGATTCCTGCCGGGGGCACAGTTGGAACCGCTGGGTGACCAGCGGTTTCTTTCATTTCGCCAGACACCGGCGCGCAGCCGATGACGCTGGCGTCACGACAAACCGCTCGAAGAGCGTCGGTGGTCGCCCGTAGAGTCATCGCGACTACGGAGGAAGACCTTGCAGAGCATCCGCGAAACCGGCCTCGACGTTCGCGTCGACACCACTGACCACGATCTCGTCGAGGCCGCGACGCTGGCAGACATCGTCGAGGGCCTGCGTAGCCGAGCCCTGAACCGGTCGACCGCCGTGAGCAGGGACTTCCCCGCCCCGATCGAGGAGATCGTGCCGTCAGGCTTCACTGTCATCCGGACGGACAGGCGCAGCCACTTCGCCTTCGTCTACGCCACCGCGGAGGGCGCTGCCCTGGCGATCCGTGTCACCGGACGCACGACCGCCACGGTCTATACCGACACCGATGAGCGCCTGCTCGACGTGACCAACAGCGTCGCCGCCCTGCTGGCCGCCCACGAGCCGCCCGAGTCCGACGAGCTCGACGTCAAGGTCTGGGCCGAGGGCTTCAAGGGCGATTTCGACTCGCTGCACATCCCGAAGGAGCCGTGGGAGAGCAACCGGCGTAACTATGCACGCGCGACTGCCCGCGATCTCGACTCCCTCATGGAGCTCTCCGCGCCCCCGACGGGAGGCAAGCTGCTGCTCTGGTACGGCGCGCCCGGCACGGGGAAGAGCCATGCCGTGACCAGCCTCGCGTCAGCGTGGGCGCCGTGGTGCGAGACCCACCTCGTCACCGACGCCGAGCAGTTCTTCACCGATCCGACCTACCTCCGCTCCATCGTGGAGTCCGGGCCGATCCGGAACGTTCCCCACTTCCTTCAGGCCTACGCGGACCAGGACACCAGCAAGCCCCCGAAGGCGAAGCTGATCGTGTGCGAGGACGCCGACGAGTACCTCCGCGTCGATGCCCGCGAACGCTCCGGGCCCGCCCTCGGGCGGCTGCTCAACCTCACCGACGGCCTCTATGGACGGGACCGCGACTGCTACGTCCTGCTCACAACCAACGACGACATCGCTCGACTTCACCCGGCGGTCGTTCGTCCCGGCCGCTGCCTCTCGCAGGTTGAATTCGCCCCACTCCCCGCGGCCGAGGCCCGGGCGTGGGCGGGCGACAGCTCGGTAACCCACGACATGACCATCGCCGAGCTGTTCGCTCGTCAGGGCGGCAATCGCGTCGAGACCACCACCGACCGCATCGGCGCCTACCTCTAGTGCTCGACGGCGCCCGGACAGCTCAGCGTCCCTCGGCGAACGTGTGGGCGACGAGGGCGTTGGCGTGACCGTGCCCGAGGCCGTACTCGGTCTTCAGGTGCGCCACGATCTGCATGTGCTTGGTGATCCCGCAGTCGCGGACGATCTGCTGCCACTCCGCGATCGGGCGGCCGTACTTCTTCTCGATGGACGGGAAGTAGGAGGCGGGGCCCTTCACCTGGTCGGTCATCTCTGGTCTCCTTGGTAGATCGTGGCGACGATCGCCACACGCCTACGCGTCGAACCGGGCATGACTGCTTCGACACGGACCAACCAAGAATTCGGGAGACTTCGTGACCAGCTATCCCCCAGCCCCTTGGCACATGCACGGATCGATGTGGCTCTCGGTCTTCCGGCTCGCCCACGACGTCGACGAGCGGCACCCGAAGGGGATCTATGCCGTCGCGCTGGTCGACTACACCGAGCCGAGCCCGCTGACCTACCACGAGCTCCTCTCCGCCCGGGTGATCACCGCATCCAACGGGAAGAAGGCGGTGAGCGTGGTCGACATCTGGGTCGACTCCCCGGACTCGGTGGCCGGCGGCCGTACGTTGTGGGCGATCCCGAAGGGGCTGGCCAAGTTCAGCGGGGAGTCGTCGGCCCAGGGACCGCTCGCGGCCCACACCTGGGAGACGAGCCACGACGAGGGGCCCATCGCGACGGCGAAGTTCAGCGACATCACGCAGCTCGCTCCTCGCCTCCCGATGCGGGGCAGCGTCGAGCAGCCCGGCATCGAGGAGCACCCCGACACCGCCTGGCTCACCATGAAGGGTGGCGCCAAGCTTCTGCCCGCCCGCGGCAGCTGGACCTTCGACCCCGCCGGCCCGCTCGCCTATCTCCGCGAGGCCACCAAGATCGGCTCGTTCCGCGGCAAGGACTTCGAGATCGCCTTCGGCTGAGGCTGGAGTGTCGGTGGTCGCGAGTAGCGTCGACGGGCATGAATGCACTCCACATCGACTACCTCGAGCTCGCGGTCACCGACCTCCCCGCCTCCCGCGCCTTCTACGAGTCCGCCTTCGGCTGGTCCTTCAACGACTACGGCGGGATGTACGCCGGGATCGTCGGCCCCGACGGCAAGGACGAGAACGGCGGGATGTATGCCTCCGAGACCCCGGTCGCCCCGCTGCCGCTGCTCCGTACGACCGACCTGGAGGCCGCGGTGGCGGCTGTCGAGAAGGCCGGCGGGACGATCACCGAACCGCCCTACGACTACCCCGGCGGGCGCCGATTCATCTTCACCGATCCGTCCGGAAACCGGCTCGGCGTCTACCAACCGGCCGCATAAGTAAATATCTAGGGCTCGACCGGATTGCATGGTCCGCCCTAGACTCCGACCGCATGACCGACGCTACGCCGGCTCTGCTCGCGTATCTGTCCCGGTGGCTCGACGAGTCCCAGGGCGATCGCGACGCCGAAGCCGTTCTCTGGGGGAGAGTCGCGAAGGTGAGCGAAGAGGCCGGCGAAGCCATCGCCGCACTCGTCGGAGCCACCGGCCAGAATCCCCGAATGCGCCCACTCTGGGGCAACACCCACAGCTACGACGACGTCGTCGATGAGCTCCTCGATGTTGCGATCACCGCGATGACGGCGGCCGAGCCCGCCGGCGTGACCACCTAGCGACTAAGCCCTCTTCTTGTCGGCGGACCGCTTCGCAGCCTTCCGCTGAGCGCGAAGCCTGCGCTCCTCGGCGTACATCGCCTCGGCCTCCTCGAGGGTCGGGGCCGAGCCGCCATAAGCCTGGGGCAGCCACCACGAACCCGGGGGCTGCTCCTCGGCCGGGTGCGCCTTGATCAGCCGGTCGAGCATGGCCTCCATCTGCGACTTGAGCGCTGCCGTCTCCGCGGCCGGGTCCTCACCGGTCACCGGGAGCGGCGGGCCGATCTCGATGCCGATCGTCTTGTGGCGCGAGAGGTCGACCTTCTGGCCCTTGGTCATGATCCGCTGGGTGCCCCACAGCACGACGGGGATCAGCGGTACGCCTGCCTCGGCGGCGATGCGTACGGTGCCGGTCTTGAGGTCCTTGATCAGGAAGGAGCGCGAGATCGTGGCCTCGGGGAAGATCCCGACGATCTCACCGTTCTGGAGGTACTCGACGGCCTTCTTCATGCCCGCGGCGCCGTAGCTGCGGTCGATCGGGATGTGGTGGAACGAGCGCATCACCGGGCCGCCGACGGGGTGGTCGAAGACCTCCTTCTTGGCGATGAACCGGGTCAGCCGGCCGCGCTCGGCACCGGGGAACCCGGCCATGATGTAGTCGACGAACGAGAGGTGGTTGACCGCCAGCAGGGCACCGCCCTTCTCGGGGATG
The DNA here is from genome assembly GCF_000960475.2 of Nocardioides luteus. Classification (GTDB taxonomy): domain Bacteria; phylum Actinomycetota; class Actinomycetes; order Propionibacteriales; family Nocardioidaceae; genus Nocardioides; species Nocardioides luteus_A. The sequence goes on along the minus strand of NZ_JZDQ02000037.1, from coordinate 17,791 downwards.
TGCTCCGCACCGGTCATGTTGATCTTGATGTCGCCGAGCTTGAACCAGGTGCGGGCCGCGGCGATCGTGACCGGATAGCTGATGTCCATGGGGCGAATCGTGTCACGTCGGCTTGAACGTCGCCCGACTAGCCTCGCCGGTGTGAGCAGGCTTTACGTGACGACGTCCGACGGGCTCCGGCTGGCCGTCACCGACTTCGGGTCCCCCGGCGACGCCCGCCCCACGCTGGTCTGCGTGCACGGCTACCCCGACAACGCCAGCGTGTGGCTCCCGCTGGTCCGGATCCTCGGCAGCGACCTGCGGATCGTGACCTATGACGTACGCGGCCACGGCAGCTCGCAGGCCCCGGCCGCCCGGGAGGGATATCTGATCGAGCAGCTCAACGCTGACCTGCAGTCGGTCATCGACGCGGTCAGCCCGTCGGCGCCGGTGCACCTGCTCGGCCACGACTGGGGCTCGACCCAGACCTGGGAGGCGGTCGCCGGCAACGTACCGTCCGAGCGGATCGCCACCTTCACCTCGATCTCGGGGCCGAGCCTGGACCAGACCGGAGCCTGGCTGCGTACGCCCGGCCGGACCGCCCGCGGCGTCCTCGAGCGGCTCAAGCAGGGCGCCGGGTCGACCTACATCGGCTTCTTCCAGGCCCCGCTGGTCCCCGAGCTCGCCTGGCGCTCCGGCGTCCTCGACCGGATCGTCGGCGGGTCGGCCGTCGACCGCACCCGGGCCGACCGGATCAACGGCCTCGAGCTCTACCGCGCCAACGCGATCGCCCGGATGGGCCGCCCGCAGCCACGGCCGGTCACGGTCCCCGTCCAGGTCATCGCACCGGTCGGCGACGCCTACGTCAGCCGCGCGCTGGCGGCCGAGGCCCCGGCGCCGTACGTCGCGGACCTGACGGTCCGCGAGGTCGACGGCTCGCACTGGGTGGTCGCCGACCATCCGGAGCGGGTCGCGCCGCTGGTGCGCGACTTCGTCCTGGCCCGGAACCATCCCCGGCGCTAGCCCCGGCAGCCGCGGTTGAGCCGGCCGTCGTTGCGCGCGTCGTCGCCCATCGCCCGGGCCGCCCCGACGTTGGGGAAGACGACGCTGGCCGCGCCGGCGTTGCCGATCCCGCCGGGAACGACACACGTGCGGACCTTCGATGGGTTGATCGCGGCGACGGCGCTGGCGAGCTGGTAGAGGTCACGAGCGGAGAGTCCGGTGGTGTGCATCTTCCGCATCACCAGGGAGACACCCTTGGCCATGAAGCCCACGTCGTGCTGCCGGGCGACGATCTTGCGGTGGAGGCCACGGATGATCCGGGACTGGTTGGCCGAGCGGTCGAAGTCACCGTTGGCCAGGCCGTGCCGGGCACGCGCGAAGTCGACCGAATGAGGGCCGCTGATGTGGATCCGGCCCTTCTTGAAGCCGTAGGGGGCGACGTACGCATCGGTGAACGCGCGCGGGTTGTCGACGTCGACGCCGCCGACCCCGATCACCATGTCGCTCATCCCGGAGAAGGAGGTGACGAAGACGTACTGCGGCTGGACGCCGACCAGGTTGCCGACGGCGCGACCCATCAGCTTCGGGCCACCGTAGAGCAGCGCCGAGTTGATCTTGTCGCGGCCGTGGCCGGGGATGTTGACGTAGGAGTCGCGCGGGATGCTGATGTCGGTCGCGTAGCCCGAGGACGGGTTGAAGCCGATCAGGTGCAGCGCGTCGCCGCGGGTGCGGGTGACCTTCTGGCCGGGGCGGGCGTCCGAGCCGACGGCGAGGACCCAGATGGTGCCGCCCTTGCGGGTGAACTTGGCGACGTCGAGGCCCTTGGCCCACTTGGTCGCGATCAGCTCCGCGCGCGGCTCGGCGACCTCGGCGTCCGGGACCAGGACGGCGGTCAGCGCGAGCACCACGCCGAGGGCGAGCGTGGTCAGCAGGCGGCGGCGTACGAACGTGCTCAGGCGGCTCACGACTTGTCTCCCGACGGGCTCGGCGAGGCGGAGGCGGTCGTGGCCAGCTTCTCCTCGCGGGTGATGTTGAAGCCGAAGACGGCCCAGGAGGTCTTGGTCGGCACCATGTCGAGGGTGCCTCGGACGGTCTGGCGCGACTCGCGCTCGCCCGTGGTGTCGTAGACCAGACGGACCCGCGCGACCGCGCCGACCGGATAGTTGTTGTTGGCCAGCAGATCGACGTGGACGTCGCTGGCGACCACGTCGACCCCGTCGATGTGCGGAGCGATCGTGGCGTTGCTCATCAGGCTCATCTGCTTGCCCGCCTGGGCGATGGTGCCCTGGGTGAAGCCGGGGAAGGACTTCGCGGTGAAGGTGGAGGTCGCGCGCGGGTAGTCGCCCCCGACGTACGCGGCCTGCAGCCAGCGGTCGACGACCTCGGCCACGTTGGCGGCGACCGCCTGGTGCCGGCTCCTGGGGAACTTGCCCTGCACGTGGACGAGCTTCGCGGCCGACTTCACGGTGGGCGGCGGGGTCGGCGACGGGGACGGCGAGGCGGCCGGTTTCTCGGCGTCACCACCGCATCCGGTGAGCGCCACGGCGCCGCTCAGGACCGCCGCCGTGAGTGCCGTTGCGACCCGCCGGCTGGTCGACCAGCGGGGCTTCGTACTGCTGCTCGTCATGTGGGGAATCCACCTCATCGACCTGCTCCGGGACCGGCCCACCATACGCACATCGACCCGGGTTGCAAGTCCACCCGGTAGGTAACGCAAGATGTGGGACGGATTACATCCTGTCCACAGGTGGAACCTGCGTCGGGCATTTACGTGTTCGTGGGGATAGCCTTGCCCGTGGGCAACCCATTTCTTACAGTGCGAAAATTCGGAAGAGGCGAATCAAGCCGTGTCCTCAGGCACCCCGTCCCCCAACACTGCCGACATCCCCGCGGAATTCGGCGCCAACGAGTGGCTGGTCGAGGAGATGTACGACCAGTACACGAAGGATCCCAGCAGTGTTGACCCCGTGTGGGTGAAGTTCTTCGAGACCAACGGACAGCCTGGAGCGTCGCCGAACGGCGCCGCCGCCCCGGCCACGCCCGCCGCCGCTCCCGCAGCCAAGGCTCCGGTCTCCCCCGCGCCGGCCAACACGCCCGCGCCGACCACCCCCGCATCGGCCGAGGCTCCGGCCGCCAAGGCGGCGCCGGCCCCGAAGGCCAAGCCGCGCCCGGACGCGCAGGCCGCCGAGCCCGCCAAGGGCACCGCGACGCCCACCCCCAAGGACGCCCCGAAGCCGACCGCCGTCGCCGTCACCGACGAGCCGACCTACACCACGCTGCGCGGCATCCCCGCCGCCACCGCGAAGAACATGGACGTGTCGCTCTCGGTGCCGACCGCGACCTCCGTGCGCAACATGCCGGTCAAGCTGCTGTGGGACAACCGCACCGTCATCAACAACCACCTCAAGCGCGCCCGCGGCGGCAAGGTCTCCTTCACCCACCTCATCGGCTACGCCATCATCAAGGCGATCAAGGCGATGCCGGCGATGAACAACACCTACGCCGAGATCGACGGCAAGCCGACCATGGTGACCCCGCCGCACATCAACCTCGGTCTGGCCATCGACCAGCAGAAGAAGGACGGCACCCGCCAGCTCGTCGCGCCCTCCATCAAGGGCTGCGAGCTGATGGACTTCGCCGGCTTCTGGACGGCCTACGAGGACATCGTCCGCAAGGCCAAGGACAACAAGCTGTCCATGTCCGACTACTCCGGCACCACGGTCAGCCTGACCAACGTCGGCGGCATCGGCACCAACAACTCGGTGCCGCGGCTGATGCAGGGCCAGGCCGCCATCATCGGCGTCGGCTCGATGGACTACCCGCCCGAGTTCCAGGGCGCCTCGCCCTCGAAGCTCGCCCAGAACGCGGTCTCGCGGATCATGACGATGACCTCGACGTACGACCACCGGGTCATCCAGGGTGCGCAGTCCGGCGAGTTCCTGGCCACCGTGCACAAGCTGCTGCTCGGCGAGAACGACTTCTACGACGAGATCTTCGCCTCCCTGCGGATCCCCTACGAGCCGATCCGCTGGAACCAGGACATCGACACCACCCACGACGACCAGATCTCCAAGCAGGTCAAGGTCGGCGAGATCATCCACGCCCACCGCGTGCGTGGTCACATGATGGCCGACACCGACCCGCTCGAATACAAGCAGCGCTCGCACCCCGACCTGCAGATCGAGTCGCACGGCCTGACCCTGTGGGACCTCGACCGCGAGTTCCCGGTCGGCTCCTTCGCCGGCGGCCGCAAGCCGTTCATGAAGCTGCGCGAGATCCTCGGTGTCCTGCGTGACTCCTACGTGCGCACGACCGGCATCGAGTACATGCACATCCAGGACCCCGAGCAGCGCCGGTGGATCCAGGACCGCGTCGAGCGGCCCTACGACAAGACCCCGCGCCAGGAGCAGCTCCGGATCCTGTCGAAGCTCAACGAGGCCGAGGCCTTCGAGACCTTCCTGCAGACCAAGTTCGTCGGCCAGAAGCGGTTCTCCCTCGAGGGCGGCGAGACCGCGATCCCGGTGATCGACGAGGTCTGCGAGGCCGCTGCCGAGGCCGGTCTGGACGAGGTCACGATCGGCATGGCCCACCGCGGTCGCCTCAACGTGCTCGCCAACATCGTCGGCAAGTCCTACAACCAGATCTTCCGCGAGTTCGAGGGCAACATCGACCCGCGCACGGTCCAGGGCTCCGGCGACGTGAAGTACCACCTCGGTGCCGAGGGTGAGTTCCTCTCCGACCTGGGTGACACGATCAAGGTCTCCGTCGCCGCGAACCCGTCCCACCTCGAGACCGTCGACCCGGTCCTGGAGGGCATCGCCCGCGCCAAGCAGGACGTGCTCGACCAGGGCGCGGTCTTCCCGGTCCTGCCGCTGCTGGTCCACGGTGACGCGGCCTTCGCCGGCCAGGGTGTGGTCGCGGAGACGCTCAACCTGTCCCAGCTGCGCGGCTACCGCACCGGTGGCACCGTCCACCTGGTCATCAACAACCAGGTCGGCTTCACCACCTCGCCGGGCTCCTCCAGGTCCTCCCTCTACGCGACCGACGTCGCGCGGATGGTCCAGGCGCCGATCTTCCACGTGAACGGCGACGACCCCGAGGCCTGCGTGCGGGTCGCGCGGCTCGCCTTCGAATACCGCCAGGCGTTCAACAAGGACGTCGTCATCGACCTCATCTGCTACCGCCGCCGCGGTCACAACGAGGGCGACGACCCGTCGTTCACCCAGCCGATGATGTACGACCTGATCGAGCAGAAGCGCTCGGTCCGCAAGCTCTACACCGAGTCGCTGATCGGTCGTGGTGACATCACGATCGAGGAGGCGGAGCAGGTGCTGGCCGCCTACCAGGCTCGCCTGGAGCAGGTCTTCACCGAGGTGCGCGAGGCCGACAAGATGCCGCAGGCCTGGGAGACCGTCCCGGACTACCCCGAGAAGCCTGCCGGCGAGACCGTCACCGCGATCACCAACGACGTGCTGAAGCGGATCGCGGATGCGTACGTCACCCCGCCGGAGGGCTTCACGGTCCACCCGAAGGTGATGCCGCAGCTGCAGCGTCGCGCGACCGCGATCACCGAGGGCAACATCGACTGGGGCACCGGCGAGATCCTCGCCTTCGGCTCGCTCCTGCTCGACGGCCGCCCGGTGCGTCTGGCCGGTCAGGACTCGCGTCGCGGCACCTTCGCCTCGCGCTTCGCCACGATCATCGACCGCAAGAACGCCGACGAGTGGACACCGCTGAACAACCTCACCGAGGAGCAGGCGAAGTTCTACGTCTACGACTCGCTTCTCTCGGAGTACGCCGCGCTCGGCTTCGAGTACGGCTACTCGGTCGCGCGCCCCGAGGCGCTGGTCATGTGGGAGGCGCAGTTCGGTGACTTCGTCAACGGCGCCCAGTCGGTGATCGACGAGTACATCTCGGCCGGCAAGACCAAGTGGGGTCAGGACTCCGGTGTCGTGCTGCTGCTGCCGCACGGCTACGAGGGTCAGGGTGCCGACCACTCCTCGGCGCGCATCGAGCGGTTCCTCACGCTGTGTGCCGACGAGGCCATGGTCGTGGCTCAGCCCTCGACCCCGGCGTCCTACTTCCACCTGCTGCGTACGCACACCCTCGGTGCCGAGCACCGTCCGCTGATCGTCTTCACCCCGAAGTCGATGCTGCGCCGCAAGGAGGCTGCCTCGCAGCCCGCCGACTTCACCTCGGGCTCGTTCCAGGCAGTCATCGGCGACGCCGAGGCGGACGCCTCGAAGGTCACCAGCGTCCTGCTGGTCTCCGGCCGCCTGACCTGGGACCTCGTGGTCGAGCGCAAGAAGCGGAACCGCGAGGACGTCGCGATCGTCCGCGTCGAGCAGCTCTACCCGTGGCCGACCGAGCAGCTCGCCGCCGAGCTCGCGAAGTACCCCAACGCCAAGGTCAAGTGGGTCCAGGACGAGCCCTTCAACCAGGGTCCGTGGCCGAGCTACTACCTCAACGTGGTCCCCGAGCTGGGCCGCGAGGTCGAGCCGGTCACCCGCCCGGCCTCCTCCACCACCGCCGTCGGCACCATCAAGCGGCACACGGTCGAGCAGAAGGAGCTCATCGAGCGCGCCTTCGCCTGATCCGTAGACACGAAAGGGCCCCTCGGTGTTCGCACCGAGGGGCCCTTTCGTACGTCCTAGGCCGGGACCGGGACCGGCTCCTCGCTCAGCCCGACCTTCGTGTGGAGGCGTCGCAGCGGGCGCGGCGCCCACCAGGCGGCTTCGCCGAGCATCCGCATGGCCGCCGGGAGCAGGATGCCGCGGATCAGCACGGCGTCGATGAGGATCGCCAGCCCGACGCCGAGCCCGAAGAACTTCATGAAGCTGATGTCGCTGACCATGAAGGCGAAGAAGCTGGTCGCGATCAGGGCGGCGGCCGTGGTGACGATCCGGCCGGTGTGAGCCAGGCCCTGCACGACCGCGTCGACGTTGCCCAGCCCCCGGCGGCGCATCTCGGTGATCCGGCCGAGCACGAAGACCTCGTAGTCCATCGACAGGCCGAACGCGATCACCAGCAGCAGGACGACCATCGAGACGTTGAGCGGCATCGCGGTGAAGCCGAGGAGATCGGCACCGAAGCCCTCCTGGAAGATCGCCACGGTCGTCCCGACGGTCGCGCCGAGCCCGATGACGTTGAGCGCCAGCGCCCGCAGCGGCTGGACCAGGCTGCCGGTGAACAGGAACAGGATCACGATCATCGCGACGGCCAGCCCGCCGACGGCGTACGGCAGCTTGGCGCTGATCGCGTCGAGCGAGTCGAGCAGCTCCGCGGCGCCGCCGCCGACGAGCGCGGTGGTGCCCTCCGGCGACGGGACGGCGCGTACGTCACGGACCAGGTCGCGCGCCTCCTCGGACTGGCGGTCGAGCTGGTTGACGACGGCCAGCTCGTCCGCGCCGTCACCGGGCGGGAGGGCCGGTGTCTTCGAGACGAGGGCGCCGTCGACGTACGTCCCGACGCGGGTGTCGACACGGTCGACGTCGTGGATCCGGGAGAGGTCGGCGGCGTAGGTGCCGAGGCTGTCGTCGGCGACGGCCGAGGTGGTCACGACACGGATGGGGCTGGTGCCATCCCCGCCGAACTCGTCGCGGAGCAGATCGCCGGCCTGACGGCTGCCTGCGGATGGCGGGAGGACCCGGTCGTCGGGGGTACCGAACTCGATGCCGGCCAGGGGCGTGGCCATCGCGAGCAGGACGGCGACGACGGGGAGCGCGACCCAGGGCCGCTTGGTGACGAAGCCGGCCAGGCGGGTCCAGAACGGGGCGGCACCACCGCGCAGGCCGCGCACGCCGGGGACGCGGATGGCGTCGATCCGGTCGCCCAGGAGCGTGATCATGGCGGGGAGCAGGACGACCGCGACGACGGCGGTGATGACCATGACCCCGATGCCGGCGTACGCCGAGGAGCGCAGGAAGTAGAGCGGGAAGACGAGCAGCGAGGCCAGTGAGACCGCGACCGTCGTGGCGCTGAAGACGATGGTCCGGCCGGCGGTCTCCACGGCGCGCACGACGGCGTCGGCGTGTTCCACGCCGGCGGCTCGCTCCTCACGGACCCTGGCCACCATCAGCAGCCCGTAGTCCACCGCGAGACCGAGCCCGAGGCCGGTCGTCAGGTTGAGGGCATAGATGGAGACGTCGGTGAAGCTGCCGAGCACCGAGAGCTCGGCGAAGGTGCCGGCGATGGCGAACCCACCGACCCCGATCGTGACGACTGCGGCGACCACGTTGCCGAAGGCGAGCACCAGCAGCGCGATCATCAGCGGGATCGCGATCGCCTCGGCGAGACCGAGGTCGGCTCCGATCTGGGTGCCGACCTCCTCGAAGGTCGCGAGCTGGCCGCCGACGTGGACCGTTGTGCCACCGTCGGTCGCGGTGTCGTCGGTGTAGCGGTCGATCACCGCGGCGGAGTCGACGCTGTCGGGGTTCTTCGCGCCGACGGAGATCAGTCCATGGCTGCCGTCATCCGAGATCATGCCGGGCCCGGGGGCGTCGAGGTAGGAGACGACATCGGTCAGGTCGTCATCGGCGCGGAGGCGGTTCACGAGCGCTTGGGCGTCCTTGGCTGCGGCGCCCTCGGTCACCGTGCCGTCGGCGGCGCTGACGGTCAGGAGGAACCCGGCCTCGTTGCCGAAGCCCTCCTCCAGCGCGGTGGCCGCGCGGCTGCTCTCCGAGGCGGGGTCGTCGAAGCCGGCGTCGTCGAGCTTGCCGAAGGCCGAGGTGGCCAGGTAGATCGCGCCGAGGAGGGCGACCAGGCCGATCACCAGGACCCGGCGCGGATTTCGCACCACGAGGGTGCCGAGTCGGTGGAACATGAGTCCTCCAGAGGAATGTGGGCAGGTGTAAACTTTGCAGGTGTTAACTTTCCCTCCGATGTGGGCAGGTGTCAACATGAATTCCGTGAAATCCTCAGAGAGCTCGGACGAGGGCGGCCGGCCCTACCACCACGGCGACCTCCGCAACGCACTGGTCGAGGCGGCCGCGACGCTCGCCGAGGAGGGCGGTCCCGACGCGGTGACGATCCGGGCCGCGGCGCGCGCGGTCGGCGTGACCCCGACCGCGACCTACCGCCACTTCGCCAACCAGGCCGACCTGCTCGACGCCGCCAAGCACGAGGCGATGGACCGCCTGGCCGCGACGATCCTCGACCTCCTGGCCGCCGAGAAACCGGCACCACATCCGGCCGAGGCCGCGGTGCAGCGCCTTGCCGCTGCCGGGCGTGGCTACGTCCACTTCGCGCTCGCCCAGCCCGGCCTGTTCCGCACCGCCTTCCTCCGTCCCCACACCGGAGAGGAGCATCCCTCCGAAGAGATCTCCGCGATGCTCGCCGACGCCCCGCCCTACGCCTTCCTCACCACCGCGCTGGACGACCTCGTCGACGCCGGCTGGCTCGCCCCCGAGCTCCGTCCGAACGCCGAGACCGCGGCCTGGTCCACCGTCCACGGCCTCGCGGTCCTGTTCATCGACGGCCCCTACCGTGCCCTCGGCGACGCTGAGCGCGACCAGCTCATCAACGTCACGCTCGGCATGGTCGTACGCGGCCTCTCCGGCGGCCCGGCCTCCGACTCACCGCTGAACGCAGAATGAAAGACTGAGCCCATGTACTTCACCGACCGCGGCATCGAGGAGCTCGTCACCCGTCGGGGCGACGAGGAGGTCACCCTCGCCTGGCTGGCTGAGCAGCTCCAGGCATTCGTCGACGTACACCCCGAGCACGAGACCGCCATCGAGCGGCTCGCCACCTGGCTGGCCCGGCTCGACGACCCCGAGGACTGAGTCCCGAGACGTCACGTGCGCCGGTCGAGTTGGCACGTACGTGCCAACTCGACCGGCGCAACTGACGTCTCGGCCGACGCGGGTGACTACTCGTCGAGGTCCTTCTCGGCTCGCTTCGCCGCGGCGCGAAGCTCGAAGAGCTCGGTGGCGAGGCCGCCGATAGCGCCGGCCACGTCACGTACGGCGCCGGTAATGATGACCGCGACCTGGCCGACGGTGGTCGCGGTGACCTCGACGGCGCTCTGGGCGACATCCTTGCGGATCTCGTTCTTGCTCAGCTCGGGCTCCATGACAACCCATTGTGGCTGGTCAGGGGTCATGCCGCGACCCCCTCGAGCGCGGGAGCGGCCCCGACACCCTCGGCAGCAGGGCGCTTGCGGTCGGGAAGGGCGTACCGGCAGATCTTCTTGAAGACACCCCACAGCTGCTGGTGCAGCGGACCGGTGTTGTAGGCGAGGCCGTAGCGCGAGCAGATCTCGCGGACCTCCTCGGCGATCTCCGGGTAGCGGCGCGCGGGTAGGTCGGGGAAGAGGTGGTGCTCGATCTGGTGCGACAGGTTCCCGGACATGATGTGGAAGATGCGGCCGCCGGTGATGTTGGCGGAGCCGAGGAGCTGGCGGTAGTACCAGTGACCCTGGGTCTCGTCCTCGCACTCCTCCTGCGAGAAGGAGGCGACGCCGGCCGGGAAGTGGCCGCAGAAGATGATGTTGAACGCCCAGATGTTGCGTACCAGGTTCGCGACACCGTTGCCGACGAACGTCAGCGGCGCCAGCGGACCGGAGAGCAGCGGGAACAGGACGTAGTCCTTCAGCGCCTGGCGCTTGACCTTCTTCATCAGGCCGCGGTGCAGCTCGGCGTTGTCGGCGAACGTGCGCTTGCCCGCGACGAGGTTCTCGACCTCGAGGTCATGCATCGCGACGCCCCACTCGAAGAAGATCATCAGCAGGAACGCGTAGATCGGGTTGCCCAGGAAGTAGGGGTGCCACTTCTGGTCCTCGTCCATGCGCAGGATCCCGTAGCCGATGTCGCGGTCCTTGCCGAGGACGTTGGTGAAGGTGTGGTGGATGTAGTTGTGGGAGTACTTCCACTGGTCGGAAGGGCAGACGTTGTCCCACTCGAACATGCGCGAGTTGAGGTCGGGGTCGCCCATCCAGTCGTACTGGCCGTGCATGACGTTGTGCCCGATCTCCATGTTGTCGAGGATCTTGGAGATCGACAGACAGGCGACGGCGGGAACCCAGCCGATCACGGGCAGATAGAAGAGCGCGCGGCCGGCGATCTCGAAGGCGCGCTGCTTCTTGACGATGTCGTAGATGTACGCCGAGTCCTTCTCGCCCAGGTCGGCGACGATCCGCTGGCGGATGGCGTCCATCTCGGCGCCGAAGGCTTCGAGCTCCTCGGCGGAGAGGCGGCGGTTGCCGGTGTTCTCAACGGTGGTCATGAGAGGTGTCTCCTTGGGGGGAATCGTCAGAGGTCCACGGAGCAGTCGCCCTCGGGCGTGCTCACGCAGATCCGGATCTGTTCGTCGGGGAGCTCGGAGGTCTCGCCGGTCAGCACGTTGCGGACCCGTCCGGAGCTCTTGTTGGTCGTGCAGGAGAAGCAGATCCCCATTCGGCAGCCGGACTCGGGGGTCAGCCCCGCGGCCTCGGCCTGGTCGAGGATCGTGGCGCCGTCGTTGGCGACGGTCTTGCCGGTGCGCGCGAACTCCATCTCGCCGCCGGCCACGCCGGCGGTCTTCGGCGGCTTGAAGTACTCCACCTTCAGCGACTCCGTACCAACGTACGCAGCCTGGGCCGCCTCGATGAGCGACGCCGGCCCGCAGGCCCACGTCGGCACCTCGCGGTAGCCCGGGACGAGCTTCTCCAGGAGCGCCGGGGAGAGATAGGGCGCCCCGTCGCCGGTGTGGAGAAGGTGCAGGTCGACGCCGTGGCCCTGGTGCCGGATCTCCTCGAGCTCGTCGGCGAAGATCTGGCGGTCGGCGCTGGGTGCCCAGTGCAGGAAGGTGACCTTGCCCCGGTGCGTACGCCGCTGCAGGGAGCGCAGCATCGACATCACCGGGGTGATGCCGGAGCCGCCCGAGATCAGGATGATGTGCTCGGGCACCCGGTCAGGAAGGACGAAGTCGCCCTCGGCCTGGGACAGGTGCACGAGGGTGCCGACGGTCGCCCGCTCGGTCAGGTACTTGGAGATGCTGTAGGGCGTCGCGTGCTCGTCGTCGTGGGCGCGCACCGTGATGGTGAGGGGCTCACCCGCCTTGCCCTCGGTGTTGGACACGGTGAAGACGCGGGTGGTGCGGCGGCCCTCCCCCGTGTCGATGCCGACGGTGACGTGCTGGCCGGCGCGGTGACCGCGCCAGGTCGAGGTGGGCTGAAGAGTCACGGTCGCCACCCGGGGCGCGCCGGGCGCGCTGACCTCCGGGTGGATGTCGGTGATGCGGGCACGCACCTCGTGCGCGGCCAGCATCGGGTTGATCTGGGTCAGATAGCGGTCGATGCCGTGCGGTGAGGCGAGCGCCGCAACCGTGCGGGAGCGGAGGATCCGGCCGCCGAGGTCGAGTGCCATGTGTTTCGCCTTTCAGTGAACATCTGTACACCGACAACGATGGCGGGTCACCCCAGCACGCGTCAAGACACCGCGCACGTGGTCCAGATCACGGTGTACAGGTGTGCACCTGACATCTCATGCGCTTCTGCCCCTAGGATGGTCAGGTGATCGAGACGGGAGCCGAGCCGGAGAGCCGTGCGGAGCGCAAGCTCCGGACCCGGCGAGCGATCCTGGACGCGACGCTGGAGCTGTGCGCCGACAGCTCGCTGACGGCGCTGTCCCTACGACAGGTCGCCAAGCAGGTCGGCATCGTGCCGACCGCGTTCTACCGCCACTTCGACTCCATCGAGTCGCTCGGGCTGGCACTGGTCGAGGAGTCCTTCGACTCGCTGCGCGACCTCTTCCGCGACGTACGCCGCAACGCGCGGGCCGACAACGACGTCGTCGACGGCTCGATCGATGCCCTCGTCGACCACGTCCACCGGCGCCGGGACCACTTCGGGTTCATCGCCCGCGAGCGTGTCGCCGGGCCGCGTTCGGTGCGTGAGGCCATCCGGCGCGAGATCGAGCTCTGCGAGCGCGAGCTGGCCACCGACCTGGCGCTGATGACCGGCACCGACACCTGGACCGCCAAGGACCTGCACGTGCTCTCGTCGCTGTTCGTGACCGTCCTGGTCGCCACCGCCGAGCAGATCGTCTCCACCGCCCGCCCCGAGCAGGAGGAGCAGATCGTCGCCACCGTGCGCACGCAGCTGAGGATGCTGCTGATCGGCGTCTATCAGTGGCGCTCGGAAGCGTAGGAATACCCGGTTAACCGGGTATTCCTACGCTTCCATCACTGAGCAGACGTACGCCTCAGCAGCCACACACCGCAGGCTCGAGCCCGTGCTCGCACAGCTCGGCGAGCTCGGCGTCCAGATCCGCGGCAGGCTCCTCTTGAGACTCCTCGGCGTGCTCTCCATGGCCCCCGTGCCCCTCGGCCCGGGCGGGCAGCAGCACGGCCATCACGACCACGATGAGAGCCAGCCCGGCGCTGACCAGGAACGCGGCCTGCAGGCCGCTCACGTGAGCCTCGACGGCGCCGACCTTGTCGACGACCTGGTCGCTGCGTACGGACATCACGGTCACCGCCAGGGCGGTGCCGAACGCGGCAGAGACCTGCTGCAGCGTGCCCAGGATCGAGGAGCCGTGGGAGTAGAGGTGCATCGGCAGCGACCCGAGGCCGAGCGTGAAGACCGGGGTGAAGGCCGAGGCCAGGCTGACCATCAGCACGATGTGCAGCACCAGCACGAGCCAGTAGGGCGTGGTGAGCGAGATCTGCGAGAGCCCGCCGAGAGCGACCACGATGCCGACGGAGCCCGGGATGACCAGCACCCGGCCGCCGTACGCGTCGAAGATCCGCCCCACGGTCGGCCCGAGGAGACCCATGGCGAGACCGCCCGGCATCACCAGGAGACCGGTGAGCAGCGGGGAGAGCCCGCGCACGTTCTGCAGGTAGAGCGGCAGCAGGATCATCGAGCCCATCATCGCCAGGAAGGCGATCGACATCAGGACCAGCGACTTGGTGAAGGTGCCGTGCAGGAACGCGCGCAGGTCGAGCAGCGGCGATCCGGTGCGCTGCAGCCGGAGCTGACGGAGCACGAACCCGAGGATCAGCACCGCACCGACGGCGGCGATCAGCAGCGGGATCCCGACCTCACCCTCGGCGAACCGGCTGAGCCCGTAGACGAGCGACCCGAACCCGAGCGCGGCGATGACCACCGACGCCCAGTCGACGCTCGACTCGGCGGGCTCGTTGACGTTCTCCAGGCGGCGCAGGCCGGACCACGCGACCAGGACGGCGATCGGCAGGACCAGCAGGAAGAGCAGCCGCCACGAGCCGAAGCCGAGGATCAGCCCGGACAGCGTCGGCCCGAGCGCCGGCGCGACCGAGATGGCCATGGTGACGTTGCCCATCACCCGGCCACGGTCGCTCTCGTCGACCACCGTCATCAGCGTCGTCATCAGCAGCGGCATCATCACCGCGGTGCCGGCCGCCTGGATGACCCGGCCGGCGAGCAGGATGCCGAACACGGGCGCGATCGCGGAGATCAGGGTGCCGGCGATGAAGACCCCCATCGCCGTGGCGTACGCCGTCCTGGTCGTCACCCGCTGCAGGAACCAGCCGGTCACCGGGATCACCGACGCCATGGTCAGCATGAACGCGGTCGAGACCCACTGGGCGGCGTGCTCGGTGACCTCGAAGCTCTTCATCAGGTTCGGGATCGCGTTGAGCATGATCGTCTCGTTGAGGATCACCACGAAGGTGGCCAGCACGAGCAGGGTGATGACGGCAGGAGTACGCCGCTTCTCACCGTCGAGTGGACGATGCGATGTTGTGACGGCAGCAGTCATGACGAGTTCCTCGGGTCGTACGCAGGGGCCCGGTGCCGCCCGCTCTCATACATAGATCGAACGGGCGGTGCCGATTTCGACATCACGCCACGAGAAACTTTTCGAGCCCCCCGGCAGTGACACTCAATGGTCCCTTGCTGAACCGGGGAGAGTCGAACGATATTCCGTACGTCACACGGCAGCCGGCCTCAGAGGGTGAAGACGACCTTCCCGAAGAGGTCACCCGCGTGCATCGCCTCGAAGCCGGCCTTGGCCTCGGTCAGCGGCATGGTGCGGTCGATCAGCGGGCGGGTGCCGGTCGCCTCGAGCAACGAGACCAGGCTCGCCAGCTCGTTGCGGGTGCCCATCGTGGAGCCGATCACCTTGAGCTGCAGGAAGAAGATGTTGGTGAGCAGCGCGTCGTCGAGGTTCGGACCCGACGTGGTGCCGCTGATGATGATCGCGCCGCCCGGACGCAGCGAGCGGACCGAGTGCGTCCAGGTCGCCCGGCCGACGGTCTCGATCACGGCGTCGACCTTGACCGGCAGCCTCTCCCCCGAGGCCAGGGCCTCGTGGGCACCGAGCTCGAGGGCGCGCTTCTGCTTCGCCTCGTCGCGCGAGGTGGCGTAGACCTTCAGGCCGGCCGCGCGCGCGAGCGTGATCGCCGCGGTCGCGACCCCGCCGCCGGCGCCCTGGATCAGCACCGAGTCGCCGGCCTTGAGCCCGCCCTGGGTGAACAGCATCCGGTAGGCCGTCAGCCAGGCCGTCGGCAGGCACGCGGCCTCCTCGAACGACATCCCGGCCGGCTTCGCCACGACGTTGCGACGCGGCACGATCACCTTCTCGGCGAAGGTGCCCTGGTGGCGCTCGGAGAGCAGCGACCGCTTCGGGTCGAGGGTCTCATCACCGGTCCAGTCGGGCGAGGAGATCACCGAGTGGACCACGACCTCGTTGCCGTCCTCGTCGAGCCCGGCGGCATCGCAGCCGAGGATCATCGGCAGCGCCTCGGCCTTCAGCCCGACCCCCTGCAGCGACCACAGGTCGTGGTGGTTGAGCGAGGCCGCCTTGACGGTGACCGTCGTCCACCCGTCCGGTGCTACCGGCTCGGGCCGCTCCCCCAGCACGAGGCCGGAGATCGGGTCGTCGGATGAGAACTTCTCGGCGTAGGCAGCGAACATGCGCCCGACCTTACCGATCCCTACGGCTCCTCGATCAAGGTACGCAGATGGCGGAACGCGTCCCCGGCGGAGCTCCGCCGGGGACGCGTGACGTCGCCTGCATCCCGTGCCGAAGGAACGCTCAGGCCCGAGCGACCCCGTCGACCCGAGCAGCCTCGGCGACCGCAGCGGAGACGGCGGGACCGACGCGCGGGTCGAACGGCTCCGGGATGATCTTGTCGGCGGAGAGCTCATCGCCGACCAGCGCGGCCAGCGCCTGGGCGGCAGCGAGCTTCATGCCCTCGGTGATCGAGGAGGCGTGCACGTCGATGGCGCCCCGGAAGATGCCGGGGAAGGCGAGGACGTTGTTGATCTGGTTGGGGAAGTCCGAGCGACCGGTGGCGACGATGCTGGCGTACTTGTGCGCGACGTCGGGGTGGATCTCGGGGTTCGGGTTGGCCATCGCGAAGACGATCGCGTCGTCCGCCATGGTCGCGACGAGCTCCTCGGGGACCGTGCCGCCGGAGACACCGACGTAGACGTCGGCGCCGTCGAGCGCGTCGGCCAGCGAGCCGGCCCGGCCCGTGACGTCCGCGGTCACCTCGGCGATCGCCTTCTTCGAGGCGGTCAGGTCCGAGCGGGTCGAGGAGATGACGCCCTTGCGGTCGAGCAGCGCGAGGTCCTTGATGCCGAACTCGAGCAGGATCTTGGCGACCGCCACGCCGGCGGCGCCGGCGCCGGAGATGACCACGCGGGTCGACTCCGGGTTGCGGCCGGTCAGCTTCAGCGCGTTCATCAGCGCGGCCAGGGTGACCACGGCGGTGCCGTGCTGGTCGTCGTGGAAGACCGGGATGTCGAGCGCCTCCTTGAGGCGGTCCTCGATCTCGAAGCAGCGCGGCGCGGAGATGTCCTCCAGGTTGATCCCGCCGAACGACGGCGCCATCCGGATGACGGTCTCGACGATCTCGTCGACGTCGGTGGTGTCCAGGCAGATCGGGATGGAGTCGACGCCGCCGAACTCCTTGAACAGCACCGCCTTGCCCTCCATCACCGGCATCGCGGCGGCCGGACCGATGTCGCCCAGACCGAGCACCGCGGTGCCGTCGGTCACGACCGCGACGGTGTTGGGCACCCAGGTGTAGGTGTGGGCCAGCTCGGGCTGCTCGGCGATCGCGGTGCACACCCGGGCGACACCGGGGGTGTAGGCCATCGACAGCGAAGCCTTGTCGGAGACCGATGCGGTCGCCGCGATCGCCATCTTGCCGCCGCGGTGCAGCTCGAACACCGGGTCGCCGTCATAGGCGGTGGCGGCGGTCTCGGTGGACAGGGTGGACTCGGTCATTGGGGGGCCTCCAGAAAACTACGGACTCGGGACGTCGGGCGGTCGAACGCGAGCCGAAGGGTGGAGCCGCGCAAGGCGCCATCTACAGGGATGTGTTGCCCGGATGGCAGTTTCCCACAGGCTACCGGAGGAAGCGGTTGATGTTTCCTACAGGTGACGAACCCCTCATCTGGAGTCTTCATGCAGAGAAGCACCCAGGACCCCGGGACGCGGCCACAGCCGGCCCACCACGACCCCGAGCACATCGGCATCCGCGACGGGCCCGCGGTGACGCGAGTCGATCACCCCGGGAACCGCCGGGTTGTCCGAGAGCAGCCACCACCCGGAGCGGCCGGATGCGGTCGTACGCCGCTCCACCGCCCGCTTCACCACGACCGCCCCGTCGGCCAGGCGGGCCACGACGACACACCCGGCCACCGGCGTACGTCCGTAGGAGACCCACAACCGGTCCCCGGCCCGCAGCGTGGGCTCCATCGAGACCCCCACGACCTTCGCCATCCCCCAGGAGTGTCGGGGTGCCCTGGCCGCGGTGTCATCCATGCGGAGTAGTGTCGCAATCCGTAGGACACATGAACACTCTTTGAGAGGACCCGCATGTTCGCGCGACTTTT
>NZ_JZDQ02000036.1 GCF_000960475.2 Nocardioides luteus | reverse complement strand
GAAGTCCACGGTCAACACCATGGTCGACCAGCTCTCCTCCTTCGCCGACGAGGTCACCCGCGTCGCCCGTGAGGTCGGCACCGAGGGCAAGCTGGGTGGCCAGGCCGAGGTCGCCGACGTCTCCGGCACCTGGCGCGGCCTGACGGAGAACGTCAACCAGCTCGCCTCCACGCTGACCACCCAGCTCCGCGCGATCGCCGAGGTCTCCGCCGCGGTCACCCAGGGCGACCTGAGCCGGCAGATCACCGTCGGCGCCGAGGGCGAGGTCGCCGAGCTGAAGGACAACCTCAACGAGATGATCGACTCGCTGCGGGAGACCACCAAGGCCAACGAGGACCAGGACTGGCTCAAGACCAACCTGGCCCGGTTCACCGGCCACATGCAGGGCGGGCGCGACCTGCTCGAGGTCGCCCGGCTGATCGTCTCCGAGCTGACCCCGCTGGTGGGTGCCCAGCAGGGCTCGATCTTCCTCACCGACCAGACCTCCGAGCACGGTGGCCCCAAGGTCCTGCGCCGGATCGCCTCCTACGGCTACCAGCCGAGCCCCGACGTCCCCGACGTCTTCGCGGTCGGCGAGGGTCTCGTCGGGCAGGCGGCGTACGACCGCCAGCCGATCATCGTGCGCGACGTCCCCGCCGGCTTCCTGCGGATCTCCTCCGGCCACGGCTCGGCCGCGCCGACCTCGATCGTGGTGCTCCCGGTGGTCTTCGAGGAGAAGGTGATCGGCGTCGTCGAGCTCGCCTCCTTCCGGCCGTTCAGCGCCGTCCACATGCAGTTCCTCGAGCAGCTCGCCGAGTCGATCGGGGTCTCGCTCAACGCGATCATGGCCAGCTCCCGCACCGAGGAGCTGCTGGTCGAGTCGCAGCGCCTCGCCGCCGAGCTGCAGGACAAGCAGGACGAGGGCGAGCGCCAGCAGGTGGAGCTGCAGCAGACCAACGCAGCGCTCGAGGAGAAGGCCCGCCAGCTCGCCGACCAGAACCAGGCGATCGAGATCAAGAACCTCGAGATCGAGGAGGCCCGGCGCGGCCTGGAGGAGCGCGCCGAGCAGCTCGCGCTCTCCTCGCGCTACAAGTCGGAGTTCCTGGCCAACATGTCGCACGAGCTGCGTACGCCGCTCAACTCGCTGCTCATCCTGGCCCGGCTGCTCTCCGACAACGTCGACGGCAACCTCAACGCCCGCCAGGTGGAGTACTCCCGCACGATCCACGGCGCCGGCACCGACCTGCTCCAGCTGATCAACGACATCCTCGACCTGTCCAAGGTCGAGGCCGGGAAGATGGACGTCCACGTCACCGACGTGGACGTGACCTCGGTGGTCGAGTACGTCGAGGCGACCTTCCGGCCGCTGACCGCGGAGAAGGACTTGGACTTCATCGTCGCCGTCGACCCCGACGTTCCCCGCCTGCTCCGCTCCGACCAGCACCGTCTGCAGCAGGTGCTACGCAACCTGCTCTCCAACGCGGTGAAGTTCACCGACAGCGGCGGCGTCCGGCTGCTGATCCGCAACGCCTCCGGCGAGCGCTTCTCCACGCGCAGCCTGCAGGAGGCCGACGCCGTGCTGGCGTTCTCGGTGGTCGACACCGGCATCGGCATCCCGCCCGAGAAGCTGAAGGTCATCTTCGAGGCGTTCCAGCAGGCCGACGGCACCATCAGCCGCAAGTTCGGCGGCACCGGTCTGGGTCTGTCGATCAGCCGCGAGGTGGCCCACCTCATCGGCGGCGAGATCCAGGTCAGGAGCGAGCCCGGGCACGGCAGCGCCTTCACCCTGTACGTCCCCAGGATCAGCTCCGAGAGCCTCGACACCCAGCCTGCCGCGCCCGCGGTCGGCGAGCCGGAGTCGGCAGGGCGCCGAGCCGACCTGCTCCTGCTGGTCATCAGCGGGGGCAGCGACGAGTCCGGTCCCGGCACCAGCGCCGTCGTGGAGGCCCTGTTCGGGTCGGTCGACGAGGTCGAGACCGTCTTCGGCTCCTCCCCCGAGGAGGCCCAGGCCGTCCTCGCCGACCGAGACGTCGACTGTGTCGTGCTGGACCTGCCTCTCGCGGACGGCGGCTTCGACGTGCTCCGCTGGATGCGCACCCACAAGCGCACCAAGGACGTCCCCGTCGTGCTGAGTAGGGTCGGCGAGGTGACCAGGGCCCAGCAGAGCCGGCTGAACAGGTACGCCGACGCGATGACCCTCAAGATGCCGACCACCACCGAGGAGGCGATCGACGACGTGAGCGTGTTGCTGGGCCGCACCGGGGTGCAGCTCCCCAGGACGTACGTCACGGAGCCGACGGACACCACCGGCCAGTTCGTCGGCCGGCGGATCCTGATCGTCGACGACGACGTACGCAACGTCTTCGCGCTCACCAGCGCGCTGGAGCAGCACGGCATCGACGTCCTCTACGCCGAGTCCGGTGAGGCCGGGATCGAGGCGCTGCAGCGGGAGCCGGGTGTCGATCTCGTGCTGATGGACATCATGATGCCGGGCATGGACGGTCTGACCGCGATGCGCCTGATCCGCGACATCCCGCAGTTCAAGAGCCTGCCGATGATCGCGCTGACGGCGAAGGCGATGACCGGTGACCGGGAGGACAGCATCGCCGCCGGCGCCTCGGAGTACATCACCAAGCCGGTCGACGTCGCCGACCTGCTCTCGCTGTTCCGGGTGTGGCTGTCATGAGCGAGCGCCAGCGAGCGACAATAGGCTTCAGGCCGCCGGTTCCGTATTCTCCGCATCTCGCTACGGAGGCGGCGGCATGAAGGAGACCTCCGTCGCCCCGTTGGGGGTCGCCACGGGCTCGCGGGCCAAGATCCTGCTGGTCGACGACCGGGCGGCCAACCTGGTCGCGCTCGAGGCCATCCTCGGCTCGCTCGACCAGACCCTGGTGCGCGCCGGCTCCGGCGAGGACGCCCTCCGCGCCCTGCTCCACGACGACTTCGCGCTGATCTTGCTCGACGCGCAGATGCCGGGCATGGACGGCTTCGAGACCGCCACCCGCATCAAGGCCCGGGAGCGCACCAAGGACGTCCCGATCATCTTCCTGACCGCCAACGACTTCGACACCCATCTCGCCTATCGCGGCTACGCGACCGGCGCCGCCGACTTCCTCGCCAAGCCCTTCGACCCGTGGCTGCTTCGTGCGAAGGTGCAGGTCTTCGTCGACCTGTGGCACGCCAGCCGCAAGCTCAGCACCCAGGCCGACCTGCTGCGGCGGTCACTGGACGAGCGCCGGTCCTCGGTGCCCGGCCGCGTCGACGTCGATGTCGTCGCCGATCTCCGTTCCCGCCTCGCGGGCGTGGAGGAGGCGGTCGCCGACCTGGACGTCGCTGCCGACATGGGCCCCGGGGGCGATGCCCGCCGGCGGCTGGGTCAGCGCCTCGACGACCTCAGGCAGGCCCTCGAGGCGTTGGGGTGATCAGCCCGGGTCAGATCTTCGACCGGTATTCGGCGAGGACCTTCTCCGCCTTCTCCTTGTCGGCGTCCTGCAGCGGGATGAGCAGCTCGGCGATCACGTCGGTGAGCTCGGCGACGCGCCGGTTGAGCTGACGCTGCTCCTGCACCTCGGCCTCGAGCGCCTCGATGCGGCGGACCAGCGAAGCACGCGTACGGGCCGCGTCGCGGGCACCGCGGGCGATGTTCTTGATGCCGGATTCGTCGGACATGTCAGTTTCCTTCTGCAGACTGCTGAGCCAGGTTGTGGAGCGAAGGCCAGGAGGCACGCATCCGCGCGACCCGCGGCAGCGGGTCCTCGAGCATGTCCCGGGCGTCGACGATCTCGAGATGCTCGACCACACCGCCGGCCGCCTCGATCTCGGCCTGGACGAGCACGGGGTCGACACGGCGTACGAGACCTTCGGGCTTCGGCTCGGGCAGGTTCTCACCGGTGGCCGCGAACTCGAGGTAGAGCTTGCCGCCGGCGGGGCGCAGGGCCATCTTCGACAGGGTCCAGAGCTGGTGTCGGGCCGCCTCGTCGAGGCAGCCGATCAGGTCGCGGGCGTAGAGGTGGTGCGGGTCGCGGGCCAGCCGCGCGCCCAGCGTCAGCGTCGAGCGGAGCTCGCCGAGGATGAGCTGGTCGGAGACCAGCGGGAGGTTGTGGCGCTCGGCCCGGCGGCGCACGGCGGCCACCGCGGCGCGGGAGAAGTCCACCGAGCGCACCGGGTGTCCCTTGCGGGCGAAGAAGCGACCGTCGCGGCCGATCGCGCCGGAGCCGAGGTCGACCACCTTCGCGCCCTCGGGAAGCTGCTTGGCGACCTGCGTCGCGAAGTAGGACTGCTTGGTCTCGAGCTCGCTGCCGTGGGTGTTGTGGAACTCGGTCCAGAACCCCATGTCGGTGCGGAAGCCGCGCAGCCAGCCGTCCAGGCGGCGTACGCCGGCCGGCGGGTCCGCGTACTTGAACGACGGGTCCGGGGTGCGCCACTTCGGGCCGTAGATGAAGGCCAGCATCTCCTCGGGCTCGGCGGGAGCCGGGAAGTCGTAGCCGTGCAGGTTGATCGTCGAGACCGGCACGATCGCCTCGCGGCGCAGCCGGCCGGAGCGGTTGCCGAGCTGGTAGAAGACCGGCTCGCCGTCCTTGTCGGGCACGTAGAACGCCACGAAGATGTCGATGTGCACCTTGCGGCCGTCGGAGACCTCGAGCAGCACCTTGATGTCGCCGCCGGACATCCGCAGGATGCTCCAGCCGCGCTCGCGCATGGTGCGCTCGATGGCGTACGACTCGGTGATGATGTCGGCCGGGAAGGTGTGCTTGGAGAGGTAGCAGACGTCGGTGTCGGAGTCGTGGCCGAGCATCCGGCCCTCGCGGATCGCACCGAGCAGCGCACCGTAGTTGAGGTAGGCCTCGACGCCGACGACGTCGCGGAGGTCGGCGAGGACGCGCTGGGTGCCCTCGAGGATCTCGGCGCGGATGCTTTCGTCGGTGGCCTCGAACGAGCGGGTCAGGTGGCCGACCTTGTCGACGCTGAGCGGGTGGCCGCTGCCGTCGACGATCGAGATGGCTCCCTCGCGGGTGCCGAGGGAGACCTTCTCCTCGAAGAGCACCTCACCGTCGTAGTCGGCGATGGTGATCGTCGCGGAGCCGTTCAGGAACCGGGTGAGCACGGTCGGCCAGGGCACCATGGTGCCGCCGTCGACCGCGTGGCCGTCGCGGTCGGGGGTCAGGGACCAGACGTATTGACCGTCGACGGAGAGGACCAGGACCGGCGTCGAAGAGTTCCGGACGAGGACACCCTCGTCGGAGATCTCGAACTGTCCGCCGGAGGTGGGGGCACTGACGGTCACGAGACCTGGGCGCCTTCTCGCGCGATCGCCTTCCGCAGGGCGGTGCTGCTGGTCTGGAGCGTGTAGGGGAAGTAGACGACCTCGACACCGACCGACGCCATCTTCTTCTCGAGCGCGTCGCCCTTCTCGGTGCCCTTCCAGTCATCGCCCTTGAAGAGGTGGGTGAACCCGACCTCACGCCAGGAGTCGACCTTGTCGGTGGTGCGCTCGGCGTAGACCGCGTCCACGATCCCGATCGCCTCGACGATCTCCAGCCTCTCGACGAGCGGGACGGTCGGGATGATCCCCTTCGTCGTCTCGCAGACCTCGTCGGAGACCACACCCGCGATCAACGTGTCGCAGCGCTCTCGCGCCTGGCGCAGCATGTTGAGGTGACCGATGTGGAAGAGATCGAACACGCCAGGTACGTAACCGATGACCGGTCCCATGCCCACGCTTCCTCCAAGTGTTTGTCGATTAGTTTGGGCGACTTTACACCCTGCTCCCCCACGACCTCGAGATGAGGCCAGTATCCATACCACCCTGCGCATCTCCGCAATCACCAACGCGACACGCGGACGTGCACAGGAAGCCCGGCGACCTTACACGAAGATGAACGGCGCATGGCCATTGTTGCCCGATGTGTCAAGCCGAAACGCGGCTGCTGAGCTAGCGTCGAAGCATGGATGTCGTGGAGATCGACGGGCTCAATCTCGCGTTCCGGCGGGCCGGGAACGGACCCGCGGTGGTGTTCGTCCACGGCGGCGCCGAGGACGGTCGCACGTGGTCCCCGCAGCTCGACGCTCTTGCCGACGAGTTCACCGTCATCGCGTGGGACGAGCCGGGAGCCGGCGGATCCTCCGACGTACCCGCGGGCTTCGGGTTGAGCGACTACGCCGACTCCCTGGCCGGCCTGATCCGCGCGCTGGACGTCTCCCCGTGCACCCTTGTCGGGATCTCCTGGGGAGTGACCGTCATCCTCGAGCTGTACCGCCGCCACCCCGAGGTGGTGCGGAGCCTGGTCCTCGCGGACGGCTACGCCGGCTGGCGCGGCTCGCTCGGCGCCGATGAGGCCGACGCCCGCCTCGCCGGCCTCCGCGATCAGCCGGCCGACAGCTTCGACCCGACCCTCCCCGGCCTCTTCGCCGGCCCTCCGCCGGCGCAGTTCATGCCTCTGATGGAGGCGATATCAGCCGACGTACGCCGCCACAGCATGCTCACCGCCCTGACCGCGATGGCTCACGCCGACCTGAACGACGTGCTCGACACCATCCGGGTGCCCACCCAGCTCATCTGGGGCGCCCTCGACGCCCGCTCGCCCTTGTCGGTCGCCCACGAGTTCCGGCGCCGGATCCCGGGCGCCGACCTCGCCGTCATCCCCGGCTGCGGCCACGTCAGCAACCTCGAGGCGCCCCAGGCGTTCAACGACGTCCTCCGCTTCTTCCTCCGCCGCACATGACGTCGTCGTTCACGGGTACCGATCCGAGCATCGGCGTTCATCCTGCGTGCCACTCGAGGTGACCACGCCTCCCCAGGAAGGCCAACCGCGTGAAACCAGCTGATGTTGTGGTTCCTGCTGACGACCGTCCGAGCAGGCACGGACTGGCTCACGCCGTCACCGGCTCGATGGCGCGAACGGGCGGCCGTGTGCTGCAGACCGCCGTCGACGTACTCGCCCGCCTGCGCCCCGCCGACAAGCCCCTGCACCCGCACGGCACGGTGCGCCTGGCCGTGCTGCGGCGACACCCGGGGGCCACCACTGGCGCCGCGTTCCTCGATGAAGGTGGGTCGCACGAGGTGGTGGTACGACTCTCCCGCGCAGTGGGCCTGCCCGAGCCGGTGCCCGATGTCAACGGACTCGCCTTGCGCGTTCCCACCAGCCGCGGTGAGCACGCCGACCTCCTGCTCGCCACCACCGGGCACGGTCGATGGACCCGATTCCTGCTGGCTCCCAGGACCCGTCTCTCCGACGGGTTCTTCAGCACGCTGCTCCCGTACCGCACGCCCACCGGGCCGGTCTGGCTCGGAGCGCAGCTCGTCGGCGAGGCCACGTGGCAACTGGTGTGGGCACGGCCAGGCACGGACTGGAAGTCATTCGCGATGCTCGAGCTGACCACCGAGTCCGACCGCGACCCCCTGCTCTCCTTCGACCCGACCCGCTCGACACCACCCGGGCTCGAGATCTACGAATGGCACCGCCGCCTACGCGCGCCCGCGTATGAGACGGCACGGCAGTCGCGAGCCCGGTAGAGCGGCGGTCGACGCCGATTCACCTGTCTGGCGTTCAAGAGCGCCTCATTGCTGATCGCGCCACGTACCGGTCCATTCATAGAGCGGGGCACTGGTGGCGTACTCACGGAGGTAGGCGAGGCGATCGCCACGGAGCCTCGCGATGGCCGGCCTGGCCTCGCCAGCTGCAAACGCAGTCATCGGTCAGCGTGGCCAGCACCGCGTCGATGTCATAGCCTGATCTGCCGATGCGCAGGTTACGAAACACTGCTCCCCGGGTAGGAGTCGAACCTACGTCGCTAGTCCTGATTCAAAGTCAGGCGGGCCCTGCCGGCAGACCAACCGGGGAACGTACGCCGAAACGCACGGGACAACTGTAGACGGCACAGGCTGCGCTCACCGCACTGACTCAGCATGATCCGGCACCGGACTGGGCGGAGCGCGCTATCGTCGAATCACCGCCCCCGTGTCGCACGCGTCTCCTCGTCGCGTTGTCGGCGGATGCGACACATCCTTTCGAGGAGCTCACGTTGGCTGATGAAGTCACGATCGATGGTTCGACCATTCGTACGTCGCGGGTGCGGCTTCGGCCATGGCGCGAGGACGACGCCCCTGCGGCACTCGAGATCTACGGCAGTGCCCAGGTCTCCCGCTGGCTGGCGCCGGCCATGGAACGGGTCACCGACCACGACTCCATGCTGTCGACGATCAGCAGCTGGCTCGCAGCACCTCCCGGACCTGCCGGCCGAGCGAGCGGCCGATGGGCGGTCGAGGAGATCGAGAGCGGACGTGTCGCGGGATCGGCACAGATCCTTCCGCTCCCTCCGGAGGACGAAGACCTGGAGGTGGGCTACCAGCTCGCCCCCTGGGCATGGGGACGGGGACTGGGCTCGGAAGCCGGGCACGCCCTCGCCCACTACGCGTTCGCCAACGGCGAGGAGGAGATCTTCGCCGTCGTACGACCCGGGAACGAGCACGGCATCCGCGCGGCTCGCCGCATCGGCATGGACTGGGTCGGGGAGACGGAGAAGTACTACGACCTGAGGCTTCAGGTCTACCGCCTGCGCACCAGCGACCTGGACATGTCCGTGCTCAACCCGAGTCCCGTCGAACGCTGACGCGGGCGGCGCGAAGATCGCCTACCGTGAGCACGTGGACCTTCCCGTGATGCCGCCGATCCTGCCGATGCTCGCGAAGCCCGTGAAGGGCGTGCCGACGGACGGAGGCTATGCGTTCGAGCCCAAGTGGGACGGGTTCCGGTGCATCGTGTTCAAGGACGGCGACGAGGTGGAGCTGGCCTCGCGCAACACCAAGCCGCTGACGCGCTACTTCCCCGAGGTCGTGGAGGCGCTCCGCACAACGCTGCCGGAGAAGATCGTGCTCGACGGGGAGATCTTCGTGGCGATCGGCAACCGGCTGGAGTTCGAGGTGCTGCAGCAGCGGATCCACCCGGCGGCGTCCCGGATCACGCTGCTGGCGAAGGAGACACCGGCTGCGTACGCGGCCTTCGATCTGCTCGCGGTCGGCGAGGAGAGCTTCCTGGAGAAGCCGCTGACCGAGCGGCGGGCGGCGCTCGAGGAGGTCTTCACGACGGTGGCCTCCGACAACGTCCATCTGTGCACGACGACGACCGACCCCGAGATGGCCCAGGACTGGTTCACCCGGTTCGAGGGCGCCGGGCTGGACGGGGTGATCGCCAAGCCGCTGGACGCGCCCTACTCCCCCGACAAGCGGACGATGCTGAAGATCAAGCACTCGCGTACGGCCGACGTGGTCGTGGCGGGTTACCGCGAGCACAAGACGTCGACGCCGGAGAAGCCGCTGCTCGGGAGCCTGCTGCTGGGCCTGTACGCCCCCGGGGAGGACGGGCAGCCGGAGCTGCAGCACATCGGCGTCTCGGCCTCCTTCACCGCCGCGCGACGCGCCGAGCTGTGGCAGGAGATGCAGGAGCTGGTCGTCCCCATCGAGGAGCACCCCTGGGGCCGCTGGCAGGAGTTCCTGACCGCCAACCCCGACCGCGTCCCCGGCACCCAGAGCCGCTGGTCGCAGGGGAAGGACCTGTCCTTCACGCCGCTGCGCCCGGAGCGGGTTGTCGAGGTGGGCTACGACCACATGGAGGGACGCCGGTTCCGGCACACCGCGCAGTTCAAGCGCTGGCGCCCCGACCGCGACCCGGAGTCGTGCGGCTACGAGCAGCTCGAGGAACCCGTGGCATACGATCTGTCGGAAGTGCTCGGTGGTCCTGCTGAACAGCACCGTTAAATCCGGCTAGGGTCGGTGGCATGAGCTACGACGTCGTTCTCCTTGTCGAGCAGGCGATCACCCTCGACGACGCGACCCGGGTCCACTCCCTCCACGAGGGAGTCGAGGACCCGGTCTACCACGTGCTGCTGCCCCTGGAGGACGCCGCCGCACGGATCGAGTCGGCGATGGGCACGCTCAGCGCGGCCGAATACCTCGGCTCGGCCATGATGATGAACGAGGTCGACCTCGACGCGGTGCGCGAGGAGGCCAAGGAAGAGGCCGAGAAGGCGCTCGAGCAGACCCTGAAGGTCCTGAAGAGCTCCGGCGCCTCCGCCCACGGCGAGCTCGTCCAGGACCCGGTCAAGGCGCTGCGCGCCAAGGTTGCGGAGGTCGACGGTCGAGAGGCGATCATCATGACCCGGCCGCACGTGGTCGCCGAG
The DNA here is from genome assembly GCF_000960475.2 of Nocardioides luteus. Lineage (GTDB taxonomy): Bacteria > Actinomycetota > Actinomycetes > Propionibacteriales > Nocardioidaceae > Nocardioides > Nocardioides luteus_A. The sequence goes on along the minus strand of NZ_JZDQ02000036.1, from coordinate 51,663 downwards.
TTCTTCCACGTCGACTGGACCCACCAGGCCCGCCGCCACCTCCACGTCCCGGTGCTGCACCTGATCGAGCACGAGAACTTCGACGAACAGGCCGGCGAGGGCGAAGGAATCAACGGAATGTGAGGCGTTTCGCCTCCATTACCGCGAAATCCGCAAATGTGACAGAGGGCACACGAAAGGTTACCGCTCTGTTACCGGGTTCCCGTGGCAGTTGTGGACCGCATTCCCCTAGGATCTTGGGGTTCGCTGTTCCGGGGGGATCCAGCGACAAGGAAGTGCCTGCTCGTGCGATCGGGGGATCCGCGCTGAGCGGGCACTTCTGCTATTTCCCGCCGACTACGTGTCGCCGATCCGGTTGCCCTCCTCGTCCCAGTGGGACGCGACCTTCTTGCTCGGCTGCACCCGCGGCGGCTCCCCCGGCATCTTCGGGTAGTCGGGCGGGAAGTTGAGCTCACCCCCGGGCAGCTTCTCCCACAGCTCGAGCAGAGGCGTGAGGTCGTACGCCTCGTCGTCGATCTGTGCCCAGCGGTCGCCGTCGGCGAGGAGGTCGGGGACGGTGAAGAGGTTGAGCTCGCGCGGATCCTTCAGGTCGGCCAGCTCCTCCCAGGTGAGCGGCGTCGAGACCGGTGCGCCGGGCTTGGGACGCAGCGAGTACGCCGAAGCGATCGTCCGGTCCCGGTTGTTCTGGTTGAAGTCGACGAAGATGCGCTCCCCGCGCTCCTCCTTCCACCACGCGGTGGTCACTCCCCCGTCACGGCGCTCCAGCTCGCGGCCGAAGCCGATCGCGGCGTGGCGCAGCTCCTCGAAGGTCCACTCCGGGCGGATGCGTACGTAGATGTGGACGCCGCGGTTGCCGCTGGTCTTCGCGAAACCGCGCAGGCCGAGCTCCTCGAGGGTCTCCCGGGCAACGCCGGCGACCCGCACGACGTCGGCGAAATCGGTGCCCGGCTGGGGGTCGAGGTCGATGCGCAGCTCGTCGGGGTGGTCGACGTCCGCGCGGCGGACCGGCCACGGGTGGAAGGTGAGCGTGCCCATCTGGGCGCACCAGACCGGGATCGCGAGTTCGGTGGGGCAGATCTCTCGCGCCTTACGCCCGCTCGGGAAGGTGATCTCGACCTCCTCGAGGTAGTCGGGGGCACCCTTGGGCGTGCGCTTCTGGTAGAAGCCGTCGCCCTCCTTGTCGGTCGGGCCGGTGGCCAGCTTCATGCCCTCACGCCAGCCGTCGGGCCAGCGCTCCAGGGCGGTCGGGCGCTCGCGCAGCGCCCGCATCAGCGGATCGCCGACCGTCGCGAAGAACTCCGCGACCATCAGCTTGGTGACCTCCGGGGTGCGGTCGGTCGCCTCGTAGATCACCCGGTCGGGGCTGGAGATCCGCACCTCGCGCTCGCCTGCCTGCACGTGTGCCGCCGGTGTCTTCGCCATGGCGCCAACCTAGCCCGCCCCAGGCCCCTCCCCTACCGAAATCGCCCGGACGAGTTCCGCAACTCGCTGGCCAGTACGTCTCGGGACCGGCATGATCCCCTGCAACGTTCGGCGCTCGCCACGATCTCGGAGGACCCCCACATGTCGACTCGAACCACGGCACTGACCGCCGCCACGGCGGCTCTGGCCGCCACCCTCACCCTCGGCCTCACCGGCGCGCCCGCGACCGCGAGCGCCGGCCCGGCCTGCGGGACCGTCGCCTCGCCCGACACGCGGGTGGAGCACTCCCGGCTCGCCGACCCGGTCGTGACCGACATCCTGACCCGCTCCGGGTTCGACGACGTCGCCGGTGCGCTGCGGACGACCCTGTGCGCGGCGCGCGACAGCAGGGCCGCCACCGCTGCGGCACGGCTCGCCGGCCAGGCGCTGTGGCAGCGCGCGGTCGACCGGGTGCAGGGTCGCGGCGACGCCGGCGGCGACCTGCCACGGAGTGACGACCGGCCGCTCTACTGGGCCCGACTGGCGGGCGAGCTGGAGATCGCCCGCGTGGCCCCGGGATTCCCGACCTGGTCCGAGGACGCCCGGGCGAAGGTGCTGGCAGCCTTCGACCGGAGCTCACGCGGGATCGAGTCAACCGCCTTCGCGGGCGGTGAGGCCGGCCGGTCACGGCAGGTGCTGGCCTCCGGCTTCGACCCGTTCACCCTCGATCGCAACATCCGCCAGTCGAACCCGTCCGGGGCGACGGCCCTGGCGATGGACGGGCGCGTCGTACAGACGGCGAAGGGTCCCGTCGAGATCCAGACCGTGGTGTTCCCGGTGCTGTGGGAACCGTTCGCCCAGGGCATCGTCGAGCGCGCCTTCCTGCCGCACCTGGTCCCCGGCAGGCGTGACGTGGACACGGCCATCACCATCAGCCAGGGCCGCGCGGGCCGCTTCGACCTCGAGGTCTGGAACGGTGCCCATCGCGGCACCTTCCCCGACAACGACCGGGTCAGCGTCAACGAGACCATCCCGATCCCCGAGGACGTTCCTCACGCCGACCCGCAGCCGCAGTGGACGCGGACCACGCTGCCGGTCGAGGCGATGAAGGCGGCCGTGCCCGGCACCTTCCCGGTGAACATCAACCGGGTCGTCACCGAGATCCCGGCCGGGTCGACCTCGCCGGTCACCCGCGAGGATCCGACGCCGGGCTCCACAGCGGTCGCCGGTGGCGGCGGTGACTACCTGTCCAACGAGTCGGCCTACCGCACCACCGCCCTCCGCGACGCGCTCGAGGCCGGCACCAAGCAGGGTCACATCCACGTTCCCGTCCTCGACGGGGACGCCACCGGCGAACCGCTGCCCGGCATGCGGGCCGACATCGTGGCGCAGGCCGTCGCTCTGGTCGCCGCTGCGGCGACGAGCTGATCCGGAGACGGCCTGAAGAGATGGCCCGAAGGAACTAGCCGTCTGCCGCACCGTTTTCATGCCCCCGGGCGTACTGAGGGCATGAAAACAGCAAAGGTCAGGCCTATCTCGGGTGCGGCCCTTGTGATTGTCAGCATCTTCGCCCTCGGCGCCTGCGGCGGGTCGAGCGGAGCCGACGAGTCCTCCGCCGACTCCGGATCGGCCACGTCGCTCTCCGACACGTCGGCTGGGAAGGCGGCCCCGGAGGTGGCGGAGCCCGACGCGGCGGCACCGAAACAGGCCGTGATGAAGGCGTCGGTCATCTCCACCGGCTCGGTCGCGCTCAGCGCGAAGGACGTCGGAAAGACACGTACGCAGGTGCAGCACGTCTCCGACAGGTATGCCGGCCAGGTCACCGAGCAGGAGACCAGCGACAGCGACGACGACGGCCCACGCCATGCCCGGATGGTCCTGCGGATCCCGTCGAAGTCCTTCGACGAGGCGATGGCCGACCTGGAGGAGACCGCCACCCTCGTCGACTCCAACACCACCTCCACCGACGTCACCACCGAGGTCGTCGACACCGAGGTGCGGGTGAAGAACGCCCGGACGAGCATCGAGAGGATCCGTACGCTCCTCTCCCGTGCCGAGCGGATCGGCGACGTCATCTCGATCGAGTCGGAGCTCGCCCGGCGGGAGGCGGACCTCAACTCGCTGCTCGCCCAGCAGGCCGCCCTCGAGGACCAGACCTCGTTGTCGACCATCACCGTCGACATCGACCGGGCCGGTCCCGGTGGCTCCGACGACGACGCCGGTTTCCTGTCCGGGCTGAGCGCCGGCTGGGAGGCCCTGGGTGCCTCGGCCCGCGTCCTCGCGGTCGCCCTCGGCGCCGTCATCCCGTGGGCGCCGGTCGTCCTGCTCGTCCTCGTGCCCTTCTGGCTCCTCAACCGACGCCGGAAGCAGGCGGCCGGGCCGGTGGCCGGGTCGGTCGCCGGGCCGGTGCCGGCCGACGGGCCGACGGAGGAATAACCGGTCGAGATCGGGGTGCTCGGCGGCGTACGTTCTGATCATGAGCGCGCTCGAGCACCCCGGTCTCGTCTTCCGCAGCCTCGACCCGTTCGACGGGGACGAGGCCCTGCTGAAGGGGTGGTACGAAGCGACGCGACGTGGCTTCCACCAGTCCCGCGGCAACGACGACGGGATCCAGGTCTGGCGCGACCACACCCGCAACGACTCGGTGACGCTGCTGGGCGCGTGGACGGAGAGCACGGAGTTCTCCTCGGCCACCATCCCGGTCGCGACCTTCTCCTCGTGGACCTCGCCGATCAACGTCAGCGGCGGCGCCAGTCTGCCGGCGCTGCTGATCAGCGACGTGACCGTCTCTCCCACCCACCGGCGCCAGGGGCTGCTGCGCAAGCTGATGACGGTCTCCCTCGCCGACGCGGTCGCCTCGGGGGTGCCGCTGGCGGCGCTGACGGTCTCCGAGGGCTCGATCTACGGGCGCTTCGGGTTCGGCACCGCCACCCACCTGCGCCACATCGAGGTGGATGTGACCGCGAAGTTCCGCTACCGCCCCGAGGTGCCCGCCGACGACGGTTCGGTGACGCTGATCGAGCCTGCCGACGCCTGGAAGACGGTCGCCGAGATCTACGCGACGTTCCAGGAGCGCACCCGCGGCTCGGTCACCCGGCCACAGTTCTACGAGCCGTGGCTCTCCAGCGCCTACGACTTCGACGGCGACTCGAAGGGCGAGTCGAAGCAGCGCGCCGTGCTGCACCTGGACGCCTCCGGCACGCCTGACGGTTACGCCATCTACAAGACCGCCGACGAGCGCAACGACTCCGGGCTGCGGATGGCGCGGGTCGTCGACCTGGTGGCGCTCACCCCGGCGGCCTACCTGCGGCTGTGGCGGTTCCTCGCCGACATCGACCTCGTCGAGCGCGTCGCCTGGCGCCGGGCACCGGTCCAGGACCCGCTCTACTGGGCGCTCGCCGAGCCGTTCGCGGTCAAGAGCGCCGAGCTCGACGACATGCTGTGGATGCGCGTGCTCGACGTGCCGGCCGCCCTGCAGGCCCGACCCTGGTACGCCGCCGGCGAGATCGTCCTCGGCGTGGACGACCCGCTCGGGCACGCTGCCGGCGCCTGGCGGATCGCGGTCCGCGACGGCCTGGCCGAGGTCACCCCGACCGACGCCGCCCCGACCGTGGAGCTGGCCGCCGACACCCTCGGCGCCCTGTATCTCGGCGGCGTCGACGTACGCACCCTGGCGGCCGCCGGCCGGGTCACCGGCTCGCCCGAGGCGATCGAGGCCTGGGCGGCGATGGCCGACGGCGGCCCGCTGCCCTACTGCATCACGGGCTTCTGAGCATCAGGCGCGTCCGGGCTCGGCGCCGATCAGCGTGATCCGGTCGCCGAGAAAGCGGTAGTTGTGCATCGCGTCCAGCCTCGGCGCGTACGCGTGCAGGCTGATCGCCGGGCGCGAGCCGACGTTGCGTACGTCATGGACGTGGCCGGCGGCGTGCGCCCGGGCGTCGCCGGGGCCGATGTCGGCGATCTGCAGTCCCCCGAGCCAGTTGTGCTCGACCAGGCTGCCCTGGAGGACGGTGAAGGCGGTGGTCGCGGTGCCGTGGTCGTGGAACCCGGTGCTGGCGCCGGGGGCCCAGACGATCATCCAGACCTCGACGTCGTCGTCGCGGCGCAGCAGGTGGAACTCGCGCCCGGTCACGGGCACCTGGACCCGGGCGAGCAGGTCCTCGTCGTCGGCGTAGGTGCGGATGGCGTCCAGCAGGGGCTGCATGGCAAGTGCGGTCAAGGTGGCCTCCTCCAGAAGCGTCGTACGTTTAAGTATAGTAGTTTGCTCGACTTTGGCAACGGCTCTGGCAATGGCGGGCCGCTCCCACCCCAGACGTACCATTTCAACCATGGGTTACAACGTGGAGAAGTCCGACGAGGAGTGGCGCGCAGAGCTGTCGCCCGAGGAGTACGCGGTGCTGCGCCAGGCGGGCACCGAACGGGCGTTCACGGGTGAATACACCGACACCGAGACCAAGGGCGTCTACTCGTGCAAGGCCTGCAAGGCCAAGCTCTTCGAGTCCGACACCAAGTTCCACTCCGGTTGCGGCTGGCCGTCGTTCTACCAGCCGATCTCGGACACGGTCGAGTACGTCGAGGACAAGTCGCACGGGATGGACCGGGTGGAGGTCCGCTGCGCCAACTGCGGCTCCCACCTCGGCCACGTCTTCCCCGACGGCTACGGCACCCCGACCGGTGACCGGTTCTGCATCAACTCGATCTCGATCTCGCTGGAGCCTGCAGACCCGGCCTGATCCGGCTAGCGTGGCGCCGTGACGGTGCGCATCGCGATGTGGTCGGGACCCAGAAACCTCTCCACGGCGCTGATGCGCTCGTTCGAGAACCGGCCCGACTGCACGGTCGTCGACGAGCCGCTGTACGCCGCCTACCTCTCGGCCACCGGCCTCGACCATCCGGGGCGCGACGACGTGCTCGCCTCGCAGCCGAACGACTGGCGGGTGGTGGCCAAGGAGATCACGTCCGGGCCGGTCGGCTCGGCGGTGCAGTACCAGAAGCACATGACCCACCACCTCCTCCCGGAGATGGACCACGGCGCCTTCGCCGGGCTCTCGCACGCGTTCCTGGTCCGCGACCCGGAGCGGGTGCTGACCTCGTACGCGAAGGTCCGCGAGGAGCCGACGCTGGAGGACCTCGGGCTGCCGCAGCAGGTGGCGCTCTTCGAGGAGTTCGGCGGGCCGGTGGTCGACGCCGCCTCGATCCTGGCCTCGCCGCGGGCCGCTCTCGTCGGACTGTGCGAGGCGTTGGGGATCGAGTTCGACGAGGCGATGCTGTCGTGGCCGGCGGGCCGGCGCGACTCCGACGGGGTGTGGGCCCCGCACTGGTATTCAGGCGTGTGGGCGTCGACCGGTTTCGCGGCCTCCTCCCCCGGCGCGGCCGACCCGCTGCCCTCGCGCCTGGCGCCGCTGCTGGAGCGCTGCCTGCCCTACTACGATCGTCTCGCCCCCTATGTCATGAAAGTTGACTGATGCTGCAGACATACGACCCCCGCAACGACGACCTCCAGGTCTGGATCAACGGCGAGCTCAGCCACCGCCTGGAGGCGCGGATCTCGCCGTTCGACTCGCTCGCCCAGGGTGGCGACGGGGTCTGGGAGGGCCTGCGGCTCACCCAGGGCCGCATCTTCAAGCTCTCCGAGCACCTGCTCCGGCTGCGGCGTTCGGCACGGGCCATGGCCTTCTCCGACATCCCGTCCGACGAGTTCATGACCCAGGCGATCCGGGAGTGCCTGGCGGCCAACGGGATGCGGGACGACGTCCACATCCGGCTCACGCTCTCGCGCGGGGTGAAGGTCACCTCCGGCATGGATCCGCGGCTCAACCAGTCGGGTCCCACGCTGATCGTGCTGGCGGAGTTCAAGTCGCCGGTCTACGACGACTCCGGGATCACGCTGATCACCGCGGCGCAGCGCCGTCCTCGCGCCGACATGCTCGACCCGAAGATCCACCACAACAACCTGATCCCCTCCATCCTGGCCAAGGTCGAGGCCAACAGCGCCGGCGCCGACGACGCGCTGATGCTCGATGACCTGGGTTTCATCGCGGAGACGAACGCCACCCACTTCTTCCACGTACGCGACGGCGTGCTGCGCACCTCGACGACCCGGGCGTGCCCCGAGGGGATCACCCGGGCCACCGTCCTGGAGCTCGCCGCCGACCTCGGCCTGCCGGTGGACGTCGGTGACTTCTCACTCACCGACGCCCACACGGCCGACGAGGCCTTCGTCACCGGCACGATGGGCGGTATCACCCCGGTCGTCTCCCTCGACGGCCGCCCGATCGAGCGCGGGCCGGTGACCCAGCAGCTCGCCAAGGCGTACGCGGACCTGCAGGCGACCTCGGGGACGGTCGTCGTCTAGGCCTCAGCCGACCGAGTCGCGCCAGGCGACCAGGTCCTCCAGGGGCTTGAGGTCGTAGTCGGGGCCGCCGACACCGTAGGTGAACAGCCGGGCACCGGCGTCGTAGAGCGGCTTGGCGGCCTCGGCGCTGTCGGCCGCGGTCGAGACCTCGATCTCGGTCACGTCGCGGCCGATCGCCTCGCAGTGACCGGCGAGGATGCCGCGCTTGCGCTCGAGGGTCTCCACGTCGGAGAAGGAGTGCCAGATGTCGGCGTGCTTCGCGACGTACTTCAGGGTCTTCTTCTCCCCACCGCCGCCGATCATGACCGGGATCTTCCCCGAGCCCGATCGGCCCAGCGGTGCGGGGTTGAGCTCGGACCAGCGCTTCTCGATGCGGGGAAGCGCCTCACCGAGCGCGTCGAGGCGCGAGCCGGCGGTGCCGAAGTCGTAGCCGTACTCGGTGTAGTCGCGCTCGAACCAGCCCGAGCCGATCCCGAAGATCAGCCGGCCCTCGGAGATGTGGTCGACGGTGCGGGCCATGTCGGCGAGCAGCTCGGGGTTGCGGTAGGAGTTGCAGGTCACCAGGCAGCCGATCTCGACGCGCGTGGTCTGCTCGGCCCAGGCCGCGAGCATGGTCCACGCCTCGAAGTGCTTGCCGTCGGGCTCTCCGTAGAGCGGGTAGAAGTGGTCCCAGTTGAAGATCACGTCGACGCCGATCTCCTCCGCGCGGCGTGCGGCCTCGCGGATCTGGGCGTAGTCGGCGTGCTGGGGCTGGATCTGGACTCCGATGCGGATGGTCATGTGTCCAACCCTACGGAGCATATGGCTTCCGTCCTCGCGTGAATCGGCCCTATCGTTCGGCGAGCGGCGGATCGAGCCGTACGAGAGCTGAAGAGGGTGCGAGATGCGATTCGGTTGGGACCTGCACGAAGACGGCAAGAACGTACGTGAGGGCGCGATCGTCAAGCCCGGCGAACGGCTGAGCTGGCCCCGGACGATCGGCTTCGGCGGTCAGCACGTGGTCGCCATGTTCGGCGCCACGTTCCTGGTGCCGCTGCTGACCGGCTTCCCGCCGACCACCACCCTGTTCTTCTCCGGCCTCGGCACGCTGCTGTTCCTGCTCATCACGCGCAACCGGCTGCCCTCTTATCTCGGCTCGTCCTTCGCCTTCATCGCGCCGATCGGGGCTGCGATGGGTGGCGGCGGGATGGGAGCGGCGCTCTTCGGGATCCTGGTCACCGGTGCGCTGCTGGCGCTGGTCGGGGTGATCGTGATGATCACCGGCACCAGGTGGATCGAGGTGCTGATGCCGCCGGTGGTGACCGGTGCCATCGTCGCGCTGATCGGCCTCAACCTGGCCGGCGCGGCCACCAACAACGTGGTCGGCGGTGACCCGGCCAAGCCCGACAACGGCTCGGTGCTCGTCGCCGCGATCACCCTGGCGACCGTCCTCGTCGTCGCGGTCGCCTTCCGCGGCCTGATCGCCCGGCTCTCCATCCTGGTCGGCGTCGTCGTCGGCTACGTCGCCGCGCTGCTCCTGGGCCAGATCGACACCTCGGCCTTCGAGAAAGCCGCCTGGTTCGGGCTCCCCGACTTCGCCGCGCCGGACGTGACCTGGTCGGTCGTGCCGATGTTCCTGCCGGTCGTGCTCGTCCTCGTCGCCGAGAACGTCGGCCACGTGCGCAGCGTCGCCCACCTCGCCGGTGACGACACCATCAACCGTGAGACCGGCCGGGCCCTCTTCGCCGACGGCCTCGCCACCACCATCGCCGGTGGCTTCGGCGGCTCGGCGACCACGACGTACGGCGAGAACATCGGCGTCATGACCGCGACGCGGGTCTTCTCCACCGCCGCCTACTGGGTGGCCGGCGTGGTCGCGATCCTGCTGTCCCTGTCACCGAAGTTCGGGGCTCTCCTCAACACGATCCCGGCCGGCGTGCTCGGCGGGATCACCGTCGCGCTCTACGGCCTCATCGGCCTGATCGGCATCCGGATCTGGCTCGACAACCGGGTCGACTTCGCCGACCCGGTCAACCAGTTCACCGCCGCGGTCGCGCTGGTCATCGGCATCGGCAACCTCACCCTGACCTTCGGCGACCTCACCTTCACCGGCATCGCGCTCGGAACCATCGCGGCGGTCGTGATCTACCACGGGATGCGCGCGCTGGCGCGGCTGCGGAGGTAGTCGTGAAGCTGAGAGTGGCCTAGGGGGCACTCTCAGCTTCACAACCTCTGCCGAGCAGATCAGATGTTCATCGGATCGGGGTGAGGCGTCGCGCCGGGAACGTCGGACCAGACCAACCGAACCTCGATGTCGTCCTCGCCCACCGCTTCGACGATCTTCTTCGCCGCCCATTCGTTCCAGAACACGAACTCCCGCGACTCCGGGATGCGGAACGCGGGAGCCGCTGTCGGGATCCGGTCCGGGACGAAGACGACTCGCTGGATGATCTCGAGCCAGCCCTCCGGCTCCGAGGAGCGCTCACGGTCCAAGCAGTCCACGAGATCCGTGGGCACGTACATCTCGTAGGCCCCGGTCCCCTCACCTCGCAGGTCGACCGGGATGAAGTATCCGTGTTCGCCGAACTCGTCCCGAACGGCATCCGCGACCCGTTTGCTGAGCACGGGGTATCCCTGGGCGAACGACGGAAACTCCGTACGCCGCAGCGACTCGTCGGACTCCCAGTAGGCGGCGATGGTCGCCGGCGGGTCCTTCGGGAACCCGTCGAACAGCCAGTTCGCGTAGGTCTGGTCCTGGACCAGCACGTGCAGAGCAGCGTCGTTGCCACGGGCGAGCATCGCGTAGACAGAGACCACCGGCCCAACCTATCCCGTCCACACCGAGCCGGGAGCCGGCGAGCCACCTGCGAGCTCGCTGGCCACCGCCCGGCCGATGACCCGCAGCTGGTTCTCCATCGCGGCGCCGATCTGATCGACGCTCGCTCCTCTGCGGATACCGGCCGACTCGATCTGGAGGAGGCTCTGCTCGACCCGCGTGAGGAAGTTGCCGCGGTGGGTGTAGTTGTGCGGCGAGGGGTGTCCCAGGGGCAGACCGTTCGCGGCGCCGTTGATGTCGACACCGTAGTAGTGCAGCAGCTGCCGCGCCCGCGCGCCCGGCGCCCAATGGCCGTTCGACGCCGTGGAGGGGACGATGTGAGCAGCGGCCTCGCCGGGCTGAGGCGGTCGTCCGTCCGCGTTCAGGTTGTCCCGTAGCTCCTGGGCGTTCTTCTTGCAGGCGCTCGGCGCCAGACCGAGCGGGTCGGCCCACATCAGTGGGTTGCGGACGTAGGTGTTCGGGTTGGGTGCCGGAAGGAGACCGAGCGGGTCCTGGCTGAGATAGCGGCCCGTGGCCGGGTCGTAGTAGCGCTGGTTGTTGTAGTACAGGCCGGTCTCGGCGTCGGCGTACTGACCGGCGAAGCGCAGCGGCGTCGGCGCCGAGGTGTCGTCGCGCGGGGCTCCCCAGATGGTCCGACGGGCATGCCAGACGAGCTCGGCGTCGGCGGTCAGCATCTCCGACGGCGCGCCCACGAGGTCGGTGACGATCGCGAAGAACCGGGCGTCCGCCTGGTCCTGGGTCAGCTCGACCTGGGCGAGGGCACGCTGGCCGTCGTGGGCCCATGCGGTGGTGCTCCCGTCGGCAGAGGTCTGCTCGACCATCGTGAGCCCGTCCCAGGCGAAGACGGTCTGCTCGACGATGGCACCGGCCTCGTCGTGGCGCCGCTTGGCGGTTCGGCGACCGAGTGCGTCGTAGACGTAGGTCCAGCGGGTGCCGTCGGGAGTTCGTACGGCCGCGAGACGGTCCTTGGCGTCCCACTCGTACAGCCACGTGTCCGGCTTGGCCGACAGCCGGGTCCGGGTGTGGCGGACGAGGCGTCCCTGGTCGTCGTAGGCGAAACGGCTGCGACCGGCACGGGCGAGGAGGTTGCCGTCGTACTCACGGCGTTCCGCGTCGCCACCGTCGGCGGCCGAGCGGGTGATGTTGCCGAGCGGGTCGTAGGAGTAGGACTCCGTCACCGAGCCGTCGAGCGCGACCGAGGTGATCTGGTCGGCGAGATCGAGCTCGAACCGTCGGGCGCCGGTGAGCCGGTCCTCGACCCCGATCAGACGACCCGCCGACGCGTAGGCGTAGGTGCGCTCCTGGAGCACATCCACCGGCGAGGAAGCAGCGGTGCGCTCGACGCGCTGGGTCAGGGGCTGACCCAGAAGGTCCCAGGTGTGCTCGAGGACGAGGTCGCCGGTCGTACGCCGGGTCTCGCGGCCGGCCAGGTCGTGCTCGAAGGCGATCTCGTGGCCGGCGACGGTCATCCGCTCCGGCGCGGGGCCGGCACCGTAGTCCCAGGTCGTCTCGACGCCCGCGGGCGTCGTACGCCGCGTCGGACGGCCCAGCGCGTCGTACTCCTTCACCAGCGTGCGACCGTTGATCGACTCTGCGAGCACCCGGCCGAGCGGGTCGCGTTCGATGACGAGATCGACGCCGAGGGAGGTCGCACGCAGGAGACGGCCGATCGGGTCGTACGCCATCGTGGTGGTCTGGTCGCCGGCCTGCTCGGAGACGACGTTGCCGAGGATGTCGTAGCCGTAGACCAGCCGCTGACCTGCGCCGTTGACCTGCTCGACCATCTGGCCGGCGGTGTCGTAGGTGTAGGTCAGCGTGCGGCCGTTGTAGTCGGTCTCGGTCGTGAGGCGACCGGCCTCGTCGTAGACGTAGGACCAGACCGAGCCCTGCGGGTTCGTCACCGAGGTGAGACGCAGCTCGGGGTCGTAGGTGTAGCGCGTGGTCGTGCCGTCGGGTGCCATCACCTCGGCAGGCATGTCGAAGTGGGTGAACCTGGTCATCGTGGTGCGACCGGCCGGGTCGGTGTAGGAGACCGGGTTGCCCTCGCCGTCGTACGTCCAGGTCTCCCTCGAGCCGTCGGGGAGGACCCGAGAGGCGAGCTGACCGTCGGCGGTCCACGAGTAGGCCGTGCGCGTGCCCAGGGCGTCCGTGCTGGCGACTACCCGCCCGAGGTGGTCGCGCTCGAACTCGGCCCAGCGGCCGTCGGGCTCGACGACCCGACGCGGCAGACCGGCCGCGTCGGTCTCGATGGTGCGGACCCGACCGAGGGGGTCGGTGACCGAGGCCAGATGACCGTCGGCGCCGTAACCGAACGAGGTGGTCGCACCGGTGGCGTCCGTGGTCGAGGTGCGTCGCCCGGCCTCGTCGTAGCCCAGCGTCGTCACCGAGCCGTCGGCCAGCGTCTGACGGGCCATCCGCGGCCCGGCAGGAGTGTCGACCCACTCCATCGTGACCTGGCTGCCGTCGGGACGGGTGACCTCGGTGAGATTCCCGGCGCCGTCGTAGACGAAGGTCGTGCGGCGGCCGAGCGGGTCGGTGCGGGCGAGGAGCTGGTTCTGCTCGCTCCACTCCGAGCTGGTCGCGCCGCCGAGCGGGTCGATGGTGGCGACGACCTGGAAGCGGGAGTTGATCTTGAAGACCGTGGCGAGGCCGCGGGAGTCGGTGACCCGGGTCTCACGCAGACCGCTCGCGTTGGGCTCTCCGTACTCGAAGGTGTTGCGCATGACGCCGTCCGAGCCGCCCTGACTGATACAACGGCCCTGCGCGTCGTACACGTAGTCGTAGACCGTGCCGTTGCGGTCGACCCAGCGGGTCAGACGGTGCTGGTCGTAGGCGAACTCCATCTCCTCGCCGGAGCCGTTGACGACCCCGGCCAGGTCACCGTCGGCGTCGTAGCGGTAGCCCGCCACCTGCACCGCGTCGGCGCCGTCGGGCCGGGTCACCGACAACCCGGTGACCCGGTCTCCGCCGGTGGCCACCTGCACCCGGTAGCCGGCGCTGTGGGTGACCTCCGTGGGAGCACCCAGCTCGTCGCGCGCAAACCGGATCCGATCACCCGAGGCGTTCGTGATCGACGACAGCCACGCAGTGCCACCCGGGCCGCCGATGCCGGCGTAGTGGCGGGTCTCGCCGGTCGTCTCGTCGAGCAGGTGATACTCACCGGCCTCGCTGACCTGCAGCCGCAGCGCCCCGCCCGCGACCGGCCGGGTCCACTCGCCGGGCCTGAGGTTCTTGAAGACATGGGCCCTGGTGTCCGCGGCCACCACGACCGCCGAACGCCGCCCGACCAGGTCGGTGTGGACGTCGATCCGCTCGTCGAACGTCGAGGACCACGACGGGCCGAACCAATGGCCGTAGGTCCAGTCGCTCGAATGCTTCCGGCTCAGGATCAGCGGGAGGTCACCCGGGAGCGTCAGGTCGTTCCACTGGAGGAAGACCGCGCCCGTGGCCACGTCGACCGGGTCACCACAGCCCTGCTGGTCCCGGCCTCCGTCGCGCGAGGAGCCGTCCGTGGTCGTGGAGTCGCGGGTGTTGCCACCCGGACGGTCGGAGCCGGAGCGCGCCATGTCGCTGTCGAGGTCGCGACGGGCATCCGCGTGCTTCCGGATCCCGTCGGCGACGTCGTCGGCGTTCTTCTTCAGCGCGTGTCCGACGTCCCGGAGAGCCTTGGTCGCCGCCTCGCGGAGCTCCTCGACGACGTCATCCATCTTTCTGGCCATCGAGGTACTCCTAGGACTGGAAGAAGGGCAGGTCGGACACTTCGGCGGCGAACGTGGCACAGAGCTCGTACTGGTCCGCGCCGCAGTCGTTGAGCGCGGAGGCGATCTGCTCCATCACGTCGTAGCTGAGCTCGGTCGCCGCGGTCGCGTCGCCGTCGGTCACCAACGGGGCCTCCGCGATCGAGATGGCGAGCTCGGCGATCGTGCCGGTCAACGGCTCGATCACCATGGAGGCGAGCTGGCCGATCAGCTCCTCCATCGCGAGGTCGGTGGCGATGTCGAGCGCCTTCTTCCGCACCGCGATGAGTGCGGCGTTGCCGGCGACGCTGAGGCCGGCGGTGACCACGGCGGTCGCCGCGGCCGCCGCGATCTGGGCGGCCGTGATCGTCAGCTCGGCGATCACCTTCACCTTCAGCGCGACGATGGCGTCGGCGGCGATGTCGATCCCGGTCGCGACCCCCGGCAGCGCGTCGAGCACCGCGTCCATGTTGGAGGTGCGGTTCTCGGTCCAGGCCCGGATCAGCGCGTTGGTCGACTGCGCCTTGGCTCCGTCGCCGAGCTCGTTGACCCGGACCTGCAGGTCATCGAGGGTGCCCCGCAGGTCCGCCTCCAGGCCGCGCACCAGCTGTGCGGCGTCACGGACCGCGTCCTCGTCGACGTTCGGCCACTCGTAACCGAGCAGGTCGAGAACGAAGTCCAGCTCTCCCGGGATCGTCATCCCCACACTTCTGCCCTCCCGCGGTCGTTCGGAGATCAGGCGACCATGACGGGATCGGCAATCGAACCCGAGCACGAGCCACCGCGACGGAAAAGGCTAGTGGAGGCGTACGGGGGCGGACAGCGAATTTCCCGGACGCGTCCGAGGGGTCAGGGAAGCCGCTCCAGGAGGTCGGCGACGTCGACGCGGGCACCGGTGTAGAACGGCACCTCCTCGCGTACGTGGCGGCGGGTCTCGGAGCCGCGGAGGTGGCGCATCAGGTCGACGATGCGGGAGAGGTCGTCGGCCTCGAAGGCCAGCATCCACTCGTAGTCGCCGAGGGCGAAGGAGGGGACGGTGTTGGCCCGGACGTCGGGGTAGTCGCGCGCCATCTGGCCGTGCTCGGCGAGGAGGCGGCGGCGCTCCTTGTCGTCGAGGAGGTACCACTCGTAGGAGCGGACGAACGGGTAGACCGCGACGTAGTCGTGGGTGCGCTCGTCGGCCAGGAACGCCGGCAGGTGGCTGCGGTTGAACTCCGCGGGACGGTGCAGCGCCATCTGCGACCAGACCGGGACGAGGCGCGCACCGAAGGTGGTGCGGCGGATCCGGTGGTAGGCCGACTGGAGCTTGTCGGAGGAGTCGGCGTGGAGCCAGAACATCACGTCGGCGTCGGCGCGCAGGCCGGCCACGTCGTAGGTGCCACGCACCACGATGTCCTCCTCGGCGAAGGCCGCGAAGAGCTCCTCGACCTCGACCGCCTCGGCCTTGCGGTCGGCGTCGCCGAGCGTCTCCTCGAGGGAGAAGACCGACCACATCGTGTAGCGGATGGTCTCGTTGAGCTCGTTGATCTTGGCTGCGTTGGACTTGATGTCGGCCTGGGGGTCGGTCATGCCCCCATTTTGCGCCAAGGCCGGTCACCGGGTGCCCACCGGGCTCTATGGTGAGCGCATGCTGCCGCTGCGTACCCGCATCTTCGCCTTCCTCCAGGAGCGCCTGGTCAAGACGCCGCTGAACGCCGAGGAGATGATCGCCCTGCGCGCCCAGCGCGAGGGATTCCGCACCGGACCCGTCACCGCCTTCCTCTTCGGCCGTCCCGCGGACGTCGAGACCCGGGAGACGTACGTCGACGGGCGCCGTTTCGCGATCTACACGCCTCGCGGCGTCGGCGAGGCCGCGCCGGTCGTCATCAACTACCACGGCGGCGGCTGGTGCCTGGGCACACCGGAGCAGAGCGCGTGGGTCTCCTCGCACGTGGCCGCCGAGACCGGGTCGATCGTGGTCGCGCCGTCCTATCGGCTGGCCCCCGAGCATCCGTTCCCGGCCGCCGTCGAGGATGCCTGGTCCGCCCTGGAGTGGGTCGCGAAGCACGCTGCCGACCTGGGCGGGGACCCGTCCCGGATCGCGGTGATGGGCGACAGCGCCGGCGGCAACCTGGCGGCGGTGGTCTCGCTGATGGCTCGTGACGGGGGCGGACCCTCGGTGCGGGCGCAGGTGCTGATCTACCCGGCGGTGGAGATGTATGAGAAGTTCCCCTCCGAGGCGGCCAACGCCAACGGGCCGGTGCTCACCTCGACACAGATGAGCACGTTCGGCCACCTCTACATGGGCGAGCGCTACGGCGACGAGTCCTGGCAGGCCTCTCCCATGCGCGCCGCGTCGCACGCCGACCTGCCGCCGGCCCACATCATCACCGCGCTGCACGACCCGATCCGCGACCACGGCACCCGCTATGCGGAGGCGCTGCGTGCCGCCGGCACCCCGGTCTCGCTGGTCGACTACGACACCGCGTTCCACGGGTTCATGTCGCTGCCCGGGGTCGCGCCGGCTGCGCCCGAGGCGCTCGCGGGGATCGTCGCGTTCCTGCGGGATGTCGACCGAGGTGACTCGGTCAGCGGCCACTGACGTCGCGGAGTTCCACGAGGTCAGTAAGGCCTCGCCGAGTCACCCTTCGACAAGCTCAGGACATCGCCTCGGTGAGCATTCACCCGATCTCGGCCGCGGCGCGGTGGGCCGAGCCGATCGTGGCCGGGATGCCGACGCCGTCGTAGGAGGCGCCGGCCAGAGCGAGACCGGACACCCCGCGGAGCCCTTGGCGGATCCTGGCGACGCGGTCGAGATGGCCGACCGGATACTGCGGGAGCGCGTCGGGCCAGCGCTGGACGTGCACGTCGGTCGGCGCGGCGGTGATGCCGACGATCTGCTCGAGGGCAGCCAACGAGTCGGCGATCAGCCGGTCGTCGTCGTCCGAGGGCGGCTCGCCGTGGCGCCCGACGGAGGTACGCAGGTAGTTGCCGCGCTCCCCCACCCACGCCCACTTGGCGAAGGAGAAGGTGGAGGCCTTGATCGCACACTCCTCGACCGGAGGGACCAGGAACCCGGACCTGCCGGCCAGCTCCGCGGGGAGCTCGGGGAAGGCGAAGGTGAGCACCGCGACGCTCGCGGTCTCGATCGCGGACAGCTCGCGCGCGACCGCCGGGGCGGTCGAGCGGAGCAGCTTCGCGGCGACCGGGGCGGGGGTCGCGACCACCACGGCGTCGGCGGCCTCGACCTCGTCCCCCATCTCGATCAGGAAGCCCTGAGGGGTCCGGGTGACGGTGTCGACCGGGGTGTCGAACCGGACGTCGAGACCCTCGGCGAGGGTCTCGGGAAACCGGGACATCCCGCCGTCGATCCCGGCGAAGACCGGCACGTCGGAGGTCGGCAGCGCGGCGGCGGCCTCCAGCAGCGACCCCTTCTCGGCCAGCATGAACAGCTGCGGGGCGGCCGCCTTCACCGAGATCGCGCGGGCGTGGCCGGCGTAGACGCCCGCCAGCAACGGGTCCGCCAGGCGGTCGGCCGTCTCGTCCCCGAAACGGGACGCGATGAAGTCACCGACCGAGATGTCCTCGTCCGTCTTCGCAGGTGGGAGCGTGGGTTCGCGGCGTACGACCTCCAGGGTCTCCTCGGAGAGGAGACCGGCCGACTCCAGCGCGGGCAGGTCGAGGGGTACGCCCATGATCGAGCGCGGGATCGGCCGCAGCGCGCCGCGCGACCAGATCGACGACTTCGCATCCGTCGGGTGCACGACCTCGAGCCCGAGCTCCCGGGCCAGCGAGACGCCTTCCGGGCGGCGGTTGAGCATCGCCTCGGCACCGACGTCGACCAGCTGCCCGGCGACGGACTCCCCGCGGATCTTTCCCCCGACCCGGTCCGAGGCCTCCAGCACCGTGACCCGGTGCCCCTTCTGCGACAGGTCGCGGGCCGCGGTCAGCCCGGCGATCCCCGCTCCGACGACGATGACACGCACACCAGCAGTCTCCCACCCATGCCTGAGGCGATGCTGATGAGGTCTGCTGGCCAGGTGAACCCCGCCGAGGCGTCACCCCCGTCGGCCGAGTGGGCACCGCGATGCCAACTCGGCCGACGTACGTGACGTCTCGGCCGACGTAGCCGACGGCTCGGCGGGATCGGGTCAGCTGGCCAGCTTGCCGAAGTTGGAGCGGTGGAAGACCAGGGGCTGGCCGGCGCCGTGGTCGGCGGCGTGGAGCTGGAGGAGTACGACGATGTGGTCGCCGGCCTCGACCTCGCGGTAGACGGTGCAGTCGAAGCGGGCGAGGCCCTCGTCCAGGGTCAGCGCTCCGTCGACGGTCTCGCTGACGACCAGCCCGTCGAACCGGGAGTCGACCGGGCCGGCGAGCTGGCGGCAGACCTCGCCGTGGTGCTCGGCGAGGACGGTGACGCCCAGGTGCGAGGAGCGGCGCAGGTCGGGCCAGGTCTTCGAGGTCCTGGCCACCGAGAACGAGACCAGCGGCGGGTCCAGGGACACCGAGGTGAACGAGGACGCGGCCAGGCCGACGGGGCGACCGTCGACGACGGCGGCGACCGCGACCACTCCGCTGGGGAAGACCCCGAAGGCCTGCCGCAGCGCGGCCGGGTCCAGATCCTGATTCGTACGCAGCGGACCGGACATCACGCCACCACCTCTCTCGCGGGCTCTGCCCGCGCCTCGTCCACCGCCGTGTCCCGCAGCCTCTCGCCACGGGTCTCCGGCAGCAGCCACATGCAGGTCAGACTGATCGCGGCGACCACGACGTTGTAGCCGGCCACCCACCACAGCGAGCGGTCATCGGAGAGCGCCACCAGGGCGGCCGCGATCAGCGGCGTCAGCCCGGAGGCCACCACTCCTGAGATCTGGTAGAGCGCGTTGAGCGCGGAGAACCGGTAGCGGGTGTCGAACAGCTCGCTCCAGAACGCCGCCAGCGGCCCGTAGACGGTGCCGTAGACCAGGCCCAGCCCACCGATGAAGGCCGCCACCGACGGCACCACCGCCCCGGACTGGACCGCGGCAGCGACCGGGAAGGCGATCACCAGGCCGAGGGCGGCCCCGACGGTGTAGACCGGGCGACGACCGAACCGGTCGCTCAGCGCTCCGGCGACGACGGTCGTGACCACCCCCAGCAGCGCGCCGGCCATGATCGCGTTCAGCACCACGGACCGGCTCAGGCCGGCGTCGGCCACGGCGTAGGAGAGCAGGAAGACCGAGTAGAGGTTGTAGGTGAACCCCTCCACGAAGCGGGTCCCCATCCCGAGCAGCAGCGTGCGCGGCTGACGCCGGAAGAGCTCGCCGACCGGCAGCTTGGAGACCTTCTTCTCCGCCTGCACCTCCTGGAACGACGGTGTCTCCATGATCGAGAGCCGGATCCAGGCGCCGATGGCGAGGAGCACGATCGAGATCAGGAAGCAGACCCGCCACCCCCATGCCAGGAACGCCGCGTCGGGCAGCTGCGAGGCAATCGCGAACGCTCCCGAGGCGAGCACCAGCCCGCCCGGCACGCCGATGTGCGCGAAGCTGCCGTAGAGCCCGCGCCGGCCGTGCGGCGCGAACTCGGTCGCGAGCAGCACCGCCCCGCCGTACTCGCCGCCGACGCCGATCCCCTGCAGGATCCGGAGCACCACGAGCGCGATCGGGGCGAGCACCCCGATGGAGTCGTACGTCGGGAGCAGCCCGACCAGGGACGTACCGACGCCCATGATCACGAGCGTCCAGATCAGCATGGTCTTGCGTCCGATCCGGTCGCCGAAGTGACCGAAGATCAGGCCGCCGACCGGGCGGGCCAGGAACCCGACGGCGAAGGTGCCGAAGGAGGCGAAGGTCGCGGCGGTGCCGCTGAGCCCGTTGAAGTAGAGCCTGTCGAAGACCAGGCCGGCGGCGGTGCCGTAGAGGAAGAAGTCGTACCACTCGATGGTGGCGCCGACGGATGCGGCGAGGGCGACCCGCTTCGGGTCGGCGGTGGCTTTGTGGGGGACGGACATGGGTTCTCCTACTGGGCGGCGGCGCCGAACGGCACCGCCGCTCCTCGGCCGACGACAGGGGCGGGGTGGGACCACAGGCCCCGGCGGGCGAGCTCGGGCAGGACGCCCTCGCCGAACCAGTAGGACTCCTCCAGGTGCGGGTAGCCCGAGAGCACGAACTCGGTGATCCCGACGGCGTGGTAGGCCTCGATCAGGTCGGCGATCTCGGTGTAGGAGCCGACCAGCGCGGTGCCGGCGCCGCCGCGGACCAGGCCGATGCCGGCCCACAGGTTGGGGTGGATCTCGAGCCCGTCGCGCGAGCCCTGGTTGAGCTCCAGCATCCGCCGCTGACCCTCCGAGACGCTGCGGGAGAGCCCGGCCTGGACGCGCTCGATGTCCTCGTCGGAGATGTTCTCGAGCAGCCGGTCGGCCTCGGCCCAGGCGGCCGAGGCGGTCTCGCGCGCGATCGAGTGCAGCCGGATCCCGAAGCGGAGCTCACGCCCGCGGTCGGCGGCCAGCTTCTGCACCCGGGCGATCTTCTCGGCGACCGCCGCCGGCGGCTCGCCCCAGGTCAGGTAGACGTCGGCGTGCTCGGCGGCGACCTCCAGCGCGGCCGGCGAGGAGCCACCGAAGTAGATGTCCGGGACCGGCGTCGGCCGCTGCTCGAGCCGGGCGTTCTCCACCGAGAGGTGCTTGCCGGAGAAGGTCACCGTCTCCCCCGCCCAGAGCCGGCGGACGATGTGCAGGAACTCCCCGCACCGCTCGTAGCGCTCGTCCTTGGCGAGGAAGTCGCCGTACATCCGCTGCTCGTGGTCCTCGCCGCCGGTGACGACGTTGAGGAGCAGCCGCTGCCCGGACAGGTTCTGGAAGGTGCCCGCCATCTGCGCGGCCAGGTAGGGCGAGACCGAGTCGGGCCGGAAGGCGACCAGGAACTTCAGCCGTTCGGAGAGCGAGCTGAGCATCGCGGTCGTCACCCAGGCGTCCTCGCACCACGCCCCGGTCGGCGTCAGCGCCGCCTCGAAGCCGAGCTGCTCGGCGCTGCGGGCGATCTGGCCGAGATAGGGCACCGTCGCGGGACGGCCGGCCGCCAGCGCGCTGACGCCGTGACCGCCGCCGATCACATGACGGCCGTCGCCGCCGTTGGTCGGGAGGAACCAGTGGAACGTGAGGGTGCTCATCACTGCCTTTCGCGTGGGATGTAGGGATGTCAGATCTGCCCGTGCCGAGGCGGCGGGGTGCGGTCGACGGCCCAGCGTCCGAGGTGCTGGACCTTCCAGGCGGCCGGGTCGTGCAAGGTGTGGGTGCGGGCGTTGCGCCAGTGGCGGTCGAGGTTGGTCGTCGTCAGGGCCGACCGGGCGCCGGAGACCTCGAGCAGGCGGCTGGTGACGTCGACCGAGACCTTGGCGGTCGACGCGCGGGCGGCCGCGACGGCGAGGCTCGCCTCCGCGGCCGACTTCTCGGTGAGGTCCGCGTCGGCCTCGTCCACGCGCCGCCCTGCCTCGGCGAGGAGCGCCTCGGCGCTGCGTACGGCCAGCTCCATCTCGCCGAAGGCCTGGACGACCAGCGGGTCCTGGGCGGCGGTCTCGGCGCCGGCGAGCGCGACCGCGTCGGCGTAGGGGCGGGACTTCGTGCACACGAACGTGGAGGCCTCGTCCAGAGCCCGCCGGGCGATCCCGGCGTCGATGGCCGCGTGCAGCAGCTGCGCGAAGGCGCCGTAGGTCGTCGGTACGTCGAAAGTGACCGCGAACGGCGTGATCCACTCCTCCGCGACCACGACGTCGGTGAGGCGCACGGTGCCGGACCCGGTCGTACGCTGCCCGACGGCGTCCCAGTCGTCGACGATCTCGACGCCGGGGCTCTCCGCGCGGACCCACGCCACCTGCAGCGGCCCGTCGACGTCACGTCGGGCGAGGACGGCGAGGTAGTCGGCGAAGAGCGAGCCGGTGCAGTAGAACTTCTCGCCGTTCAGCAACCACTCCCCCTCCTCCCGACCCGGCGTGAGCGTCGTCCGGATGTCGCGCACATGCTTCGTGCCGAACTCCGACTGTGCGTTGGCGACCAGCGCACCGGCCCGCACCTCGCTGTAGATCCGCTGCTGCTGCTCGCGCGTGCCGTTCAGCCGCAGCTGGTTGAGGAAGACGAAGTGGCTGTGCGGCACCTGGCCGACGTTGGGATCACCCCACGAGACCAGCCGGAACACCTCGGCCACGGACGTGGCCGGCAGCGCCGGGCCGCCGAACTCGAGCGGCACGGTGAGCGCGCCGAGCCCGGCGGCGGCGTACGCCCTGACCTGGTCGTGGGGCAGCGTTCTGCCCCGGTCGCGGGCGCCGTCGCCGAGCGCGAGCTCGTCGGCCAGCCGCCGCGCCACCACGGGCGCGGTCTCGGCATCGAGCAGGGAGATCTCCGTCGTGCTCAAGCCACGGGCTCCAGCTGCTGCGCCTCGAGCTCACGCACGAGCGGGAGCACCCGCTGGCCGAAGTACTCCACGTCCTCGAGGTAGTGCAGGAAGCCGCCGAGGATCAGGTCGGCCCCGGCCCGCTTGAGCTCCACGATCCGCTCCGCGACCTGCTCGGGCGTGCCGATCAGGCCGGTGCGGAAGCCGTCGTTGTACTGCACCAGGTCCTCGAAGGTGGAGTCCTGCCACATCCCGGTCTTGTCGCCGGTCGACTGCCCGGCCTGCTTGACCGCGGAGCCGAAGCCCTCGACGGCCTCACGGTCGGCCTTGTCGATGATCTCCCGGACGGTGTCGCGCGCCTCCTTCTCGGTGTCGCGGGCGACGATGAAGCCGTTGATGCCGAACCGGACCCGGCGACCCAGCGGCCCGGCGACCGCGTTGACGTCCTTGATCTGCGCGGCCAGGCCCTCGGGGGTGTTGCCGTTGGCGAAGTACCAGTCCGAGACCCGGCCGGCCATGCCCTTGGCATCGGAGGAATTGCCGCCCTGGAAGATCTCCGGGTGCGGCCGGCCCTCGCTGGCCAGCGGCTTGGGCTTGAGGTCGAAGTCGTGGAGCCGGTAGAAGTCGCCGTTGAGCTCGGCGGCGTCGCTGGTCCAGATCTCGCGCAGGTAGCGGATGAACTCCTCCGAGCGGCGGTAGCGCTCGCCGTGCTCGAGCCACGGCTCGCCGAGCTTGGTGAACTCGTCCTTGAACCACCCGGAGACCACGTTGACGGCCGCGCGGCCGCCGGAGATGTGGTCGGCGGTGGCCAGCCACTTGGCGAGCACGCCGGGCTGCCAGAGCCCCGGGTGGACGGCCGCGATCACCTTCAGCCGCTCGGTGGCCAGCAGGAGCGCGAGGGAGAACGAGGTCGACTCGTGCTGGTAGGCCGCGCCGTAGGAGGCGATGTAGCGCACCTGGGAGAGGGCGTACTCGAAGCCGTTCTTCTCGGCCAGCTGCGCGAGCTTCTTGTTGTAGTCGTAGCTCCAGTCGGTGCGCTGCTCGATCTTGCTCACCACCAGGCCGCCACTGACGTTGGGCACCCAGTAGGCGAACTTCAGGGGCTCGGTTGCCGGTGAAGTCATGCTGGTCTCCTTGGATCGCGAATGTCTATTAAACTTATCTGATTAAACAGATCGCGAGACCGGATCTCCCGATGTGGACCACCGGAAGACCCGATCCCGTGATAGGTGCCGCCTATCAGGAGGCGGTGGGGCGAGAGGTCGTGCCGATCGCCCAGGCGTACGGCGGCGGGGTGCCGTTCACCAGGTGCGCACCGACGACCTTCGCCTTGAGGATGCGCGGGTTGTGCGAGGAGACCGTGCGGGCGTTGCGCCAGTGCCGGTCCAGGCCCCGCTCCCGCTCCGTGCCCGAGGCGCCGAGCGTGTCGAACAGGTTCGTCACCGCAGTGAGCACCTGCTCGGTCACGACCACCTGGGCCGCCGAGGACTCGAGCTCGGCGAGCTCGTTGGCCGCCGCGATCGCCTCCCGGTCCCCGGAGCCGGCCAGGTCGGCGTTCTCCTGCAGCGCCGTCGCGGTGCGGATGGTCGCCGCCTCCACGACGTACGCCGCCGAGGCGATCTCACCCACGCGCGCGAGCACCTGCGGGTCGTCGCGCACCCGCGCGGCGTTGGCGTGGGAGTAGTTGCGCTCCCGCGCCCGCACCGCCTCGACCGTGTCCGCCGTCGCCGCCCGGGCGATGCCGGCCAGCGTCGCCAGCAGGTTCAGCTGGTAGAGCGCGGTCTGGTAGGGGTAGCGCTCCCCGAACGGGAGCACGTTCTCGGCCCGCACGGTGACGTTCTCGAACGTCGTCGTCCCCGACCCCGTCCCGAGCTGGCCGAAGCCTGCCCAGTCATCGGTCGTGGTGACGCCGTTCTCCCGGGCGTCGGTGATCGCGATGACGAACTGCTTCTCACCCGGCTCGTCCAGCAGGGCGTAGACGTCGGCCCACTCCGCGAAGATCGTCCCGGTCGTGTAGTACTTCGACCCATTCAGGACGTACGTCCCGTCCGACCGCTTCGTGAGCACGGTCTGCTGGGTGTCGATGGTCGTCGAGCCCACCTCCGACCACGCGTTCCCGGCGATCTCACCGGACACGAAGCGCTCGAACCAGATCTCCTGCGACGTCCCGGCGCGGTGGTGCCAGAGCCGGTCCTCCGCGAAGGCGAAGTGCCCGCGCAGCGCCTGGGCGAGGTTGGCGTCGGCCGCGACCAGGTCGATCCAGAGCTGCGTGAGCTCCGGAAGGGTCGCGCCCGCGCCACCGAACTCCTCAGGGACCCGGACGGCGCCGAAACCGGCCCGCTTGAGCCGGTCGACGGCTTCGGTCGGCAGCTCTCCGGACAGCTCGCGCTCGAGGGCTCCCGCCGCGATCTCCTCGAAGACCGGTGCGAAGCGGGCGCGCAGCTTGTCGAGCCGCTCCGTCCTGATCGTGGGCCGGGTCAGGAAGGTGTTGTCGAGTGTCGTCAACGCCGCCCCCTCACGTGTACCAGGTCGGTGCCGGGATCTCGCCGAGCAGCGCGTAGCGCCCGACCTCGGCCCGCTTGTGCGCCACCGGGTCGTGCAGCGAGTGGGTGCGGATGTTGCGCCAGGCGATGTCGAGACCGACCTTGTTGGAGGTCGCCCGGGCGCCGGTGAGGTCGTAGACCTTGGTGCCGATCTCGAGGCCGACGTCGATCGCGACCTGCTTGGCCGCCGCGATCACGACCGCCGCCTCGCCGCGCTCCTGCTCGGTGACCTCGTCGGCGTGGGAGTTGATCGCCTCGATCAGGGTCGCAGCCCGCTCGACCAGCGCCTCGGCCGCCCACAGCTTGGAGGTGAGGTCGCCGTAGGTCTCCTGGATGTAGAACTCCTCGCTCGCGCTCTCCTTCACGTCGCCGGCGTACGGCCACGCCCGAGTGGTGTCGCGGGTGTAGGTCGCCGCGGTCTTCAGCGCACCCTCGGCGATCCCGATGTAGAAGTTGGCGAAGATGATCTGGACGAGCGGGACGTTGAGCGTGTTGTAGACCCGCGGCTGGAACTCGAACGAGCCGTCGGCCTGCTTCACGTAGCCGGCCGCCGACTCCCACGGGACGCGTACGCCGTTGATCTCGACGGCGCCGGACTCGGTGAGCCGCTGGCCGAGGTTGTCCCAGTCGCCGGCGAAGACGATGGCCTCCTGCTGGGTCGGGACGATCGCGAAGACATGCTTCTCGGTGCCCTCGATGACGCCCTCGAGCACCGTCAGGTCGGAGATGCGCCCGCCGGTGGAGAACGACTTGCGACCGGTGAAGACGAGCTCGTCGCCCTCGACCTTGATCACCAGGTCGTCGTCGCGCGGGTTGACCGCGCCGCCGAAGAAGAAGTTGTTCTCGGTGTAGAGCTGCTCGACGGCGGCGATCTGCTCCGGGGTGCCGACCAGTCGCGCCGCCCAGGCCCACAGATAGTGGTAGCCGAGCAGCTGCCCGATCGAGCCGTCGCCCGCGGCGACCGCCCGGACGACGCGCAGCGCGGTCGTCCAGTCCTGGCCGGCGCCGCCGTGCTCGACCGGACCGAGCAGCGTGACCAGACCGCTCTCCTTGAGCAGGTTCACCTCGTACGTCGGGACCTGGTTGGCGCGGTCACGGGCGACCGCGTCCACGGAGAGGCGGGTGGCCACCTCGCGTGCCCGGTCGACCCAGCCCTCGGGGGTGGTGGGTGCCGCATCGAAATCCGCGGCGTTGCGTACAGCCTCTGTGGTCATCGCGCCCTCTCAGTCTTGTGTCGTGGAACCTTGCATCCTTAGTCGACTAAATTAGTAGAGAATGAGCGGGTGGGCGTCGGCTGGACGCCAGCGATCACCGATCACCCGCTCGGGATGACCGATCACCGCCAAGGGAGTGCCATGAGGATCGAGCAGCTGGAGTACATCGCGGCCGTGACCCAGCACGGCTCGCTGCGCCGCGCGAGCGAGCAGCTCCACATCTCCCAGCCGGCCCTGAGCGAGGCGATCACCAAGCTCGAGCGCGAGCTCGGCGTGACCCTGCTCGACCGACGCCGGGCGGGCGCCCGGATCAGCCGCGAGGGCCAGGACCTGCTCCACTCCATGTCCGACGTGCTCGAGGCCGTCGACCGGCTCCGCCTGGCGGCGGGCGACCAGCACGCCGGGGTCAGCTCGGTCCGGGTCGGCACGGTCCATGCGGGCACCTCGACGGTGCTGCTGCCGACGTTGCGGAGGTTCGCGGACGAGCACCCGCGCACGAGCGTCGAGGTGCGCACGATGGTGCAGGAGGACATCTACCTCGCCCTGACCGAGGGCACGATCGACATCGGACTGGTCAACCTGCTCGACGGCGACGACCTGCCGCCGACGGTCGAGGGCACGGTGCTCCTCCACGGGCGGCCGATCGTGGTCCTGCCCGCCGGCCACCCTCTCACCTCACGCGAGGAGATCACCGTCGACGAGCTCCGCGAGGAGCCGTTCGTCGGGATGCGCTCGGGCTACCTGATGTACCGCTTCGCCCACCGCGTCTTCGGCCGCCGGCTCCCCCATCACTGGCACGCCACCGACGGCGCCGAGATGGGCAAGATGATGGTCGGCGAGGGCCTCGGGCTCACTCTCCTGCCCGACTACAGCGTCGTCGGCGACCCGCGCGAGACCGGCGGGCACATCACCGTGCGCCCGCTCGCCGGGGACCGCTCCCGGGTGACGATGGTCGCGGTGCAGCGGCACAACGCGCGTACGACCTCGGGGGCGCGCAGCCTGCTCGATCTGCTCGCCGAGACGGCTGCCCGCTCTCAACCCTCGGCCGGCTCGTAGCTCTGGACGAACTCCGTCAGCCGGGCGAGCTGGTCGGGGTCGGTGCTCGGGATGACGCCGTGGCCGAGGTTGAAGACGTGGCCCTTGGCGCGGCGCCCGGTCTCGATGATCTTCCCGGCCTGCTCGAGCATCACCTCGGTGGGTGCGAAGACGAGGGCGGGGTCGAGGTTGCCCTGGACGCCGAAGCCATCGCCGAGCTGGTCGATCGCCCAGTCCAGCGGGGTGCGCCAGTCGACACCGACGACCTCGGCACCGGCGCTGCCCATCAGCGGCAGGAGCATGGCGGAGTTGACGCCGAAGTGGATCCGCGGGACACCGAGCTCACCGATCCGGGTCATCACCTCGGTGGAGTGGGGCAGCACGTAGCGCTCGTAGTCGGCGGGCGTGCAGGCGCCGGCCCAGGAGTCGAAGAGCTGCACCGCGGAGGCACCGGCGCGGACCTGGACCTCGAGGAACGCGGCGGAGATCCCGGCGATCTTGCGCATCAGGGCCTCCCACACGTCGGGAGCACCGAACATGAGCGCCTTGGTCTTGGCGTACTCCTTCGAGGGGCCGCCCTCGACCAGGTAGGAGGCGACCGTGAACGGGGCGCCGGCGAAGCCGATCAGCGGGGTGCCGCCGTTGATGCCGGCCAGCTCACCGGTGAGGTTCTGGACGGCCTCGGTGATGTAGGGGACGTGCTCCGGGGTCAGGTCCGGGATCGCCTCGACGTCGGCCATGGTGCGCACCGGCTCGGCGACCACGGGGCCCACACCGGGCTTGATCTCGAGGTCGACCCCGACCGCCTTCAGCGGCAGCACGATGTCGGAGAAGAAGATGGCCGCGTCGACCCCGTAGCGGCGTACGGGCTGGAGGGTGATCTCGGTGATCAGCTCGGCGTTCTGGCAGGACTCGAGCATGCCGATGCCCTCGCGCACCTTCAGGTACTCGGGCAGCGAGCGGCCGGCCTGGCGCATGAACCACACCGGCGTACGGCTCGGCTTCTGCCCCGCGAGCGCCTGCAGGAACGGGGAAGATGCGAGCACGTCGGAGGTCTTCCCAGGAGTATTCACAGCGGCCACCGGGCAATGGTCCCATCCGGTGCGGCGTGTACGCACATCGCGAATCGCGCAGAAGACATACCCTGTTCACATGGTCGTCCGTGGAGAGTCGCGTCCCGCCGCGGGACCGGAGAGCGGTCCTGCCGTGTTCCGGTCCGCCGCGGCAGGAATGCACGCCGCGACCTTCCGCCCCGAGGTGCTGGCCGAGGAGATGCCGGCGCCCCAGCGGATCGCTCCGTACGCCGCGGCCCTGTCGGCCGATGTCACCGTCGACGACGTCGACGTGGCGACCGGACGGCTGATCCTGCTGCACGACCCGGACGGCAACGACGCCTGGGGCACGGTGCACGGACTGCCCGGCACGTTCCGGCTGGTGGCGTACGTCCGGGCCGACATCGACGTCGAGCACATCAGCGACCCGCTGCTGGGCGAGGTCGGCTGGTCCTGGCTCCTCGACGCGCTGTCCGGTCACGGCGCCTCGCACGTCGCGGCGGCCGGCACCGTGACCCGCGTCGCCACCGAGTCCTACGGCGGGATGGCCGACGAGGACGGCACCGCCCAGATCGAGATCCGCGCGTCCTGGACACCGGTGGGCACGCCGTCCGGCGAGCTGGACCTGCGACCGCACACCGAGGCGTGGGGCGAGCTGCTCTGCACGGCCGCGGGACTTCCTCCGGTGCCGGAGGGCGTCACCGTCATGCCGAGCCGGCGAGGGCAGCGAGGCGCGTGATCGAAGAGAACACCGAGGCCGAGACGGGGCCGGACACACCAGAAGATGCTGCTCCGGCGCCGCTGCTGACCCTGCGCGACGGGCTGCCTCCGGTGACCGACACCGACGAGGGCTTGGCCAAGGCCGCCGCGGCCATCGCCGCCGGGACCGGACCGGTCGGGATCGACGCCGAGCGTGCCTCCGGCTACCGCTACTCCAACCGTGCCTACCTGATCCAGCTGCGCCGCGAAGGTGCCGGGATCTGGCTGATCGACCCGATCGAGCTGACCACCATGCAGCCGCTGGTCGAGGCGCTCGAGGGCACCGAGTGGATCCTGCACGCCGCCACCCAGGACCTCCCCTGTCTCAGCGACCTCGGCCTGCATCCGTCCGCCCTGTTCGACACCGAGCTCGCGGGCCGGCTGCTCGGCTATCCGCGGGTCGGGCTCGGCACCCTGGTCGAGACGGTGCTGGGCTTCACCATGCTCAAGGAGCACTCCGCGGCCGACTGGTCGACCCGGCCGCTGCCGGACGCCTGGCTCGAGTACGCCGCGCTGGACGTCGAGGTGCTCGTCGAGCTGCGCGACGCGCTGGCCGACGAGCTCGTCGCGGCGGGGAAGGACGCCTGGGCCCGCCAGGAGTTCGACTGGCTGCGCGGGTTCGAGGCGCCGGTGCGTACGGATGCCTGGCGGCGCACCTCCGGCATGCACCGGGTCCGCGGCCGCCGCGGTCTCGCCGCCGTACGTGAGCTGTGGACCGAGCGCGACCGGATCGCGCAGCAGCGTGACGTCACCCCGAGCCGGATCATCCCCGACGCTGCGATCGTGGCCGCCGCGCAGGAGCTGCCGCAGGACAAGGCTTCGCTGCTCGCGCTGAAGGGGTTCCACGGCCGCGGTGCCGAACGCTACGCGACCTCCTGGGTGAAGGCGCTCAACCGCGCGGTCACGATGGACGAGGACGAGCTCCCGGTGCGGACCCCGCGGGCCGAGGGTCCTCCCCCGCCGCGCGCCTGGGCCGACAAGGACCCCGTCGCCGCCCGACGGCTCGCGCTGGCCCGTGAGTCCGTCAACGCGCTCGCCGAGGCCCGCAACCTGCCCGCGGAGAACCTGCTCACCCCCGACTTCCTGCGCCGCGCCATGTGGACGCCCCCGAAGACCCGCGACCCCGGCGCCCTCCTCGACGGCATCATCGAGATCCTCTCCGGCTTCGGCGCCCGCGGCTGGCAGATCGCCCTCACCGCCCCGCTCCTCACCGACGCCGTCCTGCACGCCGAGACGAACTGAGCGAGGTCGAGCGGCGAGCTTGCTCGTCCGCTCGCGCCGAGCGAGGGAGTGACCGCGCGAAGCGCGGATCTCGAGTCCTGACCCCGGACCTCGGTTCTGCCGAAGCGTCAGCCCCGTCGGCCGAAGCGTCAGCCCCGTCGGCCGAGATGGCAGGGCTCTGCCGTCTCGGCCGACGTACGCGACGTCTCGATCGACGTACGCGACGCCTCGACCGACGTACGTGACGTCTCGGCCGGCCGCAGTGACGTCTCGGCCGGCCGCAGCGACCTCTCGGCCGGCCGCAGCGACCTCTCGGCCGCTAAGAGCTGGGTGAGGTGGAGGGGGACGGGGAGTTCGACGGGTTGTGCTGGGGGAAGACGGTCTTGGAGAGCTCGTCGATCTGGACCGCGAAGTCCTCGACCTGGTCGGGCTCGGTGACCGCGAACGAGCCGCGGACGGCGACGGCGGCGACCTTCTGGAGCTGGGCGAGCTGGGTGGCCTCGGGGAGGACCTGCATGTCGCGCACGGTGTCGGTGAAGATGCGGGCGTTCTTCGGGTTCCGCTCGGGCTGGGTGAAGACCGGGGCGTAGCCGACCTCGGAGTTGACCGGCACGAAGTGGCCGGTGCGGACCATCTTCACGACCGACTCGGTCGAGATGAGGTAGGTGAGGAAGTCGGCGGTGGCGTCGGGGTCGGCGGCGTCCGAGCCCATGCAGAGGCCGGCGTAGTCGCCGGTGGTGCCGTTGCCGCCTGGCATCGGCATCACGTCCCACTCCATCCCCTCGGTGGCCCGAAGGTCGGAGACCAGCGAGCGGTCACCGGCCAGCGCGACCAGGCGGCCCTGCTTGAAGGCCTGGAACGGGGTGCGGCCGTGGAGATCCTTCGGGGTGGCCAGCACGTTGGGCTGGGTGAGCGTCTCGACCAGGTCCTCGTAGGCACCGGCCGAGTCCTCCAGCGCCGTGGTCGTCGGAGCCAGCGGGTCGTCGAAGAGGGTCGCACCGGCACCGGCGAGCCAGGGCATCAGCGCGGAGAGGTTCTGCTCGACGTAGGTGCCGCGGACACCCTTGTGGTGCTCGGTGGCGTACTTCATCACCGAGCCGAACTGCTCCAGGCTCCAGCCGCGCAGCGAGCCGTCGGCGCGGACGGTGGGCGTGGGCAGGCCCTCGTCCTTCATCGCGTCGAAGTCGATCAGCCCGGTGTTGACGTAGACCACCTGCGGCGAGACCGAGTAGGGCATGCACTCGAGCCGGCGCTCGACGGAGAAGTCCTCCATCGCCTCGCGGGAGTACTTGTCGCCGAAGTCGACGTTGCGGGCCTCGAGCAGGGTGTCGACCGGCTGGATCCGCTTGTCCTCGGCGAACGTGGCGACATCGGCCCGCGGGGTGAGCACCACGTCGACCTTCTCCCCGCTGCTGACCGCCGCGGCGAGCTGGTCGGCGGTCGGCCAGGACTTCACCTCGACGGTGACGTTGGGGACCTCTTGGGTGTATTCGGCGGCCAGCTGCTTGTAGGTGTCGACCAGCGTCTTGTGGCCGGAGACCCCGAAGACGAGCTTCACCTTGGCCGGTGGCTTGGTCGTGGTGCTCGGCGAGGGCTTCGCTGACGGATCACCGCCGCAGGCGGCGAGGGACGCCGAGAGAACCGTCACCAGAAGCGCCGTTGCCAGCCGCGTGCGCCGCACCATTTCCTCCATCTCAACACCAGGACCGGGTCTGCGATCGAACCACAGACCCGGTTTACCAGCGATTCACTTTACGATACGTACCTGGACACTTCCTGAGAAAGCACAGCGACGGAGACCTCAGGCGAGGTGATCGCGTGCGGCCTTGATCACATCGTCGAAGATCTCCTTGGCCAGCACATCGCCCTCACGGCGTACGTCTGCGGGGTCCATCCGGATGAGCCGGTCCAGGCGCACCTCGGAGGGCCGGCCCTGGCGGTCCCAGCCGCCGGTGCCGACGTCCATCCAGTGCCGGCCGTAGCGGGCCTCCTGGGCCTCGTCGCGGTCGTGGTCCTTGCTGGTCAGCATCAGGCAGAGGAGTACGCCGGCCTTCTGCCCGATCACGAGGACGGGCCGGTCCTTGCCCTGGGTCGCGTCGTCCTCGTAGGGAACCCAGCCCCACACGACCTCGCCCGGGTCGGCGTTGCCGTCCCCGATCTCGGGATCGTAGGAGATGGCACCCTCGTTCGGTGCGGGGTGGGTGTCGGTCACTTCGGCTCCTCGGTCGGTGGCTGCGTGGCCGCCCGTCCCGAGGAACATCGACAAAGTAGATGAACACGCCGGACCGGGAGCGCCTCACGGCGCAAGGCCGCTCGTAGCGGCTGAAGTTGGGACCCGGGGCTGCCGCAGCCCGACGTGTTCGGCCACCAGTGTAACGGTGCCGCCAACCTCAGCCACATCAAAGCGAGCAGGAGGCTACCGCACGCATGGCGACACCTCAGGTCAGCCGGTGATCGAGCTCCGCATGTCCCGCGGCCTCGAGCTGCTCGGAGAGCTGCAGCATGTTGCGTACGTCCTTGGCGGCCGCATCCGGGTCCAGGGCCGCGCGCCCGGCGGCGATGACGCGGGAGAAGGCCGCAGCGCGAAGGAGCACCACGGCGAAGTCGCTGCCGGCGATGCCGCGCAGCACCTCGTCGACCATCGCCTTGAGCTCCTCCGGTCCCGGAGGCTCCGCGACCCCGGCCACGACCTGCGCGACCTGGGCCTTCGCCCGCCCGGCCTCGAACTCGCGCGCGGCGCCGACCGGGTCGGCGTAGACCCAGCTGCGGAGCAGGTAGAGCCGCCACAGGCAGCCGGCCAGCGACTCCGCCGGCGAGTTCGACCAGACCTCGGCGATCGTCTCGATGCCCTCGGACTCGGCCAGGTGGAGGATCCGCTCGGCGACCGCGGGATCCTCGCTCTCCCGCGCGCCGCGCACGAGCGCCGTCGCCGCCGCGTCGGCCGCCTCCTGCACCAGCGCAGGGTCGTTGCCCCCGAGGAGGGAGTCGAAGAAGCCGTCCCCGGGACGTATCGGCGAATGGAACTCTCTGGGCATCCCTACGAGCGTAGCCACCGTGATCGCCGGGCGCATCCTGATCGGACGGGTCGATCAGCCGAGCAGCTTGCGGATCCGCGCGTCCGAGACCTTCTCGGCGGTGCCGAGGTGCTGGGCCCAGAGCTGGACGCGGTACTCCTCGAGCATCCATCGCACCTGTCGCAGCCTCGGCCCGGGCGGCCGGCCCTCGGGAAGCGCCTCGACCTGATGCAGGTAGGCGTCCTGGAGCGACGCGATCCGGTCGTGGGTGGCGCGGTCGGCGCGCAGGTCGGCGTCGAGCTTGCGACGGCGCTCGACGATGGCCTTCAGATAGGTCGGGTAGCGCCGGATGTGCTGGGCACCGGCCTCGGCCACGAAGCCGCGGTGGACCAGCCGCGCGAGCTGGTCCTTCATGTCGGTCAGGGCCGGGAGCTGGAACATGTCGGCCCGCCCGGAGAGCGCCTTGTCGGTCTCGCGGTAGGCCTCGAGCGCCCGCATCACGTCGGCCAGGACCGCACGCACGGCTGCGACCAGGTCGGCCGGGGTGCCTGCGGCGGCCAGCACGGCGGCGTACGCCTCCTGCGTCCGCGGCAGCGGACGGGCATCGACCAGCTGGCGGACGACGGCGGCGCGGCAGTCCTCGACGAGCTCGGCGGCGCTGGGGTAGGGCGACCCGGCCAGCGCGAGCTTCTCCATGGTGGAGAGCCCGTCGACGACCTGCTTGCCGACGTCGGGCAGGGCCAGGAGCAGCAGCCGGACGACACCGAGACGGTGACGCGCCTCGGCCTCCTCGGCGGAGCCGGCGACGACGAGTCCGACCGTGGAGCCCTCGTCGGAGAGACACGGGAAGACGGTGACCTCGTGGCCCGCGCGCTTCTCGGTGACCGTGGCCTCGATCGACCCGAAGACCCACGAAGTCTCGCCGGTGCGGGTGTGGCCCGCGGAGGCGGCGACCTCGGCGATCGCGGCCTCGAACTCGCCCTCGAGCGGAGCCTTGAGCGCGTCCAGGTCCTTGCCGCGGGCGGTCTCCCGGCCGTCCTCGCCGACGACCCGGTAGGTCGGCCGCAGGTGCTCGGGCACCTTGTCCCAGTCCCAGGCCTCGCGCGGGATGTGCACACCCGCGGTCGAGCGCGCCCAGCGCTCGAGCGCGGTCAGCAGCGGCTCCTCCCCCGGCGGCGTCTCCTTCAGGAAGGCACGGGCCTTGTCGGGAGCCGGCACGAAGCTGACCCGCAGCTGCTTGGGCAGCGACCGGATCAGGGCGGTCACCAGCTCCTCACGCAGCCCCGGCACCAGCCAGGAGAAGTCGTCGGCGCCGACGCGGTTGAGGGTGGCGACCGGGACATCGATCGTGAGCCCGTC
Source organism: Nocardioides luteus (assembly GCF_000960475.2). Lineage (GTDB taxonomy): Bacteria > Actinomycetota > Actinomycetes > Propionibacteriales > Nocardioidaceae > Nocardioides > Nocardioides luteus_A. The sequence continues at coordinate 16,813 of NZ_JZDQ02000036.1, read as the reverse complement.
GTCGGCCGCACCCGGCTCGAACTGGTAGCTCAGCGAGAACGTCAGCGGGCCGGCGTCCCACTCGGCCGGGAAGTCGGCCTCGGTCACCTCTCCGGCGGCGTCGTTGGTGAGCATCGAGAGGTCGAAGGTGAGCAGATCGGGGGTCTCCCGCCGGGCCTGCTTCCACCACTGGTCGAAGTGGGCACCGGAGACGATGTCCGCCGGCAGCCGGCGGTCGTAGAAGTCGAAGAGCGCGTGCTCGTCGACCACGATGTCGCGGCGGCGGGCCCGGTGCTCGAGCTCCTCGGCCTCCTCCATGAGCTTCGCGTTGTCGCGGAGGAAGCGGTGATTCGTACGCCACTCGCCATAGACCAGCGCATGCCGGATGAAGAGCTCGCGGGAGAGCTCGGGATCGATCTTGCCGAAGGCGACAGGACGGTCGGCGACCAGCGGGACGCCGTAGAGGGTGACCTTCTCCCGGGCCATCACCGAGGCGCGCTTCTGCGACCAGTGCGGCTCGGAGTAGGTGCGTTTGACCAGGTCACGGCCGAGGCGCTCGGCCCACTCGGGCTTGATCGAGGCGTTCTGGCGGGCCCAGAGCCGGGAGGTCTCGACGAGCTCGGCGGACATCACGAACTGCGGGTTCTTCCGGTGCAGCGCCGAGCCGGGGAAGATCGCGAACTTCGCGCCCCGGGCGCCCAGGTATTCCCGCGGTCCCGGCCGCCGCTTCTCCCGGGCCCGTGCCGCGTCGGCCTTGGAGTCGCGCTCCTCCAGCGCCCCGATGTGCGAGAGCAGCCCGGAGAGCAGCGCCTGGTGAATGCCGTCGGCGTCGTAGGCAGCCTTGTCCTCGCCGTCGTCGTGACCGACGTCGCGGTGCCCCTTGCCCAGGTCGATCTTCATCTCCCGGCACACCTGCCGCAGCTGCGACTCCAGGTCCTGCCACTCCCGGACGCGGACGTAGTGCAGGAACTCACGCTTGCACAGCCGCCGGAACGCCGAGGAGGAGAGCTCGTGCTGCTGCTCCTTCAGATAGCGCCACAGGTTGAGCCAGGTGAGGAAGTCCGAGGTCTCGTCCTTGAACCGGGCGTGCAGCTGGTCGGCCTGCGCCTGCTCCTTGGGGTGGTCCTGCCCCGGCCGCTCACGCGGGTCCTGGAGCGAGAGGGCGGCCGCGACGACGATGACGTCGCGTACGCAGCCCAGCCGCTCGGCCTCGAGCACCATCCGCGCGAGCCGCGGGTCGATCGGCAGCCTGGCCAGCCGCCGGCCCAGCTTCGTCAGCCGCTGCCCGCGCATCGCGCCGAGCTCCTCGAGCAGCTGTACGCCGGCGGTGATGTTGCGCCGGTCCGGTGCCTCCACGAACGGGAACCGGGCGATGTCGCCCAGGCCGAGGGAGGCCATCTGCAGGATGACGCTGGCCAGGTTCGTACGCAGGATCTCCGGGTCGGTGAACTCGGGTCGCCCGAGGTAGTCCTCCTCGGAGTAGAGCCGGATCGCGATGCCCGCCTCGACCCGCCCGGTACGTCCCGACCGCTGGTTCGCGGAGGCCTGCGAGATCGGCTCGATGGGCAGCCGCTGCACCTTGGTGCGTGCGGAGTAGCGCGAGATCCGGGCGACACCGGTGTCGACGACGTACTTGATCCCGGGGACGGTCAACGAGGTCTCGGCGACGTTGGTCGCGAGCACGATCCGGCGGCCGGTGTGGGGCGAGAAGACACGGTGCTGGTCGGCGGCCGACAGCCGCGAGAACAGGGGCACGATCTCGACGAGACCCGTCGAGGGGCGCCCCCGGTTCAGGCCCAGCGCATCGCCGAGCGCGTCGGCCGCGTCCCGGATCTCCCGCTCGCCCGGCAGGAAGACGAGCACGTCGCCCGGCCCCTCGGCGGAGAGCTCCTTGACCGCGTCGACGATCGCCTCGGTCTGGTCGCGGACGACGACCTCGCCCTCGCCGTCCTTTTCGGGCCCATTCTCCTCGGAGAGCTCCATCAGCGGCCGGTAGCGGACCTCGACCGGGTAGGTGCGCCCGGAGACCTCGATGATCGGCGCCGGCTCGCCGGTCCTCACGTCGGAGAAGTGGGCCGCGAACCGCTCCGGGTCGATCGTCGCCGAGGTGATGATGAGCTTCAGGTCGGGGCGGCGCGGCAGCAGCCGGCGCAGGTAGCCCAGCAGGAAGTCGATGTTGAGCGACCGCTCGTGGGCCTCGTCGATGATGATCGTGTCGTAGCGGCGCAGGTCGCGGTCGCGCTGCAGCTCGGCGAGCAGGATGCCGTCGGTCATCAGCTTGATCCGGCTCGCGGCCGACGACTTGTCGGTGAACCGCACCTGATAGCCGACCAGGTCGCCCAACTCGGTGCCGAGCTCGGAGGCGATCCGCTCCGCGACCGAGCGTGCCGCGATCCGGCGCGGCTGGGTGTGCCCGATGATCCCGTTCGAGCCCCGGCCCATCTCCAGGCAGATCTTGGGCAGCTGCGTCGTCTTCCCCGACCCGGTCTCACCGGCGACGATCACGACCTGGTGGTCGCGGATGGCAGCGGCGATGTCCTCTCGGCGCTGGGTGACCGGGAGCTCGGCGGGATAGGTGATCGCCACGGAGACGGCGGCAGGCTGGTCGGTGGACATGAGGTCACCCATTCTCCCCCGGCGTACCCCTCGACCGCACATCGGTTTCTCCCCCGACCCGGTGGAGGCCCGGTGGAGGCCCGGCGGCGGCCCGGCCCGCCGGATGGCGGGAGCGATCGATGTGATTCCCGCCACAGGCCGGGTTCCGTGAGGTATGACACCGGGAGGACGCTGGGTACACCCCCGTTCACCGAAGGAGTGTCCCCATGACCGAGACGACCGCCGACCAGATCTTCGGCGACGCGCCCGCCCGACCGCCGTTCGACCCCGAGCTCGTACCGGTCCTCGAGGCAGTACGCCAGGCGATGCCGTCCCTCTCGGCCGAGACCCTCTCGCTGGCACGGCAGCAGAGCGCCGACGGCTTTCCCGGCATGGAGCCGGTGGACCTGACCGTCGGCGGTGCCGTCACGGTCGAGGAGCGCCAGGTCCCCGGCCCGGAGGGCGACCCCGACATCACGCTGCTGATCCTGAGCCCCGCCGCCGACGGGCCGCCGCGCCCGGCGGTCTACCACACCCACGGCGGCGGGATGGTGATCGGCAACCGCCGGCTCGGGGTGGAGATGTTCCTCGACCAGGTCGCGGCCGGCAACGCCGTGGTCGTCTCGGTGGAGTACCGCCTCGCCCCCGAGCATCCCGACCCCGCGCCCGTGGAGGACTGCTACGCCGGCCTGGTCTGGACGGCCAAGAACGCGGCCGAGCTCGGCATCGACCCCGGGCGCATCATGATCGCGGGAGCGAGTGCCGGCGGCGGCCTCGCCGCCGGCACCGCACTCCTCGCCCGCGACCGCGCCTTCCCGAGGCTGAGCCATCAGATCCTGATCTGCCCGATGCTCGACGACCGTTTCGAGACCCACAGCAGCCGGATGCTCGACGACGAGGGCGTCTGGGACCGCGAGGCCAACCTGTTCGGCTGGACCGCGCTGCTCGGCGAGCGCCGCGGCGGCCCCGACGTCTCCCCGTACGCAGCACCCGCACGCGCCACAGACCTCACCGGCCTCCCCCGCACCTACATCGACACCGGCTCGGCGGAGACGTTCCGCGACGAGACGCTGACCTACGCGCGGCGGCTCTCGGAGGCCGGCGTCAGCGTCGATCTGCACATGTGGGGCGGCGGGTTCCACGGCTTCGACCTGATGGCCGGCCACGCGGCGGTCTCCCGCGCCTCGGTCGCGACCCGCGACGAGTTCGTCCGCAGGGCGCTCGAGGGCTGATCCGCTGGCCTGCTCGGCTCCGGTGGGCGAGAGTAGGCCGGGGAGGTTCAGGTGCGAGATCTGATCGGCAAGCTCGAGGTGGTCGACGACGACACGGCCAGCGCGCTGCGCGTCATCGACCACTTCGACCGGCTCGTGGACGAGCGGGCCTCGACCGCCGCGGTCGTACGCGCCGCCGCGGCGCTCGCCGGCGCCACGGCCGGCCTCCACGACGCCGCCAGGGCGGTGGTCAAACGGTTCGCCCCCGACGGCCGGGCGCGGACCGGCACGACCGAGGGCGACTGGCGGCACGAGCCGGTCCCCGGCCACCCCGGCTCCTGGCTCTGGCTCGAGCGCGCGGGCGAGGACGGTCCGCTCGACGCACTCATCCTCGAGCGCGCCGCCCGCGCCCTGCAGGCGCTCAGCACCGGCTCCTCGAGCCCCTCGGCCGGCGGGCTGGTCCGGATCGCGTGCGACCCCGACGCCACCGAGGCCGACCGGCGGGACGCGGTCGCGCGACTCGGCCTGACCGGCCCGGTCACGGTCGTGCTGAGCCCCTCCGCCAACCTGCGGGCGACCCTGATCAGCAGCGTCGGGGCCCTCGTCGTCGCGCTCCTTCCCGGCGCGGCCACCATCCCGGAGGGTGTCCGCGCCGGAGCAGCCACCGCGTCCGACCCGATGCGGCTGCCGACCGCGCTGGAGCAGGCCCGGACGGCCCTCCGGCTGGCCGGCGAGGTCGGTGGACTCGCGCCCGCCGTGGTCCGCTACGAGGACCTCGGCGCGCTGGCCGTCATCGCCGAGCGGATCAGTGCCGAGGAGGCGGCGGGGGTGGGTGACGTACGACGTCTCGACGAGCTGCTCGCCGGGCATCCCTGGGTCGTGGACACGCTGCACGCCGTGCTGGACCAGCCGAGCCTGCGGCAGTCGGCCGCGATGCTCCACGTGCACCACTCGACGCTGCAGGAGCGGCTGACCTGGCTGAGCGGACAGCTCGGCTACTCGCCGGCCAAGGGCCGAGGACGGCAGCGTGCGGCGGTCGCGGTGCTGCTGTGGCGGGTGGCCCACGGCACCGACCCTGAGACAGTGGCGGAGTCGCACTAGGCGCTCTTGGCCCGGACACCTAGATTATGTGTCCATGACAGGGGAGCCGAGCGAGACCGAGGTCCAGGAGGCGCTGCGCGCGCTCCGCGGAGAGGACGAGACCCAGGACGGGCGGTCGGTGAAGACCGTTCTCGACCTTCATCGGCTGCGCGACGCGCTGACCCGGTTCGGCGACGACGAGCCGGCCGGCGACACGAAACCGGCGCGGGACAAGTTCCGGCTCTGAGTCGAAATCGGCCAATGGGTGGGACGCCGAGTTACGAAGGCGATTTCAAGAGGGTTACCGTTACTGATCGTGACCGAATCTCTAACAGTGCGTGACAACCGCACCGGGGTGGAGTACGACATCCCGATCACCGACGGCACCATCCGCGCCGCCGACCTGGGAAAGATCAAGGCCGCGGACCCGGCTAACAACGAAGAGGGGCCCGGCCTGGCGGTCTATGACCCCGGTTTCGTCAACACCGCTTCATGCCGATCTTCCGTCACCTATATCGACGGCGACAAGGGGATCCTCGAATATCGGGGCTATCCGATCGAGCAGCTTGCGGAGAATTCCAACTTCCTCGAGGTCTCCTACCTCCTGGTCCACGGCGCGCTGCCGACCAAGGAGGAGTACGACGCGTGGGTGCACGAGATCACCTACCACACGTTCGTGCACGAGAACATCAAGGAGTTCATGCAGGGCTTCCGCTATGACGCCCACCCGATGGGCATGCTCATGGCGTCGGTCGGTGCGATGTCGACGTTCTACCCGGACGCGGCCAACATCTCCGACCCTGACAACCGTCGCCTGCAGATCATCCGGCTGATCGCCAAGATGCCGACCCTCGGCGCCTGGGCCTTCCGGCACGCGCAGGGCAAGCCCTACGTCTACCCGGACAACGACCTGTCCTACACCGGCAACTTCCTCTCCATGCTCTTCAAGATGAGCGAGTCGAAGTACGCCCCCGACGAGCGCATCGAGAAGGCGCTCGACACGCTCTTCATCCTGCACGCCGACCACGAGCAGAACGCCTCCGCCAACGCGGTCCGGAGCGTCGGCTCGACCCAGGTCGACCCCTACTCCTCGGTCGCCGCCGGCGTCGGCGCCCTCTTCGGCCCGCTCCACGGTGGCGCCAACGAGGCCGTGCTGCGGATGCTGCGCCGCATCGGCAAGGTCGAGAACATCCCCGCCTTCATCGAGGGCGTCAAGGCCGGCAACGAGCGGCTGATGGGCTTCGGCCACCGGGTCTACAAGAACTACGACCCGCGGGCGAAGCTGATCAAGCAGCAGGCCTACAACGTGTTCGAGGTCACCGGGACGAACCCGCTCCTCGACATCGCCCAGGAGCTGGAGAAGATCGCGCTCGAGGACGAATACTTCGTCAAGCGCAAGCTCTACCCGAACGTCGACTTCTACTCCGGCCTGATCTACGAGGCCCTGGAGTTCCCGCCGGAGATGTTCACCGTGCTGTTCGCCATCGGGCGTACGCCGGGCTGGCTCTCCCAGTGGCTGGAGCTCGTCCAGGACAAGGAGCAGAAGATCGCGCGTCCGAAGCAGATCTACACCGGCGAGCGCGGTCTCAACTTCGTCCCGCGCGACGTTCGCTGGGCGTGACGAGCGCTTAGCCAGGCTCGAGTCGGCGCAAACGGACCGGAGCGAAGCGAGACGACCGGAGCGAGGCCGAGCGGCGAGCTTGCTCGTCCGCTCGCGCCGAGCGAGGGAGTAACCGCGCGAAGCGCGGAGGACCGGATTGCGCCGACTCGAGACGGGCAGCGCGAGGAGCGACATGACTAACGTGGACGGGGTCGTCTGGGATTTCGGCAACGTGCTGATCCGCTGGGACCCGCTCCCGGCGATCGCGGAGGGGATCGGCGACGCCGACGCCCGCGCCTTCCTCGAGTCCTACGACTTCGGCGCGTGGAACTACGCCCAGGACGCCGGCCGCACCTGGGCCCAGGCGCTCACGGTGCTCGAGCAGGAGGCGCCCGAGTGGGTCGCAGCCGGAGCGGCGTACGTCGACAACTTCCCGCTCTCCCTGCTGGGTCCGGTCCCCGGCACCCATGAGCTGGTCCGCGAGCTCGCCGCGACCGGCTTCCCGCAGCTCGGACTGACCAACTGGTCGGCCGAGCTCTATCCGCATGCCCCGGCGACGTACGACGTGATCGGGCTGCTCCGCGACGTCGTCGTCTCCGGCGAGGTGAGCCTGGCCAAGCCGGACCCGGCGATCTACCGGCTGGTCGCCGAGCGCGCCGGGATGCCGCTGGAGCGGCTGGCGTTCATCGACGACAGCGTCGCCAACGTGGCCGCCGCCGCGGCTCTCGGCATGCAGGCGATCCACTTCACCGGGGCCGAGCAGCTCCGCAGGGACCTGGTCGCGCTCGGCCTCCCGCTCTAGGCGGGCTGGTCGGGCGCGCGCTCGAGGCTGCGTACGCCCGCGAAGGAGATCGACATCAGCGCACTGCCGGAGATCACCGCGGCGACCACGAGCAGCCAGGTGTCGAAGCCCACCGCGACGGCGACCGGGCCGACCAGCGCGAGCCCGACGGGGCGGGCGACGAACGAGCCCACGGTGTCGAAGGCGTAGACCCGGGAGAGCTTCTCCTCGGGGATCTCCTGCTGGATCGCGATCTGCCAGAAGATGTCGAAGACCTGCAGCCCGAAGCCGTGCAGGAACGCGCCGATCACGATCGGCCAGAGCGTGTCCGAGACCGCCATCGCGACCGGGAAGAGGCCGGTCATCGCGAGGAAGCAGACGCCGACGGAGAGCAGCCGGCGCGGACGGAACCTCAGGCAGAACAGGCCGCCGACGATGAAGCCTGCCATCAGCGCGGCGAGCGCGAAGCCCCACGAGGTGCGGCCGACGCCCTCGCCCACGACGATGGGACCGAGCACGCTGTGCGCACCCGACCAGAACAGGTGGTAGAGCAGGGCCTGCAGGATGAGGAACCACAGCCACGAGTGGCGCATCACCTCGCGGAAGCCCTCGGCGAGATCGCCGAGCATCGAGGCCTTGTGGGGCGGGCGCTCGTGGGGCACCCGCATGCCGGCGTAGGCGACGGCGGCGATCGCGAAGGTGACCGCGTCGACGGTGATCGCCCACCCGGGGCCGACGGCCGCGACGAGCACACCACCGAGGGCGTAGCCGATGGTCGCCGCGGTGGTCTGGAGCAGCGACCGGAGGGAGACGGCGGCGCCGAGGTCCTCCGCGGGCACGACCACCTTGGTCATCGCCATCGCCGAGGGCTGGTTGAGCGCGGCGACGACACCCGCGAGGCCACCCATCACCGCGATCGACGGGATCGTGGCGACCCCGAGGATGATCGTCGCCGCCAGCGACCCGACCACGACGGCGCTGATCGCCGCCGTGCCCTCCATCATCACCTTGCGCGAGACCCGGTCGCCGAGCACTCCCCCGGCCAGCGTGGTCACCACCTGGCAGGCCGCGAACACGGCCTCGACGAAGCCGAGCTGCGTCGCCGTGCCACCCAGGTCGAGCACGGCGAAGGCCAGCGCCACCGGGGTGATCGCGTTGCCCAGCTGCGAGGACGCCGTACCGGTCACGAGCCGGCGGAAGTTGCGGTGCCTCAGCGGTGAGCGACGCCCGGTCGGCGGTTCGGTGATGACGGTCATGTCGGGAAGCTACTTCGCTGGCGAACTATTCGTCAACGAATTATTCGGTCGCCGAAGGTAGGATCGGCGCATGCCCGCGACGCGAACTTCCTCCGAGACGCCCGGCGAGACGACCGGAGCGAGGTCGAGCGGCGAGCTTGCTCGTCCGCTCGCGCCGAGCGAGGGAGTGACCGCGCGAAGCGCGGACACGGAGGACCGGGCCGACCGCCACGTGGCGAGGTGGCGCGACCACTGGATCGACGTCGACTTCGACGACGAGATCGAGGCGATCACGGTGCGGATCGGGTTGATCTCGAAGTTCTTCGACGACGCACGCGCGGCGGCGGCGAGCGAGGTCGGACTGGCCGACTTCGAGTACAAGACGCTCCACATGCTGATGATCCGCGACACCCCCGGCCACGCCTCGCCCACCGCCCTGGCGAAGGACCTCGACATCAGTCCCGCCGGGATGACGGGCCGGCTCGACAGCATGGAGAAGGCCGGGTGGGTGCGGCGTACGGCATCGGTGGAGGACCGGCGCAAGATCAGCGTCGAGGCGACGAAGGCCGGCATCGAGATCTGGCGGCGCGCCATGGACCTGCGCGGCGAGGCCGAGACCAGGCTGCTGGAGACGCTGAGCCCGGAGCGGCGTACGGAGCTCGCGGCGCTGCTCAAGCAGCTGACCCTGCGGATCGAGGACGAGTAGGCGGCTGCGCAGATCTGCGTACGCCGCCACCGCCCGCGGACGGATCCGCTTGCGGCCCATCAGGTCGAGCCTGGAGGCATGACCACCACACCTGAGACCAGACCCTTCCGCTTCGGCGTCGTCGCCGCCCAGACCGCGACGGGCGCCGCCTGGACCGACCTCGCCCGCCGCGTCGAGAGCGCGGGCTACGACACGCTCGTGATGCCGGACAACGTGTCCTTCGGCCATGCCGTCTTCCCCGCCCTGGCGACCGCCGCGGCGGTGACCACGAGGCTGCGGGTGGGGACGTACGTCCTGGCCAACGACTTCCGCCACCCCGTCCAGGTCGCCAAGGAGGCGGCCACGCTCTCGGTGCTCTCGGGCGGCCGCTTCGAGCTCGGTCTGGGCGCCGGACGCCCAGACTCGGAGCGCGAGAACGCGATGCTGGGACTGGGCTTCGACCGCCCCGGCGTACGCGTCGAGCGGCTCGTGGAGTCGATCCACCTGATCAAGCGGCTCCTCGCCGGCGAGACCGTCACCGTTGACGGACCTCACCACCGGGCCGTCGAAGCCTCGGTGCTCCCCTATGGGACCGCTCCTCAGCAGGTGCCGATCCTCGTCGCCGGCGGCGGTCCGCGGATGCTGCGGATCGCGGGCGAGCATGCCGACATCGCCGCCCTGGGCATCCCGTTCCACGCCGAGGAGCTGGCCGTCCGGGCCGCCGTCGACCAGGTACGCTCCGCCGACCGTCCCGACGCCGGCACTCCCGAGCTCAACATGAACCTGATGGCCGTCGGCGACGTCGTGCCGCGCTACCTGGCCGGCCGGCTCGATCCCGCCGCGCTCGCCGCCCAGGGCGCCGTCGGTGTCGTCAGCGGCTCGCCGGCGGAGATGGCCGACCAGCTCCGCGAGCGCCGGGAGCGGCTGGGCATCTCCTACCTCCTGGTCGGCGACGAGCTGATGGAGGCGTTCGCCCCGGTCGTAGGACTCCTCGCGGGGTCCTGAATCATCTCTTCGTGACCGCATAGCGCTGTCTCAGCCGGTTCACAGGGATGCTGGCCAGACTCGAAGACATGACCGAACTCCCTCCTCAGCAGCCGAGTGGGACCCCGCCGCAGTGGACTCCCCCGGCTCCTCCCGCCGGCCCCACTCAGCCTCCCGCCGGCCCGTTCGCGCCCTCGCCGGCGCAGACCTCCGTCATGCCGCCGGTGCCCGGCACCCCTGCCAAGAAGCGGGCCGGCGGCCGTGCCGGTCTCGTCGCCGCGGTCCTGGCCGGCGCCCTGGTCGCCGGTGGCGCAGCCGGTGTCGGCGGCGCGGCGATCTACGGCGCCCTCGACGGTGAGGGCAGCCCCGGCGGGGCGAACACCCCGGCCACCTCCCAGGTCGTCGACGCGAAGGCCCCCGAGGGCAGCATCGAGAAGGTCTCGGCCAAGGTGCTCCCCTCCGTGGTGAAGATCGAGGTCAGCTCCCAGCAGGGCTCGGGCTCGGGCTCCGGGGTCGTCCTCTCCTCGGACGGCACGATCCTGACCAACAACCACGTGGTCGAGCTGGCCGCCAACGGCGGCACGGTGACGGTCGACTTCAACGACGGTACGTCGGCCCCCGCCGAGGTCCTCGGCACCGACCCGCTCACCGACACCGCCGTGATCAAGGCGAAGGGCGTGACCGGCCTGACCCCGATCACGATCGGCAAGTCCTCCAACCTCACCGTCGGCCAGAGCGTCGTGGCGATCGGCTCCCCGTTCGGGCTCGACTCGACGGTGACCACCGGCATCGTCAGCGCGCTCGACCGCCCGGTCAACGTCGGTGTCGACCAGAACGGCGCCGCGACCGTCTACCCCGCGGTGCAGACCGACGCGGCGATCAACCCGGGCAACTCGGGCGGCGCGCTCGTCGACCTCAACGGCAACCTCGTCGGCATCAACGCTTCGATCCGCTCCGGCGGCGGCGCGAGCAGCGAGGACGCGGGCTCGATCGGCATCGGGTTCGCCATCCCGATCGACGAGATCAACCCGATCGTCGAGCAGCTCGAGAAGGGAGAGCGGGCCACCCACGCCCAGTTCGGCATCTCCGTCTCGGACGCTCCCGCGGCCCAGAACGGCCAGACCTCGGTCACCGGCGCTCAGGTCCAGGAGGTCAGCGACGGCAGCACCGCCGAGAAGGCCGGCCTGGAGAAGGGCGACATCATCACCAAGGTCGACGACCACATCATCACCGGGTCGGACTCGCTGGTGGCGACCGTCCGCTCCTACCGGCCCAACGACCAGGTCGAGGTCACCTGGTCCCGCAACGGCGAGGAGAAGACCGCGAAGGTCACGCTGGACTCCGACGCCTCCTGATCTCCCCGCGTGACGCTGGGGTCCGCAGGGCCTCAGCGTCGCGGGGTGCCAACCGGCCACGACGCCTCATGCCCGGTCTCTGACCGGGGATGAGGCGTTCGCGGTCAGGAGACCTGCTTCTGCACGCTGCACAGCCACTCGACCGGCTCGAAGCCCATGGCCTCGTTGACCTGGATCATGTGGGCGTTGACCTCGGCGTTGTACGTCGTCAACGTCGGCACCTCGGGGCGCTCGGCCTGGAGCAGCCGGAGGTTGGCGACCTTCACCGCCAGCCCGAGCCGGTGGCCGCGGTGGGCCGCCTCGACCAGCGTCCCCCACTGATAGCTCTTACCGTCCTGGCTCGAGTAGCCGATCACCGTGTAGGCCACGACGCGGCCCTCCGGATCCAGCGCCACCGAGTGGTAGAGGGTCCGCTGCTGGGCCGCGACCAGCTCCTCGGTCTCGCGCACCCGCGCCACGTCGGGCTCGGGCGCCTCGACGTCGAGGTCGCCGGTCGGCGCCTCGGTCTCCAGGCTGGCGTCGAGCACCGCCCAGCTCTCCACGATGTCGTCGGGAACCCGGCCGACCCAGGAGCGCAGCGTGTAGCCGGCATGCCGTTCGGCTGCCTGCGCCGCCAGCCGGTCGAGGACGCCGTCCGGGACCGGGAGCCGCAGCAGGCGGCGTACCTCCACCAGCGCGGGCGCATAGCCCCGGGCGACCCCGAAGTCGCGGCCGGGCGAGCCCTCGCCGCCGGAGCCGAGCGACCAGGGCCACCAGACCTCACCGGTCAACGACGTACGTCCCTGGGCGCGGGCCTCCGCCTCGACGTGGTCGAGCAGAGCGGTGCCATGGCCACGCCGACGGTGGGCCGGCAGGACCGCCACCACGAGCGTCGCACGGTGCAGGTTGTCGAGCAGCGGCATCGCGACCCAGGCGGCGGCCACCGCCTCCCCGCCGACGCGCCCGAGGTAGGCGCGACGGTCGCTCTTCCCGCTCTGCTGCTGCAGCTCGACGCGCTGCTCCTCACGGGCCCACAGGTCCGCGTCGGGGCCGCGGACGTCCAGCCACGACGCGGTCATCACGTCGTACCACGCGTCGAAGGCGTCGTCGTCGAACGGGTCGACCCGCTCCATCACCAGCTCGCTCATCGTGACCTCTCCACTCGCGTCTCGTCCCAGACCGGCTCCGGGGACTCGTAGACGTCGCCGTTGGCGCCGTAGACCAGGAACCGGTCGAAGCCGCGGGCGAACCAGCGGTCGTGGGTGACCGCGATGACGGTGCCCTCGAACGCCTCCAGCCCAGCCTCCAGCGCCTCGGCCGACTGGACGTCGAGGTTGTCGGTCGGCTCGTCGAGGAGCAGCAGCGTGGCGCCCGAGAGCTCCAGCAGGAGGATCTGGAAGCGCGCCTGCTGCCCGCCCGAGAGCGAGTCGAAGGTCTGCTCCGCGGCGTGCGCGAGCTCGTAGCGGTCGAGCACCCGCGAGGCGGCCTCCCGGCCCATCCCGGCGCGTCCACGCCCGTCCGGCGTGACGTCGCCGCGGTGCAGGATGTCGAGCAGCGTACGCCCCACCAGCTCCGGGTGGGCATGGGTCTGCACGAACCAGCCCGGCCGCACGCGGGCTCCCAGCCGGGCGACACCGCGGTGGCGTACGGGCTCGATCACGACCTCGCCCACGGGCTCGTGCTCCTTGTCGGGCATCGAGCCGCCGCCGGCGAGGAGGCGCAGGAAGTGGGACTTCCCGGAGCCGTTGGAGCCGAGGACCGCGACCCGCTCGCCGTACCAGACCTCGAGGTCGAACGGGTGCATCAGGCCGGTGAGCTCGAGCGACTCGCACACGACCGCGCGCTTGCCGGTCCGGCCGCCGCGCAGCCGCATCACGACCTGCTGCTCGCGCGGCTGCTCGATCGGCGGCCCGGCCTCCTCGAACTTCTCCAGCCGCGTCTTCGCGGCCTGGTAGCGCGAGGACATGTCGGAGTTGTAGGCCGCCTTCTGCTTGTACATGAGCATCTGGGCCCGCAGCTTGGCGTGCTCCTCGTCCCACCGCTTGCGCAGCTCCTCGAAGCGCTCGAACCGCGCGGTGCGGGCGGCGTGGTAGCTCTCGAAGCCACCGGGGTGGGTCCAGACCAGGTTGCCCGCCGAACCGAGCTCGACGGTCACCACGCGGGTGGCGGTGTTCGCCAGCAGCTCGCGGTCGTGGCTGACGTAGAGGATCGTCTTCGGGGACTCCCGGATGCGCTCCTCGAGCCACATCTTCCCGGGCACGTCGAGGAAGTTGTCGGGCTCGTCGAGCAGCAGCACCTGGTCGGGGCCGCGGAGGAGATACTCCAGGACGAGGCGCTTCTGCTCACCGCCGGAGAGGGTGTCCAGCGAGCGGTAGCGGGCGCGGTCGTAGGGCACCCCGAGCCCGGCCATGGTGCAGACGTCCCAGACGACCTCGATGTCGTAGCCGCCCGCGTCGGCGTACTCGGCCAGGGCGGTGGCGTAGCGCATCTGCAGCCGCTCGTCCTCCGACGACATCAGCTCCAGCTCGCAGGCCTCCACCGCCGCGGCGGCCTCGCGCACGCGCGCGGGTGCCACCGAGAGCAGCAGCTCACCGACGGTCGAGGAGCCCCTGCCGACCATCTGCCGCATCACCCCGAGACCACCCGAGCGCACCACGGACCCGGCCGTCGGGGTCAGCTCGCCGGTGACGATCCGCAGCAGCGTCGTCTTTCCGGCGCCGTTGGCGCCGACCAGCGCGACCTTCGCGCCTTCTCCCACCCGGAAGGAGACGTCGTCGAGCAGCACCCGTCCGTCAGGCAGCTGGAACCGCACCCCAGCAACATCCACATGTCCCACAGCCCTCCAGTCTGGCACCCGTGTCGAATGGTTATTCCCGGCCGCGTTCGACAAATCGGTCCCATCAGTAGAACGTGATGCTCGACACATTTTGGCGATTACCGATATGACTGACGCCATGCCTCCGCTCGACAGCCAGATCGCTGACCTGCTCACCCTCTTCGCGAAGGGCCAGCCCCTGGAGTCCTACGATCCGCCGACGGCACGCGCGCTCTACCGTGCGCTGGGCGAGGGCGTCCCACTTCCACCGGTCGGCTCGGTCGAGCCATCGGTGATCCCAGGGCCGGCCGGCGACATGCCGGTACGCATCTACCGGCCCATCGCGCAGGGCCCGCTGCCCACGATCGTGATGTTCCACGGCGGTGGCTGGGTGGTCGGCGACCTCGACACCCACGAGGACCAGGCCCGCAACCTCTCCACCATCTGCGACGCCGTGGTCGTCGCGGTCGACTACCGGCTCGCTCCCGAGCACCCATACCCCGCCGCCTACGACGACGCAGTGGCGGCCGCCCGCTGGGTCAGCGACAACGCGGCGACGCTCGGTGGTGACGGCCGGGTCGCGGTCGCCGGCGACAGCGCCGGTGGCAACCTGTCCGCCGCCGTGGCCCAGGCCTTCCGCACCGAGGGGCGCGAGCTCGTCGGCCAGCTGCTGATCTACCCGGCGACCGACATGACCAGCGGCTACCCCTCCTACGCGGAGAACGGCCACGGCTACTTCCTCGAGCTGCCGACCATGAAGTGGTTCTCGGACCACTACGTGGGCGACGCCGACCGCTCCGACCCGCGGCTGAGCCCGATCAAGGGGTCTTTGGAGGGTCTGGCGCCGGCGGTGGTGGTGACCGCGGAGTTCGACCCGCTGCGGGACGAGGGCATCGCGTACGCCAAGGCGCTGGAGAGCTCGGGGGTCCCCACGACCTACCACCACTGCGACGGGCTCATCCACGGCTTCTTCGCGATGGGCCATCACTCGCAGGCGGCGCAGCGCGCGATCGAGGAGACGTGCGCGCTGTTCCGGACCGTCCTCCACGGGTGATCTCGGGGGTGATTCAGGACACACCCTCAAACCAGGGGTATTCCTGATGACCGTCGTCTGAGGATGGTCCAGACTGGCCGCATGCCGATTGCTGCCCTGGTCAGTTCCTCTCTACGGGCGATGACGCGACCGCTGACCGAGCGTGCCCGCAAGCTTGCCCTGCAGTTCGCGATGCGGGGCAAGGAGTCACCGATCCCCGACATCACCACGCTGCGGAAGATCCCCGAGCACCTGACCTTCCCGCTGCGCCGTGACGGCGTCGACCCGGTCCCGCTGCTCGCCGAGAGCCGGGAGCAGGCGCCGGTCACCAAGCTCGGCTCGGTGCTCGGCCTCGACATCGTGCTGGTCACCGGGCATGCCGAGTCCAAGCACGTCCTGGCGGACAAGAACGCCTACTCCAACGACATGCGCCACCTGCTCGGCACCCGCAAGCGCACCGACGCCGAGGGCATCGGTGGCCTCGGCATGACCGACCCGCCCGACCACACCAAGCTCCGCGGACTGCTGACCCCCGAGTTCACCATGCGCCGCCTCGGCCGGCTCAACGAGATGATCGACCGGATCGTCACCGACGCCCTCGACGACATGGAGGCCCACGGCCCCGAGGTCGACCTCGTCCAGCGCTTCGGCTTCGAGATCCCCTTCCGGGTGATCTGTGAGCTGCTGGGCATGCCCGAGGACGTACGCGACGAGTTCCACAAGCTCGGCATGGCCCGTTTCGACCTCTCCGAGGGCGGTGCCGGCGCCTTCGGGGCCGCCACCGAGACCCGGACGTTCCTCATCGAGCAGGTCCGCCAGCAGCGGGCCAACCCCGGCGACGGAATGATCGGCGAGATCATCCGCACCAAGGGCGCCGAGTACGACGACGTCGAGCTCGGCGGCCTCGCCGACGGCGTCTTCCTCGGCGGCTACGAGACCTCCGCCTCGATGCTCTCCATGGGCGCCTACGTCCTGATGCAGAACCCCGAGGCCTACGAGATCCTGCGGTCGGGCGACCGGGCCGAGGTCGACAAGGTGGTCGAGGAGCTGCTCCGCTACCTGTGCCCGGTGCAGATCGCGTTCCCGCGGTTCGCCCGCGAGGACCACGACCTCTTCGGCGTGCCGGTCAAGAAGGGCGCGGTCGTCCTGGTCAGCCTCACCGGCGCCAACCGCGACCCCGCGGTCGTGCCGCGGCCGGAGCAGTTCGACCTCCGCAACGCCGACACCATGCACTTCGCCTTCGGCCACGGCATGCACCGCTGCGTCGGCGCCGAGCTCGCCCGGATGGAGCTCCGTGCCGCCCTCACCGGCCTCGCCCGCCGCTTCCCCGACCTCTCCATGGCCACCGACGACCCCGGCGAGCTCGGCTGGCGCGACCTCTCGGTCGTCTACAGCCTCGACCGCCTCCCCGTCCGGCTGGCCAAGGACCCGGTCCCGGCCTGACCCGCACCCCGTCGAGTCGGCGCATCCTGACACGAAAA